>NZ_CAMVPU010000162.1 GCF_947169445.1 uncultured Butyrivibrio sp. | reverse complement strand
TACTATATTCTGCAAAAGTGGTACAAATTTGGTACAAAAGAAAGGCAAGGCCGGCAGTAAGAGAGAAGCGTAAGATGCTTCTCTTTTTTTATATTAATTTGACAGTTTGGTCTATAGGGTATAAACTAAAATGGTCGATAGGGTATAGACCAAATGATAAAGGAGAGCGGTTATGGAAATTGGGGAAGTTCAAATGCAGTTTGCTGAGCTTATATGGGAAAATGAGCCTGTTGGTTCAGGTGAACTTGTGAGATTATGTGCTGAAAAACTGGGATGGAAGAAATCAACAACCTATACGGTTCTTAAAAAGCTTTGTGACAAAGGGCTTTTTAAGAATGATGATGGAGTAGTAACTTCATTGATTTCGAAGGAAGAGTTTTATACGAGGAAGAGCGAGCAGTTTGTTGAAGAGACCTTTGGCGGATCATTGCCGGCGTTTCTTGCTGCATTTACTTCGAGACAGAAGCTGTCATCAAAAGAGATATCGGAAATAAAGAAAATAATCGACAATGCGAAAGACTGATAAAGTAGACTTGCGGAGGAAATATGTATGGGGACATTGTTTATTAAAATCATCGAGATCAGCATAGCAGCTTCTTTTCTAATGATGGCTGTAATTCTGATAAGATTTCTGCTTAAGAAGGCACCAAAATGGTTTATGGGAGTTCTGTGGGCTATTGTGGCGCTAAGACTTCTTTTCCCTTTTCAGATAGAAGCATCAATCGGCTTTATGCCAAGGTTTGGGGATGGAATAGAATCTTACTTTGTCGGAGCAAATGACTCTGACAGCATGATATATGTCATCACGGATGATGACGAGGCTTTTACAGCTGAGGCTACGACCCATGAATACACACCAAATGAGGAGAATCCTGCAGCTACTGATGGTGAAGTGACTGATTATCTTCCAACAGAGCAGATCATAGTCACAGAACCTATTCCTGATTCTAATACGGATTCATCACTTTGGCGAAGAGATCTCTTTGTAAGACTTCAGATGCTCTGGCTTTTTGGAATGCTGGTTATCCTGGCCTATGTTGTGTTCAGTTATATTTCGATTCGTAAGAGGACGAGAGAATCCCTTAGACTTGAAAATGAGAGTAATGTATATGTCTGCGATGAGATAGAGACTCCATTTATCCTGGGAGTTTTTAAACCTGTGATATATCTGCCTTCAGGACTTGATGATGAAACTGTTAGGAACGTTCTTGCCCATGAAAAGGCACATATTAAGAGGCTTGATCATCTCAGAAAACAGTTCGGCTTTCTTTTGTTGGCGGTATATTGGTTCAATCCGCTATTATGGGTGTCATATGCTCTTTTCTGCAAAGACATAGAGCTTGCCTGTGACGAGAAGGTAATCAGCCATATGTCCCTTGATGAAAAGAAATCCTATGCCAACTCACTTCTTCTGTGCAGTACGCACAAACGCTTTGTTCTTGCATATCCTCTGGCTTTTGGAGAGGTTGGCGTTGGAACGAGAATAAAGCAGATTTTTAATTATAGAAAACCTACGCTGCTTCTTGTCACTGCGCTTGTTGCCATATGTTTGGTACTTTCATCAAGCTTTTTTACCAGCTTGTCCAAGGGTGAAGATATATCAGATGAAACCAGCGATGCGGAAGCAAATATCGTAATGACCAGGGAAAGGTTTATCCAACAATGGTGCGAGAACTTCAAGGACAGAAATGCAGACGGGATACTTGGGGCAGTAACTGATGATGTTCGGGATAACCTGGTTAGGGAAGGACTGCTAGAAATTGATGGCGACAGCGCAGTATTTGGCTGGTCCAGTCCATGGCCGGGTATGAATCCTGATTCCAAGCACAGCTGCGCTTTTACATATAACGGTGCGGATGAAACAGAGGCTGAGATTTATTACTGCGCTACGGACTCTGAGCCACATGTATATTTGTGGAAGGAAACTATCAGAGTAGAAAAAGATGATAATGGTGATTACAAGGTAGTTTCTGAGAAATTCGAAAGCTATGAGGATGTTGAATCTTCAGAAGAGTACGGGATGGCATTGGATGCCAGCAGCATGCTATCTGATGCACTGGACTATTCGCAGAATGGACTTGGCTCGGCATTAAACAGAAATGCTAAGAATAATGCGACAGGTAACTATAAGAAACTTTTTGATCCTGTTACGGCTGTAAGATATCTTCTTAACCTGGCCGAAGATGAAGCGAAGGTGACTCTGTTACCGGCAGAAGCTGTAGGGTACGGCGCCTTTGTTGCTATAGATTTTTATGATATTGACTATGACATCAGCGTTGGAGTTCTGCAGCCCTGGGGACCAAGTGGGATTTATGTTCCGGCGAAATATCTTCAGCGCGAGGAAATTATTATTTCCGGTAGCGTACATGACGGAGAAAATGGCTACGAATATCAGGAAGGAGATGGTAGCTTCGGGGATCTTCCAAATGCTGAGGGAAGTGAAGGAGAATGGATAGATCTCAATTATAGTACCTCTGCGAGAAAACCCCTTCCGTCAGGTTGGGGATGAATCGCTTA
>NZ_CAMVPU010000161.1 GCF_947169445.1 uncultured Butyrivibrio sp. | reverse complement strand
TTTCTGGGGAACAAGGCTTATCACTGATAAGATGACTCATTATGATCTGTCCGGAGTCATGGATTATCACATTCCGTTTATCCCTATATTTATTATTCCCTATGTACTGGCCTTTGTTCAGTGGATAGTGGGATATATAGTGATTGCCAGGCAGGGTAAAGATTACTGCGACAAGGTAATGGGCGGCGAAATGATATCCAAGCTCATTGTTGGGATCATTTTCCTTGCATTTCCCACAATGATGCTCAGGGGAAAAGTCACCGGCAGTGACGTCTTTAGTCAGGCAGTAGCTCTTTTGTATAAAGTAGATGCGCCGACAAATCTTTTTCCTTCAATACACTGCCTTGAGAGCTATATTATCATGAAGGCAGCATTGGAAATGAAAGACGTTGATAACAGATATAGGCTTACAATGGTTATAATGAGCGTCCTGGTATTTATGAGCACTGTTTTCATTAAGCAGCATGTTATCCTGGATTTCTTTGGAGCGGTTATTGTGGCAGAATCCGGAAGACTCATCATGGAGCTTTTACACGCCAATCGCTGTATTATCTTTGAGAAAAGAGGGAAAACGATATGAATGTGACTTTAAAGCCATTGGAAGAAAATGATAGAGAACAGTTCATCTTAGATAACCAGGAAGCCTTCAGATATGGCGCTCTTGAGGAGTTTGGCTGTCGTGATTCCCATTTTGAGGAAGATGGAGAAATAATCTCAAAAGCGACTATTGAGAGGTCTATTGATGAAGGGCAGGCTTTCAGGATAATAGCTGACGGTGAAAAAGTCGGCGGAATGGTAGTGCATGTATTGGGAGAAGTAGGTGAACTTGACCTTCTTTTTGTAAAGTCATCAGCACACAGCAAGGGACTGGGCTATTCGGCCTGGTGCCTGATGGAAAAAATGCATCCTGAGGTTAAGGTCTGGGAGACTGTAACTCCTTATTTTGAGAAACGCAATATCCATTTCTACGTGAATCGATGTGGCTTTCATATAGTTGAGTTCTTTAACAGGTTCCATCCGGATCCTAATGATCCGCATGATTTGTGCGATGATGAAGCTGAAGAGTTCGAGGGAATGTTTAAGTTCAGGAAAGATATTCTGTGAAGTTTCAAGGTTATTTTAAGATTGGGCATATATACTTGCCTTAAATGTAAAACCTTTTCAGAGAAAGGAAGGTAGTCCTTATGGATATCAACAATGTTTCAAAAGCACCGGAAGCAGCTAAGGCCGCTGAAGCAACAAACCAGGAACATGTGACAAAAGTTGATGGTGAGATTAGAGCCAAGACACCTGAATTAAGAAAGAATTATGATGCTATCAGTAAAGACGGGGATACATTGGAGATATCCGAGAAGCAGATAGCAAAGAATCAGGCGGAAAAGGTAACAATATCTGAAGATAGTATCAAGTCACAGCCAGGGAAGTATACAGCTGCTACTCTTGCCAAGATGTCAAAGGTTAGGCTAAAGCAGCTTCTGACAGACGGAAAGATAACAAGACAGCAATATGACAAGGCAGCAAAAAGCTCATGATTAGAGATGATCGGTATGATGGTTATAAGAAACATGAAACGAAACAAAGACGAAAAAATCCGTGGATATGCCAAGGCGGAAGCTGAGAAAATCAAGTTGGCGGCTTCAGAGAAGAAGGAGATTGTTGAGGCCGAAGCCGGAATAAGAAAGGAGAAGATACTTGCCGAAGCTGAGCATTTCATGGATGTCCAGAGACTCAGAAAGGAGGTTCAGAAAGAAGCAAGGGAATACAAGGATTTAATAAATCTATGATTTAATGGGCAGTCATAATGGCTGCCCTAATAATTTGAGGAAAGGTAATAGATACTAATGAAAAGAAATGTTTTTGGTTTATGCGCGCTTATTGCGGTATGTAGCATGCTTACTGCATGCAATGGCTCATCCGACAATGCTGAGTCAAAAGACATCCAGGTGGAAAAAGTTGCAGAGCCAGCAGATAATGCATCGACTGTGGATATAAGAAATAATGCAGAAAAAGAAAGCAAAGAAGCTAAAAATGCTGACAGCACAGATGCTGGAACGGCAGCAAGCAGTACAGAAGAAAGCAAGTATGATGTGTTTACGGATGCAAGCAATGCCGAAGTAGAGGCCTTTGCAAAAAGGGTAATAGATGCAGTTAATGCAAAAGACTGGAATACTGTAGGAGATATGATACAGTACCCAATTGGATCTAAAGATGATAATAACTTATGCAACAACAAGGAAGAGTTTATTGCATATGTAAATAATACAGGATTCAACGAGGAAGAGATGACAGCGCTTGCATCATGGGACATAACAGATCTATGGGCGAACTGGCAAGGCGCTTGCATCAATAGTGGAAGTATCTGGTTTAGGGATGTGGATACTGAGAAGAAGGAATTTAAGATTGTTTCCTTGTTCGACCTTAGGGAAGCCGGTGGAGAAATAACGGATTGATTAGAATTATTGGTACGTGGTGAATTTCCGGTTCAAGTCCCGTATGCGCATAAGTTAGCAATGCCGGAATACTAGAAGTCGCCT
>NZ_CAMVPU010000160.1 GCF_947169445.1 uncultured Butyrivibrio sp. | reverse complement strand
CTCCAGCTCCTTAAAAAGATTTATAGCCTTATTCTCCTTACAGCCCAGCATTTCCATGGCTTCCTGCTGAGAATATATGATAAATGCCCTATTTTCACTATCTATCCATTTATTTTTCTGCGAAATTGACATTCTATCCAGCATCAGACCATACAGGATCTTGGCATCAGAGCTCATGTTTCTGAATATCTTATTTGTAAAAAGAAGCTTAGGCAGCCTGTAATAAGCATGCATTTCAGATTCCTGACCATAAAAATAGTCAAATGTTATCTTTTCGCTCAAAGCTCTTTTCTCCTCCAATCAATGACTTTCTACGACGTCCTATGACGTATAGTGGTGCAATATTTGCACTACCCAATCAGCTGAAAAATCTTTTGTCTGTTGAAATTCTTGACGTAGATCTTATTGGGCTTTCCCTTTTCCTGTAGTCGTAATATCAGTCCAATTTCTTCGAGTTCTTTCATACAATCGATTACTGTGTGTCTTGAAAAGCCGATGTCTTCTTCCAATTTTCTCAGTGGATAAAGGATATACACCCGGTTCTGCTCATCATACCAGCTGTGCCTTTTGGCTTCACGCATTCTGTCGAGTAGCACGGCGTACATAAGCTTGGCTCCGGGAGACAGGGAAGAAAACACCTTCCCTGTCAGAAGCTCCTTTGGGATCTCCACCGAAGCAAACTGTGATGACTGCGCACCATAAAAGTATTCCATCATTATTAAGTGTCCTCGCTTTCGTGAGTTCTTTTCCATTCCTCCAGGAGGCTGATCATGATACGCTCAATCTCAGACTGAGAGTAGTAGGCAGGAAAATACTTGTTAAGTTTCCTCTCGTTGAATGTGACTTTTTTCTTGATCTGAGGAGTTGCTCTCTTCTGTATAAGTATGTCTATCATCTGTTCCTGGGTGAGAGAGTCATCATCTCGGTATTGGCGGAGGTCCATGAGCTGTTCCTGCTTGATCATGCCGTTCTCGTGGATGTATTCCCAGAGCCATTGCTGGTAGGTATTATTGAAGTATGATAATTCCTGTGCTACAGCAAGGGCCAATCTACCAGCATCAACCATGTCTAAAAGCTTCGGAATTAGATATGTCAGTCGAATATATCGGTGAATCTGTGAGTGCTTTAAACCTACTGTCTCGCCAACTGACTCTGCCGAATGGAACTTTGTCCGCTCAGTGGACAAAGTTAAATCTGAGCGGCTTCCTCTATGATTCATGGCATCCATCTTCATTTTGAGTGAAAAAGCTCTTTCGCTTGGAAGAATCTCTTCCCTTTGCATATTAGAGTCAACCATGGCAATAGTCGCATCATCATTGGTCATTTCCTTAATAATTGCAGGAATCTTCCTTAAACCGGCTCTTTTTGCAGCGTGAAGGCGTCTGTGCCCTGAGATCATCTCATAATTGCCCTCATCATCCGGTCTTACAAGAACCGGAGTGAGAACACCGCTTTCCTTGATGCTCTCAACAAGCTCATCCATTTTTTCATCATCTACAACTCTGAATGGATGATTCTCAAAGGGATAAATGGTCATAACATCCAGATCTACAGTTCCCTCCATACTTGGAACACCCAGGAGCTCATCAATACTAGATAGCTTTACTTTCTGTCCAACTCTTTGTGCCATTGTCCATTACCTCCCTTATGAATGATGTGTAAGCAAATGCTGCTTTTCCTTTTGGATCATAGACGTAGAGACTGCTTCCTGAAGCGCTTATTTCAGCAGCTCTGACTGATAGCGGAATCTCTGTCTCAAAAACATTTATACTTGATGAATATGCTTCGTAAATCTGAGCCGAAATGTCTTTTGCATAATTGGTCCTGTTATCCACCATAGTGATGAGAATTCCATCTATTTCGAGCTTGGGATTGAGCTGACGCTTTACTCTTCCAATTGTCTTTATAAGCTGTTGAAGGCCCTTTACAGGAAGATATGCGGCCTGGCATGGAATAATTACCGAATCTGCACAAGCAAGGGCATTTATGGTCAACATTCCAAGAGAAGGCATACAATCAATAATAATGAAGTCATATACTTCTCTGGCCTTGTCTACGTACTCTTTAAGGATTGTCTCCCTGCTAATAACTCCTGTCATGCTGATTTCTAAACTTGAGAGTTCTATATTGCCCGGCATAAGATCTACACCTTCAGGATGATGGATGAGACCTCTTGTTATATCTACAGGCTCGTCATTGATGATATTTACAAGTGCTGTGGCAAGAGAGTAATCAAGTCTGTCAGGTTCATCACAGCCAAGGCTGATTGACATACTGCCCTGTGGATCCGCATCGATCATAAGGACCTTATAGCCTTCTCTTGCAAGACCAATACCTAGATTTACGCTGGTGACGGTTTTTCCGACTCCGCCTTTCTGGTTTGCTACGCTGATAACCTTACTCATAAAAATCATCCTCCTCCCAACATGATTCTATAAACTCATCAATTTTTTCCGTGTTACACAGAACAACTCCTCTGACCTTCCTCGTGGCTCTTGCGTCCTTAGCCAGCTTTTCGAAAGTATGAAGCCCCATTGAGTAGAGCTCAGCGCCTTCCTGGTAACGCACATATTTCTTTTT
>NZ_CAMVPU010000159.1 GCF_947169445.1 uncultured Butyrivibrio sp. | reverse complement strand
ATATTCAAATTTGGATATGCCATGAAGAAAGAGAATTCCAGTGAATACAACTACTATTGTCCAGACAGAAAGGTGTGGGAAGAGATTGGATACTTTAGTCCAGAAGCAGTCTAAAAAGAAAAAACTCTCTTGCTGGTAACAAGAGAGTAAATGAAAAGCCGGAGCTTTTGTAAATTCGATTAAATAAAGTATAGCAAGGGTTCCGGCCAAGTTCAACAAAAAAGTAAGATTGGAGGAATCTAAATGGAAACAAGCAAACCAGAATTAAAGCTTATCCAGATGTCAGATGTAGAAGCTGAAGAAGTTTCCTGGCTATGGTATCCGTTTATACCATATGGAAAGCTTACTATCATTCAGGGAGATCCCGGAGATGGAAAAACAACTTTTGTACTAAATGCAGCAGCGAAGTTATCAAAAGGAATTTCGTTAGATACAGGTCTGCAGAGTGAGGAACCAATAAACATCATATATCAGACAGCAGAAGACGGACTGGCTGATACGGTAAAGCCAAGACTTGAAGGTGCCGGGGCTGACTGCTCCAAAATCCATGTGATAGATGAGAGTGATAAATCGCTATCAATGGTAGATGAGAGAGTTGAACAGGCAATCATAAGGACCGGAGCAAAACTCTTGATTATGGATCCACTACAGGCATATCTCGGAGGCGGAATGGATATGAATAGAGCTAACGAAGCAAGAGATATGACTAAGAAGCTGGGAGCTCTGGCGGAGAAGTACAAATGTGCAATCATCCTAATCGGACACATGAACAAAGCTTCCGGAAACAAGGCAGCCTATAGAGGGATGGGATCAATTGACTTCTACGCAGTAGCAAGAAGTGTCCTGCTGGTAGGAAGGATAGAAGGAGAACCGGAACTAAGGGCAATAGTCCAAATAAAGAACAACTTAGCAGCATTTGGACATTCAAAGGCCTTCAGATTATCAGAAAAGGGATTCGAGTGGATTGGAGATTATGAAATAACCGCAGACGAAGTTCTCGGAGGAATTGCACCGAAAGCGAATAAGCAGGAAAAGGCGATAGCTCTTCTGAGAGAATTGGCTGAAGACCATAATATGATCCCAAGTAACGAGGCAGTAGAACTGGCTAAAGAAGAGGATATATCAAAAAGAACTCTGGAAATAGCCAAAAACGAACTTGGAATAAAAGCCAGGAGAATCAACAATACCTGGTACTGGATATTGAAAGAGAACGAATGATAATCAAGACCGCAACAATGTAAGGTGCCTGAAGTTACACTCTTAAGATTGCAAGGTTGTAAAAAGACAAAGACACTGCATTGTTGCGGACTAGAAGAAAGGAACGAATGAAAAACGTACAGATATCACAGGAATTATTTATAAGGCTGATACGATTACTGGTCTTTGAGTTCGACGAAGATACTGATCTGATCAAAAAAGAACTTGAGGACAAGATGGAAAAATTAGCAAGGCACGAAATCTATTCAAAGTTCAAGACAGCACCCACAGAAGCTGAGAAAGAAAAAGCTCGTCAGGACTACCTCGACATGGTGGGAATGCACAAGGATTTTAGATGGTGATTTCCCTTGATGGATTGAACGGGAGCGTGACACGCTCCGGTAATAATCAGCCAAGGAATGAATGGTTTGACAGGCGAGCGGAGCGAGCTTCCCCATAACGTGTCGTTATGGGTAACCCCCTATGGATAATGACATTACACATCATTATCCGGGGGCTCTCCGAGGGGCCTGCCGGCGGCTTTGCTAATTTGATTTTATCGCGAAAGGAGGGTTTACTTTGATAACACAAACATTTCATATATCATGCAAAAAGCATTCTATAGCAAAAGTGCGTGATGTAGTTTCTGTCAGCAAACACAATCTAAGGCAATATCAGAGTACAGAATATAGCGAAGAAATGATTGAAGTGGTTGAGGGCAGCGAGGTAAATATCCTTGATGATGTAAAAGAGATTTACGACAAGGAATTTACACAGGCATTGGAGGAATACAATAAAGGTAAAAGGAACGACAGGCAGATATCCGATTACCTGGAATATGTATCCGAAAGCAAAAAGAATGATGTGGCAGTAGAGGTTATAATACAAACCGGAGATATGGAATTCTGGTCAGATAAGTCTCCGGAACAGTGGGAAGCAATGAAACCTCTGTTAAAGGAACAGCTCGAATTTTTAAAAGAGATTGTTCCGGAGTTCAAGATAGCTTCAGCGGTAATACACATGGATGAGAATTCACCTCATATGCATGTGATAGGAGTTCCGGTGGCTACAGGATACAAGAGAGGGTTAAGCAAACAGGTTGCCAAGACCAAAGTTTTTGATCAGGAACGACTTGAGATCATCCAGGATAAGATGCACGAATTTGTTTCGAAGCAGATGAGTGAACATCCTGAGATCTTTGAAGGTGAGACACTAAAACCTAAAGAGAAGGGAAGAAATAGTGACTTCTCAAAGGAGTTTTACCTGAAGGTCAAGCAAAAGGAGTATGAGGAGCTTGAAACCAAGTGTCAAGCCAAAGAGGAACAGATAGAAGCTCTTGATGATACAGCAGAAGTCATTAAGCAGGATATCAAGGCAACGGAA
>NZ_CAMVPU010000158.1 GCF_947169445.1 uncultured Butyrivibrio sp. | reverse complement strand
TATTCACAATGGGTTAATCGCATAACCCTTATCACATCATTAAGGGAGTCAAACAAAACCGTCCCCATTGACTCCCCCTGCATACTAAAAAGACCCGGTACATTGTACCGAGTCTTCTGTAATCTGCAATAGCAGATGATTATCTCTTTGAGAACTTTTTCAATGTCCTAAGCGCTGTGTTTGTGGCATTTCTAGGGCGAGTTGCTGTTTACCTGCTGCGTACGGTAGAAAGCTCAGGGCTACTGTATGCTGCTGGTGGCAACTTTAATAACCGCGATCAAAAATAATACTCTGATTTTACTTTCTACTCATTAAATCTTTGTCTGTCTTTTGTAAGATTATCTTCGGATTTTATGTATCATCAGATTCTTAGCTTTGAGCTTTTCTTACTGCCGTCTTGCTCAATATAATAAGCATTAGGATGAGCACAACCGGAAAAATAAGTCCTACTCTCATTCCTGTTCTGATATTATCCCCGGCATACTGTGTAACCTTGCCGACAATCGCAGGTCCTATACTTCCGCCGAGATCTCCTGCCATTGCAAGTAGTGCAAACATCGCAGTTCCGCCTGTGGGAAACTTTTGGGATGATATGCTTATTGTTCCCGGCCACATTATACCGACAGAAAATCCGCACAACACACATCCGATCAGTCCCATGACAGGATTTGATGAAAGCGATGCCAGCAGATAGCAGGAGACACATAAAGCCCCCGATCCGATCATGAATCGTATCAGATTCAATTTCTCACCATATTTACCATATATAGCACGGCTTATACCCATTGTTACCGCAAACATACACGGTCCCATAAGATCACCAATCGTCTTGGATAATCCAAGAGCTGCCTCAGCATATGCTGAGGCCCATTGTGCCATTGCAAGCTCTGATGCTCCGGCACACACCATAAGGCATATGGCAACCCAGAAAAGAGGTCTTTTCCCCAGCTGTCTGATGCCCATCCCCTGCCCTTCTTCAACTATCGGGACTATGGGACAGGTTACGAAGTTATATATGTTTATTGCCGGAACCAAAGCCCAGATCACAGCAAGCCATCTCCAGCTGTCTATACCGAATATCGCAAAGAACAGCGTTGAGATCACTATTGTTCCCACTGAGCCCCAGCAGTAAAAGGAATGCAAAAGACTCATGGTAGCTTCCTTATTCTCAAACGGGCACGCTTCAACAATAGGGCTTGCCAGTACTTCAATAAGTCCGCAGCCCATGGCATATACCGTTACGCTGATGAGAATCCCCGCAAACGCATCGGGCAACAGGTCCGGCAGAAAGGCAAGTCCTATCAGCCCTGCTGTCGAAAAGACTTCTGATATCACGATTGAGACCCTGTACCCGATCCTGTCCACAAACTTTGCACAGAAAAGGTCTATCAACAACTGGGTAAAGAAATAAACCGTGGATATAAGCGCTATGTTTCCAAGCGAGATTCCGTAGTCACTATGAAACTTAAGGAAAAGCAGCGGCGCAAAATTTGCAGCAATTGCCTGCGTTATAAATCCCAAATAGCACGCTGTTTTCGTTTTCTGATAGTTAGGCATATTTTTCTCCTCGTATTCATTGAGTTATGTACATATTTGTATAATATATTATTTTTTATGGATTTACATTGTATAAAAGCTTATAATTATTGTATTATATCGTAGTTGAGGGGGAATTATGGTTTTTAGTGCTTCTTATCCACATATAACAACCGATGACAGTCTGATGGAAACTGTAAGCCATGGCAGTCTGGATTATCCTTTTCATTTCTACTATGAAAATATGGACATGTTTGACTTTAACTGTATTGACTGGCACTGGCACACCGAACTTGAATTTGTTCATATAGAGAGCGGTACCGTGACCATGTGGGTTGGTGATCAGGATTTCACATTAAATGAAGGTGATGCTATATTCATAAACACAAAAATACTGCACAAGTTCTATTCTCCCTGCGCAGCATCCATTCCAAATTTTCTTTTTTTGCCTTCCTTTATCTCTCCCGACGACAGCCTTATATTCAAAAAATATGTTCTGCCTGTAACAAATTCATCAATCCCCTGCATCATATTTAGAGAGCAGGAACGTTCCAATGCTTCCATTTTATCTGATTTTCGTAAGATCATTCAAATTCATAAAGAAGAGAGGAATGAAGAACTGCTTGTATCATCGCTTATACAGCATTTATGGCTGAGCATCTACAGAAGCATAAACTTTGATCTTGTAGAAGAAAAGCAGGGGGCTTCAGCAGCCTCTTTATCCAGGCTGCAGATGATGATGCAGTATATACATGAACACTACCCAGAAGATATCTCTCTTAATGATATCTCATGTAAAGTCAGCATAAGTAAAAGCACTGCCCTGAACCTTTTCAAGCAATATCTGAACATGACACCGGTTAACTACCTCATTGCATACAGGCTTAGAATTGCTGCGGCAGCATTATCGGATACGGAAAAGAAAATAAGCACAATTTCCGCAGAATGTGGGTTTAAAAGCTTCGATCATTTTTGCAGAACTTTCAAAAGACACTATGGTTTGACTCCGGGTGAATATCGAAAAACCAAGTTATTAGGTAGCCATTGAGCCCAAAACATTCAGCCATTGGAATCTACATTATCTTCCGGTTTATTCTTCCATCAAGAATTATGTATTACATTTCTCTTTCCACTATTGGCAGTTCCTCTTACTTCTTCGTGG
>NZ_CAMVPU010000157.1 GCF_947169445.1 uncultured Butyrivibrio sp. | reverse complement strand
AATTTCATGCATCTTGGTGACGTTTGGGCATTTTTAGTGACGTTTGGTAGGCAGGGAATCCGCTCTTTAAGCTCGAATTAAGCACGATAATATTCCGACATAACGCTCCACCTTCTAGGGACTTAAAACGGAAAGCTGTAATATATTAGGATTTCTTCGTTATAAAGTGCTTCTGCAATTTAAATCATCTTATGGAAAACTTTAAAATGGATTATCACTGGTTCATCCTAGATGCATATTTTCTTGCCACTGACCTTGGAACAAGTCTGCACATAAAACTCATGCACTTTGTATATCCGCCATAATAACTTAAGGCTTTTCCGCGCATCATAGCACGTATTCCACCCTTTGCAACATCTTCTGCTTTGGCTGCTTTCCTAAACATAGTTGACCCTTTATCCATTGCGGCCGCCTGCTCAAAACCTGTTGCAGTTGGTCCTGGGCAAAAGGCGGTCACAGTGACTCCTGTTCCTTTGACTTCTTCAGAAACTGCTTCTGAAAAACTGCGTACAAACTCTTTTGTCGCATAATATATACTCATGTATGGACCAGCAGAAAATGCAGCCACAGAGGACATATTCAGGATTTTACCATGTTCCTGCTCTATCATCATATTTAAGAAACAGTGAGTGAGCTGCATGAGAGCTATGACATTGAGCTGCACCATTTCATACTGCTTCTGCCAGTCGCTGTCTGCAAAGCTTCCCGAGTCTCCAAATCCGGCATTATTTATAAGAACATCTATGGCAATATCTCGCTCAAGCGTGTAATTGAACACATCAAGTGCCGCATCCACTTTTGAAAGATCTGCTGCGCAGACATTCACATCAATCCCATATTTACTTTCAAGTTCATTTTTTATTGAATAGAGCTTTCCTTCGTTCCTGGCTACGAGCACAAGGTTGTACTTTTTCTTTGCCAGGATTTTAGCAAATTCAAGGCCAAGGCCTCCGGAAGCTCCAGTAATCAGCGCTGTTTTGTGTTTTCTCATCTCATTCTCCCTTTACAGTTCAATGACATGTGGAGCAATGTCAGGATCATGGTTTGCAAGAGATTCCACGCAGTTCTCATCAAGGCTCTGTTCCCTTATCCATGCAAGGGACTGTTTCTGGAGCTGCTTATCTGCTGCGATTCCTGATGTGATCTGCTCTTCCCAACTCTTTCTTGCATAACCGCCATCTGAGAAAAGAAGTACGAACTTTCCTTCTTCGTTTTTGACCTTAACAGCATACAACCCATCTGCATGTCCTGGGATATTGATAAGTTCTATAGAGCCGTCACCGAGAAGATCATAAGATTTTCCTACAGGTCCCTGATTATCATTCCATTCAAATTCGGTAAGGTCTATACCTTCCCACCATCCTTTGTAGTAACGTACCTTGTTGGTTATTTTATTTGCAAATTTCACTTCATCAGCAGAAACCATGAACTTCTTAGCATTTTTAACCTGCTTAAGGCCATTTGCATGATCACAGTCAAGGTGTGTAATAAGCACTGCATCTATATCAGAATCCTTTATTCCCATTTCAAGGAGCTGCTCATCTATGCACTGTCCAAGACCAATTCTTCCCTGATTTACCTCGTAAAGCATAACTGAGCCAAGAGACTTTATCTGTGCCTTTTTATCAAATTCTCCATTAGGGCTCACATCTCTTGCCCAACCGGTATCCACAAGGAATTTTCCCTTGGGATGCTCGATAAGGTATGCGGATACCGGAAGCCACAACCTGTCTTCCTTTTTTCCAAATACACCTGACGCCTTAATGGCATTACAATTATCTCCACCAAATGGAAGATCAGGCGCTACGCACACTTCACCGGTATGGAATACATGAATCTTGATATCAGCCATAATAAAAAGCCCTCCTATCTATGAGATATTGGTTTGTTTTCTTTATATCCCAATTATAGGAGAGCCGCATATTAAATTAACACTACACATTTAGCAAAAGTGTTCGGACTTAAATTGAATGAACAAGATCATCAAGTAGTTTGGTGATAAGAGGCTCAAACTCTCTTAGCCCCATTTCATCAGGATGTTCCATCCAATATGTATATGCACTGAGTACTGATGATGCTGCAATTTCAGCAACTACTTCAAATCTGCCTTTTCCTGAAATATCCGGATACTTCTTACTGAAATTACTCTTTATCGCATCCTTCCATTTCCTCATAAACTTAAGGTCAGGCTGAGTAACGAGGAAAGCATATATGTACGTCCAGTTCTCCTTTATATACTTTTCAAGCTCTTCAAGGAAAACATGAAAGTCCATCTCTTTGAGATTTCCACCGCATACCTTTACCGGTACTTCTGCCAGACCCTTTACCAGGTCGTCCTCTACAGCTTCCAACACATCGGAAGTGTTTTCAAAATATGAGTAAAAGGTTGTCCTGGCCACAGGTGTGCTGCCGCAAAGACCTTTCACCGTAATTTGTGAGAAGTCCTTCCCCATATATTCCTTCATAAATTGTGTTTTAATTGCTTCCTTAGTGTCCAACTTAGATTCCTTTCATTATCAGTATGTACAAAAAATAAGAAAATATTCACTACACCATTAGGCACGTTTAACTGAGATTTAATGAAGTGATAACGCCAGACATGGGAGCCTCCGTGTCTGGCATAGTTTTTTATTGACTTTGTTTCTTTGAGGGATATGCTGTTAATGCTTCAAACTCATCTACCGGCATAGGCTTGTAGAAATAATATCCCTGCATTTCCTC
>NZ_CAMVPU010000156.1 GCF_947169445.1 uncultured Butyrivibrio sp. | reverse complement strand
ATCCAGGTATCAGGGTGTTTTTGCCAGCCATTATTTCAACTCTTTGCACTGATACCGGCTATAAAGGCTCTTACTCCTATCTGGGAAAAGATTGAAGAGTATACTGCGGTTGAGAATGATGAAATAGAAGTTTCTATCCCAAAGAAGGATTGGAACAGAATATCTTTCGAAGACATATCTTTTGCCTATCCCGGGGAAGAAGAACCGGTACTTTCAGATATCTGTTTGTCTATAGAGAAGGGGAAAAAGTATCTGATCGTTGGAGAGAGCGGCGCGGGGAAAACAACCCTGATCAATATGATCTGTGGAAACTATGCCCCTTTGGGAGGAAGAATTCTTTTTGATGGAAAAGCTGTGGAAAGCGCCATGGAAACTCTAAAGAGAAATACGGCTGTTGTTTGGCAGAATGTATTTCTTTTTAATGAGAGCATAAAGAATAACATTCTCATGGGTGCTACTGATGAAAAGAAACTTGGTGACGTAATTAAGGAGGCTAGAATCGCTGAAATGGTAATGGATAAAGGAATAGATTATGAAGTGGGAAGTGATGGAAGTCTTCTTTCCGGTGGACAGAAACAGCGCATTGCCATAGCAAGAGCTCTTTTTGCAGACAGGGACATAATTGTTCTGGATGAAGGTATAAGTGCACTGGATAAAGAAACTGCGCTGGAAATTGAGGATACCCTTCTTAAGCGAAAGGGTCAGACTCTTATCTCAATCTCGCATCATGTCCTGCCAGAAATGAGAGCTAAATATGATGAAATCATAGAGCTTAAGGATGGGACAATCAGGATAGCATAAAATATAAGGATAACATAGATGAATTTAAGGAGCATTTAATCATGGAAGGTAATACTGAAAATATAGCTGTAAATATGAACGTAGCAACGCTTTCGCAGATAGAGTTGCTTGTTGATCTGGGATATTATTCCGATACCAATGATTTTATCAATCAGTCAGTAAGACAAGCGTTAGAGCAGAAGCAGTCTGTAATAGAAAACGAAGCATACAGGCACCATAGGTACAATGAAGAATGGTTTACAGGAATATATGCATTTGCCGAGAACCAGCTTATCCGCGCAAAGGAAACCGGTAAAAAGATTAAAATCAGCGGTTATGGGATTGTAGTCATAGACACTGAACTGGATGAACTCGCGATAGAGGCAATAGAGAGCATTGATATTAAAGGGAAAGTGATTGCTTCAGATACTGTGAAGGAGCATTTTTCGGTGAGGTAGTTAATGCCATTAAAAAAGGATGTCACATTTTTGTGGCATCCTCTCTTCCTGTATATATTATACCACAGATAAACACTGTATTTAAAGCCTTGTTTTGTGGGATGGGCACTGTTAAATTGAGAATTAAAGAGGGAGGGGCAATATGAATCTTTATCATGGAACTGTAATTGGTGGGTTAGATGTCATCCTTGCTAATTCAAAATCTCATAAGGATGGCAGCAAGGTTGCATATTTCACGACTGACAGGGTTTATGCGCTCGTATGCTGCAGACCTAAGACTGAAAACTTTGTAACTATGGGCCTTAGAGGGGATAAAAAGCAGCATTACTATGAACGATTTCCGAATCAGCTAAGAGTTATGTATGAAGGAAGAGAAGGCTTTATATATCAGCCGACTTCAACATTGCAGCTAGAAAACATAAAAGAACGTTCCTGGGGAAGCAAGACTGATGTCCCAGTAACTCTCTTTGATCATATTACAAACGTTTATGAAGAGATTATGAAAGAAGAGAAAGCTGGCAATGTTATCATTCACCGCTACGAAGAAATTGATCCCGAAGAGAGGCAAATGATAGCTAATGGAATAAAGGAAGAATTGGAAAAAGGCAATTTTTCTGAATATCGGGAGTTCTTATATAGGAATTTCTCGCCATTATGGCAGTAATTATATTTTTGAGCTTAACGAGGTTACTACTATATGAAATGGTATCATGCATCTCCAATTAAAGATCTTACAACTTTGGAACCACGTATATCCAATCACGGAGTGCCACTAGTTTATTTATCCAAGAAAAGAGAAAATGTCCTCGTATATCTTAGCAATGCAGTAGAAAAATACTGCAAAGAGACTGGATTTGAGCATGAGGGAAAGTGGTCAAAATGGGGACCATATGGTTTTGATAAAAACGGAATTCTTCAATTGGAAGAATATTATCCAAACGCTTTTGAAGAAACTTACAAGGGAGTAGCTGGATACATCTACACGGCAAAAGATATAACAGATTCCGGCTATTGCATAGGAATCCCTGATGCTGAAACATCAAGCATATCGGTACCGGTATGTGATTGTGAATATGTTCCTGATGCTTATGAGGAGATTCTAGCAGCAGAAAACAAAGGTCTGATTAAACTTGTAAGGTATAATGAGCAAAGTCAGAAGAAGTTAGAATGGATTAGACATACAGTAACTCAAGAGTATGCCGAAGCAGAAAAACAACCGGATTACAGGCATTTTATAGAAGGAAAACTAAGTACATGCCTTTTTGCCGAAAAGAGGGAAAATAATGGTGGAAAATAAAAGTTTTTGGGAAAAATGCTGGAGCAAAGAAAACATTGATGCTTTACTTCCATATTTGGAAAAATATAATAACAGCAAGTCTGACGAAATTGATTTTTTTCAAAAAGAAAATATAAAAACAGTTTGTGATGCGGCTTGCGGCTTTGGTGCATATACACTTGCATTAGCGTCAAACGGTTTTACGGTAAAGGCTTTTGATATATCAGAAAATGCGG
>NZ_CAMVPU010000155.1 GCF_947169445.1 uncultured Butyrivibrio sp. | reverse complement strand
TCAATAACGCACTTTCTTTCCCCTTAACTAAATGACATTGCGAGTGAACAGTAACTATTTTCAGGCTGATGGAAATTGGATAAATTATAATTATTATATTCGTTATTGTGATACGATAGTAATTACAGGATGTTAGTTTTTGATCACTGATAGAGGTAAATATTATGACAGTCTATGAAAAACTTTTAGAATCGAAAGATGATGAGTACAGGCAGTTTCAGGCCAAGCTTGTGCCCAATATAGAAGCGGATACTATCATTGGTGTCAGAACGCCGGACATGCGTAGAATTGCCAAAGAAGTTTTTAATAGTGAAGATAAAGATGCTTTTTTAACCGAGCTTCCACACAAGTACTACGAAGAAAATCTGGTGCATTTCTTCATGATTTCTATGATAAAGGATTTTGATGAATGCGTTGCGAATGTTGAGACATTTTTGCCATATGTGGATTGTTGGCCTGTTTCAGATCAGGCTACACCCAAATCTTTCAAGAAAAATCATCAGAAGCTTTTGCCTTATATTGAAAAATGGATAGCTTCAGAGCATGTTTATTCTTCAAGATTTGGAATGCGCATGCTTATGAATGAGTTTTTGGATGATGATTTCAAAGAAGAGTATCTTGAGATTGTGGCGTCCAAAAAGGGCGATGACTATTATCTTAAGATGATGGTTGCCTGGTTTTTTGCTACAGCATTGGCAAAAAAATATGATGAGACTGTTAAATATATCGAAGAAAGACGCCTGGATGATTGGGTTCACAAAAAAGCTATTCAGAAAGCTGTAGAGAGCTTTAGAGTGACTGAAGAGCATAAGGAGTATTTGAAGAAGTTTAGGTAAGAGATAATAAGAAAAAAGTGGTTCATTAAAAAGGGGCTTTTCAGAAAATGTGATTGGGGAAATTATATAAATGAAAAAGAAAAAAGAATTCTTATCTTATGTATGGATCATAATAGGCGCATTGATGGCAAGCTTTTCAGTTGCGCTTATATTGCTTCCCAACGATGCTATAGATTATGGAACTGCCGGAGTTGCAATTATTATCAGTAAGCTGACTGGATATCAATTATCACTTTGTGTTCTGGCGGTTTTTTTGCCATTCGTTATAGCCGGATACTTATTTTTAGGAAAAAGATTCACCGTAAAAGCGGCTATAGGTTCTGTCGTTTATATGCTGGGACTTGATTATTTCGAGCATATCCCCTTTGAGCTTAATACAGAGCATTTCCTGGCAGTGGCTTTCGGAGGTGCTATTCTAGGAGCAGGTCTGGCGCTTATTCTTCGAAATGGCGGATGCATTGATGGATCAGAAATTCTTGCAAATATTGTGGTAAAAAGACTGTCTGATAAGACCGGACGTAACTACAGTCTTACGCCGATCCTTTTGATTTTCAATGCTTTGGTATATGTTACCTGCTTTGTTGTGATTGATGTTACAGCGGCACTTCTGAGCTTGCTAGTGTACGTGGTAGCAACAGCGGTAATCGACCACTATACTGATCACTTTGAATCAATCAAGCAGGTAACGATAATCACTCAGGATCCGGATGGTATAATAAAAGATATTAAGGACAAGCTGAACAAGACATGTACTATCATGGATTCCCGCGGAGCAATAGCCGGAGAAAATAATACTTTGATCTGCTATATCAGTTATTTTGAACTTCCGCTCATGAAAGAAATAATCTCTGTACACTCCGGAAGTTTTAGTACAGTCTCGACCATAGATGAAATATTAAGATAATCATTGCAAACCATAAATAGCTTCAGGCTCTGTGTATGCAGAGCCTGTTTTTTGACACAAGACAGCACTAGTGCTATTATCAAAGGAATTTATGTTGAATTAAGGTTTGAGTGGGATAATTATTCTGACAACAATATAAGAATATTGTTTCATAAAAATATATACTCAGGCAGCTATAGTTTTAGTACAGGAGGAATGACAGATGAATAGAATGAGACAATTTGGATATATGCTTAGTAGCAGATTGGCGCAGTTTTTGTATGGCAGAAACGGGTTTGACAATTTGGCCAGAACATGTAATGCTGTGGCTATATTATTGCTGGTTATAAATATTTTTGCACAGAGCACAATAATTTATTTTTTGTGGGTTGCGTTCTTTGGTTATTCAATATTCAGGGTTTATTCCAAGAATATTCCAAAGAGATATGCTGAGAATCAGAAGTTTATGGAGATCACAGAGGTTCCGAGAAAGTATATGAAGCTTGTGGGACTTCAGTGGAGAGATAGATCAGTCAGCAGATACTATATCTGCAAGTGCTGTCATCAGCAGATCAGAGTACCAAAGGGGAAGGGCAGAATAGAGATCAGATGCCCAAAGTGTGGTAATCGTTTTATAAAGAAGACATGATTGGCGAAGTCAGAAAATGAGCTGACAATATTAGAGGAGAAAGCGTTATGATGATGGATCCTTACAAGGTTCTTGGGGTTAGCCCGGGAGCATCTGAAGAAGAGATAAAGAAAGCTCACAGAAGTCTTGCTAAAAAGTATCATCCTGATCTTCATCCTGGGGATGAAGTGGCAGCGGCTAAGATGAATGAGATAAATGCTGCCTATGATATTCTTACAAGGCCCGGTGCAGAAAGATACAGACAGACCTACACAAACACTCAGGAACGTACATATGCTCAGAAGGAAGAGAATCTTTATGAGAATTATGGAACGTACTGGCAGTGGAGAACAGGTGATTTTGGAAAAACTAACAATGAGCCACAAGAGGAATGGGAGTGGAATACATGGAATAACTGGACAGGCTGGAGCAGAACTCCGGTGTATGGTGGTTCAATTTTGTTTAAGATATTCAGA
>NZ_CAMVPU010000154.1 GCF_947169445.1 uncultured Butyrivibrio sp. | reverse complement strand
CATGGCTAATCAGCCAATAAAGGCGCACTTATCCCCTAAACCATATTTCTCAACCGCAAATGCGCTTTTATTGACCGATAAACCTTTTTCTTAAAAAAATACTTTGCAGTGATCCTGGGTACAGATCACATTGGAATTCCACCAGCTTCATCAGCCCCCACTCTCCGGGGAAGTAACTTTAACTAAGGAACGCATCATCGCCATAGGATCCCCAATCCCATTCTCAGCAACATATACGACGCTCCACAGCTCATAGAGAAATTCGCTTTTCTTCCTAAATATAAGAGCCGCATCATGGCGTACTTGCTGTTTGGCTTAACGCTCCGGTTGTTCTGCAAAGTACAACAATATTCAGTTTTCAAAGTTCAGTGCCACCGTTACGGTGGTAATTCCTAACGCCGGACTTGTCAGCCCGAAAGGTACATAAGCGACACCTGCAGCTGCTACACCGCTTTTAGGCTTATGCACCTTATGAGAATGACAAATAATAAATAATGAAGGCGATAGGAATCAGGAGTTATCGTTATAGTTGATTATTCCTTAAAGTTCATTACTGCGTTATCGAGGATAACGCCAACATCCCCGAGGAGATTGTCAAAGTCAAACATATCGGGGCTGAAGCCTATAGCCTCTGACAAGGCCATTATCTCTTTGTTCAACTTATAACGCATAAGCCTGTCATAGTGCGCTCTCACATCAAACAGCGCAACAATATTGCCGGTAATAGCTGGCCTGATGAGATCAGCCTCCGGCGGAGTATATTTACGCCTCTTCACTTTCACTTGCCGCTCCTTTCCTCAATTCTTTAATCGCCTTCGATTTTGTAGATTTTACTGTCTCGTACTCAATGCCCAGCTCGTTAGCGATTTCCTCAAGCGTCATATCCAGCAGGTAATACATAAGTAAAATCTCACGCTTTCGTTTCTGTAATTTGGGGAGCAATTTTGCAAGGCGCTCATCTCCAATGAAGACATCCTTGCCCCGTACTGTCATTTTTACTGCGTACAGGTTGTCATGCTCATCTTCATGCATCATCATCGACGGATCTATCTCACCGCCGCCAAAATGAAGGATCAGGTACTGTGCCTGTTTGAATACCAGGTTGTGTGCTGCTCTACCAATCACCTCCTTGCAGTAACAGTCAAACCTGTCCCTTAAACTCCCATCTTTATCTTTTGGATCGAATTCATAGCCGCTCATAGTTATCCTTTCTACGAATGGCTCCTGATTCCGTCCTTCATTACAGAGAAGTATTTTCGAGGTCCAAATGTGGGTATAAATTTTGAAAAAAATTATTTTTCTTTCAAAACTTTACATTTAGACTTTACTATTATATAATTAAAGTGCGTTAGTTTCGAGGAGGTGATGCAAAATGTCAAAACTTCGAGAACAAAGAATTGAAATGCTAAAAGAAATGGCCGAGAAGACCGGCGGCATGATCACAACATCCCAGATAGAAAAAGCAGGTATCAGTCGTGTACTGATACCCACCTTTATTGATGAAGGCATTCTTGTAAAAGAAGCTCGTGGAATATATTATTATGCAGATGAGTTCCCGGATGATCTCCAGATCATACAGGCGAACAACCCAAGAGTAGTTTATTCCTATGGCACTGCCCTTTACCTTTGGGATATGTCCGACCGTACTCCCCACGTATGGGATGTCTCCGTGCCACAGGGATTTAATGCAACCCGGTTAAAAAAGGACAATAAGAATATCAGATTACATTATATAAATGCCGATAAATGGAGTGTTGGCATTACAGAGACCTTAACACCTGACGGCAACAAAGTCCGTCTGTATGATAAGGAACGATGTATAATTGACCTGATCAAGAAAAAAGACAAGATAGATAAGCAGTTATATCTGCAGGCTCTGCACGAATACTTTAATGACCGAACTAACGACCATGCGCAGCTTATCAGATATGCTAAGATCTTCCATATAGAAAGACCTGTCCGAGATTACATGGATATACTGACAGGCTGAAAGGAGCACACCACAGATGAAAACACCGGAGCAGCTTAAAGGCGCGATCCGCAATATAGCCAAAGAGAAAGATCTTCACGCTCAGGAAGTATTACAGATTTTTATGTTCGAGCGTATTCTGGAGAGATTATCCCTCTCTCCATATAAAAAGAACTTTGTCCTTAAGGGCGGTCTGTTGATTTCTTCCATGATTGGCATTTCTGAAAGAACCACCATGGACATGGATACAACTGTTCGTGGAATAGATATGGACGAAGAAAACATTGAAAAAATCGTAAAAGAGATCTTCGACATTGATACCGGAGACGGAATCATCTTCCGTTTTGAGAAGATCGAGCCTATCCGTGAAGATGATGATTATAACAATTTCCGAGTTCACTTTGTTGCAGAGTACGGCAAGATAAAGAACAAAATGAAGATTGACATCACCACCGGGGATGAGATCACACCTGCAGCTATCGAGTATTCTTTTCATACCATGTTCGATGAAAAGGACATTGATGTATATGCCTATACTTTGGAAACGATCCTTGCAGAAAAATATGAAACAGTTATCCGCAGAGGCATCGGGAATACCAGATCAAGGGACTTCTATGATCTGTATGTTCTCTTCCATCTTTACAGGGATTCCATCAATCCGGCACATTTTAAATTAGCTGTAGAGCATACTGCCAAGAAAAGAGGCTCCTTTGAACTTTTGAAAAAATATGAGTCCATCTGCGCTGATGTAAAAGCAGAAGAATCTCTGGCAAATGACTGGAGCAATTACATTGCCGACGAGACATATGCAGCCAGGCTCTCATTTGATGAAGTGGTCGATAATGCTGTTGTAGTCGGAAAATATCTT
The DNA here is from genome assembly GCF_947169445.1 of uncultured Butyrivibrio sp. Taxonomy (GTDB): domain Bacteria; phylum Bacillota; class Clostridia; order Lachnospirales; family Lachnospiraceae; genus Butyrivibrio. The sequence goes on along the minus strand of NZ_CAMVPU010000154.1, from coordinate 167 downwards.
GAGAACATTCCGGAAAATAATTGACGTCAGGTTCCTGCTCTGCTAACATGACCTCAGTTCAAATTTTATAAGACACCTAAACTGCTACTATTATCGGTGCACCCGTGCGCCCGTACTGTGGCAGTTTTTTATTTTTCCTTTATATTCCCCACAGTACAAAAGCATAA
>NZ_CAMVPU010000153.1 GCF_947169445.1 uncultured Butyrivibrio sp. | reverse complement strand
CGGTATCGCGAAATATTTATTGCAAAAAGGCTTCTCTTTGTGAAAGAATTTTTTTATAAATTACTTCATAATCTGTCTGTACTTTTGCTCTGAGGTTTTCTGTTATCTCGCTCACTGTTTCGTACAAAGGAGTGAGAGCAAGATTTCCTACAACTCCCTTTAAAGCATGTGCATCTTCAAACGCACCATCAAGATTGCCCTCTTCCAAAGCCTTTCCCAAAGCCTCAAAACGGTCATCTGAAAGTCCAAGTTCTATCATTTCCAGATAAAAGTCTTCCATGCCCATACATCTTTCCAGACCTTCATCAACATTTGCTCCCAATTCTCTTAATTTCTCAATATTCATATTCCTGCATCCTCGATAAAAAGAATATTTATTATTTGACAAATCAAGATAATTATACACAATTCAGACGACAAAATGCGTTATTTTAGTTAAATTATATACTTTTTATAGATAGTTTTTATTTTGTTCTGATAAAATTTTCATATGGAGGTCGAGGATATTTATGGCAAAACACAAAATTCTCATAGTCGATGATGAAAAGATATCTCTTCGCATGACACAGCATATTTTGTCCAGTGAATATGACACAGTCTGTGCTTCAAATGGAAGGGATGCGATTGAAATATATAAAACAGAAAGACCGAATTTGGTTCTTTCTGATCTTAGAATGCCTGAAATTGACGGATTTGAGCTTCAGAAAAAACTTCAGGATATATATGGAAAACAAATCCCGTTTATGTTTATGACAGCTGATAAGGACGATGAGGCTGAAAGCAAAGGATTTGCCATCGGTGCGCTTGACTTTATCAGAAAGCCCTTCAGAGCTGATGTTTTGCTAAAGCGTGTATTTAATATTCTTCAAAATGTTGAGCAGATACAGGGACTTCAGAAGGCTGCCACCACAGACCCAATGACCGGCCTTCTCAATAAGGCATCATCTCAGGAAGAAATAGACCTCTTGGTCAAAACTACTCCCGGAGCTTTGATGATGATTGATCTTGACAGCTTTAAACCTGTCAACGATATATATGGCCATGCTATGGGAGATAAAGTACTTATCCGATTTGCGGAAATAATCCGCTCATCCATAAGAGCAACGGATATTGCGGGAAGAATTGGCGGGGATGAATTTGTGGTTTTTTGTAAATCAATCCTTGATGAGGACGTTATAGCCGATAAGGCTGCATACATAAATGAACAGCTTCTTCTTTCCGCAAAAGAACTGATGGGACAAAGCATGAATATTCCTCTTGGGGCGTCAATCGGCTGTGCATTTGCGCCTGATGAAGGAGCTGATTTTGTAAATCTTTATAAAAAAGCAGATAAAGCATTATATTTTGTTAAGCAAAACGGTAAACATGGCTATAAGGTCTACAGGGAGGAAAAAGCGTCATCAGGCGATGAGGCAGATGAGGCGACTGCGCTTAAATATGCAATGACTCTTATGGCTGAAAGATCCCCGGGAAAAGGAGCATTTAATCTTCCTACATCGGATTTTAAAAAGATATATCATTTTCTGTCGAGAGTAGTGGGCAACTATCACAATACCATTCATGTAATACTCTACTCTGTTATTCCGACAAAAAAGGATGTGGATCAGGAGGAAGCAGCAAATGCTTTCGTTGAAGTTGTTCAGATGTCGTTAAGACAAAGTGATGTTATAACAAGATATGGAAGCAATCAGGTGATGATCCTTCTACTAAAAGCAGTTTCATCTGATTTGGAAATTGTCACGGAGAGGATTGCCATGAACTGGGAATCCAAAGACATCAGTGCTCTTTGCAAGATCACATATGAAACGAGTGAGTTAAAATAAAGTGCCAATTCATCACGAATTGGCACTTTCTACACATCTTTTTATGGCTTCAAGAAGGGCAGTCTTGGTATAGGGTTTAGTAACATATTCATCAGCTCCGTGCTGGGCTGCTTCCCTGACTTTTTCGCTCTCGGAATTTGCGGAGAGCATTACAACTTTTGCCAAAGGGTCCCGGCTTTTGATAAGCCTTAGCAAATCTATGCCGTTAAGCTGAGGCATGGAAATGTCCAAAATGGTTATTAATGGTGATAAATCAAGGAATTTGTCATATCCTTCTTTGCCGTTTTCTGCTTCACCGACAACTTCGTAGCCTTCTATTTCGAGCATGTTTCTCAATAAATTCCGGTTAACAGGCGAGTCATCCACAATAAGTATTCCTGCCATTTGATTCCTCCAGCCGCTAAGGCCTCAACAGAATTAGAATTCTCTATTTATCATACCAGAAAAAGCGCCTCAAGCCCAAATAAATACTGAGTTTGGGCTATCAATGAAGATAGCTCAGAGCCTGGGGATTAAAGATCGTAGCTTCCCTGGATGTCGTCGTTAATGACGAAATATACTTTATTTTCATCGGGCTTAACGAACAGATCAAGCTTATTTATGGATGTAGGATCTCCACTCATGTCATACTGGAACACATTCTTTGCGTTTTGAATGAGGTCGTTGTAAGAAAGATCCTTGTCAGCATACTGAAGTGTAACGTTTGTCTTTGCTTCTGCTACAGCTACTTTCTTTGTTGTAGCAGCTTTAGCTATTGCTGCATTCTTGGTTACTGCTTCTTTAATCTTAGTAACAGCTGAAGTGGCTTTCGTAGTCTTTTTTTCTGTACTTGCCTTTTTTGTAGTCTTTGCTTTGGCCATTTTACATGTACTCTCCTCTACTACTAAAACGGATTATAAACAACATGTTAATAATAGTCCCGTAATTTCCAAAATGCAAGAACCACAAAGCTTACCTATTTTTACCTAATACACAGATTGTATTTGTTTTGTATCACCCTTCTACTATTATAACTTCAGTACTCTTTTCAGTTTTATCCCTTACTACTGGACTTACCTCAATTTCAAGCCCGCTATTCCCTCATAGATCTTTACAAACTCATAAGAAAAACCGGTCATACAGACCGGTAGCTTTTGGGAGGATGAACTGCCAGTTTTCTGGCAGCTCGTTATGAAAAAGAAGTTTTACTATTATTATTC
>NZ_CAMVPU010000152.1 GCF_947169445.1 uncultured Butyrivibrio sp. | reverse complement strand
AATAGATATATGATATCACATCTAAAAACCAAAATCTAGCTTAAGTTAGTGCATATGGGGCATACTCCCCAACAAGCAAAAATGCATCCGGTATATACCGATGCCCTGCTTGCGCAAATTATACCGAATTCGAAATAACGCAACTAGTATTTATATTTTTAAGAATTGAAAAAAAGAAAGGATTAAACAAATGGGAAATAAGAGTTTTAAAGAGATTTATGAAGATACGAGACTTTTTTACAGGTTACCTAAGAAGCTATTTGAGGATTCTAATTTTAAAGAAATGACATGTGAAGCAAAGATATTGTACATGCTTCTTCTTGACAGGTTGTGCCTTTCAAGAATCTATGGAGAAGACTGGCGAGATGAATATGGCTGTGTATTTATCTATTTCACTATCGAAGAGATGATGAGGCTTATGCATTTGGGAAATAAAAAGATAAATGAACTACTTAAAGAGCTGGAGCACTATGAGCTGATTCTAAGAAGACATATCGGGCTAGGGAGACCTAATAAGATTTATGTTTATGATCTGCTTCGAGCAAGTAATGTAAATTGGAAACCGTTTGCTTCTAAGGCCTCTATCAAGATCAAGGAAGATAGGAATTATCACTTAGGGGAGGAAAGTGCATGCTGAATAACAAAGTCGTGACTATGGATGAAAGTGGTGAAATGGCTGGCTTTGCAGAATTTCTTGCAGGAATTTTTGCAAAATATGCTGATGATGTAAAACTGGAAGATCTTCCTGATCCGGATGCGTTCCTGGCTCAGAAGGAAATAAAAAAGCAGTACAGAGTTTATATCAGGGAAGTGCAGAAACTGCTCAATGAAAAAGATAATAATTCCATTGAATATACTTTTGCGTGATGATATCATAACCGTAGTGGCGGATTACAATATGTTCGTATATACGGAGGATGTATGACTATAAGCGAGAGAATATTCAATATACTTAAGGAAAGAGAGATTTCACAGGCATCATTCTGTAAGATGGTTGGTCTTTCAGGAAGTACTGTCAGCGATTGGAAAACCAAAAAAACCAATCCATCCGCGGATAAGATAATGGACATCTGTAATGCTCTCGATATAACACCCGAGCAACTCCTTACCGGTAAAGACATAGATGATGACTATACCAGGCATACTGATATGGAAGTTAGCTTCGAGGATAAAGCGATTCTTGTGGAATACCATGAGCTTGGAGAGGAACAGCAAAAGAGAGCTCTGGCGTATCTGAAGACTCTAAAAAAGCTGGAGGATTTGGAGAATATCTTAACTTGATGTCGATTTTTTCGACTTCAAGTTAAGAGACAATGTCGAAGAGCCTTCAAGGTGCAAAAAAATCACCTTGGACAATATTAAGACAAGGGCCAAATTGAGTATAAACCCATTGTTGTAAAGGATTTTAATGCCAAAAGTAACGTGTGCAAAGAGTAAATTTTAACTTGTCGGGAATTCCGACAGGTTAGCAATTATTTTTTTGATAATACTTGCGGACGATTATTTCGACCGCAAAGGCTAGAAAGGATTTTTATGGCTAAAAAGAAGAAAGAAGAACTGGAAAAAGAAGAATTGATAAAATCAGAGATATCCGTGATTGAAGTTACTGAGCAATATCTAAGGGATAGGCTATATGAGATTAGAGGTTGCAAGGTGATGCTTGATGCGGATTTGGCTGAAATATATGGATATGAGACGAAAAATCTTAACCGACAGGTAAAGAACAATGCAGAGAAGTTTGCGGGAGAGGAGTTTATGTTTCGCCTTACAAAGGAAGAGTTTGAAGAACTCTTGAGGTGCAAAAATTTCACCTCAAGTTGGGGCGGATCACGATATGCTCCCTATGCATTTACAGAGCAAGGCGTTTATATGTTAATGACTGTCTTAAAGGGAGACCTTGCGATTAAGCAAAGCAGAGATTTGGTGCGCACATTTAAAAAGATGAAGGATTATATTCTTGATAATCAGGCCCTCATTGGCCAACGCGAGGTTATGCAGCTTTCAATGCAGACTTCTGAGAACACGCTTGAGATTAAGAAGCTCCGCATGGATCTCGGCTCTGTTGAAAAGCAGATGTCTGATGTTATGGATCAGCTGGGTGAGGTTGTGACAAAATCTGATCTGGCTGATATGATGAACAGCTTTGTAAATGATGAAGACAATGGATGGCTTATGTTCAATACAAAGTATTCCAGTGCTGATGTTGCCTATTCTACTATCTACGGACAAGCTAAGAAAACTATATACCTTGTGGATAATTATATTGGGCTTCGTACTCTGGTATTACTGAAGAATGCTGCTCCTAGTGTTGATATCAAGGTTTTCAGTGACAATGTGGGTTTAAATAAGTTGCACAACATCGAATATAAGGATTTTTGCAAGGAATACCCGGGACTAAAGATTTCTCTTCAAAAGACAGGAGGCGTCTTTCATGACAGGTTTATTGTCCTGGATTATGGGACCAAGGATGAAAGGGTATTTCTATGTGGCGCATCTTCAAAAGATGCAGGAGCTAGAATAACAAGTATAGTTGAAGACTTCGGAATACAGAAATATAAACCGGTTGTTCAATCTTTATTGGGGAATCCGGCGCTTAAGCTTCCGTGATAGGTAAGGTGAGTCAATGCAGAAAAAAGATAAAATTAAAGTATATCTCTATACCAGAGTGTCTACCGCAATTCAGGTAGATGGCTATTCTCTTGATGCTCAAAAGGCTAAAATGAAAGCCTTCTGTGAGTATAACGACTATGAGATTGCCGGTGAATATGAGGATGCAGGTATTTCAGGAAAATCCGTAGAGAACAGAATTGAATTTGGTCGCATGATGGATGATATAAAATCCGGTAAAGATAATGTCTCTTATGTTCTTGTATTTAAGTTGTCCCGCTTTGGAAGGAATGCGGCTGATACACTAAGTTCATTGCAAACGATGCAGGACTATGATGTTAATCTGATATGTGTAGAGGATGGGATTGATTCTTCTAAGGATGCAGGCAAGCTCATGATATCGGTTCTTTCTGCTGTGGCAGAGATTGAAC
>NZ_CAMVPU010000151.1 GCF_947169445.1 uncultured Butyrivibrio sp. | reverse complement strand
TTAGAAGGCAGCATGGCTTTTATCTGTGCCAGTACTCGAAACCTTGGAGGTATAAGTTCCAACTGGCTAAAGATAAACAGTCCCACCATAATGCCCATTACAGCAAGGCTATTTTTTACGACCTCAGATATAGCCATGGCAAATGTAGCAAAAAGAATCGCTGCTGTTATCATGACTATCATCTGCACGATTATGAACTGCCCCATGGTAAAAGAATAATCTGACAACGGCAGTTCCAGCTGAACTGCGGCTCCAAGACCATCCATGCCATAAAGAATAGCGATAAGTAATGCAAGGAGAGCTGCGGACACAAGGCAGCACCCTATTACTACAGAAAGGCCAGCTGCAATCTTTAAAAAGAAAGTTTTCCTTCGTCCGTTCCTGCAGCTGATCACTATCTGATCCGTACGCTGACGATGCTCTATTGTGAACACAGTAGACAGGCACAGTGCCGAGATCAGCATTATACACATAAGTGTAAGAGACATTCCCTGGGCAAAATTTATAGTTCCCTGGCAATAATGGTACGTAAAGGGTATAACTATTTTTGAATTCTCATTTGCCCACCACTGAAGTTCTCCTTCTGTCAGGTTATCCTCCTGCATAATAGCGGTAATAGCTGATTCGCGTTCCTTATAAAGCTCCTCCTCTGAATACTCTGACATTTCAGCGCCATCCGGAAGTATGCCGTCCTCCATTTCAGCTATTTTTTCATAGATCATATTATCAGCAGTCCAGACAGTTCCGTTGCTGACAAGCTTTGGATACATCTCCTGAAGCAGCGTATCGTTAATAACAGTTCCATCCAATACTTTTTGCGCATCTTCCATCTCTTTTGATAAATATAACTTCGGCGTGAACGCTTCTATCAGGATAAAGAGTACTGTTACGATCAGCATTGCTACAGTAAGGCGATTCTTCATTATTTTTTTGATCTCAAATCTGTAGAGCTCCCCGTAGTTTCCCATCACTCAAACTCCTCCATGTAGAACTGCTCAAGGTCTCCCTTCTCCTTATCCCAGGCACCCTCATAAATGATCTGCCCGTCCCGCATCATTAAGAGATTACTTGCTATACTGTCAATATCAGAAACTATATGTGTTGAGAAAAGTACTATTGTATTCTTTCCAATTTCAGCTATCAGGTTTCTGAAGCGCACTCGCTCCTTTGGATCAAGACCGGCTGTTGGCTCATCGAGAATAAGAATCTTAGGGTCATTTACTATAGCCTGAGCAATGCCAACTCGCTGCTTCATTCCCCCGGAAAAAGTTTTGATCTTTTTATTCGCAACATCGGATAGTCCCACTAAATCTAACAATTCATCCGTTTTTCTTTTAGCAGTGTTCTTATCAAGTCCTTTTAGTGCAGCTATATATCTTACAAACTCTTTTGCAGTGAATTCCGGATAATATCCAAAGTCCTGCGGCAGATATCCAAGAAGTGATCTATATTCCTCTGTCTGGACCGCAATTCCGTCTGCTGTGATCTCCCCGCTTGTTGGCGCAAGGATTCCGGTCATCATCCTCATAAGTGTTGTCTTTCCTGCACCATTAGCCCCAAGGAGTCCTGTGACACCTTCAGATAAGTTAAAAGTCACACGATCCACTGCTATCTTGTTTTTGTACTGTTTACTCAACCTGTCTACTGATAATTTCATACAAACTCCTCCGCACCTCTTAGTGTTCTCCATTGCTCATATACTGTTACTACTGCCAAAATAATTACTATCAAGAATCCCCAGTTTCTTATGATTTCTGCATAATGACTGACCAATGCCATGTCTATATTTTTCATCCATATCATGGAAACAGAAATAAAGGCAGCTACAGCCAGCGACCCATATTCGAGTTTTCTACCAAAACTGCTGCGCTCTACCTGAAGGCTTATGATCATTGTTATCAGATATGGAATCAGCATATGCATAGCAGTCACAAGTGTTTCACCATCAAAAGCAGTAGCTATCACCGGGGCTGTAATGACCAGTATAAGCAAGAAAGCCATTCCCAGGATTATCATCCTTGCGAAGATGACACTTCTTAAAGAAAACCTTGTTACCATTTCAAGCTCGGTCATTCCAAATTTCTTTGACCTTCTGTTTTCCAGCACTGAAACCACAGCTAAAAAGGGCATTAACACAGGAATCAGTTCGTCTGTCTCAGGAAGCTGCATCCAAGATCCGATAAGTGCAAATGCTATGAATGCTAGAGAAATAGCCCATACGGAAAACCTGATATACCTGACCTGCTGCAATAGCATTTTCGGGATGCTGACCTCTCGGGGTCTTATATTCTTCAAGAATTCCTGCTTATTCTTCGGTTCCGGAGCATAAAACGCTATATTTAATGCATCTTTCAATTCATTTTTCATAATCGCCCGCCTCCAAACTACCTCGAAGCCTGTCCTCAGCACTTTTCAGCCTCCTGTATAAAGCAAACCTTGAAATTCCAAGTGCTTTACTGATAGTGCCAACTGATTCGTTATTTACATGTCGCAGCAGCAGTATTTCCTGATCCTCTATAGGTAGCTTTGCTACAGCGTCTCTTACTGCCATCCGTTCCTCCAGAGTGTCATCCCAAGTAGCTGGTATTTTTCCTACATCCTCTGAAAGAGAATCCGGCTTAATCCGCCTGAACTCATCAACGCATAGGTTTCTGGCAATGGTGTAAAGATACTTCATCTCGTAATCATGTATGTTACCTTTCTGGCTGATAAAATGAAGGAAAGTTTCCTGGGTAATATCTTCAGCTACTGTCTGATTTTGTATTCTAAAATAGACATACCGGTATATTTTGTCGTAAGCATTTTCTAAATCCATGGATACCTTTTTCAACCTCCCTTCATAATGATTAACGGATGAGCCATATATAATGTGCGGAGAAAATCAAAAAAAATTTTTATTATAGGAAAAGGACCTCCAGAAAAAACTTTCTGAAGGTCCCGGAATCCCCTACAATTAGCCATTTATTGTAACCGCAGATAAAACAATCATGTATCTTTTATAAGCACATACATAATGTCCTCATCAGCATCATATATAGCTAACTGCCCTGCCGAGTACTGTATTTGCTGCATCAACAAATGCCTTAAAGGGCTTTACAGATTCATCTTTTTCCCAAATTCTTTTGCCGCTTCAAGTTTCCCATCTATATTAAGCATATGCGCATA
>NZ_CAMVPU010000150.1 GCF_947169445.1 uncultured Butyrivibrio sp. | reverse complement strand
CTACACTTCCTGAGTTTGAAAAGGACGCTACAGATAGAAACAGAACATCACCTTTCGCCTTCACAGGTAATAAATTTGAATTCAGAATGGTTGGTTCATCAGATTCCATGGCCAGCTCCAACACAACTCTCAATACTATTGTTGCTGAGGCTTTCTGTGAGGCTGCTGACAAGCTTGAAAAGGCTGGGAACTTTGATGAGGCAGTTCATGATCTTATAAAAGAGTATCTGACAGATCACCAGAGAATTATTTTCAATGGCGATGGATATTCAGAGGAATGGGTAAAAGAGGCTAAGAGACGTGGTCTTCCTAACATCACTTCTACAATCGAAGCAGCTGATACTCTTACAACCAAGAAAGCTATCGATTTGTTCGAGAGCTTTGGCGTTTATACTAAAACTGAGCTTGAATCAAGAAAAGAGATTATCTTCGAGTCCTATGCCAAGACTATCAACATCGAGGCTCTTACTATGATCGATATGGCATCCAAGCAGATCATTCCAGCAGTTATGAAGTATGCCGGAAGACTTGCAGGTGATGTGAATGCGATCAAGGCAGCAGGAATAGATGCGGCAGTTCAGACTGATGAGCTTAAGGAAATCCAGAAGAATCTTAAACTTATGAAGAAAGCTTTGGATGACCTCAAGGCCCTGGAGAAGAAGGCATCAGCTATTTCTGATCAGAGAGAACTTGCATTCTTCTACAAGGATAAGGTAAGACCTGTTATGACAGCACTTAGAGAGCCTGCAGATGCCCTTGAAATGCTCGTTGATAAGAAAGATTGGCCTTTCCCGACATATGCAGATCTTTTGTTTGAAGGCTGATGATGCGTTTACGCGCTTTTGCACGTCTTAACATACGGAAATAAACGGACAAAGTAACTGAATTACGATTTTTGAAATTTTTTTATAAAAATTTGAAAAAAGTACTTGCATTTTTATATTAACATGCGTATAATCAATTCTTGTCCGATGGGCTATCGCCAAGCGGTAAGGCAACGGACTCTGACTCCGTCATTACGAAGGTTCGAATCCTTCTAGCCCAGCTTATGAAAACGAGATTGGCTTATGTCAATCTCGTTTTTTTCATTTATACGTTTTTTGCATAAGACACTGTTTATTATCATTGTGCGAGGTAGCGCGTATTACTGCCTGATAAGGAGCCCGGTATGTATACCTTCGATTCGAGGATCAGATATAGTGAAGTGGATAGCAAAGCGATACTTACCATAGAGTCGCTTATTGATTATTTTCAGGACTGTTCCACATTTCAGACTCAGGACGGTCCCGCCACGATGGAATATCTGAAGGAAAGAAATATTGCCTGGGTGTTGAATTCCTGGCAGATTGAGATAAAAAGGCTTCCAAAGCTCTGTGAAGAGGTCAGGATCGGAACAATACCTTATATGCTAAAGGGCGCTATGGGTGTCAGAAACTTTTTTATGGACACCACAGGCGGTGAGCGCCTGGCAGTAGCAAATTCTGTGTGGACCTTATTTGATTTTGCAAAGGGGATTCCCAGCAGGGTAACACAGGAAATAATTGATGCATATCCTTTGGATGAGAAGGTTGAAATGGACTACAAGGGAAGGAAGATTTCTATTCCTGAGGGTATGAGCTATAATGGAGAAGAGATAGTCGTTAAAAAGCATCATCTTGATACTAACAATCATGTCAATAATGGCCAGTATATCAGAATGGCTCTGGATAGTATTGAGAATGTAAGCGGTAGCGTTAAAGAGAATGTTGTTTCCCTTAGGGCGGATTACAGGAAACAGGCGCTGCTGGGAGATATTCTTTTCCCTGTTATAATAGAAAGTGATGTTGAGGGAACAAAGACATATACTGTTAGTCTGAATAATAAGGACCATGAAGCGGTATGTGTGGTGGAATTTACTGTATAACAGGTGTGAGGGATGATATTGCACCTTACGAGTGTGTTGAACAAGGAAGGACGGATTAGACATTATGATTAAACTTGGAGAAAAGCAAACATTAACAGTTATTAAGAAGGTTGAATTTGGAGTATATCTTGCTGATGGCAGTAATGCTGAGGAGAAGGTGCTTCTTCCAATCAAGCAGGTGCCGGCAGGAACAGATTTGGGATCAGAGATAGAGGTTTTTATCTACAAAGATTCCTCAGACAGACTTATTGCAACGACCCACGAGCCTAAGATAATGCTTGGGGACGTGAGAGTTCTTAGAGTTAAAGAGACCAGTAAGATTGGCGCATTTATGGATTGGGGCCTTGAGAAGGACGTTCTTTTACCATTTAAGGAACAGACCAGGAAGGTTCATGCGGGAGAGGACGTGCTGTGTGCACTTTATATTGATAAGAGCAGTCGCCTTGCAGTTACTATGAATGTTTATCCATATCTTAAGACAAACAGTCCTTATGCCAAGGATGACAAGGTAATTGGAACTGTTTATGAGATGAGTGATAATTTCGGTGCTTTTGTGGCAGTTGACGATATTTTTTCCGGACTGATCCCTAAGAAAGAGCTTTATGGAGATATCAGGATTGGCGACAGCATAAATGCCAGGATCACTTCCGTAAAAGAGGATGGAAGGCTCAACTTAAGTCTTCGTGAGAAGGCGTATCTGCAGATGGATACTGACGCTGATAAACTGATGGAGATGATCGAGAAGGCAGGCGGAAGTCTTCCATTTACTGATAAGGCGTCACCTGAGCTCATCAGGGAAAAGACAAATATGAGTAAAAACGAGTTTAAGAGAGCGGTAGGAAGGCTCCTTAAGAACGGGAAGATAGAGATTACGGAAAAGAGCATAAATAAGAAATAAAGATCTTAATACACTGTTAAGGGGAACAGCAATGGATTATAGAAGAGCGAACAGAGCGTTTTTATACATGATAATGGCTACGATAGCCCTTGTGTTTGTGATAACACTCTGGTACATGAGCGGCGGAGGAGCGCTGTCTATATTGACGAACAACTTGCTGAGTGAAGGAGTGGTCCTGATTCCGGCACTGGCAGCAGTATTTTATAGCGGCGAGAAGCTGTCTACGCTCATTCCTTTACACAGGATAAAGATATCATCAGCTTTTTTGACAATTGTATATGTGTTTACATTGTTTCCGCTGGTGGCGTTTGTTAATTCGATTTCAATGATTTTCGTAGACAATACGGTTTCTGAGATTTCCGATGAAGTTCTGGCTATGCCTATGTGGGTGATGGTACTGGCAATCGGCCTTTTGGGACCCTTTGTTGAGGAGATAGTCTTTAGAGGAGTTATTCTCCAGAGCTTCCAGAGAACGGGAAGGATTGTGGGTTCTATAGTTCTTTCGTCAGTTATGTT
>NZ_CAMVPU010000149.1 GCF_947169445.1 uncultured Butyrivibrio sp. | reverse complement strand
AGGCTCAATCCCTTGTCACTACTGGGATTGAGCCTATTTTGCTTCTGAACTTGAGTTTATTGTACCTTTTTCAAACTACGAAACCGCTTGAGAATCATATTTTATACTTTTTTTACAGAATATTTTAAAAAATAAAAAAAGACACTTCTTAGATTTTCTCTAAAAAGTGTCTTCAATATTTTACTTATATCACTGATTACTCAGCTACGTAAGGCATAAGTGCCACAATCCTTACTTCATACTACCTCATTCCCCATTATCAGTAATTATCGGGTATAATCGGTTTTTGTGGTTTTGTTAATGCTGTGGATAACTTTTCTAAATCAAGTGGGCTATAATCTACTATCCTTTGAAAATTCAGAGATTCAATCATAGTCTCTGCCTTATCACCTTCATGGTATGTGTTACCACAAGATCTGTATAACGCTTTCATCTTAGCCTTTCCTTTACGACCAGATAGTTTTTCTGGGACATCAATACCCAAATATGCACACACTCCAGACAAATCCGTAAGAATTATATCTTCTATGTCTGCACTGGCAGCAAGATCAATTATCTCCTCTGCTTTAGCTTTTACCAAATCCTTACGTAATAGTTTCCAGTCATCCTGATAGAACTTGGTAATATCATATTCTGAACTATCTGTGTCATAGCACAGAAATACTTTCCACGGCATCTTATATTTCTTGGCGCATTTATTGGCAAACCACTTTCCGGAATGAGATACTTGCGTAACCGTGCCAACGATATTAAATTTTATCAAAATAGTCTCTGCGCCATTATCCCATTCAAAATAAATATCTCCATTGTCAAGGTTATCGCCCTTCACAAACGAGCAATTATTCTGTTCTGCAAACCATTTCAAGAAAGCTCTGTAAAAAACCTTCTCTGTTGCTCCCTCCAGGACAAAGGCTATGCCCCTTGTATACTCTCCCAAACTCAGTTCACCTCCAAATAGCTCTCTAATATTTCAAATGAATCTGAGTCTCCGGACAAGAGTTCAAATAGGTATTCTCCTACTGAAAGCCCTAGATCACGAGCATTGGCTACGATGTTTTTAACCTTATTCTTTTGAATCCTTCTAAACTCTGCTACACCATTTGCATTAGGAACACCGACATATATCTTCTCTGGTTTAAGATACTGTACAAGGTATGGTGAGTGGCTAGAAACAATAAGTGGCGCATCACCTAAAGCATCATTTATTATTTCAAGAAGATTCTTAATCATTCGAGGATGGATACTGGTCTCAATCTCCTCAACACCAACTATCCCAGCCTTGACAAGATTTGCTACAAAAGCATTAGTCAGTAGCCAGATTGCTCTCTTTGTACCTGTGGACATGTTTGCCATGCTGACAGGCTGATTCATAAACTCACTCTTCACAAACAATCTATATACATGCTCTCTGATTTTGAACGGTATCTCTTTCTCCATTTCCTCAGGAGACAGTTCTTTATCGCCCACCTTAACAGTAATATGCTTATCCATATTCTGATCTGCCAAGGTAAATTCATTTAAACTAATAGATGCAAAGTCAGGAAACAGCGTGTATACCGCGTCCTCAAACAATTCATATAGCTCAGTTTTTTTCGTTTTTAGAACAAATAGAGCTTTTGGAACATCTGCATCATCAAATCTTATAGAATCTTCCTCATCCTCTATATATTCAAGAGGCGATGGCTGATATCTATCACCAAGATCCAATGACGAACACACTCTAAAAGTAATATCATGTATATCTTTTACTACTCCAGAAATATCAATATCATCCAACAGCGCAAGTACATCAATTGCCAGCTGCAAGTCATCAAGTTCAATCTTCCTATAGGCTACTGTATCTTTGCCCTTTCGATACTTACCTTCGTTACGCTTTAAGAAGGAATTATATCTGACGCTGGTATTATCTCTTGCTTCAATCCATTCATCAGTAATCACTTCACCAGAATCATCATCTCTGTGCCATTTGAATGAAAAGCCGTATCTTACAAACTTATACTCCGCAAGCTCTTCATCGCAGAATTCAACCTCAAAGTAATATTCATCATCCTGCATGATTGTACATAGAGGAATGCCTTTTATCCATGACATCATATTTTTTCTACCCTTACGAGACTCATGAATAAAATCAAAGCCAAAATCTATGGCCTCCATAAGATTAGACTTTCCATAATTATTTGTGGAAATAAGCGCACAAATGCTATCTAGTTCAAGCCTCGTCTTTTTTATATTTTTAAAGCCTGCTACAGTGATACTATTTACTTTCACCTTAATTCCTCCATTTCTACTAATAATACAATACCATGCTTTTTCAATGAATTCAACTTATATGTCTAATTCATTTTATTTTCCCTCATTATTTAATATAAATCGTGTTATTAATTATAGTTTTAAATTGAATTCATTGTTTTCCACCTTTAAAGCTTAAGTTTAACCATTATATTCCATTTTTCAAATGATGTTGATTGTCAAGTAAAATTGCCCCACTGAGGGTCAATTTTAAGTGTAAATCAATAAATGAACATCACCCCATATTGATTGATATTATTTTATCAATGTTTAATTCATTTATATTTTGCTCTCTATAATTACCTAAATAAAAATGAATTAAACTTTTTGACTCCAAAAAGTTTAATTCATTTTAAAACCTCTCATTTGTTCCAACCCGCACTTGATCTGCAACAGTCCTATATTAATTATATGATTTTTGATTTAACAAAAAGCAGCCTCCCTCTATTGGAAGACTGCAAACAATCATTATCCCCTGCTGATCCACACAGTATTCTCTTAGTGCTATGATTTGTCTTGTTTTCTTTGCGCCAACTATTATTTCACTTGCCATTTTTCACTTCCTCCTTAGATTGTTTTGACGAAGAACCCAGGTTATTTGAGGAAGGAATTAAAAAAAGACACTTCTTAGAATCTCTTCTAAAAAGTGCCTTTAAAAAGCTTATTATTCTAAAAAATAAAGTAATTATCGGTAATTATCAGTGCCTATTTCCCACGAAAAATGGGTCATTCATAGGTCTTTTTCCGACTCAATTACCTCAAACCCTTGATTTTCCTGCCAATTACTCAGCTACGTAAGGCATAAGTGCAAGATGTCTTGCTCTCTTGATAGCAGATGTAAGCTCTCTCTGGTGCTTAGCGCAGTTACCTGTGATTCTTCTAGGAAGAATCTTGCCGCTCTCAGAAACGAACTTCTTAAGCTTAGCTGTATCCTTGTAATCAATTACATTATCCTTGCCACAGAAAACGCAAACTTTCTTTCTTCTGTGCATTCCGCCCTTTCTCCTTACAGGAGCATCGGATCTATCAGACTTTGTGAAAGCCATT
>NZ_CAMVPU010000148.1 GCF_947169445.1 uncultured Butyrivibrio sp. | reverse complement strand
ATCCGGTCTAAAAGAACTGCGTACAGCATCTTGGCCGAAGCTGACAGGGAAGAAAAGCTCTTCCCCGTCAGAAGTTCTTTCGGAATCTCTACAGAAGCAAACTGCTCAGCCTGGGTATTATAGAAATAGTCCATCATAGTCAGTTGTCCTCGCTTTCGTGGGTTCTCTTCCACTCCTCACAGAAGTCCAGAAGAATCTTCTCAATCTGTGTCTGAGAGTAGTAGGCAGGAAAGTACTGGTTGAGTTTGCGCTCGTTGAAAGTGATTTTCTTTCTTACATGAGGTGTAGATCTGTTCTTGATCAGAATATCTATCATCTGCTCTTGTGTGAGAGAATCATCTTCACGGTAAGGTCTGAGCTCAATTAACTGCTCCTGCTTTATCATGCCGTTTTCGTGGATGTATTCCCAAAGCCATTGCTGGTATGAGTGATTTAGGTAGGAAATCTCTACAGCTACAGACACCGCAAGCCTTCCTTCATCAACCATATCTAATAACTTTGGAATTAAGTATGTAAGGCGAACATACCTTTGTACCTGAGTCCCGCTAACTCCTGCTGCTTCACCAACTATATCAGCCGCCTCTAACTTCCCCCCAACTTGGGGGGAAGTTTTTCTGCGTGATCCTTGATGCTTAATTGCGTCCATCTTCATCTTGAAAGCAAATGCTTTCTCACTGGGCAATACTTCTTCCCTCTGCATATTGGCATTAACCATGGCAATTGTGGCATCATCATTAGTCATTTCCTTGATGATTGCAGGAATCTTCCTAAGCCCGGCTCTCTTAGCTGCATGGAGTCTTCTGTGACCGGAAATCATCTCGTAAGTGCCTTCATCATCTGGTCTTACAAGAACCGGAGTAAGAACTCCGCTTTCCTTGATGCTTTCCACTAGCTCATCCATCTTTTCATCATCAACAACCCTGAAAGGATGATTCTCAAAGGGATATATAGTCATTACATCGAGATCTACAGTCCCCTCGGTGCTTGGAACACCGAGGAGCTCATCTATACTAGATAGCTTTACTTTCTGACCAACTCTTTGTGCCATTGTTCATAACCTCCTTTATGAAACTCGTGTAAGCATGTGCTGCCTTTCCTTTTGGATCATATTGATACAGGCTGCTTCCTGAAGCGCTTATCTCGGCAGCTCTCACAGATAAAGGGATCTCTGTCTCAAATACGTTTATGCTTGATGAATAGACATCATAAATCTGAGCAGCAATGTCTTTGGCATAGTTGGTTCTGTTATCCACCATGGTGATGAGAATCCCCTCAATTTCGAGTTTAGGATTGAGCTGACGCTTAACTCTTCCTATGGTCTTAATAAGCTGCTGAAGACCCTTTACAGGAAGATATGCAGCCTGGCAGGGAATAATAACTGAATCTGCACAGGCAAGCGCATTTATGGTCATCATACCAAGTGACGGCATACAATCGATAATGATGTAGTCATACAGCTCTCTAGCCTTATCTACATACTCTCTGAGGATTGTCTCCCTGCTGATAACACCGGTCATGCTGATCTCCAGACTGGAAAGTTCAATATTTCCGGGCATAAGGTCAACACCTTCCGAATGATGGATGAGCCCCCGTGAAACATCCACGGGCTCTTCATTGATGATATTTACAAGGGCTGTCGCCAGGGAATAGTCCAGTCTGTCCGGCTCATCACAGCCTAGACTTATTGTCATTGATCCCTGGGGATCCGCATCGATATTCAATACCCTGTAGCCTTCTCTTGCAAGGCCAATGCCCAAATTTACGGCAGAAACGGTCTTCCCTACACCCCCTTTTTGGTTTGCTACTGCTATGACCTTAGACATATCTTTTCCTCCTTATTCCTCAAATGACTCGATGAAAGCATCAATTTTTTCCGTGTTACACAGAACCACGCCCTTCACCTTTCGGGTAGCTTTAGCGTCTTTTGCCAGTTGCTCAAATGTATGAAGCCCCATTGAGTAGAGCTCGGCTCCTTCTGCGTACCTCACATACTTTTTCTTGCCTTCCTTAACCAATTCTTCGATGTTATCAACCAATTTTCTTCTTGCCATGTCTTCGTCCTCTCTTTTCAAATCCAATATGCAGTTTTTCTCGATGTAATCATCAAGAACATCCAAATCTACAATGGCTGTCTTTCGTAGCTTTATATTTGCCTTGGCCTCCTTGCAGATATTCACAAATGACCAGTAAGCCATCGCATAGAGCCTCGCTCCCTGGGCGTAAGTGCAGTAGCGATGTCTCTTACCTTCCAGGTACTTTTCCAGATCAACTGACGGTGGGGATTTTGAACGATTCATCTGTAACCTCCGTTTTTTGATGTTACAGGATGTGATTTAAGAAAAAAGAATTGAGATTTTTAGAAATAAAAAAACCACATTTCCTCTTTTTGATAGAGAGAAATGTGGATTAGAATTAAGCTTCTTTGGATTCAAAAAGATATGAACCGCTTATTCCTCGAGACATTTGCCCCGGGATAAAGACTTTTCCCAAAATCTTTATCCCGTTTAAGTCGTTTTGGGACCATTTTTCGGACTTTTTTATGTCTACATATTCATCCATGGAAGCCCTGTTTCATGCTGGCAATCTGTACGTACTCATCCACTGACATACTATGATGTCCAATGGAATCGTTGTAAATCCAATGCATTTTTGGATTCAGCGGGTTCTCCACGGAGAAACGTGGTAAATACGCGAAGCTGTGTGTCATTTGCTTGATTTTAGCGTCGGGAACAACAACACGTCTCTGATTGTCGCACTATCTGTCAGCAGCATGCAAAGTCTATCAATTCCGTAGCCGATACCGCCGGTTGGAGCCATACCGATTTCAAGGGCATTGAGGAAGTCCTCATCAGTGTGCTCAGCCTCTTCGTCGCCGGCTGCTGCATTAGCATCCTGAGCAGCGAAACGCTCACGCTGGTCGATAGGATCGTTAAGCTCTGAGTATGCGTTGCACATCTCCCAAGTGTTGATGAAGAGCTCGAAACGCTCAACCTTCTCAGGGTCTGTTGGCTTCTTCTTTGTAAGAGGAGAAATTGCAAGAGGGTGATCCATAATGAATGTAGGCTGGATCAGGTTCTTCTCGCAGAACTCTTCGAAGAAGAGGTTGATGATGTCGCCCTTTGTATGGCGATCCTCAAACTCAACGTGGTGCTCCTTGGCAAGAGCCTTAGCTTCCTCGTCTGACTTAACAGCATCAAAGTCAACACCTGCATACTTCTTGATAGCATCGTTCATTGTAAGACGCTCGAATGGCTTACCAAGATCGATCTCGTTTTCGCCGTATTTGATAAGTGTTGTGCCACATACCTTCTCAGCAAGGTAACGGAACATGGACTCTGTAAGTTCCATCATTCCTTCATAATCTGTATATGCCTGATAGAGCTCCATAAGTGTGAACTC
>NZ_CAMVPU010000147.1 GCF_947169445.1 uncultured Butyrivibrio sp. | reverse complement strand
ATCAATTCTAATGTCTGCAGTAGTATTTGGCGGAACTACAATGTCATACTTGTACTTGCCATCTTCCTGAAGACTCCATGTGCATGACACAGTTCCATATATACTGTCATAACTAAATGATGCCCTTGTAAAATGTCCTCCGGGCTTTGGTGCTATACTAAAGTGATTTTCTCCATCCACCTTAATGCCGCACATCTCAGAGAATATCCACTCGCATACAGCTCCCTTTGAATAATGGTTAAGGGACGCAATTCCGCCACCCAGTCCGTTGTCGGAAGTAGGTCCGTTCCAGTCTTCCCAGATAGTAGTTGCACCGATTTTCGGCATATAGAGCCATCCGGGAAGTTCTTCATTCTCAAGCAGCTTATATGCATAGCTGACATCAATCTGCTGAAGAACATACAGAATAAGAGGCGTTGATAAAAAGCCTGTTCCGACTCTCCAACCATATTCATCAAGAGCTTTTATGAGCCTTTTTCTGGCATACTCTTTTTGAGTATCATTCAAAAGGTCAAAGTACAGCGGACGAACAAGGCGCGCCTGTCTGTTTGTATCAAGAGAAAAATCTTCGTTCTCTACAAGCTCCTGATAAGCCCTTTTGCAGCCTTCAGAATACTCCTGATATTCCTTTGCATCCTGATCTTTTCCAAGAGCTGCGGCAATCTCGCTCATAAGCCCTAAAACATAACTTGTGTATGCTGTAGCTTCTTCAGGCTTGGATTTTGAAAAGTCTTTAAAAGACATCTTGTGAACATCTTCAGGTTCGGCCCACTCACCGTAATGCTGCCCGACATTGTAGAGATATCTGCGGTTTTCCTTTGATATCTTAACATTCTCAGACATAAGAGCTGAGCGTTTGCCCAAACGCCCTATGGCAAACCTTGCATACTTTTGCATGTTGTCATAGTACTTTTCTATAAAAGAAATATCACCATATTTCTTCCACAGTCTGTAAGGGATCATTATGCCTGCATCAGCCCAGCCTACAGAACCATCCATGGATTTCATGTAAAAGTCAGTTCCGCCCTCCGGTGCTATCTGTGTAAATGCACCATTCTTTCGCTGAAGGTCACAAAGATCATTTTCATACTTGTCAGCAAAGGGTGCATAGTTCACCATATAGCTTGCAGTATTCACAAAAATCTGCGCATCTCCTGACCATCCATGGCGCTCTCTTGTGGGACAGTCTGTAGGAAGATCGGCAGAATTGTTCTTAAGGGACCAAAGTGTATTCTCGACGAACTTATTAAGAAGTTCATTTGAGCTGTCAAAAGAAAAAGTGGTTTCAAAATCAGAATAGACAGCAATGGCTGTAATATCCTGTGGACGTATCTCCACATCACTTTCAACAAGGACATATTGGAATCCGAAAATCGCAAATCTGGTCTTATAGTAGTTATCTTTGTCCTTGCAGAAATACTCTATCTGCTGAAGCGGAGTTACAAAGTCCTTCTTAACGCACTGGATATTTGTCTGAGTAAATTCCCCGTTCTCATCAAGCTTTTCTCCGAATCTCATAAAGATTCTCTGCCCGGATTTAGCATTTACTTTAAACTCGATATATCCTGCTATATTCTGCCCAAAGTCAAAGACCTTTTTGCCGCTTGGTGTAATGATCAGTTTTGGATTTGTAAACCTCTCATGTTCTGTAAGCGCAAAGTTATCTGATGCAGTAGGTATCACGTTATGCTTTGTTATCTTTGTCTTTCCCCAGACTGCTTTCCTGAAATCTTCTTTTGATGCATCATAGATTTCGCCATCCTTGTTGTCAGCAAATCTTATTGGCCCGTCATTAGTCCATTCGAAGTTTTCACCTGAGCAGATGACCTTTTTGCTGCCATCAGAAAAATACACCTCTATCTGAACCAGGAGTCTGGTCTCATTTCCATAAAAGTTCTTTATTCCCCAGGCTCCCACAGACCCTCTGTACCATCCGTCTGCCAGCATAAAGAAAAGGTCATTGTTCCCCTCTTTTACCTGGTCGGTGATATCTACTGTCTGATACTGAACTCTTTTTCTGTAATCTGTGTGTCCCGGAGCAAGGCAGAAGCTTCCAATCTTTTTTCCGTTCAGCTTTCCTTCGTAAAGACCGCAGGCAGACATGTAGGCTCTTGCCTTAATAACCTCTTTATCCGCTCCAACCGTAAAGCTTGTTCTGAAGCAGTCTACAGGGTATCTCATTTTTCTTTTTACAGAGTAGTTACCCGTTATCCATGAAGCCTTCCAGTCGCTTTCATCTATAAGCCCCAGCTCAAAAGTAGCTTCATCGCTTGCTTCTCCCTTATTGCCATTTTCATCCCAAAGCTCAACGCTCCAGGTTACTCTCTGTCTGCTCTTTAAGGCTTTTCCGCCCCAGGGGATAAGATGCATCTTGGAGGAAGCTGTTTTCCCCGAGTCCCAGATGGCATTTCCATCATCATCTTTTGCTATGACCCTGTATGCTGTCTGCTTTTTGCCTCCTTCGCAGACCCAGCTGAGTCTTGGCCTTGTGTAATCTATTCCGATAGGATTTGTTAAGTACTCTGTCTTTAGTCTGATTGCTTTCATAGCTTACCTTCAATCTGCGTAAAATTCATCGATAGTTCTGATCAGCCTACTTGCGTTGATCTCAAGCTGTTTCCTTGAAAGTGTTCCATCCTTAAGTGCCTTAAGGACTCTCTCATAGTCCTTTTTGGTTCCCGGCATGAACAGTTCTCCGCCTGCCTTTGCAACTTCATCTGAAAGAGCATTGCGGTATTTCGACTTAGAGCTGGTCATAATTGTCATTACCCAGTCTGTCATCACTATTCCCTTAAAGCCGAATTCACCCCTAAGAACATCCTCAATAAGTCCTCTGTGCTCGGAAGTATGTATGCCATTTAGCAAGTTGTAGCTGGTCATGACTGCCTTAGGCTGGGACTTCCTGATGCAGATATCAAAGCCCCGAAGGTATATCTCTCTCATAGCTCTTTCACTTACCTGAGAGTTATTGCAGTAGCGGTTAGTCTCTGCATTATTGGCAGCGTAATGCTTTATTGTAGTGCCGCATCCCTTGTGCTTTTGCACGCCTCTGGTGATAGCAGCTGCCACTTCACCCGACACAAGCGGATCTTCTGAATAGTATTCAAAGTTTCTTCCGCAGAGGATGCTTCTGTGAATGTTAAGAGCAGGTGCAAGCCAGAGATGTACTCCAAACTTCTCCATCTCCTCTCCGACAATATCTCCAAGTGCCTCTGCCAGTTCTGTATTAAAGCTCTGAGCGATAGCTGTACCGATAGGGATCATGGTTGCCGAATGCTCTTTGATCACAGCGTTCCTTGGAATCTTCTTTCCGCCAACGATCAGTTTAGCTATAAAAGCTGTTACGGGTCCCATCATCTCAAGCATGCTCTCCGGCATCATACCTTTATTTCCGGCATCATACTGATTTTCGCCCTCTTCGTAATACTTTAGTGAAATCCTGATTCCCGCAGGGCCATCAGCCATGATAAGAGG
>NZ_CAMVPU010000146.1 GCF_947169445.1 uncultured Butyrivibrio sp. | reverse complement strand
TGCTTCATCAGCAATGACTGTATCCCCTGTGTTTGCTCCGGACTGCGCATTGCCTGTTGCTGAGCCACATCCTGCAAGGATGGTAGCTGTCATTGCCATACTCAGCATAATTGATAATACCTTCTTTTTCATTAGAATATCCTCCTTTTATTCTCTATTACTCTCCCCTAAGGGTTACACTCAGTTTCGTAATATCAGCCTTTAACAGCTCCGATGGTAAGTCCTTTGACAAAATATCTCTGCACAAACGGATAAAGAAGTACTATTGGTCCTGTCGCAATTATGGTCATTGCCATTTTCATTCCCTCAAGTGGAATCGAAGGAAGCGCAATACCTGATTTTTCAGCAACAATCCTCATCGCTTCTGCGCTTCCAAGGATTCTCTGAAGGTAATACTGCAATGTAAACATATCCTCATTTGTCACAAACAGCATGCAGTTGTACCAATCGTTCCAGTATGCCAGTGCTGCAAAAAGAGAAAGCGTTGCGATAAGGGGCTTACTTAGTGGCAATATAAGTTTTGCAAATATGGTTATGTCATTTGCACCATCTATCTTTGCGGATTCCGAAATCTCTGCAGGAATTCCTGTCATAAATGATTTTGCAATGATCATGTTCCACACGGAGAACATCAGCGGAAGGATAAGCCCCACAATACTGTTCTTGAAATTAAGATAACGTGTGCACATCAGGTACCATGGCACGAGGCCACCATTAAACAATGTTGTGAAGAAGAAGAAAAACGAAAACTGGTTTCTCCACGGAAAATCCTTTCTGCTAAGTACATATCCCGTCATCGTAGCAAGCATCACAGAAAGAAAAGTTCCTATTACCGTAACGCTTATTGTCATCCCATATGCCTTAAGAATCGCTGTAGGATTCTTTAAACACAATGCGTAGCTCTGCAGGCTAAGTTCTGAAAGCCTTGGCAAAATAGGATATCCATCTCTTATCAGTGAGGTTTCACTGGTAAATGACGCAACTATTATCAGGTAGAAAGGGATCACACATATAAGTGCGAATATTCCTACTGCAAGTGCCCCCACAATATTTACTGAGAGCTGATCGCTGCTTATTTTCTTTTTCTTTCTTATCACTGTCTTATCAGACAGTTTCTGTTCTTCAATTATTGTGCCTTCTGTAAGGCTGATGGTTTCAGCAGACATTTATTACCTCCCTTAATAAAGTGCATAATCCGGATTGGCTTTTTTCACCAGCTTATTGCATACCATAATCGTGATAAAGCAAAGAACTGACTGGTACAGCCCAGCCGCTGCAGACACTCCTACATTTCCATTGTCTATGAGCAACCGGAAGACATAGGTGTCGATAACATCAGTCATCGGCTGAAGGAGTGCGCTGCTCTTTACGGTCTGGTAGAACAACCCGAAATCACCGCGGAAGATGTTTCCGATACCAAGAAGTACCAGGATCATCATCGTGGGACGGAGGGAAGGAATTGTAAGGTATTTGATCTTCTGCCATGCAGAAGCACCATCGATTGATGCAGCTTCAAACATTTCCTGATCCATTCCTGTAATTGCTGCGAGATATACTACTGATCCATATCCTGTCTGCTTCCACAGCTTAAGGAATATCAGGACAAAGGGCCATGCCCCCGGCGTGTTATAAAGGTCAAAAGGCGTTCCTCCAAAAGATGTTACGATATTGTTGAATACGCCGCGCTCGTAGTTAAAGACGTTATAGATTATTGCTCCTGCCACAACCCAGCTGATGAAGTATGGAAGAAACATAAAGGACTGCACCGTCTTCTTAAACAGTTTGTTGATGATTTCATTCAGAAGGATGGCGCTTCCCATTTCGAATACAACTCCGAAAAAGATGAATGCTATATTGTACAAAAGCGTGTTCCTTGTTACCTGCAGAAGCTTCCCTGAAATAAAAAGTGCCTTGAAATTACTCAGCCCATTCCATGGTGAAAAGTATATTCCTCCGTTATATTGATACTTCTTAAATGCCATAACTATGCCGGTCATTGGAATATAGCTGAATACTATAACATATATGAGTGCCGGTAATAGCATCAGTAATAACATCCAGTGCCGTTTAAGATTTTTTACCAGATATTCTCCTCTCCCCATGGTCAAACTCCTTCTAAATTCAGTAATATCAGCGTTTCAAGCTCTTTGATATGTTTTGATTTTATCGTTCGTCAAAAGGACAAACAATGACACGAAACGACTTTGGTGGTAAAATTTGTAACATATATGGGAATGATTAGGAGACAATTATGTTAAGAGAAGTATCCAAAGACTATATAACAAGTGCAAAACCAAACGCGTCATTCAGCATAAATACTGGCAGCGATTCAAACTATTATCAGTTAAAGCTGCCCTACCAGATCACATATGAATTCTGTAGCGGTACCGAAGAAGATGATTATATGAACGCTATAACATTTTCAGAAGATGAATCCTTTTACGCCAGGGATTCTTTTCAAGGCCATGACAAAGCATTTCATGATCATCCCCTTCATTTCCACGATTATTACGAAATCATGATAGTTCTGAGTGGAACTGTGACGCAGCGCATAGAAGATATAGACTACAAATACCCTGCCGGCACATGCTGTCTCATAAATAGAGGCATACGACATGCAGAAAATTTTGATACAGAGTCAAGCATCCTGTTCGTAGGACTGTCAACCAGTATGATTGGTGAACTGTTTACGGTTGCAGAACACTCTTCTTTTCATTCTGAAAAGGATTTTATGAAGAGCAACCTATACAGTTTTATCATTTCAGATCTCGATAATCCTGATCGGAAAGCATATCTGGATATGATACCCGCTTTCGCAAAGGCTACCGGCTTTGAGCAGTTAAAGAATCTTTCAACCGAAATGCTGAACACAATGATGTTTCCTCACTTTGGATCTTCATATAAGATGAGAAGCCTGTTATCTGAACTGCTTTACTTTATTTCAAGCACAGACAATTACCACTGCACCGAAGTAGAAATGGGTATGGGAAATGATCAGCTCCTGTTTAGCCGTGTCGAACACCTTATGGCGGAAAGAAATGGACGAGTAACCCGCTCAGAGCTTGAGAAAGTACTTAATTACAGCGGAGATTACCTTAATAGAATAGTGAATAAATTTACAGGTATGTGCCTTTACGACTATGGAATGACCTTCTGCTTGCGAAAAGCAGCAATGGATCTTGTAAACACAAAGGAATCCATCTCTTCAATTGCACAGAACCTGCAATTCTCCAACCGGACACATTTTTACTCTCTATTCGAAAAACAGTATCATATGACTCCAAAGGAATACCGGGCAAAACATATTTCACCATAAAACAAAGAGGTCTTACCATTGTAATCATAATGGTAAGACCGGTATATTTTTTCCAATAATTATGTAATATTATGTTCAAATATAACACGCCAACTTCAGCCCGACAAACTCGAATCTACAGTGCTAATTCCATCAGCCAGCAATCTACTTTTTCTCCCTCAAACAT
>NZ_CAMVPU010000145.1 GCF_947169445.1 uncultured Butyrivibrio sp. | reverse complement strand
TTTTTCAGATCTTAAAAAGAGGATTCTAACCCTCATGGATACTGAAAAACGCATAGTAAGCGGTAAACAAAAAGCGTATAGAAAAAGCTCCACCAAATTGATAGAATCCTAGCGGACTACTATCAACTAGGTGGAGCTTATTTTAGGAGTCACGAAAGTCATAAAAGTTTGTGTACTTTCGTGACTTTGGTGACTTTATGTTTTTTGGGTCGCCAATAATCCCTGCTGTTTCTTCATACAGGGACATACGGCTTTATACTGTTTGGCATTATGCGGTATTCTGCCCCGGATCATCTGGAGCAAGCGATGTCGCCTTCTTGGGTGGCTTTGGAACCATTGGCTCAGGAAACATAGAGGAATACAGGCTATTGCGCCTGCACATGCATTCATGCTCATACTCATGAAATGCTTCTGACCATGGCATCATGTCCTTTAAGCATTCCGGATCTGTCACATTACCTTCATCATCAAGGAGTTCTGGCATCTTTTCGAGAAGGTATTTGATATATTCATAAGGATTTACCTGGTTGACCTTTGCTGTTTCAACAATAGAGTACATGGCTGCATTCACTTCTGCTCCAAGAATTGTATCAGCAAAGAGCCAGTTGGCTCTGCCTCGGGAGTAGGATGCTATATACCTCTCACTCGATCCATTGTCGATTGGGATGTTTCCGTCCTCAAGAAACCTGCAAAGGTATTCTTCCTGATTTATGGCATATGAAATAGCCTTGGACAGCTTCTCTGAACGTGGTTCATCAGAAGCCTCAAGTTCATGAATGTAATCAAACATGGCCTTAACGTTGGGCGCTACAAACTCTTTTCTTGCAGCAAGTCTGTCATCAGCAGCCAGATTCTTAAGCTTCATTTCTTCGTGATAAATAGCTCTTATGAGCATGAGTACTTTTACCTCAGGCAGATGAATAATCTCTTCTTCGGACATGTTCTTAAGATCCTTTACAAAGAGTGAGAGTGCGAAATATCTGCGACAATGCATCATGCAGCCAGTGACCGTTATCCGTCCTTCACTTTCTTTCTCCATCACATGGTAGGAAATGTAGGCATCACAGGTCAGATAACCATGGAATTCCAGAAGCAGTTTCCTGAGATGGTCTGTTCCCCTTGTCTGTTCATAAATGAAGATGATTATAGGATTACCGTCGTAAAGTTCTCCTGTACTGTGCACCCATAGAAAACCCTTGGTTCCAGGAGCACGTCCATCACGGAGTACCTGAAGATATGTCTCATCACAGTTATGGTATGGGCAAAGGAGCATTAACTGTGTCATGTATTTTATGACAGGTGTCATTATGAGTGGTACAAGCTCATTTACCCATCCGATTATCACCTGTCGTGATAGTTCAAGCCCCTGCATTGAATAGTCTTCAGCCTGCCTGAAAAATGGCAGAGCAAGAAAAAATTTCCTGTACAGTATATCGGCCAGGATAGATGCGGATATATAGGTTCTGTCTTTTAAGGGATTTTTATAAGGAATGGTAGTCATCACGTGCTCCAGGCCTGATGAAATAACCGGAGTGAGTATCTTTTTTACATACAGTGGATTTTCTATTTTTTCAACGACGTAGTGCTCATGCCACATGGCTATGCGCCAGTTACCTACGCCGTAGTCACTGTTGAGTTTGTCGATATCAAGATCATAGATAAGTTGTGAAGGAAGGCCTTTAAGAGAGTCAAGGAGTCTGCTCCTTTTTAGGCCTTTTCCCTTTTTGTTACCAGCATTTTTGCCTTCTTTACGGCCTTCAGGGTTGCCTTTGCTGCCTTCTTCCAGGGATTTTCTGTACTCATCAAGGCTTATTATGGTATGGCTATCGTTGTTTCCTTCATCGCAGTCCTCCGTCTGGCTTTCGTCCTCGAATTCTTCAGGTGGATTTTCAGATGAAGCGAGTGTATCAAGAAATTTCTCAGTATTTCTGCCAAAGATCGCTCTGTTTTTAAGTTCAAGCTGATCAGACAGTTTCTTTATGGTCTTTTCAAGCTGTTCTATTTTAATGAGGGAATCCTGGTAATCTTTTGTTAGTTTCTGAAACTGTATAACACCTTCGGTTGTAATCCTGTCAGTTTCCCTTTTGGTACGGAGCAGCTCTTCGTGCTCCGTATGAAGAGAGACATAGGCTGAGAGCAGACTTTCATGGTCCATCTTTAGTGCTGATTCATAGAATCTTTCTTCATCTGCCCTCATACCTTTTCTCCCCCTTAGCTTTTCAAGACCATTTCTGTAAGAGCACTTCCAGTGCTTTAAGTATTTCCTGCTTTTCCTTAATAAGACGCTTGTTCTCCTCTTTGAGAGAACTGATCTGGGCATCTTTTTGCGCAAGAAGATCTACCTGGTCTGTTATTGCTTCAGGGGCTGAGGTCTGTTCCTCAGTATCAGTACCTGCAGCCTTTTTCTTTCCGCTTTTGCCGGTGGGGATTATTTCGCCGGTAGCCTCGTCGATCTTACCAATGAGGGTTCTTTTTGAGCGGGGCTGCTTTTTTTCCTTGTCCCAGTAGGATTCAGATTCATAGACATATGTTACTCCGGAACGTTTATCAGTATGTTTTACAATTGACATTTTTCTGCCCTCCATAGTGATATTTTAACACATACCTATGCTAGTGTCAATGGGCTAGTGGTAATTGTTCTATAAATATCACTAGGTTTTTAGGGATGCCGTTTGACTACAATCGGTTCCGTTTTCCTCTTTTTACCAATAGATGGATCAATGTCAAAGCCATCCATCAGCCGCATGAACTCTTCTCCATTAATTGCTCTGGCTTCAGCTTCTGATCTGGGCCAATTGAAAGATCCTTCTGCGAGACGGATATAGAGAAGTATCGATCTGTCTCCGGTCCACAGGACTCCCTTGATTCTGTCACGTCGTGTCCCGCAGAAAAGGAAGAGTGTATCCTTTTCCAGTGGTTCCTTATTGTATTGATATTTGATGATTGAATTTAATCCATCGATTCCCTTGCGAAGATCACATTTACCAATCAGCAATACTATCTTAGAAAATGTCAGTCCATTGGAGTTAAGCATGCTTCACCGCCCTGAGAATCGATTTGAGTGAGGATTCTTCAATGGTTCCTGACAGATTAATTGAAAAGCCACCATAAGAGATAGTAACTCCAGATGCATTCCCCGGAGCTAAAAAACCAGGATCAGATTTGAGATTTTCTACTGGCTTGTCGTTTTCTGTCAGGCTGCAGGAAGCTGTAGTAGCCAGTTCATAAAATACAGGTTCATTATTCCTGATATCTCCAGTGCCATTATTAGTAATAGCAGGAAGCGAGATAGAAGCAGGATCAAACCCTTCGGCCATCTTTTCACGGAGAATCCTCTGCCACTTAAAGAAGAGACCTCTGCTAATCCCATGCTGTTTGCAAAAGGTTTGCTTATCGAGTCCACTGCTGGCTTGAGCTTCAAAGATTGGGATCCATTGCTTAAGCCTAATATCCATCACAAATTTGTCCATAATAAAAGCCCTCCAAAATCAATAGTTTCTCCAAGAGAATACTAATGATTTTGGAAGACTGTTCATAGACGCGTTTTGTTTACCGCTTACAACGCATACAGCGGTTTTCTAAAATCATTATATCAGATTTCCGGGCAAAAAGTGTTCACGAAAACAGATGTTTTTGTGAACACTTAAAAAACGTTATCTAAAGCAAAAGTAACGATACAGGGGCTCGTTATAACTGTACTGATTCAAAAAAAGAAGGACCAGATTAAAATCTGGTCCGGACTGAAATATTAGATCATTTTTTGCAAGATAATATTCTTTCGTAAACAAACGGTGTAAGCCCGAACAAAAAAGCAGATCACATTTA
>NZ_CAMVPU010000144.1 GCF_947169445.1 uncultured Butyrivibrio sp. | reverse complement strand
TGAGGAAGATTTACCTGGAGCGAGAAGTGGAAGCCTACAAGCATGAGATGGAGCTGATGCGCATGATCTCGTTTAATCTTGATACTAAAGTCAAATCTGTAGATAAACAAACATTGAAGGAGCTGATTTGAACTGAGAATACCTGATCCAAAGGGCACTACATAAACGTGGTGCTTTTTTAATTATTTATTTGGATAGTAATCATTTTAAAGCCATCAATCGTTATACTAAGTGAGAGGACGCTCAAGGCAGGAAAGGAGGAGTCTCTTTTGACCCGGGAAAAAGCAGTAATCAAAAAAGCCAAGCAAGGCGATCTTTCTGCTTTAGATGAACTAATACGCTTATATTATTCTGAGATCTTCAAGTACTGTTGCTGGCATACCAAGACTCCGGAGCAGGCTGAAGATGCTACTCAGGATACTTTTTATAAAGCTATCCGCTTCATAAACGCATACAAGAACAATGGTACTTTTCGTGCTTTCCTCTATAAAATCGCATTAAACACTTGCATAGATCTTAGCCGAAAGAAATCCCAATTTGAAACCAACAGCTTGGACAACACTATCATCGAAACAACCTACTCTGAGATCAGATATGAAAACATAGAATCAGATATTGATTTTAACCTCTTGTTATCCAAACTTACCGATAAGCAGCGAGAACTTATCATTTTAAGATATGAACATGATCTGACTCTTAAAGAGATTGCCGAAATCACAGGTAGTAACCTTCGCACCTGTCAATCAAATCTCAGAAAAGCACTAAAACAGATTGAAAAAAATCTGGAAAGGAGCAAAGAAGATGAATAAAACTGAGAAAGCACTTGTCAGTGCTCTACACGCTTCAGTTCTAAAGAAAAACTGTACCAATATGGAGCAGGCAATCCAAAACATTCATACTATGCCTATTGCTCCAAGTAGGATTAGCCCATTCGAGATGTTTGTTCGGCTTCTACGCTTCATTTCATGGAAGATATGGTTGGTGCAAGGCATTTTCCTCATAATTTTCTGCAGAGGTCTTATTAGTATCGCTGGCCTAGACCTAGGTTTTAGCCCGGGAATCACTATAAGGCTTATCTGTCTGATCTGCGGAAGTATACCATTCATCACCATTCCATTTCTTCACAGATCATTGCAATACAAGATGCAGGAAATCGAGATGGCTTCTTATCTTTCTTTTTCCATGCAAATGCTTACTAGGCTTCTTTCAATCACTATAGGTGATATATGCATGTTGGCAAGTGGGATAATCATTAGCATTTATGTTATGCACATGCCTTTTATAGCCGCAATTGTCTATTGGATGACTCCATTTCTTATATTCAGTACCTTGATATTGGTGATACTTACGCATGTATCAGCAAATAGAGCAATCACATTCTATGGAGTCTCATATCTTGGATTACTGATATTAACAGAAGTCATATCACATATTCATACAATGGTTGAAAATAGCGCAGGAGCTTACACTATGCTTCTTATCTGTGGAGGACTCTGCGTAATCATATTATTACAGACTAAAAAACTTATTAACAGCCATCAGCTAAACGAACTAAATCTATCTGAATCATACTAAACTCATACGAAAGGGGTTCAAAAAATTGGAGCTTACCATAAATAACGTTACTAAATCTTTTGCAGACAAAACAGCAGTAGATAATGTATCTCTTTCATTAACTCCCGGTATTTTTGGCCTTCTCGGGGCAAATGGGGCAGGAAAAACAACGCTCATTAGAATGATTGCTGATATCTTAAAACCTGATTCAGGAGAGATTCTGTACAACGGTATACCTATTACTGCTCTGGATGCAGAATACCGAAACATATTCGGATATCTCCCTCAGGAATTTGGTTTCTATCCAGAATTCCGCGTGACAGATTATCTGGAATACATCGCAACACTTAAGGGACTTACCAAAAAGGATACAAAACTCAGAATCGAAGAACTCTTATCGCAGATGTCATTAGAAGATGTTCGTAACAAGAAAATCAAAAAGCTCTCCGGAGGTACAAGACGTAGAGTTGGCATAGCACAAGCTCTTTTAAACAACCCTGAGATTCTTATTCTTGACGAGCCAACAGCAGGACTTGATCCGGGAGAACGCATAAAACTCAGAAGCCTCTTATCTGAATTCTCACAGCAGAAAATTGTGTTGATTTCCACTCATATAGTTCCTGATGTTGAATACATAGCATCGATAAATGCCATTATGAAAAACGGTCAAATTATTCAGACCGGAACAACAGAAGAACTTATTAGTGAAGTGGCTGATAAGGTATGGGAATGCAAAATAGATAACAAGGATCTGCAAAAGTATGAACAGCAGTTGCAAATCGTAAATCTAAAGAATGAATCATCAGACACCACATTAATCAGATATTTAAGCAGTACACCGATGATAAGCGGATCTGTCACTGTTTTACCAAGACTGGAAGATCTGTATTTATGGTTGTTTGGGTCAAAGGAGGCTTGAAAATGCATTTACTGTTCTTGGAAATAAAAAGAATCCTCAGCAGCAGATCATCGCAGATTGCTATTGGGGCTGCGGTTCTCTTCTCTATCCTGCTGGCATATGTTCCAATCACCTTTGTATACTACTACAGTCCTGAAGAACAGAAATTCGTCTCCGGATTTCAAGCCATAAAGGACGAACAAGCAATGCGCTCAGATTTAGAAGGAGCTATCACTCAGGAAGATATTATTAACGCTATAACAAAGTATCAGGCTGTACTGAGTAAATATGGCGTTGACAGTCGTTATAAACTACCAAACGAAGGTAGTTATGAGATTGAAGATATAAAGCCCATTCTCCATATGATTGAAGAAGCATATGGAAGCGAAGATGGTCTTGCAGCTAACATATTGGATTTATCGACTAATGAGCTGCCTGATTTTTATGAGTCTTGTTCCACGCATTTGGCTAACAATATGGTTCTTGAGCAAAAAGATCATCCTGCTGCACAATCAGCTGCCGTTACCTCTTACAGCAAAGTATCCATTCCATTTTCGTACTACTACGGCATTTCTTCCAGTGCGATAGAATACGAAGGGCTACTGATAGCTTTAATTCTTTTCTGCTGCACTATTGTGTGTGCTCCTGTCTTTTCATCCGAGTATCAGACAGGCTCAGACAATATACTTCGCTGTACCAAATATGGTCGTAAAGAACTTGCCATCACAAAGATATTATCAGCAGTAATTATTAGCTCTACTGTTTTTTTAATCTGTTTTGCTGTTTGGTTTGGATTGGCTCTGACTTTCTGGGGTACTAAGGGGTTATATACATCCGTGCAGATTCTATTTACAGTAATAGGGCTTATTGATGGTAATGCCATGCACTTTATATTCCTTCTGGCAGCGTGTAGCCTAATAATGCTGATATCAAGCATCTGTCTGACTTTGTTCATATCATCCAAAGTATCCAGTAATATGGTGTCATTAGCAATAGCATTTCTTATAAGCATTATGCCGCTAATGCTAACGTGGTTCATCCCAAGTAATATAGCCTGTATTGCAAAAGCTCTTTTCCCAAGCGGAGGCATTGGGCTAAACAATGGTTTTCTTTATGATTTGATAGATTTTCATTTTCTAAACATAGGGAACATAGCAATATGGACACCATATTTGATTGTGGGCGTTGCCTGTCTGGAAATACCATTATGGATTTTTATGACAATCAGAAGTTATAAGACACATATAAGTGAAAAAGCAGCATCGTGATACAAAATAAGAATAATGTGATGTGGGTACCATTATTTGCTGGAGTTATGACAGTTGCTCTTTCAAATGAGGGAAGTGTTAATCCATATATTATTGCTGTATTCATGGGAGTTGTTGGAGCGGCAATGTGCTATTTAGATTACAAGGTTTTCATAAAAAGAAAAATACATTGCAAATATGATTGACAGATATTTGCCAATGCTTGATTTAAGTGT
>NZ_CAMVPU010000143.1 GCF_947169445.1 uncultured Butyrivibrio sp. | reverse complement strand
GCAAGCTAAGAAAACGACTCACGATAAGTTTGAAAAAGCTATCGCAACCCATTTCTACCACGAATTATGCTTTTGGTAGGGGGAATCACCTGCTCAAATTAGATTTATTTATCAAAAAATTACTTGTTTAACAGCTCTTTTGTCAGATTCACCTCATTTGCCGGTATGGGCTTGAGATCAAGGAGCTTCATGAGCCTTCTCATATCCTCATCATCTTCGGGTATCATCTCGTAAGGAGAGAGGTTGTTAAGCCCTGGCCTTTTAGTGCTGTTGATGTGATTAACTAAAAGAGTGATATCTTCCTGGGTGTAAGGGTTAAGTGAAGTGCCCTTGGGGATAACATAGCGTATGTATTCATGGTTCTTTTCCAGGCGACCTTTCTGGCCTGACTGCATAGGATCACAGTAGTAAATGCTGCATCTAAGGGCGCCTTTGATTTCTACAGACTGTTCAAGCTTCTCCACAACTTTGAACTCGCTCCCGTTATCAGTAAGGCCTATACCGAAGAGCCTTGAAAAACATTCCTTACCAAGGCCCATTTCAAGGTAGTTAAATCTGTCAATCACTGAGTCTGCTGTATTATCAGGCATTAAGAATACGATCATTACGCTGTTTCTTCTCAGAATCATGGTAAGAAGCACCTTTTTCTGATTTCTCTTGCCTTTTACCGTATCCATCTCAAAAACGTCTTTTTCAGACCTGTTCTCCATGAGAGCTGTAAAGTCCTGATATGTGCGACCTTGCCTGAATTTCTGATTCAGGATCCCGGATTCAGCTTTTTTCTTTTTTCTTTTCTTGTATCTGGTCTGTCTGCGCAGATCAATGTTGCGAACATCAAGGAGGCCGTCATTGATATACATGTAAGCAGTACGACTTGTAATCGGTATTTCCTGCTCATGTACCGCAAAGATATGAGCAAGCGGCTGACCTTTCCTGATCCCTTCGGAAAGAATCCTGTTTACTTCTGCGAGTTCTTCATCTGTCAGGTGTATATGCTCCCTCGATGTCTTTCTTGTTTCAGCAGACTTTCTATCCGCTACCTTCGCTTCATAGAAGTACTTGTCATCATTGCAATAACGCCTTTTGTCACAACCATTGCATACATATGGCGGCTTCAGATAGGCAGTACATTTTGTACTGTAGTAGTCAGGGCAGTACTTATGGCAGTCCTTAATGCAGGAATAACAGTACATGGGGCAGGACTCATCCCCACATACATGTCTTTTTGTGCAGCCCTTGGCACCGTTACAGTCATTTCCTGCATAGTAGCTTCCGCTTACAAATATCCTGTGCCGCTTTATCTCTCTTGCAATTGATGCCACATGTTTCTTTAACAGAGCCGCAATCCGCTTTAATGGCTGTTTTCTGATTATGCCTATCTCTATAGTTTCCCTGTCATTTAAGTTCAGCTTGGATTTTCTCTCAGACATATTCCCCCAATCTTAAGCAGTATGATCTTCCCCATGAAATCATTTTACAGAAACATACTATTTAATGGTATATATTGATATATACAAAAAACGATTTTGAAAATATAATTAAGAGGAATATTAACCAGAGTTATAATCAGGTCAGAGAAGTTTGACTTTTCGCATGAATACTGGGATATAAAGATTATTATGAATAATAAGTTTAATGCATATTGCCGGATTGAACCGGTAAAAGAGTATACAGCTGAAGATATAAAGAAGATACGCAAAAAAACAGGAACCTCACAGGGGTTCCTGGCTAAGTGGCTTGGGGTATCGATAAAGACGGTTCAGGCATGGGAGCTGGGGACAAACATACCAAATGGTCCATCTGCAAGACTCCTTTCGCTTCTTGAAGACGGTAAGATATGCGTAGATATGTTTGTAGTGAACAAATAATATATGTTTTTTTGAGGGAAAAGGATGTTGGCTGTAGTTAAAGATATTATTCACTTATTTATTGTCGTTACGATTGTTAATGTAATTCTCTATGGATTACCAATACCCAAATTGATTAAAAAATGTAGATTAAGTTCATACATGATTGAAGGGAATAATCGATTTGAATATCAGCAAAACCGTGAGTGCGGTGGCTATTCTACGGCATATGTATTGAGGAATCTGGGCATTGATATTGATGGTCTTACAGCCTATAACCAAATACCATTCAAGCTCTTGCATGGCAATGTTTCAGGAATTGGTATCATTCTCCTTTGTCTCAGGTACAAGATGAAAGTACTGCTCCGTATAGGAAATATTGAAGCGCTGAAAGATTCAGTTTGTAAGGGCATTCCTGTAGTTGTACTCACCAGATCAGTTGTCGGATCCCGTGGGCTTCACTATATAACTGTAGTCGGATTTGATAATGATTACATTTATACTGCAGACTCTGTTAAAGATCACAAAAATAGTGATGATAGCAGATACAATAGAAAAATATCCATATCTGATTTCAAAAAAATATGGCAAACCAGCTTAATATATCAGCCATTAATGTTTAACCTGTTTTTTGAAATAAAGAAATAAGCAAAAGGAGCTGTCGCAATAATTCTTATGATGGTGCGCGCCATCTGGACAACGGTCGTGCTAATAAGAAAAACGAGGAAAGTTTGCTTACATTCCACAGGTTCAGCATATTTGTATGGATCGTCTGGCTTATACCTAATATTCTTGGAATGATGATGGGGATGGGACACTAAACAAGTGATATATTTAGAAAGGCGCTGCTTATGAACACATCTATTGTTGAAAAAATCGACGAGGCAATCGCAAAGAAGGAATTAAAAGCTTTTTACCAGCCGCAGTATGATGCGATCACAGGAAAGATTGCCGGGGCAGAAGCTCTTGTACGCTGGATCAAGGATGATGGTGATATCATTCCACCAGATTCGTTTATCCCGGAGCTTGAGAAGACAGCTGCTGTAAACAGGCTTGACTGGTACATGGCTGAAGAGACCTGTAAAACAGTATCAGAACTCCGTGACCAGGGCATTAAGGTACCTATTTCTTCAAATTTCTCCAGATGGCACGTGAATGAGGAAGGATTTGTGGAGAAGCTGACAGAACTTGCCGACCGTTATGGAGTACCCTACAAGTATCTTGAAGTGGAGATTACAGAATCTGCCCTGATTTCTGAATCTGAAAGAATTCTTGACTGGGTAAAGGGTATAAGAAAAGCAGGATTTTCCGTTGCAATAGATGACTTTGGAAGTGGGCTTTCTTCTCTGCAATTTGTTAAGGATATCCCTGCGGACGTCCTTAAACTTGACCGTTCGCTCCTTAGCAGCAACTGTGAGAGCGATAAAGAGCGGATAGTTCTTGAAAGCATCTTCTACTTTGCTAAACGCCTTAATATGATTACAATTGCTGAAGGTGTGGAGACACAGGAGCAGCTTGGATTCCTCAGAACATGCAGCTGTGACAGGATACAGGGTTTCTTATATGCCAGACCTATGCCGAAAGGCAGATTCTGCGAGCTTTGCTTGGAGAAAAACAACGGTGTGGAGACTGAAGACATCTTATCAGTACAGGCACCGACCAGTGCTGCCAAGCTGCTCATGGATGCAGTCTTCATGAAGTACCCTCTTGTCATTTTCTCAAATCTTACCAGAAACAGCTACTACATGATGGTTTACGAGAATTTTTCTACTACATCATGTCCCGCATCAGGAGTATTTGATGAACTGATCATACATGGCGCAGCTACAATGCATCCTGAGGATAAAGAAAAGTTTGAGAATGCATTTAATCGTGAAAGTCTTCTTAAGGCTTTTGATGAAGGAAAAAAGAGTGTCTCCGTCACAACAAGACAGTTGGGTGACGACGGAGCCTATCATGAAGTTGAGACGACAGACTATTTCGTAAAACATCCATCTGTTGATGATGTTCTGGTAATCAGTCTTTGTGATATCAGAAGCTGAAAATATTTTATATGCCAGAAGAAGTATTGAATTAACTGACCGCCGATAATCACGCCTGAATGGGCTATATCTGGCGGTCTATTCTATAATGATCTTTTATTAGAAAACA
>NZ_CAMVPU010000142.1 GCF_947169445.1 uncultured Butyrivibrio sp. | reverse complement strand
CACTTTTATAAAGAAAAATCCACGGCAGATGCCGTGGACTTTGTCTACAGTCTGAGAGCAGTGAAAATTTATTTTCACTGCTCTGTCACTTGTAAAAATCTCTGCATGTATTTATATTCTTTTAGTACAAAATTACGACATATTTCAAATATGCCTATTGATATTAAAGGAGTTTATTTATTTTGAAAACACTAATCAGATCACTATTTATTACCATTGTAGCAGCTGCCTTAGTAGCATTGATACCATCCAACCTAATAGTCACCGGTGGAAAAGTACCCGGCGGCCAGGGATCTATTAGGCCTTTGGGCTTTATAGAAGAAATTGAGGATGAAGAATTCTGAACTAAATAGTCCAATCTTTTCCGGCGTTTAACTGGTTTAGCTTTGAATTATATACCATGTTCATAGTATTATCTCTGCAAAAATCACTTATAGTAATGCTCTGTTTCAGTATATCTGCATATACGTTATTAGAAGGATCTTTATTAAGCTTAGCCTTATTCCACGCGATATTACTGATATTTACATGAACCGAATGGAGCCTGTAACTTTTAAGATCCTCTATGATAATCTTCTGGGAGATAGCATTTGACTCGTCATATTTTCCAAGGTTTCCCAATTCATTTGCAGCATTTCCCATAATTGAATTGTAGATTGATTTATAGTTTCTTACTCCATTCTCTTCATAGAAGTCGCACTTTTTTATTAGCATATCTTTATACTTTTCTTTGTGTCCTTTGCCGGCCAGGTTCATAAAAATGACCATTTCCGATTTTGTAAAATATGAATCTGGACTACATTTAAAATTTCGTGGCAATGTGAGATCTAGTGCCCTCTCTAGATTATCAGCAAATCTTTCGACAGATATTTCTTTTCTGTTTATCTTCTGAAGATTAATTAGCCTGATTAAAAGCTGCTGGTTCCATTTGCTTGCAGGTAATTCCTTTTTTAGCTGCAACAGCAACTGATTTTTTTGCCTGGCATCAGAATCATTGCTTGCAGCTAGATACCTTGCATATGTGTTCAATACATGAATGTCATCGGTCATTATTTCACTGCGCCTGTAATCGCTGCTAAGTCCAAGTTTTAACAATAGTCTTGAAACTGTTTCAGTTTGTGCTTTTACCTTTTTGTTCTCTATTCTCATTATGGTTCTTTCTGAGCAAATCATTTCTGATAGTTCTCCCCGGCTCATCCCATACATAAGTCTGCGAGTTCTTATTATGTCATTGAGGCAGCAAACTATAGCATCATCATAAATAAAACCGCTGTTTTCAACATCTATGGAAACATTGTATTCATCCCGTAAAGAGTTTAAGGCTATATTCATTGCTGATTCACTATTGATTGTTTCTTCGGTAATGCTATTATCACAAGCAACAGACGTATACATATCATAAATAGCTTCTCTGGCGCCAATGAGCTCCGATAAGTAATAAGATCTTTTGGCTTCCCTTAATAGTTCTATAGCGTCATTACTATATCGGCAGAGTTCATCCCAGTCCTTGACAATTGTATTAGCGCACTTTTTTAACAGATTATAATAACCAACTACAGCCATAGGATATACTTTTGCCTTAGCTTCGAATCTTAATTGAGAACTCCTGATATATTCCAGAACGCTGGTATACCGTGATTTTTGGCTACGATAATCATCTGTTTTATTAACATACCGGTTCTGTAAAGACAAGTACTTCAGAATCAGATATATTTCATCGGGTGCAAGCAAATATTCTTTCAAGTTC
This sequence comes from uncultured Butyrivibrio sp., assembly GCF_947169445.1. Taxonomy (GTDB): domain Bacteria; phylum Bacillota; class Clostridia; order Lachnospirales; family Lachnospiraceae; genus Butyrivibrio. The sequence goes on along the minus strand of NZ_CAMVPU010000142.1, from coordinate 2,270 downwards.
TCTATTGGTAGCTGAGGCATAGTCAGCTCTATTGCCTCCCGATATAGTAATATAGCCTTTCCGCAGTCTTCTCCGGACATCAGACTCAGTCTGGCTTTCATATCCAGGATAAACTGCTTTTCAATCTTGTCCTTCCCATCGGTCTCCAGATCATCTATGATGCTTTTGGCTGTAATCATATCTTCTTGCTCAATAGCAAATATAAGATCCTGACATTTTTTCCACCTGTCATATTCGTCAAATTGGACAAAATCCTCATACCTCTCAGAAGATATTCCAAGCCTTGCCAAAAGTCTATTTCTGAATCTATAATCAGGCGTTTTTTCTCCTTTTTCAATATAGTGCATCATGGCTGGGGAATATAGACCATATCCCAGCTTTTCATATGATGCATTTTTCTCTTTGCGTATAATACGTAAAAAGTCATTGTATCTAATCTCTTCGCACTGATTCATATATCCCTCATTTGCAATTGCTTACTGGATAGTCAAAAATACTCTTATTATCATTATATCACACGTATATGAGCGTTATTATATTCACCTTTGCACTCAAAAGCTCATGTTGAGGTCAAAATTGTATCACTGCTATCATTCAGAGCAGACCCTCATTGACTTTGGGAAGCTGAATTGAACCCTTTCTTGAACTCCTACATGATTGAATTCTTAGATTCCCAATCGATTTCATTGCGAAAGACCTTCGTAAAGAATTGATGTCCGGAGTGAAGAAATTCATGCTTGAAATAAAGGCTTGTCCAGATTGAAATGATCGTACTAACAATTATAATTGTATATAGGTAAAAATCCTAATGGTACAAAATAGTAAATTCGTGATAACGCACAGTTTTATCTGTGCTAACGCACATCTTATAGAGGTAAATGTGATGAATATACCCCCTGAACTTAAATGGGAACAATTTGCGGATTGCAATGATAATGCAACTGATGCATTCGAGGAGATGTGCCGTCGTCTGTTTATTGAAGAGTATCTAAAAGGGCAGGTCATCCCACATAGCAAACGGCGAAGATGATTACAATATATACAAAAGTTATTTCAATTACTGCAATTATAATATGCGTTGGCTCCGCAAGGACTACCAGCTCCGAAACGTTTCCAACGGAACTGTAGTGAGCCTTGTAGAAGCAGAGACAGCTGGCACCCCCAATAGTCTCACAATATGCCTTGATAATGAACCTGACTTTACAGAGATGGACAATCGGAGCATGAATGTGGAACATCTCACACCAAAAAGCACTGATTATTTTAAGCTGCGTGGATGCGGCCTTAACCAAATCAGGAGCTTTCGAGGCAAGAAGTATAAGATTTTCCAAATAATGACGAGGACGCAGTATGGCTTGAATTATGTATATAGCAAGATGCAGGAAAAGCCTGATATGTTCAAGGGCGTTGCATGGATGATCAACACCGAGGATGTTGAAGCTCTTGTCCAGCAAATGAAAGAACTAGATGATGAACGTAAGATACATTTAAAGTCATTGATTGATTCATATAATTTTGTTGATAATCCCATGGGTTTGCCTATAGATAGTCTTACCATGGGGGACATTAATCGATATATTGAAGCATTTTGGTATTTTCTTTATGCAACGGATGAGGCTTTTTTGCAGGGCAACCAGTATATGAAGATGAAGGCGATCAGGCATATGTACTCACCCTTTCAACTCTGGTACTTCTTGCTCTCCTTAACCGTTTTGATGTACTTGATGCTATTAGAGATAACATTATCATTCCTGAAAGTTATATTGCATTCTTGACAGAACGTTATGAGCACGCATATACAACCGATCCCGAATCAAGATCCACCTTGTTATTTGTTGAAGGAAAGCCCGTGCTTCAGGATATGGATATTAAGATTCCGGAATACTGGGAAAGGATACTGGATTATTGCAGAGGATGCAAGACGCATCATGTTGACAATGACGAGAGGATAAATTTGCAGATTACAGATGGTTGTTCTAGCGAAAAGCTCATTACAGGATTTAGATTGAGTAGTATCCATCTGGATTCGCTGATTCTTGCCAAGAGGGAAGGTGCCACATATCTATGCGACGATCTCTTCTTCCGAAAAATTGCTTCGAACATAGGCATAAGGAATATAAATACAGTATCAATCGTAGCGCATTATGAGGATGATGACGCTGTTACCTCTTTTATTTTAGAGTTATCAAAGACAAATTATATTTATTTGCCACTTGTAGCTAAGAATGATCAACAAGCAAAAGAATTGATAAACAACTTGCTGGACGGAG
>NZ_CAMVPU010000141.1 GCF_947169445.1 uncultured Butyrivibrio sp. | reverse complement strand
CTTTGGCTCTTTTAATATTAATTTATAAATTTACACCATTATATGGACATTACTGACGAGCGAAACAATGCATGTTGTGAACCTCCAAAACAAGATGATTTGGCAAGGGAATTGATGATTAAATAAGAAAAATTAACAATAGAAAAGGAGAAAAAGTATAGTTGAGGAACTGTAAAAGAGAACTTCAGGCACAAATGGCATGGATTGATGAGTTAATTGATAAAACAGATAAGAGAATCAAGCAGAATCGTTCGCAGGAAAAGAGGACAGTGCGATTTTCTAAACAGAAATATGGATATCAGTATTATTGGGCAAACCCGGATGGAAAAAGAGTGTATGTAAAAAATGCTGAGCTAGATACTGCGAGAAGGAAGATGCAGCTCGATTATGATATGGCATTGGTAGATGTGCTTCGAAGAATCAGGCTTAGGATAGACAAATTCAATAAATTATATGACATGAACATGATTGGCGACGTGTACAATGCTCTTAGTGACGCAAGGAAAATTATGATATCACCACTGGTTCTTCCGGATAAAGAATTCATAAGAGAATGGGAGAGTTTACACGAGGGGGATAAGAACACTTTTCCGGAAAAGGGTCAGTACTTAACAAATAAAGGCGAGTATGTGCGATCAAAGTCAGAGAAGATACTGGCAGATCTGTTTTATAAACACGATATACCCTATGTATATGAACCTAGATTTGAACTGGAAGGCGGAGCTGTAATCTATCCTGATTTTGTACTTCTCAATGTGGATCAAAGAAAGACCGTTTACTGGGAGCACTTTGGATTAATTACTAATGAGGAATATGCTGTAAAAACGTTATCCAAGCTGGGGGCATATGAAAAGAGCGGACTTGTAATAGGAGAAACATTATTGTTTTCTATGGAATCAGAATTGGTGCCGTTAGATATAAAGCAAGTTGAAAAGAAGGTGATAGATCGTTTGAAATAGAATGGGATTCAAGAAGGTTGCAACTTTATTCTTGCAGTTTGATATAATTCAGGTATGGACAAAATAGAGTTAATAAGAAGTAATAGAAAATCATTAGCTATAGAAGTGACGAGGGATCTGCGGGTTATCGTAAGAGCTCCTATGAAAATGCCTGAGAAGGAGATAAATAGGTTTATAGGGGAGAAGGCGGACTGGATCGATAAGAGCTTTCGGAAGATGCAGGAGAGGCAGGAGAACCAGCCACAGGGCCGGTTGTTGACACCACAGGATATCAAGCTCCTTACAACCAGGGCAAAAAGAGTTATTCCTCCAAAGGTAGATAGATACGCCAAGGTCCTTGGCGTTGACTACAACCGCATTACCATAAGGATGCAAAAGAGCCGCTGGGGAAGTTGCTCAGGGCAGGGAAATCTTAATTTTAACTGTTTGCTTATGCGTGCGCCGGATGATGTGGTTGATTACGTGATAGTTCATGAGCTTTGCCATCGAAAGGAAATGAACCATTCAGACAGGTTCTGGGCTTTAGTGGAGAGCGTTCTTCCTGATTATAAGGAAAAGCGCAAATGGCTTAAGGACCACGGTTCTGAGCTGATGCAAAAATGATGAAACAATGAAATCAACATATAGAAAAAAGAATTGGGGGCAAAATTTATGGCAGACGTTATACAGCTTAATGAGAATACCTGGAGTTTTGAGGACGGCTTTGTAAGATTCTTTCTTCTGGTCGGTGAGGAAAAAGCAGTTCTTATCGACAGCGGAATGAATTGCCCGGATGCTGCGGAGCAGGCAGCTACTCTTACGGACAAACCTTTGATGCTTCTTAACACTCACGGAGATGGGGATCATACCTCAGGAACAAGCGCTTTTTCCGAGATCTATTTACACCCCGATGACTATGTCAAATGCGATGTGTGTAACAGATATCCGGGAACCAAACTGCATGCAATTGCAGATGGTGACGTGATAGACCTTGGCGGAAGACCTCTTAGGATAATACATATTCCGGGGCACACTGCAGGTAGCGTTGCAATTCTAGATGTGAATAATCGCGTCCTCATCGCCGGAGATTCTGTGCAGAAGGGCCATATCTACATGTTTGGGGACAAAAGAGAGCCTGATATATATGAAGCATCTCTCGATAAGCTCATCGCTTTGGGGGACGAATATGACACCATCTACGCATCCCATGATGAGTGCGTACTTCCGGGTGATTACGCCTCAAGGGTCAAGGCTTCCTGGCAGAAGGTACGGGCTGGAGAGGTATCCTATGAGATTGCTGATCTTTTTGGAAATAAAGTTAAGTCCTATACAACCGATGATTGCGGCTTCTATCTGATATGAGAATTGATATAAGTTACCACTTACTTAAGGTAGGTGGTAACTTTTTTTGAAAAGAACGGAAAATACAGGCCTTTAATTCATCCTATGAATTATTGAGCGCTGCGCAGTCCAACTATATAATTTAGGCAAACTGTGTGAGGAAACACAATTACGGAAAAAGGTATTGCAAGGAGGATGACAGATGATAATCGATTTTTTTAAGCGCGGCTCAAATAATGGAGATCAGCCTCAGGCTATGAGCGATACAGCTCGTGAGATGGTGGAAAAGTGTAAATTTCCCTATGAGGTATTTCCTGAAGGAAGCAACCACTCAGACATAATGAAGAGGTACGAAGAGAAGCTTCGCGAGGGAAAAGAGAAAGGATTCACTCCGGTTATTGTTCCTGTTGACGAAACGCTGGAAGAGTACTGGGAAATTTTTGAGGACGAGGAATACTCTTTGGAGGATACGATTCGCGGAGCCTCTTCTGAAGAAGGCAAGAAATTTCTTCATGAGTGCTATGAGGAAATGCTGGATGACACCTCGATGTCAGAAGAAGAGTACGTCGGCGAATTTGATGATGAGCCGGATGCAATAAATCATGTGACCGCTTTTATGGAATTCGGAGCACCTGACACGTTAGAGACAATAATTTTTGAAGTGCCCACAACCAATCCCTGGGAGGTTGTTGCCTACCTTCCTTTTGGCGGATGGAATGAGTGCCCTAACCCGGATAAGATGGTATCCGTTTGCAAATACTGGTTTGAAAAGTATGGTGCGGTTCCTGTTACTATTACCCACGAAATCATGGAAATGTCAGTACCTGAGTGCGTAAGCGCCGGTGATGCATTGGAACTTGCTAAAGAGCATTATGCATTTTGCCCCGACAGAGTAGATCAGGGAACGAGAACCGGTACTATAAGTGAAGTGGCAGCAAGCCTTGAAGTATCTAAGATATGGTATTTCTGGTGGGATTAATAAGCGAAGTAATGTCTGCCACCGGTGTCCATGATATTATGTAAGTGCTAGAACAATTTTGTGGATAATGGAGGCAAAGATGAATACTGTTCTGAAGATAGTGAAGTTTGGATTGCTGATTACGGCAGTGATACTGATATTGACCGGAGTAATGTACCTTTATACAGGATCTCTGGAGGTGAATCCGACGGATGAGCAGCAGGGTAAGGCTGCGATAGAGGCTTTTGCCATGGTTGTGGGCGGAGCGATCGCCGGCGGAATCGGAATGTTTATTAAAACCAAATAATGCAATTCGTCCGATTTCAGATACCATTTGTCAGAAAAACAACATTTTCCTGCCATATCTGTTATAGTTTAGGCAACATGATCGTATTAAATGGAGGAAATATGTATGGGAACAAAGTTCAGTATTAAGCCGGATTCTGTTTTACAGGCAGCAGATCAGATGAGTCAGGCATCCGTGCATTTGGATGGATTGGCCAAGGAAGTAGACACAATTATTTCTGAACTGGATTCAAGCCTTTGGGATATAAAGCCCTCTCTGGAGATGGTATCTCAGAATATCAGATCACACAGCGTCAAATTGGAGAAGCTGAGTGATGGACAGAAGAGGATCGTTGCTGCGTATAAAGACGCAGAGAGTAATATAGCGGCATCAATTAGCCGCCCATTTACGGTTGTAATCAATGATGGCGGTGGTGGTACAGCTCCCGGTGGCACTGGCGGGAATAACAACGATCCTCAAAACGGAGGAAATACAACACCTGAGCCGACCGAGCTTACCGAAGAGCAGAAAAAA
>NZ_CAMVPU010000140.1 GCF_947169445.1 uncultured Butyrivibrio sp. | reverse complement strand
ACAAATTCAATTACTCATAATTCATCCGACTATACGGATTCTAACTCTAAAAAAATATCTTGTCAATATTTTTTCGAACGGCTGTTTGCAATGGTCGGGGCTATATTTTCTTATAAGTTATGAATTTAAGTACATTGCCTGCAACTACAGACTGCAGGCAACGTACAATTTTTTTACTTTAGATGAAAATCAACTACATTTCACTGCGTTTTACCATTAACTTTTATCTCTTATTATTGAACCTTTTTGCCATAATGAAGTTCATCATAAATCGCCTCCACATCGTAATCCGGCGCATATCTTTCAGCCACATCACAAATGGGCCTGATATTATCAAGTTCCTCTTCAACTTCTCTTGCTATTACGTCTATGGTTTTGCCTTTTTTAAGTTTCTTACATATCAACTCTATCAGATGCTTGTCAGCGCCTTCTTTTCTTCCATCCTCCTTGAAAAGCTCCATTACTTCAGCTTCATTGTATTCGGTTAACAGCATACTTGATACCTCCGATTTATTGATTTTAAGGAACGACTTAAGAACAAAATCCTCAGGTACTTCATCAATTGACGTATTAAGAGCATTTCCAATTGTCATTATCTTGAGATTCTGCCTGATTCTATCTATCAACCAAGAATACTCAAATAATGGTCTGCATAGATCTGTCAGCTGATGGTTGTGTCCGTAGTTAATATTTAGCATCCTTACACGCACTTCAACATCGCTATCAGCTCTTTGGTTACCCTCAAATGAATCACTGAGTCTAAGTATAAGCTCATCTTCCATTTCCAGTAGTCCATTATAAAATACAACAAGTTTAGGAACAGGCAGCTTTATAAGAGCACTGCCATATTTGTTCAACTTATTCTTAGTGACATACCCTTCATACAGGCTTCCCAAATACTGAAGCTGCCTCAGTGGCATATTGGGGTTAAAAGAGCTCTGATGCTCATATACATTCATCATTCCTGACATAAGAAATGATGTGTCATTGTGCATTCCAAGATACAGAACTTCCTTGATTGTGTTAATCTCAATTTCATTTTCATCCGTATAATTGGAGCCATTTACAGCATTATATAGACTTAGCGTCCATTTCCGATTTTCCGGGCTTCCAAAAATAAAATTAAATAGCCTGTCCTTGTACTCCAGGTTTACATTTGCATCGCTTTTTTCATTTGACATTAATTGTCCTCCTGTATAATCGTGTATCAGCAGATCATACAGGATTAGAAAAAAGATTAACTCTACTTAGATTATAACCATTCAAAAAAGTCTTTACAAATCAATCATTGGAAACTTTTGGAGAAATTCCAAAGAATAATCAAGATACCTATATGGTCGACTGACCAAGAACAATACTACAGGCAAAGCTAAAGATTGTCAACGTCATTTTCAAGAATAGTTTCAACAAGTATACTTAAATTGAAATAGCCAAAAACCACTCGCGCATTTATGATCAAACTCACTCGAGAACAAGCACATTCTCATGATTGTTCTCGAGCAGTAACAGGTACTCATTTTTGAATCATCGGAAGCTCTTTACTTCTGTTTTTCTTTCTGCTACACTTGCACTTGCGGTTAAATTTCTTTTAACCATCCAATTCATTTGGCACTTCGCCAGATTATTCCACGATCTTTGCTAGCAGATTACTGGGAAAATAATATGATTATAGAAAGGATTATAATGCAAGAAAACACTATTACTACGACTAATTACCAATTCATGTCTGCAAAGGGAAAACTCCCTTACAACCTTACTAATGACTACATGTTTCGTATCGTGCTGCAGCGCGATCGTGAGACACTCATAGGCCTTATCTGTTCGGTACTTCATCTCTCAAGAGACGAAGTATCTGACGTAACCATCGAAAACCCTATTACTCCGGGTGAAAGCATCGATGATAAGGAATATCAGCTCGACATTTACGTTTCGCTGAATAACAACACTTATATCAACCTAGAAATGCAGGTAATAAACTATAACAACTGGCCACTAAGATCTCTGGCCTATCTATGCAGGAAATTTGATAACCTCCACAGAGGTGAGGACTATGCCGTAATCAAACCTGTTTACCAGATTGGGTTTCTTGATTTCACGCTATTCGAAAATCATCCCGAATTCTTTGCCCAGTATCAGATGAAGAATGTTAAAGATGGCTTTGTTTATACTGACAAATTCAACCTTTTAGTGGTAGAATTAAATCACACAAACATAGCAACCGCCGAAGATAAAGCCTTCGGCATCGATACATGGGCCAAGCTTTTTAAGGCCACCACATGGGAGGAAATCAAGATGATCACACAAGATAATCCTTCAATGAATTCCACAGCTGAATCAATCTACCTTTCCAACTCCGATGAAAACATCCGTGAGTTATGCAGAAGGCGTGAGGATGCCATTGCTCACGAAAAGTATCAAAAGAAGCTCATCCAAGATCTTACCGACGAGAACACCCGCCTCCGCCAGCTACTTGAGGCCAACAATATCAAATTTGAATAAAACCTCTTCACAAGCTCTCCGCCTGGGGAGCTTGTTCTATTACTTACACTATTAGTTTCAGCTTATAACATAAATGAGGGACATAACCATGCACTATTAGATACCTGCAAATCATTAAATGGCTATTCCATTTTCGTAGCATAAGTGCGAAAATATAGGCAAGAAGCAGAGGATAACTACAACAAAGAAAACCCTGTTCCATTGAGAAATCTCGTTGATAAAGATGAGATTCTTAAAAGCCTAATATCTTCTGCAGTTTCAAAAGCAATTGATGAGTGTATTCAGGAAAACGTTCTTAAGGACTTTTTCCTTACCTACAGACAGGAGGTTATCGATATGAGTTATTCCGAATGTACCGCTGAAGAACAACTTGAAATCATTGCAAATGATCGCTATGAAACTGGATTTAACAATGGTTTTAGCAATGGTTCAAAGAAAACTGCTAATCTTTTTGCATGGCTGCTCTCATCAAAGCGATACGATGATGCTCAAAAAGCTTCATCTGATCCTGAATTTCTTGAACAACTGATGACTGAATATGATTCCTGTCATGATGTACAATAAACAAAACTCAATACTCGCTTTCATTTATAAGCTCTCCTTTGGAGAGCTTATTTCTTTACATCCCCGCCACTATCTCTTCAAATGCTTCCCTATCAATTTCCTCCTTGTCAAAATTTGTAACCAATTAGGCCTTTCTCTTAATGTTTCAGTGAATTGACCCGATTTTTGATCCTATTCTTCATCAATTACTGCAATGGTGGTTTTATTTTGCTAATTACATTTTTTTGATTCTTTTTCCGGATCCAGTTCAGCCTTTCTCTCAGCATACCAATTACCTTCAGATCCAATTTTACTGCTGCACCATATCACTCCAACACTAATAATTCCAAGTGCGGCAAGAATCACTAGAACAATCATATTGTAAAACTCCTTCACCCACTTCATATGTTTTAGCCAATAAAAAAAGAGGTTCACCCTCTCCCGTTTACTTTGCTCAAAACACACAATATGTTCACTCACCGTAACTATTTCTCATAGTTCCAAATTCAAGAATATCCGCAATCCTCTCTGATGCATGTCCATCTCCATAAGGATTTGCTGCATGCGACATCCTATCATACTCTTCCTTATCATCAAGAAGCCTTGTAAACTCATCATAAATCACCTGCTCACTTGTACCAACAAGTTTAAGTGTACCTGCCTCAATTCCTTCCGGTCTCTCAGTAGTATCTCTCATAACAAGTACCGGTTTTCCAAGGCTTGGTGCTTCCTTCTGAATTCCTCCAGAATCTGTCAAAATCAGGTAACTGTGATGCATATAATTATGAAAATCCAGAACATCCAGTGGCTCTATAATTCTGATTCTCTCATCATCTCCAAAAATTTCAGCAGCAGTCTCTCTTACAAGCGGATTCATGTGAATAGGATATATTGCCTTCACATCATCATGCTCATCAAGCACTCTCCGGATAGCCCTAAACATATTTCTCATTGGCTCACCAAGGTTTTCTCTCCTATGTGCCGTAATAGTTATAAGCTAAAGTCCCGTCATTTTATACCAAGGATTATGTCGGGACAGGTACTTCCATAAG
>NZ_CAMVPU010000139.1 GCF_947169445.1 uncultured Butyrivibrio sp. | reverse complement strand
TGCCCAAGATTGAAGAAAAGGCCGGCATGGATATCACTGCTGTTGAAGCATTCAGCAATGGGTACACATTTGAGTATATGGAAGTCAGTGAGGCAAAAACGCAGGATGCAGATGGCAATGATCTTAGAAACTTTAAAGGAATTGATTTGACTTACACAAAAGAGGGATATCCTGATATTTATATTGGTATGGATCAGGCAGATATGTACAGTGATCCTCATGACAGGGATACGGCTGTTAGGGAAATTGACGGTATAACAGTTCATTATAACTATGATGAATACCTAAATCTTCCTGGGGATGAAAGACCTACAGAAGAGGAGCTACAACGAACAGAAACAGATAAACATTTCTTTATCAGTGATGGAAGTGATGAGCGTTATACTTCCTATGTGAGTGGCATCGATTTTGAAATAGATGGCATAGCCTATGTTATGATAGGTTTTGACATTGATATGACAGCAGATGAGCTTTTTGATATGGCAGAAGAAATCATCACTGCAAGGTAAGAATAGATTAAAGAGCATTCCTCAATGGGAGTGCTCTTTTTCGTTAGGCTATTTGAAATGACAATATTCCGCTTTTTTCCCCAGGGTAAAAGTATATAATATTCTTATGTGTTTTGTTGGAGGGTCTTATGAAAAGAACTGTAATAGCGGCGTTAACGTTATTTATAGCCATAGCAGCTATTGGATGTGGTGCCAAGAAGGATGATAATTTAGATATAATTGGTGGTGCTGATGGACCAACATCAATATTTCTGGCATCAAAGAGCAAAGAGGACAAAGCTCTTAGCTGGTTATATGAAAAGGGGAGAATAAATGTTATCTGGGGAGATAAGATTTATTCTAAGGACACTCACGGTGGCTTTCATGGAGACGGAAGCAGCCTGTACAGCTATCGGTTTACTGATAGCTCGATGGAACCGGAAATGGAAGAATCTGAATACTGGAAAAGTATTCCTCTTTCTGAAGCGGTTTCTAATTTGATCAATAATTCCATCGGGGATGAATGTGCTGAAGCTATTCCGGAAATATCTAATGGCTATTATTTCTTCTATGATCGCCACACTGAAGCTGCTGATCCTTATGATGAGAGTGAATTATGGAACAGAGCTTCAATAAACTGTACTGTAGCTTTATATGATGCGGATGAAGATATACTGTATATTTTTATGAAAGATACATGATTAAGCTGAAAAGGTAAAAGCGTTGTCTTTATGGAGGGGAAAAGATGGCTTATGAAGATCCACAAATAGTACAGGAGTGGTTAGATGCACTTATCGAGCTTGATGTGAAAGTAAAAAAGATGTTTGGGTGCTATTGCTTGTATTGCGATAACCAAGCTGTTGGCTGGATTTATGATAGTGTCATGAGTTTAAGGGAAGTTGGGCTGGATTACTTACCAGACGATATCAAGAGACCCGGCAAGGACGACAAGATACAAGAGTTGGTTATTCCGCTTGATTATGTCAAAGCAGATTGGCTGCCTAAGGCAGTTCAGGATACTGCTGATATAAGAAAAGCTCAGGCATGAAGGCTTTAGCAAAAGGTATAGTGAGCGGAGTGATACTTATGAAAAGAGTAATGGCAAGTGCATTGACACTGGCTCTAATATTAGGAGCTGTGGGATGCGGGGAAAAGAAAGATGATAACGCTTCGATAATCGGGGGCGCAGACGGGCCTACTTCAATTTATCTGGCACCAAGTACTGGAAGTGATAAGGCTTCAGAAGACCAGACAGCGGATGTTCTTGAGGCGGAAGAAATAATTGTTACGCCAAAAGGAGTACCTGAAGAGACAACACACGAATATAAACCTGGCGAGGGCGGTTTTGGTAATCTACCAAACGCTGAAGGACAGGAAGGTGAGTGGATAGACCTTAACTATGCTTCTGTGTCGGAGTATTTTCCAGATCCACACGGGCATGAATCCATGAAGGATGGCTATACTAAAGAGACAGACCTTGATGGAGATGGGACTCTTGAAAAGATCGTGATTAAGGATTTGAAATATAATGGCGGGGATGGAGGCTACCTTCCTCATGTATACAAGGCAGATGGAGAAGAGATAAAGCTGCCCATAGATTCTGAATCTAATCCTTATGCTACTCTGTGGGGAGATGAAGACGTAGAAATATTCCAGGAAGATGTAGGAATAGGAGCCCTCAGCTGGGATGAAGTTAAGCAGATATATCAGAGCAAAGGATATACTGAAGAGGCATTTGAGGAACTAAGGAACAATCTGAGCAAAGACGCATGGATAAGAGGCGATTTTGCCAGTGGCTTTGTTATCAATGATGATGGAAAAAAGCCGGAATTGATAATCAAGTTCTATATGCAGGGTATGGGCGGCCATGCAGATACGCTTGGTTACGTCCTTATGCATCTGACTCTAAATAGTAATGGCACATGGAATCAGGAGAAGGCCGAGTTTGTGCTGGATAAGTAACTTGCAGCTTATTGAATAAAGGAGATGCACATTATGGCAGGAACAATTATTTCCGGAGTAGTTTTTGGTTTTGTTGCACTGATTATGTTTGGAATAGGGATCAGCCAATTGAAGAGCAAAGATCCTGTTGGATTTTATACAGGAGAAAAGCCACCTGAAAAAGAACGATTGTCAGATGTAAATGCTTGGAATAAGAAGCATGGAATGATGTGGGTAATCTACGGAGGATGCATTTTATGCTCATGGTTGTGTTCAGCTTTTATCAGGAATAGTCTACATCCGGTGATTCCTTTGGTTGTAGGGGTTCTTGCACCTATAGTTATTATGGTGATTTGTCATCATATACTTGTAAAAAAGTATGTTTTAACTAAATAGTTATTTTCGAAAAATTCTATAGCATAATATATTACGATAAAGATGGTATCTGTCCTGCTTATCAAGAAGAATGGCAAAACAAAATGACATTTGACTAATAAAATGATCAGAAGTACAACCAAAAATCACGACTGATATTTAAAGCTGCCACAAGGCTAAAACCCAGTAAATAAGCGAATGTCAAAAGCTTTTGACATGGCAAAAAACGCGAATGTAAAAGCCTTTTGATGGCAGCATTTTCAATATCTCGGTATTCTGAGGTGGAAAGAGAGACATACGACTATGGAACTAGGAAGCAGAATTAAAGAATTAAGGAAAGCACAAAATATTAACCAGGATGAATTGGCTGAGAAGCTTTTCGTTTCAAGACAGACAATTTCAAATTGGGAAAATGATAAAAGCTATCCTGACATTCAGAGCGTATTGCTTCTAAGTGAAATATTTGGTGTCTCCGTAGACCAACTATTGAAGGGAGATGTTGAAAAGATGGAAAGAATCATCACAGAACAGACGCAGGCAGACATTAACAAGATGAACACCTATGCGATAGGAATGCTGATTTCTATAATAGCGCTCCTCATCACAACTCCGGTGCTGGCGTTTACAATAGGTTTTTGGTTTTTTATACCATTTGTAGTGCTGTTTGCCTGTACAATGTACTTTGCAACAAGAATTGAGAAGTACAAAAAAGAATATAATGTCCAGACCTACAAGGAGATTATAGCTTTTACAAAGGGAGAGACGCTTTCTAAGGAAGATCAGATAAGAGAAGAGGCAAAAAGACCTTACCAGAAAGTGTTATCCACCATATTGTCAGGCGTTATAGCTGCGGTTTTGTGTGGAGGTATAGGACTTATGCTAATGCTTTTATTTAAGTAATGAACAAGATATTGAAAATATAGAAGATTTAGCTTTGAAGGATGAAAAAATGGCGAACTTTTTAAATAATAAATATGGATATGCAAATTTTGTTGGGCTTATGATGATCATATTTGCAGGCTTTTTCAATATACCTGTATACCTGAAAATGTTCATGTTGGCGGTTGGCTTTGGACTGTTTTTGGGTCCTATCATAATCACAATAGTTACGATATTCAAGCGTTACAATGAAGAAAAGAAAAAGGCAGAACAGCCAGAGAAATAAAACTCTTTTAACAATGGTTTTGGTAATATTTATAGGATTATGGTTTGCCAATATAAGATAGGCGAGGGCAGATGAAAATCGCATCTGCCTTTTTTATGAGCGAACAGCTAACAGTATATAACAGTTGACAACAGTATTATACTGTTATATACTGTTTATCGGAGGACGGGATATGCATATAATTTTAAATAAAACCTCAATGGTACCAATCTATGAGCAATT
>NZ_CAMVPU010000138.1 GCF_947169445.1 uncultured Butyrivibrio sp. | reverse complement strand
TAGAACTTTTAGCTGCAATACCTTCCGTAATCTATGGCCTTATTGGAATGATGGTGCTTAATCCTATTATGTTTAAGATTGAAAGAATGCTGTTTGCAGAGAAAAGTGCACACCAGTATACAGGCGGTGCAAATATGCTTTCCGCGATCATTGTACTTGCAATTATGATTTTACCTACAGTAATCAGTGTCAGTACATCTTCTCTTAAGGCAGTATCAGATAACTTACGAGCTGCGTCATTAGCACTTGGTGCCACTAAGGAACAGACAATATTTTGGACTGTAATTCCTGCAGCAAAATCCGGAATATTAACGGGAGTTGTACTTGGAATCGGTCGAGCGCTTGGTGAAGCAATGGCTATCAATATGGTTGCGGGCGGTGCAGTAAATATACCACTTCCGTTTAATTCAGTCAGAACGCTTACTACTCAGATTGTCAGTGAAATGGGGTATGCAAGTGGAACACACAGACAGGTCCTTTTTACAGTCGGATTGGTTCTGTATGTATTCATAATGATTGTTAATTGTGTTTTACTGAAGACAAGGAAGAGAGGCTTCGAACATGGCGATTAACACAAGAAAAATCAAAGATTTCAGTATTCGAATGCTGATCTATATATGCGCTGCTTTTTCAGTATTCTTAGTGATTGGAATCATTATATATGTGCTGATGAAGGGCTTGTCAGCAGTGAACTGGTCGTTTCTTACATCTGTGACCAGTGTGCTTAAAGGAACTGTTGGAATCGCCGGAAATATTGTAAATACAATCCTGATTATTTTTATTTCGATGGTTATTGCAACACCTATAGGCGTTGGAAGTGCAATTTACTTAAACGAATATGCAAAGCCGGGAAAGGTTGTAACATTAATCGAATATGCTACAGAAACATTGTCAGGTATCCCATCAATTATCTTTGGTTTATTTGGAATGATGTTCTTTGGTGAAAAGTTAGGATTAGGGTATTCACTACTGACTGGTTCGCTCACGCTTATCATTATGGTTCTGCCGCTCATAACAAGAAATACACAGGAAGCATTAAAGACAGTACCTGATACTTATCGTAATGGAGCAATAGGTCTTGGAAGTGGAAAGTGGCATATGATTCGTACAATATTAATTCCGAGTGCTATGCCCGGTATTATTACCGGAGCCATACTTGCAATTGGAAGAATTGTTGGTGAATCGGCTGCGCTTTTATTTACTGCAGGAAGTGCAAAACTGCTGCCAAAGGGAATAGATGGATTATTTGATAAGCCTTTTCAATCTGGTGGAACACTCACAATACAAATGTATCTGTCTGCAACAAGCGAGGGTGATTTTGAAACAGCTTTTGGAATAGCTGTGGTACTTTTGATAATTGTTCTTGGAATTAACCTTACAACCAAGGCACTTACAAAGCATTTCGATGTTACAAGAAAGGAATAAAAATGGGAGATACTAAGATATTAGTAAAAAACTTAAATCTTTTTTATGGTGAAAATCACGCGCTAAAAGATGTAAGTATGGAGATAAAAGAAAGAGCAATCACGGCTTTCATTGGACCATCAGGATGTGGGAAATCTACTTTCCTGAAGACGCTAAACAGAATGAATGACATGGTGGACGGTGTGAAAATAACCGGAACTGTAGAAATAGATGGTGAAGATATTTATGGAGGGAAAATAGATACTACGCTTCTTAGAAAAAAGGTCGGAATGGTTTTTCAGCAGCCTAATCCATTTCCTATGAGCATATATGACAACATAGCTTATGGACCAAGAGTACATGGTATCAAGGATAAGAAGAAGCTGGATAAGATTGTAGAGGATAGTTTAAGAGGTGCCGCTATTTGGGAAGAGGTAAAGGATAGATTAAAAAAATCTGCCTTATCTTTATCCGGAGGACAACAGCAGAGAATCTGTATAGCAAGAGCTCTTGCTGTAGAACCGGAGATTCTGCTTATGGATGAACCTACATCAGCACTTGATCCGATCTCAACAACTAAAATTGAAGACCTAATGGATGAATTAAAGAAGAAATATACAGTCATTGTGGTAACGCATAACATGCAGCAGGCTGTCAGAGTCTCTGATTATACTGCATTTTTCCTGGTAGGGGAAATGGTGGAATTTGGTGAAACAAAGCAGATATTTTCATATCCAAGGGATAAGAGAACAGAAGATTATATAACAGGAAGGTTTGGTTGATGAAAGGAGCTACAATACATGAGAAGTAAATTTGATGAGCAGCTTTTGGAGCTAAATAAAGAAATGATAGAAATGGGGAATAAAATAATTCTATCCATTAAAAATGCAATCGAAGCGTTGGTGGCACGTGATGAAAATATGGCCAAGGCTATTATGGAAAGTGATGCAGAGGTAGATCATCTTCAGAAGAAAATTGAAGGCATTTGCTTTAATCTTTTAATTCAGCAGCAACCTGTAGCCAGAGACCTTCGTACAGTGACTGCTGCTATGAAAATGGTAACAGATATGGAAAGAATAGGAGATCATGCTGCGGATATTTCTGAAATGACAATTCTAATGGGGCAGAATAGTCAGATTGATAAGTTTGAGCATATATCCCAAATGGCTACAGAAACAATGATTATGCTTAACCACAGTATAGAAGCATATGTTGAGAAGAATGTAATTAAGGCAAAGGAAGTTATAGAGCATGATGATATTGTAGATGATTTATTTGTTGAGGCTAAGAAGGATGTTATAGAACTAATCCTTAATAGTCCAAGTGAAGGGGAAGGGGCAACGGATATTTTGATGATAGCAAAGTACTTTGAACGAATAGGGGATCATGCAACAAATATAGCAGAGTGGGTAATTTATTCACTAAAGCAGAAGGAGGATGAAGATGAAGTATAAAGATATTAAAGAGAATGAAGAGGTACAGGCATTAATATCGAAGGGAAATGAAAACCTTGGAATATTGGGGTATACAGATCATTCAGAAGTACATGCAGCTTTGGTAGCCGAGCGCGCTGCCAGTATTCTTGAGATTCTTGGATACAAAAAGAAACAGATTGAACTTGTTAAGGTGGCTGCATATATGCATGACATTGGGAATGCCATTAATCGTAGCAGGCATGCAGAGTATGGTTCGCTACTCGCAAATGACATATTAAAGGAAACAGGCATGGATAGGCAGGATAGACTTACAGTGGTTTCTGCAATAGCTCATCATGACGAGTCAACAGGTGGAGCTACAGATGTTATATCAGCTGCACTCATTATTGCGGACAAAACTGATGTTAGAAGAAACAGGGTGCGTCAGAAACCAAAGGCCAGCTTTGATGTTCATGATAGAGTAAATTATGCTGTTACCAAAACAGATCTTATTGTTGATAAGGATAAGAAGCAAATTACATTAAATCTCGAAATTGATGAGAGAATCTGTACCATGTATGAATATTTTGATATTTTTCTAGGTAGAATGATGATGTGCAGAAAAGCATCAGAACTATTGGGAGTAACATTCAGATTGATGGTTAATGGAAATAAAGCGTTGTAATAGCGTGCAATCTTGAAAATTTACACAGATTTTACATAACTATGTTCATACATTTTACTTGCGTTTTATATTCTGATACCTGGAAGAATATCAGAAATATAAGGAAGGAATCTGTATGGACATTTTTAATTTGCTTAATATGATAGGCGGTTTGTCGCTGTTTCTATATGGAATGAATATTATGGGCAATGGTCTGTCCAAAATGGCAGGAGGTAAGTTAGAAACTATCCTGGAAAAGTTAACAACCAAAAGAATCTTTGCGGTTCTTTTAGGTGCCGGAGTCACTGCAGTTATACAGTCTTCATCAGCAACCACTGTTATGGTAGTTGGATTTGTTAACTCCGGAATCATGAAACTCTCGCAGGCAGTGGGAATCATTATGGGTGCCAACATTGGTACAACCATCACTTCATGGATGCTTTCACTTACGGGTATTGAAGGCAGCACAATCTGGCTAAAACTTCTGAAGCCCTCTTCATTTTCTCCGATACTTGCAGCTATTGGTATTGTTCTTGTTATGGTGAGTAAAGGTGAATCAAAGAAAAAGGATATTGGAAGTATTCTGCTTGGTTTTGCAATTCTGATGTTTGGAATGGAAACAATGAGCTCAGCTGTATCCGGTCTTGCTGATAATCCATCTTTTACAAAAATGATGACGGCATTTAGCAATCCTATTCTTGGAATGGTGGTTGGTGCTATTCTTACAGCAATTATTCAGAGTTCATCGGCATCTGTGGGAATACTTCAGGCACTTTGTGCAACCGGCGCAGTTCATTATTCCGTTGCATTACCTATCATTATGGGTCAGAATATCGGAACCTGCGTGACGGGTATCATTTCTTCTATTGGTGCAAGTAAGAATGCAAGACGTGCAGCAATGGTTCATTTGTATTTCAACCTTATTGGAACCATTCT
>NZ_CAMVPU010000137.1 GCF_947169445.1 uncultured Butyrivibrio sp. | reverse complement strand
AATCACAGCTGTCCAAAGAAGTGAGAAATACATATAGAACACACGTTGAGAAATACCTCTGGGGAGATTCACCCTTCTGGAGTGCAAGTTACTTCTGTGCCACTACAGGAAGTGTTTCTCTTGATACTGTTAAGAAATACATTGAAGATCAGCGAACAGAAGAACACAAACGCAAATACATTAAGACTGGGAAATACAAAAAGAAAAGCTAGTGCGATTCATCCCACAACCGATTTCATCGGAAGGGGTTTTCTCGCACGTTGTTATAATCCACCTCAATCTCTTTATATCTCGTGCAGGGCCTTACTCCTTCAAGAGAAAGACAACTCTCTTCGGTCTGATATTCTCCACTTTTCTTCGTTATAACAGGATTAACCATAGCAAAATGGAACGGTCCCATAGCAACTACAATTATTCTTTTCTTCACACCAATCATGTTCGCCGCCATGCCTACACAATGCTCCTGATTGGCTCTTAGCGTATCAAGGAGATCTACAATAACCTGCTTGTCAGCCTCTGTTGCAGGCTCTGACTTCTGTTGCAAAAACATTGGATACCACATTGTGATAGTCCCAGGCACAGATATCTATCAAGATTTTTTCGCTGCAATTATTTGTAATGATGCATAACCCAGAATGTTTTTCCTCCACAGTTCTTGATTCTGGCCTCTTCGTTCTTCAGATATCTGTATTGTTCAGGATTCTTCTTTTTCACTGAAGCGCATTTAATGTCAAAGCTTAAAAAGCGTACTACAATGACGATTGTCTGCCATATGACCCAGAAAACAAATAAAATTGGCGCGAAACAAATCATTAAAAACATCATATCCTCTACCTCTCTTTCTCACTTGTCGCACCCCGATACTTTTTCTCAAATCCTCTTTTTCTTCTAATTCTTTTATCCCCACATTTCTTCTTTCAAAATATCCTGACAATTTCGCAGAGCCGCCATGCTATCGCAGAGGATCAGCACTTCATTCCAGCAGCCTGAGACTTCATCCGCAAGAGAATCGGCATCTTCAATTCCCCACATAACCGCGAAATCTTCATATCCGTTTATCTCAAGATCTTCCTGGTAAAAGATATCGCGAATCTCTTCTGCTGCCTCTCCGCAGAAAGCAACGTTCTTGCATCCTCTTGATAGAACTGCTGTCGCTGTCTCTTTTACCACGGATTCGTCCATGATCTGATCAGCTACTATGATGACTGTGTGATTGGAAAGATCGCGAAGGCTCCTGTTACTGCCAAGTATGCCTCTACCAATCAGTCCAAATGTGAAGTTCTGGTTTGCTACATATTCGAAATTTACATGCTGGATCATGAGGACCTCCTTTAAAAATGACTCGATATAACATTTACTTTTGCAATTACGTTTTCTATGATTACATTATGCCTGTTAAGGAGTCCTATAATAATACCAGCTAGATGATGTGGTGTCAGCACTGTTTTTTACCGATCCAAGCACAATATGATGTATTAATACGAAAAAAGACTCCGTCACTTTCATGACGAAGTCATAAGGATCAGTATCATGTTTTCTCTTTATCCCCGCTCTATCCCGCAAACGCGTAGTGGCTTGCTTCCATAATATTCGAATTCGATTCCTTCCTGTCTAAGTTCTTCCAAAAAACATTCAAAATATTTTTCTGAGGTGAAGGGCTGCATGAAGGATATACAGAAGTTGTGATTAACGCATGTTACCTCGCACAAAACATCTGTTAGCTTCGATAATGATGTCATGCAATAGATTTCTTCAGTATACGGTTCCAAAGGGTCAAAACTGTTATTACAGGGATATGATATGCAGATGCTTGCCAGGGCAATATCAGGATTTATAAGCGGGAGCATCTCTTTGAGCTGTTTGATTGCCCACATGGAGTTTCCAGGCTGCCACCATAATTTTGCGCCTCCTTAATCACCTCTGCCAGTGAGTTTTCTGATATAATAAGCTCATTATGGCGAAAATAAAATCTGATCAAATCAAAAGTTCATTACTGTTGTTGCTGGCATCCGTTGTGTGGGGTGCCGCTTTTGTTGCGCAGTCAATTGCAAGTAGCAATGTTGGAACATTTACGTTTAACGGGATCCGCTTCATCATTGGTGGATTGTGTCTTCTTCCCCTGCTAAAGGGGCATCACTTATCTCCCAGGCAAATACCGCCCAAAAAGCTTATCGGAGGAATCATATGCGGAACTGCGCTTTTTCTGGCATCCACATTTCAACAGGCGGGAATAGGTCTTGGTGCTACTGCGGGTGAAGCAGGTTTTTTGACGGCCTGCTACATAGTTATGGTTCCAATTCTAGGGTTGTTCATTGGAAGGAAGTGTTCGCTTCTTGTATGGCCGGCGGTGTGTGTTGCGCTTTTCGGACTGTACCTGTTATGCATTCCTGCAGCGGGAATAGGTCTTTCGCTTTCAGGAGCAGACATTGCGCTTCTTATGTGCGCTCTTTTATTCTCTGTACAAATCCTATGCATAGACCACTATGCTCCTGTGATGAGTCCGGTGGCGCTTGCATGTGTCCAGTTTATTGTAAGCGGTGTTTTGTCGCTTATAGCGGCGGTCATTTTCGAGTTTATCCCTGATCCTTATGCATGGGTAAGTGCTTTAAATTCGCCCTCTGCGTGGATTGCGATTCTTTACACGGGAATTTTTTCCTGCGCAATTGGGTACACGCTTCAAGCTGTTGGCCAGCGTTCGCTTAATCCGGCATTGGCATCGCTTATAATGAGCCTTGAATCTGTATTTTCCACGCTCTTTGGATGGCTCATTTTGCATCAGACAATGACGGGCCGAGAGGCACTGGGATGTATGCTTATCTTCGCTGCTGTGTTGCTGGCGCAGGCGCCTCAGAAGGCGAGATGAATGAACTTCACAGCTCGCCCAGCATTTTTTCCGGATCCTCAGCGGCTTTAACTTTGTCATTTGCTCTTATGATGATGCCGTTTTCATCGATAAGGTAAGTTGTCCGGACCACGCCCATGGAGACTTTTCCATAGTTCTTTTTCTCTTTCCAGACGTCATAAGCCTCTATTACTCTCCGCTCGGGATCTGCCAAAAGAGTGAATGCGAGGCCATATTTCTCTTCAAACTTCTTATGAGAGGCAACAGTGTCTTTGCTTACTCCAAGTACCACTGCCCCCTTTTCGGTAAACTGGGGATATCTTTCAGAGAATCCGCATGCCTGCTTGGTGCACCCGGAAGTATTGTCCTTAGGATAAAAGTACAGAATGACTTTCTTTCCTTTATAATCTTCCAGAGAATGCATTACTCCGTTCTGATCAGGGAGCTCAAACGCCGGTGCCTTTGTTCCTACTTCTAACATGATAGTTTTCCTCCATTCGAAAAGCTGCTTACATTTCTCAGAAATTGTTTCCGTTCCATCCCCAATCATCTGATCCGAAGTAACGAATGTACATGTGGTCTGGAGCAATTCCAAGAATATCCCCATAAACTCTCGTCAGTTCTCTTGTCATCTTGCCATAAGCATCAGAAGATGCATTACCATAGATCTTGACCTCAATAAATGCTGTAGGCTGAGAATCGTCCCCTCTGAAATACATAGGGACATCGCCTTCGATCGCCAGCATAAGCCAATTCTCACTTTTTCCCGGAAGGATTGAAATAGCCTGACCAAGACGCTCCTTGAGCTGTGTCTCTTTTTCTTTTGATACTGTAACGTTAGTTTTGGTTGAAATGAATGGCATAGTTTTTCTCCTTTTCTCTACAAATGTAGTCCCAACTGCAATTTCCGCAGATATCACCACGGATATTAAAATAAATGCCGTTATCTTGCAGATTCTCTTATATATTCCTCTTCTATTGTATAAGATATAATCATCAAAGAAAAACCATTTTGTTGGTTCAGTCTTTGGTGCTACTGTCCGATATACAAAGTAGCAAAGGAAAGGAGGAAGATACACGATGAACAATCTTCCAAAAAAGTAAAGGTACCTTCACTGCGGCAGGCTCCCGGTGGAGGTACTTTTTTTATGCTATGAATTAGTTACGGGTTGATTTAGCTCTCTTCTGACATGAAATAGTTAATAGTTTGTTTACCTTTCATCTGTCACGAAATGCTTAACATCTTTTACCGGATTCAATAATTCGGTTCTGAAGAATTCCGGATAGAACTTGATCTGATCATCCGGAGCAATCCATTTAAGAAATTCTTCATGATCATCTTCAGTAAAGCTGCTGCACTCCGGTTCAAAGTCCTCGGGAACTTTCATGTAAAAGAAGAAAGATATCTCATATATCAGTTTTCCAAGATTGGACTCGGCATCACCATAAAAATAGTTCTCATGAATGAAGCCCAATCTGTCTACTTCCATCCGTATCCCGGTCTCTTCATAGACCTCGCGAATTACTGCTTCCTCTGCAGTTTCTCCGAATTTTATCCTGCCACCTACAGAATATAAATACTCTGGCCTGATATGGTTCCCGACCATAAGGAATTTGCCATTCTTCAGAATAATTGCACCTACTCTGATGTTATTGACACTCCCATCAGCTAAAGCTAATGGGATTCTTGCTTCAAGGACCACGGTT
>NZ_CAMVPU010000136.1 GCF_947169445.1 uncultured Butyrivibrio sp. | reverse complement strand
TCATCTTCACCGTCGGCAAAACCTGACATGCGTTTCCAGCAGGTTCCGTCAAGGGCGGCGTCCCTTGTCCACAACATAGATGGTTGGTTATCCTGCAAGTTACTGCTTCTCAGCTTCTATCTTTTTTAGGGTATCATCCAAAATCTCTTTTCTCAGTTCAGTAAGCCAATCTGAGAATGCAACAGTATCAAATGCATATGTTTTATTTAGCTCATACTCGTTTTCTGACCATGTATCTATAGGAGATTCATTGTGCTGTATAAGAGCTTCAAGTTTATCAAGAGATTTGTATAGCTTTGCTTCCTTAGTTTCCTGCGCATCCATCTCTTTGTATAACTCAGAGATTTCTTTAGATAATTCCTCCGGCAAAGATTGCACCCATTGGTTGAGGAGCGAATCCTCAACTTCTCTGTCATCATCTGTTTTGATAAAGGTTGGAATATCTCCGGTAAAGCATTCCCCCAGATCATGGATGAGACACATATCTACAACTTTATCTATATCCAGCTCCGGAAACTCATGCCTCAAAAGAAATGCCATCAGAGAAATACGCCAACTATGTTCAGCAACACTCTCTGTTCTGCGCTTCGTAGTCGTACAATGACGAGGTGTATCTTTTAATCTCTCAGCAACGTGTAAAATATCCAGGTATTCTCTAGCGTTCATACATATCCTCCCACCAAAAATTTGTACACTATTCCGCAAGTTATTCGTTACCATTACGGATATTCTTCAAAGATATTCTTTTTAATTCTATATCTCTGAAATAACGATCCCCACCCTCGCCTAGCGGAGACTGAGCTACTAGTCCAACCTTTATTGTTTCTCCCATTGGCAAGTTAGCCAATCGAGCCATTCTATACTCTTTACCGTCGATGGAGTAATGAATTCCAAATACATTTCCTCTTCTGGCAAGTTGTAGCCACACTTCATTTCCTTCAATATCGACAGAGTTTGCATCATCTGATCGTCCGTTTGTCATAACAGAAACCACAGAATGAGTGCCGTAATCTGTATATTCGAAACACGCTTTTGCCCACAAACGCTCATTATCATATGCTAATAGCACACAAGCGTCATAGGTAGCCACAAAGTCATGTGAAACTCTGGCTTTAAGAACAAAATCCCCCGTAACATCCTCATAAAAGAATGGAGCATTATCTACAGATTCATTGCTGTATGGATCCACAAAGAGATTACTGTTCGGCATAGCAACAGCTTTTATTCCATCTTCTATAGTCTCATAATTACTGTCTAATATAGTCTTATTAATCTCCATAACTGGTCTTCTTCTCTGTCTCTTTAAATTTTGATTCGTTATTCTAAGATATACTGCAAGTTAAAGTTTCACCCTACAAGTTGCATAACCCATGCCAGGATTGCCGCCACTATCGGAAATCCAATCAAAGTCCCAATCCATTTACCCGCCAATGTTTTCCCGTGAATATAAGGCATGAACTCCTCTGTTCCCGGTATGATCCACGCCCTGGTATGCCCTACCCACCACCAGTCAATAAAGATCCGGTCAAATAGACCTGCAATCAGATAAATACCAGCGAGCTGAATAAATCCATCTAGAAAACCACTTACACCATTATAGAAAAAAACAGTTAAAGGGATTGCAGTCAGCATGGGAAGAAACAATGCCAAGCTCGTAATAATACTTACATGCTTTATCTTTTCTTTTGTAATAAGGCCAAGTTCAACCACCTTATCCTGAACTTCCTGTTCATAAAAAACTACAAGTCCAACAGGACCATCTTTAGCAATACCAACTACGCAGATCAGTAACAGCCAAAAGCTCAAAATCAATCCTTCAAAAACAACCAGCATAATTAACATCCTTTCTAGTAGATACCCTGCATAGGCCAAGCATCACCTACATTAAGTCCGTTATCAGAAAGCCATGCATCTTCTACGGAAACAAGCTTTGTTTGTCCCTCCTCATTTTCAAGTGTTACTGAAACCTTCGGCCTTTCTCCGGGTGCGAGCTCCTCGCAGCCAAAGTCTCCATCAAAAATCTGCTTTATCTTCCACATGAGTATTCCTCAAATTCTTCGTTTATCAGATCTTCGCTTGCTGCCATAGCCTGAAGAGTCATGGTAAGCAGCTTATCAAGTTCCCAGCCAAGCTGCTGCGCGCCTCGCTCAATTACTTCTCTGGAGCAGCCTGCGGCAAAGCCCTTGCTCTTGTACTTTTTCTTGAGAGACTTAAGTTCCATATCCTTGGTGCTCTTGGACGGTCTCATGAGCGCTGCTGCCCAGATAAGTCCGGTAAGCTCATCTGCTGCAAAAAGAACTTTCTCCATTTCGTGAATGGGTTCCACATCTATAGTTGTCCCGCATCCAACAGTTATTCCATAGCCATGCGAGCATACAGAGTGAATAATGTCGTCACTGACACCACCTTCTCTTAGGAGTTCAGGAGCCTTCAGGCAGTGCTCTTCTGGATACAGTTCAAAGTCTATATCATGCAAAAGACCTACAATCCCCCAGTACTCTGCTTCATCAGAGTATCCCAGTTCATTTGCATACCACTTCATAACAGCCTCAACTGTCAATGAATGCTGGATATGAAATGGATCCTTGTTATATTTCTTTAAAAGTTCAAATGCCTCATCCCTAGTGATCATACAGTTCCTCCTCAGCTTATCCTCTGTAGTATCCCGGCAACATCCACTCCCGGATGCGTCAGGTACATTCTGCAAATACTCTCTGCAAGCTCTTCTGATATCTTTAGCTTCTTGGCAATTTCTTTATGCGTTTTTCCTTTATCTGTCATGTCCATTGCCTTGGAAATAATCCTATCTATATCCTTTGGAAGCCTTGAATCCTGACCCGAGTTATCTATGACTCTTTTTCTAAACTCAAACTGTCCAGAGCCTGATATCTCAAGAAGGGCAAAAGACACTTCCTGCTCCGGTTTCCTTTTTCCACAGCAACCAGGATTAAACCAGACCTGCCCATCTTTCTCTACCAGGCTGTATTTATGGCTGTGTCCATATATGATAATTGATATCCCCGTCAGATCATCGTGAATTTTACCTTTGTTGTGAATAACATAGATCTTATTGCCAAGAAATTCTTCTATCGCAGTCTCCGGAAGATTTTCAGCCCACTCTTTATCCGCATTTCCTCTCACAACTGTAACGGGAGCAATCTCCTCAAGCCGATCAATGACTGCTTTATTATCTATGTCTCCGGCATGAATGATATGATCAACACCTTTAAAAGCATCAATAACTTCCTGCCTTAATAGTCCATGTGTATCTGATAGGATTCCTATTAGCATGCTTCAATCAACCTTACTATCGCTCTTGTTTCCTTTTTTCACTATTAGTATAATCCCTGCTATTGCTAAAACGAGTCCTCCTACAACCGCAGTAATAATGGTGCCTGCGCCATATTTTCCAGCTAGGAATATTGAAGTCGGTCCATCAGCACCACCTATGATTGTATAAGAATGCGGTGTACTCGTGTAGAGAGTAATAGCCATCCAGAGCACTCCTACAATAGCTGCTAAAACTCCGAGAATTATTCTCCCTGCTCTTTTATGAATAGCGAGCTTAATTAGTAGGCACAAGATCATAAAAGCCACAAAAGCTACTGCATTTGGAATTGCAGAATAGTAATACCAGGGAGCTGAATTGATCTCATACACCTCAGGATGATTTATGAAGTCCCTGTACGCAACATAAAGACTCTCTACAAAGATTCCTGCGCCAAATACCATTATCATGTTTATCAACGTGTTAAACTTCTTCATGAATCCTCCACAAATTATTACCCCAGCAGTTTATCCAGCTCACAAAGAAGTTTTGTTTTCATCTCTTCTAGTTCTTCACTGTTGGGTCTGTTTATGTCAGCGTACATTTTTTCACTTGGATAGCACCAGACAGGTCCCTTGCCTTGGTTTCCATAGTTATCTATGTCGCCAGCCCTTCTTGGAAACAGATGCCAATGAATATGTGCACCACCTTCACCATTTCCCAGACACTCATAATTCATCTTTTCAGCTCCGAAAGCATTTTTCACAGCTTCAGCAACAAGTGTCATTTCATATAAGTGCTTTGCTCTTGTTTCCTTGTCCAGATCAAACAATTCAACAACATGGTCTTTATACAAAAATAATGTATATCCCTTAAAATGCTGGAAATTCCCAATTACCACATATCCAGTTTCCAGTTCTTTTACAAGAAATGGATTGTCCCCTGCTTTTGTTTCTTTAATTCTTTCACATACTCCGCACATACACACTCCTCCATAATCTACAGTTCTTTTTTCATATAACCACATGTAAATGGAAAGAACTCAAATTTCTTTGTCCCCACATGAACAGCTCCGTTATCCTCATACCACTTACGAAGCCGCGTATTCTCTTCTACTATTCCGATATTCATCAGACTACAGCCTTTGCTTCGGGCGATTTTAAAAGAATGCTCCAATAGCTCTTTCCCTATTCCCTTATGTCTGTACTCTGGTAATACAGCAAGATTGTTCAACTCGCACTCATTGTTATCCTGAAGGAGTAACGAGTAATATCCGCACAGTA
>NZ_CAMVPU010000135.1 GCF_947169445.1 uncultured Butyrivibrio sp. | reverse complement strand
GGCCGATATATACTGCCCTAAACTTAATCTCTGCTCCATGAAACTCTCCTATTTTATGGTAGGTACTTGTGCGCGGTAAGATGAATTTACCATCACATGGTAAGGAGTTTTTTCATCCCGCGGTAAGCAGTTTTTTACACACTGCAGTAAGCACTTTTTTACATTACTCGGTAAACACTTTTTTACATGTGCCGGTAGGGACTTTTTTACAGGCACGGTAAGAAGTTTTTTACATACTCCGCTACTTATCACTCCTGCATGTGGTGAGTAAATGAAAGGAGAAGCCAGCGGATTCCTATTATACTTATTTCATAAAGGTATGAAAGGAGATCCAATAATGCTGGGGATAAACCAAATGCAGGAAATTCAAGATCTGAAACTGCGAGGCTATACTCAGGCAGAGATCATTGCTTACTACAATGATCAGGGTATCAAGCCTCCAAGCCGGCCTACCATAGCCAAGTATTTCAACATGGATGTGGTACCGGAAAATCCCGGCGAAAAACTCGCCAAGGACAAGGCCTTTGATGTTGAGCCTTTCAGGTCAACTATCATCGCCACGGTTGAAGCAAACGATGGCAACGATTTCTGTATGTCATCCGTCTATGATCTTCTGGAAGAGAAGTTCATAGAAAACGGGGAGTATGATAAGCTTCCCGGCAATGAGCAGACACTCAGAAACTATGTGCACTATCTGAGAGACACAGGACAGATAGATACTGGTGAAGAACATCGCCGCATCTATGATCATGTATTTGACACTCCTCCCGGAGAGCAGATGCTGATCGATTTTGGCATGGAAACTCTTGACCAGAAGCACGCGATACACTTTATATGTCTTCTGCTGCGATACAGCCGTTTACTGTGCGTCTATGCTCAGGACCATAAGTATAATGCCTTAGAAGCCTGCCAGGCCATTTACAGAGCCTTCTGTAAGCTTGGCGGTCGCCCTTCAGTTCTTGTTATTGATCAGGACGCTGTTTTTGTCGCCAGTGAAACCTATGGCGAAGTAATCAAGACAAGAGTCTTCGAAGACTTCTGTACAGAACAGGATTTGAAGCTGTGGGTATGCAACAAGGCTGATCCGGAGAGTAAGGGTCCCATTGAGAACTCTGTGGGATTTGTGAAGAAAAACTTCTTCAGTGCCCGTAACATCACTTGTATAGATGATGTATGGCGTTCTCTTCCGGGATGGCTTGATCGCAAGAACAAGCGTATTCACAGGACAACTCTGCATGTACCATTCCAGGTGTTCAAAGAGATAGAACAGGGTTCACTTGGCCCAATGCTTCCGTCTGTTTATGAGACATCACCAAACAGCTTCTTCTCTACCGAATGCAAGGGAATGCCCTATGTGCTATACAAATCCTGTCGATACTCCGTGCCAAGGGAATTCGCGTACAGCAGGCTTAAATACAAGGTTACATCAGGGAAGATCCATATATATGATGAGAACCTTAACCATTTATGTACACATCTTCTTAGTGAGCGGAAAGGCAGTTACAATCAGCTCCCAGAACACAGGAAAGGTGAGTCCGGTGACTGGATTGACATCATGGAGAGGCTCCGAAAGCAGTGGAACTGTTATGATTTCCAGCACTTCATCAATGGCATCAAGAAAGAGAATCCTCGCCACATAAGCAAGCAGCTTGGTGCCATAGAGCAGTTCCTTAATGCAGAGAATCCTGACAGAACCCTTGTGGCCGAAGTCATGAAGATATGCTGTAACAACTTCAGATATCAGTTCTCGCAGTTCAAAGTGGTCTACGAGTACACCAAAGCAGGGAAGAGCCTGACCACCACAGAAGGCTTCAAAGCATCACTGAACTCAGATGTTGTTGAATACAAAAACCTTGAAGTATACGGCAAAGCCTTTAATGAACGCGTTAATCGTTCAGTCGAGGAGGCGGTCGTATGAACAGGCAGGTCATGAGAAATATAGGAAATGATCGCATCAGCATTGACAGGCTTACATCCCTGCTACAGACGTTTACATTAAAACATGCAGCAAAGGTACTTCCGGATCTGTTGGAAACAGCAGATCTGGAGGGAGCCTCCAATAAAGAGTTTCTACTATCGGTTCTTGAAACTGAGGTTGTTGGAAGGAATGAGCGCAGAAGAAAGAGAAACTATTCTGCAGCACACTTTCCGCCAAACATACATCCATTGGAGGAGTTTGATCCTGAGGAACTTGAATCAGGCATCACACAGGCACAGATAGATAAACTCAAAGATCTTTCATGGCTGGATAACGGAGGTAACCTGGTTTTTGCAGGACCTCCGGGCCTTGGAAAAACCATGGTTGCAACAGGGATAGGACTTCATGCCATCAATAGTGGCTATACAGTCTGCTTTGAAAAAATGGTCAACCTGGTAAAGATCCTTGATAATGCTGAAACAGAAAGAACTGCCGGTTTCAGACTTAAAAATCTCAAAAAGGCTCAGCTGATAATTATTGATGAGATTGGATACACACCTATCAGCCGAAGCCAGGCAAACCGGTTCTTCACGTTTGTGAGTGATACCTACGAAACCTCATCCATCATCTTCACAACCAACAAGGAGATAACTGACTGGGCTGAGATGATGGGAGACCCTGTTCTCACAACAGCTTTACTTGATCGGATTCTCCACCATGCTAACTGCTATTCCTTTAGGGGAGAATCATACAGGCTCAAGCATCCTGACTTATTCAGTTGATAAGGTGCATTACCTGACAGTGCAGGTATAAGGTTTATGTAAAGAAGTTCTTACCTAACAAAGCAAAGAACTGCTTACCATACAATATAAAAATCTCCTTACCATACGATGTAAAAAACTGCTTACCGTACAATGTAAAAAAGACATTACCTAACGATGTAAAATTCTGCTTGACATTTGCAGGTACTGTATTTCCCCTTATCAAATTACTTTTTGTTTACGCTGCGTAAGCCTGTACCGGATTCCTATAGATACAATAGCAATTTATGCAAAGAAAAATCCCCACCAAAATGGTGGGGAAAATCATCATCGGTTCATTCTTCAGTTGTAAGTTTCCTTAGTCCCTGACTGATCAGCATCTCATCTATCTCGTACATATCAAAAATGCGGTTGTTGACGGCAACTATTATGCACGCGTCTCTGGGATCCTTTGCATACAGTTCGCTGAGTCCATACAATTTCAATGCTCTGTTGGTTTCATCCCAGTTAAAATGCCCTGCCAGGCAAAGCCTGATGATCAGGTCCCTGTCCTTGGTATGTTTTTCCATGGTAACAATCTTGCTGCCATAGGATTCAGTGACTCCGGCAAAAGAGTAAACATCCTTAAGCTTGATGTTCTTCTCATCCAGGACATCTTTCATGTAATAGTAAAATGCCTTCTTGTCGTCAGCCAGGTACTTGCTGTTATCTTTAAAATACGAATCAAGCTGATCAGGCTTCATATTTTCAAGAAGATCATTGAGTTCGTTAGTAGATTTCTTTTGCAAGGCTAATTCCTCTTAAGTTCCTGCAGTGCTTCATAGAGTTCAATTGCAGTATATCTGTCCTCAGCATTGAGGCTGATACAGCGTTCAATAATATTCCAGATTTCTCCCGGCGCACGTTTCTCTTTTGGAAAACAGCCCGTGATCATCACATTGAGAAGCATTCCAACCGCATAAATATCTGCTTTTGCCGAAGAAGCAGTTAATCCATATCCCACCTGTTCAGGCGCTGCATAGTACTGGGTTCCCATGTATTTGGTATCGTCTGTCTTCTCAGGATCATACCATTTGGCAACATTCATATCCAGGAGGTTCACCTCGCCATCAATGGTAAGGATGATGTTGGATGGCTTAACGTCTCTATGAATGATGGGCGTCGGCAGGTTGTGTAATTCATTCAGTATCACACAAATATACTCTACCACAGTAACAGCCTGTTCTTCAGGCATTGGTCCTTTTTCCAGAATGTGCTCTAAATTCAGGCCAATAATAAACTCCTCTATAACGATCAGGCAGTTGCTGCTCTCATACATATCGATGATCCGTGGCATCCGCTCAACGGGATGTTCCATCAGGTAGGAATAAACGCTTTTGTTATAGATGGTGAGAAGCTTCTTGATGTAGCGCTTGCCGGTCTCTCTGCGCCTTACAAGAATTATGTTATCTCTTCCTTCGATAGCCTCTTCGTCCTGATACATGGACAGCTCCAGCGCATCCGCATCAGATAGTCCCCTGTAGGGATTTCTCTTATCTGCCTCGAACTCATCCTCAGAAGTATAGAGCTGGCTTACATCAATCTTGTTTACATGACCACACTCCGTGCACTTCCACTCTCCGCAGTCCTCAGAAAACCCCGGCTGCTCATTCATGACTGCCCGGCACTCATCACAGATCCAGACTATATCACCTTCTACTTCAGGGTTGATCAGCATCTGGCCGCAGCCTTTGCATTCCCAGTATTTTAGGGAAAGATCATAACCTTTCTGAAGAGTGAGGTTTGCGTAACAGTGGGGACAGTATTCATAATAATTCTCCCCATCCTTTGCCCTCCGACTATCTAGTGTAGTGTCTTGTTGACGATTAATCAAAGCCCGCCCCTGTCATAGGACAGG
>NZ_CAMVPU010000134.1 GCF_947169445.1 uncultured Butyrivibrio sp. | reverse complement strand
CTGAAAAAAAGACTGATAGCTTCAGTAATTCTGCTGATTCCCCTGATGTATGTTTCAATGGGACATATGCTATGGAACTGGCCACTGCCAACTTTTCTTAATGGAAATCATGTGGCAATGGGATTATATCAGCTTCTGATTGCAGGGTTTATCATGGTGATAAATCAGAAGTTCTTTATCAGTGGATTTAAAGGGCTGATTCATAGGGCTCCCAACATGGATACGCTGGTAGCGCTTGGAGCCACAGCTTCCTATGCATATAGCGTATATGCTCTTTTTGCCATGACTGGAGCAGTAATGGATGGCAATGCAGAGCTGGTTTCTTACTACATGGATCAGTTCTATTTTGAATCTGCTGCAACCATCCTGACTCTCATAACAGTGGGAAAAACGCTTGAGGCGAGATCAAAAGGGAAAACTACAGATGCACTGAAAGCTCTCATGAAACTTGCTCCAAAGACCGCTGTTATTCTGGAAGGTGATACAGAGAAAACAGTCCAGATAGAAGAGGTAAAGGTTGGAGACAGATTTGTGGTTAGACCCGGAGATAGCATACCGGTAGACGGTATTGTAAAAGAGGGCGAGAGCGCAGTTAATGAGTCTGCTCTTACAGGAGAGAGCGTTCCTGTAGAAAAACAGGCAGGAGATAAAGTGTCAGCTGCGACCATCAACACATCCGGATATATGGTTTGTGAAGCGGTAAGAGTTGGTGAGGATACGACTCTTGCCGGAATTATACGAATGGTTAGCGATGCTGCAGCCACCAAGGCACCTATTGCCAAAATTGCCGACAAGGTTTCGGGAGTATTTGTGCCGGTGGTCATCGGTATTGCATTTGTCACTTTTATTGTGTGGTTATTAGTAGGACAAACCTTCGGATATGCCATAGCAAGAGCAGTATCCGTCCTGGTAATAAGCTGTCCTTGTGCCTTGGGACTCGCAACTCCCGTGGCGATAATGGTTGGAAACGGTGTGGGCGCAAAGAGCGGAATTCTGTTTAAGACAGCGGCAGTGCAGGAGCTTACAGGGAAAACGCAGATAGTGGCTCTTGATAAGACCGGGACCATAACTACAGGTGTTATGCGCGTTACAGATGTAATTCCTACAGAGGGTATCAGTGAAAAAGAACTGCTGACAGCTGCATATGCACTGGAATCAAAGAGTGAGCATCCTATTTCAAAAGCAATCATTGATTATGCTAAAGAGCATGATATAGGGCTTCATGAGACAACAGAGTTTGAAGTATTATCCGGAAATGGGTTAAAAGCAAAGCTTGACGGCGCTTCTTTAGCCGGTGGGAATGCTAGATTTATTACAGGCATTATAGGAAGCTCTGATGCATTAAATAGTGAATCTATGGACGAACTGTCTGTGCAGGGCAAGACACCGGTTCTTTTTACAAAAGAAAATAATCTGATCGGAATAATTGCGGTTGCTGATACCATTAAGGATGATACGCCGCAGGCGGTTAGTGAGCTTAAGAAAATGGGTATCCATGTGGTGATGCTGACCGGTGACAACGAGATCACAGCCAGAGCAATTGCTGATCAGGCAGGAGTAGACGAAGTTGTTGCGGGAGTACTTCCTGACGGAAAAGAAGCCGTTATCAGAAAGCTCATGGAGCATGGAAAAGTTGCCATGGTTGGAGATGGAATAAATGATGCTCCGGCTCTTACCCGTGCGGATGTCGGAATTGCCATCGGAGCTGGAACAGACATTGCTATTGATGCAGCAGATGTTGTTCTTATGAAGAACAGTATTCGCGATGTTGCAGCTGCTATCAGGATTTCAAGGGCTACCCTCAGGAATATTCATGAAAATCTTTTCTGGGCATTTTTCTATAATGTCATTGGTATTCCTCTTGCTGCAGGCTGCTATGTGGCTGCCTTTGGCTGGACACTTAATCCTATGTTTGGTGCAGCAGCTATGGGACTTTCCAGCTTTTGCGTAGTATCTAATGCACTGAGACTTAACTGGTTGAAAGCGCATGACGGAACCAAAGACAGGGCTGTCAGAAATCCTATTAATCATAAGATCATCCAGTTAAATGATAAAAAAGAAAAGGAGAACAAAGAGATGAAAATTAAGGTAAATGGTATGATGTGTGCACACTGTGAGGCTCATGTTAAGAAAGCACTTGAGGCTATCGATGGAATCGAATCTGCAGTAGCTAACCATGAGGAGAATCTGGTAACTATCACCAATTCCAAGGATGTTGATGAAGCTCTTATTAAGGAAGCGGTTACAGAAGCAGGCTATGAGTATGCTGGAATTGCATAAATATTGTAGTTTATTGCGGTGAAAATGAAGAAACTGACCCAAAATGGCTTGATGTGGCCCAAAATGTGGGCAGATAAAAGCTGACCTTAAGAGAGATAATAAACAATAAATATAAAGAAGCCGGATTTGATGGATCTAAAATAGAACATTTTCCGGCTTCTTTTTTTGCCAGATCTTTTTCCTCTTCGTATATAACTAATGAAGATATGCGAAAACGTTTAATGAATTTTTAAGATTTCCGCTATAGATAGTAGTGTAACATTATTAGTGTAGTGGGAAGAAGAAATTGTGAGGGAAAAGATTATGAAAAAGAAAAGCTTACTTGTCATCATTGGAATGGTATTAGCACTTACAGCCTGCGGTCAGGCTGCGGAAACAACAGGGGAGGTTCCTGCAACAACAGAAAATGCTCAGGTAGAGACCACTGTTGAAGAAAAGACAGCTGATAATACTGAAAGTGCTAGTAATGAGAACGTTATTACAGACAACGTGATTTCATCAGATTTATTTGAAATCACAATACCTGACGAGTTATCGGGGCTGTTTGAAGCAGAGGTTAGCGAGGATAGAATAAATATTTACCACAAAGCCAGTAGAGAGGCCGGATTCCCAGGACTTGTCTTTGCAATCTGGGCAAGAAAATCTCCTTCTGAATATGCGGGTGGCCCATATTACAAGAGAGGTGAGATTCTTAGTGCTGATGGTGATTTCTATGATGTAGTAAAAGGTGAAGCAACTGAGGTTCAGTGGGATTATAATCAGGAAGAACCTGAAGATTTCGAAAAGATCTATCAGGCTGCAGAGAGCATTATAGAAAATATGACTGCTACAAATGGCGGATCATTTTTCTATGGCTCAGGAATGAAGGGTGAAGACCTTTATCCATATACATTGGCCACATTTATAGATGCTCTTACAATGGGCTATGATGCTGCTAAGCTCGAAGAGATGGGCTATGCACCGGACTATTACGGAATCATGCAGCAATATGGCGAGGAAGGCTTATCCAAAATTGGATATGCATATGCAGATGTAAATGTTGATAGCATAGACGAGCTTTTTATCGGCGACATAGAGACTGGTGCGATCTATGACATTTTTACAATGGTAGACAGACAGGTTACTCATGTCATTAGCGGTGGAGCAAGAGACAGATACTATATATACAACGATTCATTCCTCTGCAATGAATATTCCGGTGGAGCAAATGAAAGCGGCTGGACACTTTATGTTCTTGAAAACAACTCAACAGAGCTTAATGCACAGTGGAGCTATAAGTATGATGGCTACGAAAATGAGGAAAATCCATGGTTTAAGTCCTATGATATGAAGGAGTGGACTCCAATAACAGAAGACGAGTATAATGAAGCACTTAAACAGGAAGAAAATCATGCTGACGTTGGATTTAAACCACTTTCTGATCTTGCCCCTGTCGATTTCTCCAAGGTAGACATGTCACAGTATGCAACATTTACAGAGCTTGTCAGCAGCTTAAAAAATGGAATGGGCTATGCTAACGTTACCCTTGATGGAACAGATGTCCTTCTTGTTTCTTCTGGTTGCTATAACTGGGATGGAACAGATGCCGCAATTGATGCTGCTGTATTCACATATATAGATGGTAAGGTTGTTTATCTTGGCAGCGTTCAGTCAACAGGGACAGCAAATCCGCTTGTAATATCAGATGGTAAGCTCATCTCAGCCGGACATCATTTCGTTACCAAGAGTACAGTTACAGACGGAAAACTCGTAGTGGCTGAGGAAGCTTACGAAGAGTTCGATTCAGATGGAAATGCTACATATTACTATAACTCTGAGAAAGTAGATGATGACAAAAATCTCCAGCGCATGTTTGAAGAAGAAATGAATGCCGAAATCATAGATTTTCAGCCTGTAGCTGGCTAAAAAGGACTAAAATATGATATTATGAAAGAGAAGCAAAGGCGCTTACAAAAGATGTGGCGTACTTTGCTTTTTCTTTTGCAGAGAATTCGGAGGGCTTGAGTATGGCAGCATTTGATCGAATATTGTCCGGAATATTATCTATTTCAGATTCGCCAGCCATGAGCCGCTTGTTGAGGACTGCCCAGAGGTAAAGACATATTCAGTGCCGCTTACTCATCGCTTTGAGACTTTTACCGTAGATATCCATAATATTATAAAAAAGAGTTGAAAAAAAATCGTTAAAAAAGTTGTTGACGCATGTTGTCTGCAGTGATATATTTATATACGTTGCTGCTGCAGACAACGAACGAAAGCACTGCAAATGCAGCATTGGAGCGGGTTTCAGAGCTCCTGCACCTTGACAAATAAACAGTAATGCAACCCTGAAAAATTCCAAGAGAA
>NZ_CAMVPU010000133.1 GCF_947169445.1 uncultured Butyrivibrio sp. | reverse complement strand
TAACGGCATATCCAACAAAGAAATAAAGCCAATAAAGAACGATGTCAGACAGGGGTGTCAGTTTAACCTAAAATTGTAAAATCTATAATAACGAGAAAGCCCACAACCATGGGATTTCTTTTTTTGTCCTTTTACAAAAATCACGATTTAGCTTTAATTTTTAAAGCTACAAAGTGTAAAAAGCCGAATGTTTTAAGCTATTTCTGTAAAAAGCCTAACTTTTAAAGATAAAACTGTAAAAAGATGTATAATTATCGCTAACGCGTTAATATTTTAACACAAAGGAGGTAAATCTAATGTATCGGTACGAAACGCCAATCGAAAGACCACGTAGTTCCAACTATGGCAGCTATTATTGGATATTCCATAGCCGGAAAGTGAGAAGGAGAGTTTCAGTGTTTTCCAATCTTGAATATGAGAACATCCTAACCCTCGAGATGAATCCGGAAGTGGAATGGTATTGTGAATATCCCCTTGAGATAACAGTATTCGTCGGCGGGAAGGAAGAAAAGATCTTATTTGACGTCTGGGCAAAATATACTGACGGCAGGGAAGTCTATCAGGGTGTCTCATATAAAGCTGCTTCTGATTCACACAAGAAGATAGTTCTGCAAGCGAAATGGTGCATACAGAATGGACTGGAGTACGAGTTCCGCAATGAGGAAAACATTCATAAGGGACCATTCTTAATAAGAAATCTAAATGTTCTTGCTTCACGAGCCAGAAGATTCCAGGTCCAGTCTGTTAACGCTGATCAGATGTTATTAGGCTTTCTTTCAGAGCAGCAGCGTGCAAGTCTGACTATGTTGGAACACAGTGGCCGTTTTGATGATGGAAGGACATTGGACTATCTTGCAGACCTTTATTACCGCGGGAAAATAAACTTCAGAAATATATCAAATGAATGTATATCAGGAAACATGGAGGTGGTGTACATTGGCAAGTAAAAAACATAATCTTACAGAGCTTCGAGAAGCAAGAAAGCATTGGCAAGAACCTATACCGGACAGCATAGAACTATCGAAATATCCTGGTTATCTTCTGCGGAAACAGGCTGTAGATATGTACATAGACGGGTTTGGCGTAGCGCAGATACAGAAAACGACAGGGATATATGCAACCAGATTGGGACAATTGATAGATAAATGCATGGAATCAGGGGAGGGCGGTAATACTCTGGGATACTGTGGACTATTGAAGCATACCAGAAAGATTTCAGATAAAGCACACCCCCATAAAAGAGAGTTTTCCTGCCTAATTGAAGGGTATCCTACCTTAGAAGCATTTATATCAGGCAATTACTTTGGGGACAAAAAATATACATTAGAAAAGAATATGAATCTTGTTACACTTCATAGCAGATTCCTTGCTGAATGTAAGAGCCTGGCTGATAGCAGTAATTGATGTGGCAACAAGATGTATCCTTGGATATTCTGTTTCCCAGGCATTCAATTATGACCAGTATGATGTTATTGATGCAATCAAGGACTCTATTGTGCCTAAATCGCTTAAGGAACTGACCATCACAGGACTTAAGTATCCATCGAATGGAGGATACTATTCAACGGCTTTTCCGGAACTTAAATATGCTGTTTTTGATTCTATAATGCTCGATAATGCCAAGGCACACCTGTCCGCCTTTACGCATGGCAAGCTGACTGATGACCTGAAGTGCACAGTAAATTATGGTTCCGTGGCTACGCCTGAAACCCGTGGCATTATAGAAAGATTCTTCGAAACGCTGGAAACATCCGGCTTTCATAAACTTCCAATGACAACCGCCTCATCCGCCAGGGATCTTAAAAGAAAATCTCCTGAAAAAGAAACATTAGAAAAGTCCACATATCAGCGTGCTTATGTTATGTATGACGATATATTGCATTATCATGATACACTTAGGCTAAAACTAAGCTTCATCTGGGCTATTAAAGGATCAATGAACTGGCAGGACGCACTATCATTTTATTGGACTCAGCACCCAGATAGCGGTATTAACTGGAATTATAGACGTATCCGTGAAGGGATCAGATTAGATTCATTAGATGTATCTTTGAGAAACGATTTCTCTTTTATGGATAAAACACTGGTAAGTCTATATATTATTGATGACCTGTTCAAATGCTTATGGAAACAATACAAAGCGCTTGCGCATCGACCTCAAGGAGTACGCGTTGAAGATGGCTGGCAAGAGCTTAGGGTGCCAGAGTATTATCTCTGCACGAAAAGTGAAACAGGTACAATGTACCTGTATAGGAAAAAGCAATTTTAATAATCTATATGGAGTTAATATCTTACTGATTATTTCATGGTAAAGACAATGGTGCTGAGCACAATCTCAGCACCATTTTTTTGTAAACACTGGTTTGCCGTTCAGACTCATTTGGTAGATTATTTTACGCTTACTTTGTTTTGTGTGGACATTATTGATGATTTTTAACATGCTGATATAATTAGAAGTCGGGGAATACTATCTTGGAGGAGAGATATGGGAAAACTGGGGAATAAAATAATTATTTCATTAAATATTATAGGTTTAATATGTTTGATCTATTTTGCTGTGCCATATATTTTACATGACACATCCATTCCGAATCCTGATGCGATGCTTCCGATGTACCGATGGGAAGGTGCAGCGATAGCATTGATGTTAGGAACTATTCCACTTATTGTAGTGAATATACTTGCATTTATTTATGTGTGGAAAGAAAAGATAAAGCTCCCGGCTAGGCTTCTGTTCTTTTTGCCAGGTATTATTTGTATATCCCTTGCTGCTTCATACTTGTTTTATGATGGCAGTACATCAGCATCTGATCAAACACTTCTGTG
The DNA here is from genome assembly GCF_947169445.1 of uncultured Butyrivibrio sp. GTDB lineage: Bacteria > Bacillota > Clostridia > Lachnospirales > Lachnospiraceae > Butyrivibrio. The sequence continues at coordinate 1,804 of NZ_CAMVPU010000133.1, read as the reverse complement.
GTTATATGATAAGGGTGGAATAAATGTGATCTGGGGAGATCCTCTTAATGCTATTGACACCCATGGTGGTTTTCATGGAGATGGTAGTAGCTTACATGCTTACCATTTTACTGATAGCTCCATGCAACCAGAAATGGAAGATTCAAGATTATGGAAAAAGCTGCCTTTCTCAGAAAATGTTTCTAATTTGATCAATAACGAGTTTGATGAGTGTGCTTCGGCTATTCCGGAGATTACTAATGGCTATTATTTCTTCTATGATCGACACTCACAGGCCAAGGATCCATATGATGAATCAGAATTGTGGAACAGGCATTCAGTAAACTGCACAGTAGCTATATATGATGCGGATGAGGATATTTTATATGTTTTTGAAGAAGATACGTAAGGGAAAAAGAATACGAGCTGTGATTGGCATGTTATTGCTAATGATGGTCTTTCAGCTAAGTGCTTGCGGGAAAAAGACAGAAGAATCTCAGGAAGCGTCTTTCTATATCCCACAAGTATACAGGTGTTCTTTTGTTTCGCTGTCTGAAGAAGATGGCCATAGGAATACTTTTAGACACAAGATGCAATATGATCTTAATGATTTCTACAGGCACAACGACAGCTATGAAGCAATTTTCAGGCTCTACAGGAATGCTTCAGCTAACAGCTTCCTGTTTGAAGTAGTTGATGGCAATTTTGGAATAGAGACGCTTACAAGTAAGGACAAAGACCATTTCCACTATGTTGTAATAGACTTGTGTGAAGAAGAACTGTTCCCGGGGACCGAGCAGATGTATCAGACTATGGTTTATGATGTGGAAGCCGGAAACTTTTGGCTGGGAGAAGATTGTGATCATTTAAATGCATATGGTAAATGCGCAATTGAAGGTTATAGTGCCGACACAGATTTGCTTGCATATGTAGAAGGCAAGTGGGAAGTTCCGGAATATCAGACTTTTTATGAATTCCTTTGTTCTATGGATTGGTTGAAAAATACCTGACGACGAGTAATCAACTGAATTATCAGAATGCATGAGCCTTCAGAATGTGGATTTCTGGAGGCTTTTTTGTGAGAGTAAAAAAATAAAGAATTATGTGTTAGGTTTCAGTAACCTGAATTGTATTATATATAGAAGGCCTTCTAAAAGATATCAGAAAGTGAGTAGACGCATGGAGGAGAGAGAAGCAAGACGGTTGGTGGAGAGATATACTGACATGATCATGCGCATCGGTACCAATTATCTTAAGAGTACGACAGATGCAGAGGACATATGCCAGGCGGTTTTAGTAAAGTACATTACATCGGATCCACAGTTTGAAAGTCTAGAGCATGAAAAAGCATGGGTTGTCAGAACCACTATAAACATGTGCAAAAACGAATTGAAGAGTGCATTTTTCAGAAAGACTACAGCACTGGAGGAAGCAGATGATGTTAAAGCTATTGCCCCACCGGATCTTGGAATAACGGAAGAAGTGATGAAGCTGCCCAGAAACTATCGTATCAGTATTTATCTTTTTTACTATGAAGGGTACTCGGCAAAAGAGATAGCGGAGCTTCTGGGGAAAAAAGAATCCGCGATAAATATGTATCTTTCCCGAGGACGAAAGAAACTTAGGCTTTCAATCATGAATGATCTTGGCATGGTGAAACGGGTTAACAGTTAGGTAAGGAGAATCAACATGAGTGAATATAGAAATAAAGAATATATTGAATCTATGAGCCTTATCAAACTTTCTGATGACAAAAAAGAAAAGATGATATCGGACTTAACTAAGATAAGTCCAATCAGAAAGGAAGGCACAATGAAAAAGAGAA
>NZ_CAMVPU010000132.1 GCF_947169445.1 uncultured Butyrivibrio sp. | reverse complement strand
TATATTTTTTATCGTCTTAACTTCTGCCGAAATACACCCTGAATTTATTAAAAAACTATAAAAAGGCACCCTCAATCGAGAATGCCTCTATCATATCCATGCAAACATTTTCATCTATAACGCCTGCGGAATATCCTGACAGTCATTATTATTAAAATCACTCCCAAAACCACATAAAGAATAGGCGCTGTCTGAAAAGAAATAAGATATCTGCTAAATATCTTTGTCAATCGCATATCCGGGACATTTGTATTCAGAAGAACTGTAATTGGAGTAAGATAGCGTAACTGACTCAGCACCCGCATACTTGTCGGTACGTTTCCAAATAGATCAAACAATATTATTGCAAAAATAGTCCCTGCAGCCCCCATGGATCTGTCAAATAATAGTGAGAGCAGCATTGTAAGAATACCTGCCAGCACACATCCAAGTATAAATACTAATGTGTGCAATAATAGCATATGCCCTGCTTTTATGGATAATTCAGAGAATGGCATAACCATATACCAAGGTGCATCAAGCCCATGGAGTCCGCTGAAAATGATAACTGGAATATGAGTCATCAGAAGCAGGAGGATGCCTATTATCAAAGAAAAAGTACATCCCGCCGTCAACTTTGTCCCAACTGCATATATATGACCATATTTACTGGAGTAAATAAGAGCATCTGTCTTGATTTCTGTTTCTCCGGCAAAGCTTCCCGACAGAAAAACCGCAATCAGCATACATGTTATGGTCAGCGTGAATTGATATGTTGCTCGCAGGTTTTCGATGTCTCTTGTACTACGATATATAAACGGCTTAGAGATTTTTGCTTCTAAATCTTCCCAATGTTTCAGCTCTCCCCTTGTAAGAAAGAATGCATCTGCAAATTCACCTATCACACGTTGCCTTGTGGTGTAAAACTGTTCCTCCGTCCAATTGGCTCTCTCCTCAGAGCTGTGTAATATAGATGTTGGTTCATTGTAGCTAAAAACCGTCATAGCATAGGACGTCGCATAGCGCCACAGGTCTCCGGCATCAGGAGCCGAATCGTCACGCATTTCGGTAAAGAAATTCTCATCCATGGTTCTTCCATCCAAAAGCTGTTCAGCTTTCCAGGCATTTGTTTCTGGCACATCTGTAAAATAGCGCTGAGCTGAAACAAAGAACAGAAAAGCTGCAACAGCTAACAGGACCAGCAGCTTTATCCTATGAGAAAAGATCTTTTTGAGTTCATATAAGTATAATATCCAAAACATCATGAATACTCCCTCAGATATTACAATCTGTCATCTCCCGGTAACCTGAAATCTGTCATAAGCTATTTTCCCTATAACTATCAAAAAAACTGATATAAGTATGTATATGACAGGAGCGGCCACATAGGCGGTTACATAGTGTCCTCCAAAGCCGACAAGCCTGTGCTCCATAAGTGACCATATACTTATCTGATTTGATGGCAGCATGGCTTTTATCTGTGCCAGAACGCGGAATCTTGGAGGTATGAGTTCCAACTGGCCAAAGATAAACAGTCCCACCATAATGCCCATGACTGCAAGGCTGTTCTTTACTACCTCTGACATTGCCATGGCAAATGTGGCAAAAAGAACCGCTGCAGTGATCATTACAAGCATCTGCACGATTATGAACTGTCCCATGGTAAAAGAATAGGCTGATAGCGGAAGTTCAAGCTGAACTGCGGCTCCAAGGCCGTTTATTCCATAGATGGCAGTGATAAGTAGAGCAAGAAGAGCTGCAGATACAACGCAGCACCCTATTATTACGGATAAACCTGCTGCAATCTTTACAAAAAACGTTTCTCTTCGCCCATTCCTGCAGCTGATCACTATCTGATCTGTCCGCTGACGATGCTCTATTGTGAATACTGTAGACAAGCACAGTGCCGAGATAAGCATTATACACATAAGTGTAAGAGACATTCCCTGGGCAAAATTTATAGTTCCCTGGCAATAATGGTACGTAAAGGGTATAACTATTTTTGAATTCTCATTTGCCCACCACTGAAGTTCTCCTTCTGTCAGGTTATCCTCCTGCATAATAGCGGTAATAGCTGATTCGCGTTCCTTATAAAGCTCCTCCTCTGAATACTCTGACATTTCAGCGCCATCCGGAAGTATGCCGTCCTCCATTTCAGCTATTTTTTCATAGATCATATTATCAGCAGTCCAGACAGTTCCGTTGCTGACAAGCTTTGGATACATCTCCTGAAGCAGCGTATCGTTAATAACAGTTCCATCCAATACTTTTTGCGCATCTTCCATCTCTTTTGATAAATATAACTTCGGCGTGAACGCTTCTATCAGGATAAAGAGTACTGTTACGATCAGCATTGCTACAGTAAGGCGATTCTTCATTATTTTTTTGATCTCAAATCTGTAGAGCTCCCCGTAGTTTCCCATCACTCAAACTCCTCCATGTAGAACTGCTCAAGGTCTCCCTTCTCCTTATCCCAGGCACCCTCATAAATGATCTGCCCGTCCCGCATCATTAAGAGATTACTTGCTATACTGTCAATATCAGAAACTATATGTGTTGAGAAAAGTACTATTGTATTCTTTCCAATTTCAGCTATCAGGTTTCTGAAGCGCACTCGCTCCTTTGGATCAAGACCGGCTGTTGGCTCATCGAGAATAAGAATCTTAGGGTCATTTACTATAGCCTGAGCAATGCCAACTCGCTGCTTCATTCCCCCGGAAAAAGTTTTGATCTTTTTATTCGCAACATCGGAAAGTCCAACCAGTTCCAACAATTCGTCTGTCTTTCTCTTGGCAGTGTTCTTATCAATGCCTTTGAGTGCAGCTATATACCTCACAAACTCTTTTGCTGTAAACTCAGGATAATAGCCAAAGTCCTGTGGCAGATATCCAAGAAGAGACCGGTATTCTTCTGTCTGAACCGCAATTCCGTCTGCTTTTATCTCCCCGCTTGTTGGTGCAAGGATTCCTGTCATCATCCTCATAAGCGTTGTCTTTCCTGCTCCATTAGCTCCAAGCAGTCCTGTAACCCCCTCAGTTAAACTGAAGGACACGCGATCCACTGCTATCTTGTTTTTATACTGTTTGCTTAATCTGTCTACTGATAATTTCATGCAAACTCCTCCACACCTCTTAGTGTTCTCCATTGTTCATATACTGTTACTGCCGCCAGAATAATTACTATTAAGAATCCCCAGTTTCTTATGATCTGTGCATAGCGGTTAATCAATGCCGTATCAAGATTTCTCATCCATATCATGGAAACAGCGATAAGAGCAGCTACAGAAAGTGAGCCATATTCAAGTTTTCTTCCAAGACTGCTGCGCTCTACCTGAAGGCTTATGATCATTGTTAGCAGATATGGAATCAGCATATGAACTGCAGTCACAATTATTTCTCCGCCAAATGCAGTAGCTACTACCGGAGCTGTAATGACCAGTATAAGCAAGAAAGCCACTCCCAGGATTATCATCCTGGCGAAGATGACGCTCCTTAAAGAAAACCTTGTTACCATTTCAAGCTCGGTCATTCCAAATTTCTTTGACCTTCTGTTTTCCAGCACTGAAACCACAGCTAAAAAGGGCATTAACACAGGAATCAGTTCGTCTGTCTCAGGAAGCTGCATCCAAGATCCGATAAGTGCAAATGCTATGAATGCTAGAGAAATAGCCCATACGGAAAACCTGATATACCTGACCTGCTGCAATAGCATTTTCGGGATGCTGACCTCTCGGGGTCTTATATTCTTCAAGAATTCCTGCTTATTCTTCGGTTCCGGAGCATAAAACGCTATATTTAATGCATCTTTCAATTCATTTTTCATAATCGCCCGCCTCCAAACTACCTCGAAGCCTGTCCTCAGCACTTTTCAGCCTCCTGTATAAAGCAAACCTTGAAATTCCAAGTGCTTTACTGATAGTGCCAACTGATTCGTTATTTACATGTCGCAGCAGCAGTATTTCCTGATCCTCTATAGGAAGTTTTGCTACAGCGTCTCTGACTGCCATCCGTTCTTCCAGCAAGTTATCCTGAATAGCTGGTATCTTTTCCACATCCTCCGAAAGAGAATCCGGCTTCATGCGCCTGAATTCATCAACGCATAGGTTTCTGGCAATGGTATAGAGATATTTCATCTCGTAATCATGTATGTTGCCTTTCTGTCTGATAAAATGAAGGAAAGTCTCCTGGGTAATATCTTCAGCTACTGTCTGGTTTTTTATTCTGAAATAGACATACCGGTATATTTTGTCGTAAGCATTTTCCAAGTCCATGGATACCTTTTCTAACCTCCCTTCATAATGATTAACGGATGAGCCATGCAAAATGTGCGGAGAAAATAAAAAAATTTTTTATTATAGGAAAAGGACCTCCAGAAAACACTTTCTGAAGGTCCCGTAATCCCCTACAATTAACCATTTATTTATCGCTGACCAAACCTTCGTCATAAAAAGCATGTGCTTACCTATTCATAAACACATGCTTCCATGATATCACAACATCCTATTCTTGTTATCTTGCAGCGATGATTTCCTCTATTGAAATACAATTCAATAATCTGAGTGCCCTCCACGTAAGTCTTCTCCTTAAAATATCAAGTCCTTTCAGTGCAGCTATATATCTTACAAACTCTTTCGCAGTAACCTTTCTCTGAAAGTGTTGCTCATATCATTAGCCGTGATGATTGTAGCTTCTTTTTCCTCCATGACAAAACTCTCTTTCTGTATTTTTTAGAAGGCCTT
>NZ_CAMVPU010000131.1 GCF_947169445.1 uncultured Butyrivibrio sp. | reverse complement strand
CCATTATCTTTAGGTGATGGATGAGCTTTGTATATTGTATTTAGAACGTATGTTTGCTATAATTGAAGTATGAATAAATGAGCGTGTCTACAAATGTGATTGTGGCCTCACCATTGACCGAGATCTTAACGCTGCCATTAATATCAAAAACGAAGGCCTTCGTATATTACAATTAGCGTAGGCTATATAATACTGTAGGGTGGGAACCACCCGAACATAACACCTGTGGACATTGTGTAAGACGCATCGTTACAGTAAATTTGTAGCCTGCGCAGTAGTGGTTGAAGCAGGAAGCCACGTACCTTTAGGTGCGTGGTAGTTCACGTGAATAGGTAAAACATAGAAATATAGTGACAAAGGCTTCCGGCCATAACAAAGAGGTGGAAGATCTCGTGTGAACCCCATAGTGAATTCCGGGAGTTGAACTTTATCAGCTTAAGTGCATAGATTACTCCACCGATGGTGTACATTATTCCACCTGCCAGGAGCCAGGAAAAACAAGTTAAGTTCACGTTTGTAATCAGCTGTGGCAAAGCGAATACAACAATCCAGCCAATACTGATATACATCACAGAAGACAGCCATTTTGGACATGTCACCCAGAACAGCTTAAATATCATTCCTGCAAAGGCCAATATCCAGACGGTGGTCAGCATATATTTCCCGGTGCTCCCAAGAGCGCAGATGCAGACTGGTGTATAACTGCCAGCTATGAGTACAAAGATCATCATGTGGTCAATGCGCTTAAAGACCATCCCGGCTTCACCCTCAAACCATACAGCATGATAGGTAGCACTGGCTCCGTAGAGTAGGATCATGCTGAGCATGAATATTGCCAAAGAGATAAGCTTTCCTTGACCGGCCATGTGACCTGCAGCATGAATAAGAAGAGCAGGAGATGCAAATACAGCTGCAACACAGGCAATGGCATGGGTAAGACAGCTAACAGGTTCCTTTAACAGTTGGCAAGGATCGATTCTATCAATATTAAGTGATGGGTTTGTGGTTACGCTAACCATAATATCGACCTCCTAATATCCTCACATCGGATTTTGAAAAACCGATTAAGAACATGATAGAGATATTCGGATAACTTGTCAAGAGTTTTTCGAAAACTCGTCGCAACATATTGAATACTCATCATGGAATATGATATTATATTCATGGTTTTTTAAGGACCGCATGATGTATCGATGTTTTGATTTTACAAGGAGAATAATTTGATGGATATAGATTTTTCACTGCCACAGTATAGCGAGATACCTGGTGTTGGGCTTTTTCTTGAACAGGTTTCAAAGTATGTAAATGAGGTGCTTGCACCTTTAGGAGAAGCAGATTTAACCGGATCCATGATCAGTAATTATGTAAAAAAGGGAATTGTGGACAATCCTGTGAGGAAGCAGTACAGCCGCGACCAGATTGCCTGCCTTATCTATATAGCCATGGCAAAAAACGTTCTCTCACTTGATGACGTAGCAGTTATGATAAGGCTGCTGAAGGAGAGCTGTGATGTTAAGACTGCGTATGAATACTTTCGGGAGGAGTTTCCTTCTGTGCTCAAGGCAGTATTTGAGAACAGGGAGATTGCGGCAAAAACTTCCGGGTCTGAGCTAAAGCAGATTTCGAGGAATATCTCCATAACCATTGCGCATAAGATCTATTTGGACAAGATATTTAAGCAGCTTACAACGGAAGACGGAAAGCTTTTGAAATGACTCGAAGCAAACCCGCCATATCAAAAAAGTACCGCCACCGGGAGCCTGCCGCAGTGACGGTACTTCATCTTTTTGGAAGATTATTCATCGGATATCTTCCTCCTTTCTACTATCTATATCGGATTATAGGATGTTTTACATTAGAAGAAAACCATTAGCTTCGCCAAATAAGCAGTGCTATTTCATAGCAGTTGGCGACAGCATCAAAAAAGTAAGACAAAAGCCCCTGACTAAAGAGCTTTTATTTTTGTGCTTATTTGACAATAGTAGTCCTGCCAGAATGGTTACTGGTACTGCCAATACAGATATAAGTGCAGTTGCACCAGCATAGAGTTTACCCTTATCGTCGTGATTGTTTTTGCTTTCAGAACTCATATCAGATTATCCCCTTTTATCGGAAGCTGAATCACATTTGGAATCAACTTTATCACTTTCATTTTGGGGTACAAAGCTGCTTCCACAGTGGAGGCAGATATACCCGGTCATTCCTTTATCTGTGATTTTCGTCATTTCTTCACCGCATTTTTTGCAATTCATAAAAAATCCCTCTCGTACAAATTTTAGAAAATGATGATGCCTCCAATGGCAGCAAGTCCGCCGGCAAATGCCGTCGCAGTAAGGATGTTTCTTATTATCGATTTTAAAATATCTGCATCTATATATTTCCCGCGGAATCTTATAGTATTTATAGTTTTTGGAGTTCGCCTAATAAATTGGCATTTCTTTATTCTTCATTTGGGACCCTCCTGGATATCATTCAACCTTTTCCGATTATGTTAGTACAAAAATGTGTCTTATAACTGTTCATGATATAAAGAAATGATAAAAAGAGTATTAAGGATATAAGACATAGTGGTAGGCGGCTGACTAAGATTAAAAAAGTATGAACTTCTGCCTGAAAAGACACAGTATATTCAAGGATTCTCCGGGCTAAAAGATTAATCAATAAATAATATAGCGTTTATCACGTGTTTATATTCCGTTGATATAATGCTTTTGGAGTCTTATGTAAGAGGGAATGAGAGTGAGAAGAATCACAGAAAAGAATATATATAAAGAAAGAGCGATTGAGACATGTGGCTTCTGCAACAGGACATACTGGGCTCTTCGAAGAAGTAATATAACCGATGTTTTCGCCTTAATACACACATACAACAGGGGTACACTTGGAAGTGTAAAGGGAATTGGCGAAAAGGGATATGCTGAAATTGAGAAGTATATCTCAGAAGTATACTTGGATCCGCAGGAAGACTGATTGCAAGGTGAGCTTATGGCAAGTGTGATTATTGTTGACGATTCTCCGGTTAATCGCAAATTGCTTAGAAATATACTGGAAACTGAAGGTTTCGAAGTGATTGGCGAAGCTGTAAATGGCAAAGAAGGCTATGAAGAATTTCAAAAAACAGCTCCTGATGTCGTCACTCTAGATGTTTCTATGCCTCAAATGAATGGAATAGAGGCATTAAAGCTGATGAAAGAGCACAATCCTGAAGTTAAGGTGATAATTCTATCGGCTGAAGGACAGAAAGAAATGAGGGATGAAGCTGAAAAGTATGGAGCTGATGGCTTTGTTACCAAGCCATATCAAAAATCTGAGATTCTAAGTGCAATAAAAAGTTGCACAGAAGACCGTAAGTCATGAAGCAGCTATCAACAATAAATTTACTCCTCCGCTGTTTTGAAGCGGGGGAGTTTTTTATTGACAAATACCGGGTTTTAGTTGTTAAATAATGAACGTTGCCCTTGAAATGCTTATTGGAGAGGTATAGTGCATGAAAATCATTGATTTTATAAACCTACAGTCTGATTCCGAGATTAAAGAGATTCTTATTGAAGTATATAAAACAATCAGAGAAGCCATACCTGATGCAGAAGAGTGTATTTCCTGGAATATGCCGACATTCAGAAAGGGAAAAAACATAATACACTTTGCGCCTGCAAAGAGTCATCTTGGCATTTATCCTGGCCCTGAGGCAATCGAAGCATTCGAAGACAGACTTGCTGCTTATAATACCAGCAAAGGCGCAATCCAGTTTCCATATAATAAAGACATTCCTTATGAACTTATTGCAGATATTGCAAAGTGGAGCTACGAGAAAAATGCTGTGGAATAAAAGAGAAAGGGCTTAAAAGCCCCCTCACCTACTTGCCTGCATTGTAATGAGCTGAAGATTACCCGTTCCAAAGAACAGTGAGTTCCTGATCATGCCAATCCTATATAGGCTTAAAACATAAAACATCACGTACATGATATGTAAGACTCCAAAGGTGTTTATAAGTTCCTCTACAGTCGGAGGAAAGCCGTGTTTGCGCGTATAATTCCCAACATACTCTGCAATTTGTGATTCTAATTTTTTCATCTGCGTAATCCCCTTCAAATACAAAATTATAGTAAAACAAATTAAAGCATTCTCTTTAGGTCGTTGCGTATTTTTGTGACCTGAGAGATTGCGTTTTCGCATTCCCTCTTGGCCTTCCCAATCTGGGACTGGACTATTACATCCATTAAAAAGCCATCGCAAAAGAGATCTCCAAAGGTAAGGAATCCGTTAATGTGAACTGATGAATAACCATCCACGTCGCGAAGTTCCTTTGAAAATCTGGATAATGCCTTCTTTGCTTCATTTATCTCATGTTCGGCATCGCTCATTTTGCCATGCTTAATAAGACCACTGATAAATCCGCCGCCGAGAGTATCAAATAATCCCCATCCGCTTGCGCTGGAAAGGCTTCTTTTTGCCCTTTCGAGATGGTTAAGTGCCACATCAGCAGCTCCAATCGCTTCCTGAATTTCTCTTGTTCTTACATCATACATAATTGTTCCTCCGTAAACATCCAGGGTGGACTCTTGCTAATATCATAGTAGAACAAGGGAAATTGAAAATATATGACAGATGCAGTGTGATAAGCTAGCTTATTTTCCTTTTTTAGCGAATACGTGAAGGATATTGTCCTTATATTAAAAATGATTAAATACACCATCTTGTATTATAACAATGATGGTACTACAATATTATGTATAAGAAACCCGTAAACCTTATTTATTCCAATGGAGAGTGATCATGATCACACAGTT
>NZ_CAMVPU010000130.1 GCF_947169445.1 uncultured Butyrivibrio sp. | reverse complement strand
CCTGTCCTATGACAGGGGCGGGCTTTGATTAATCGTCAACAAGACACTACACTAGTACGCATCTTCTCTTCATAGCTACTATCAACAGAAAACTCACCACTATAAAACTTCAGCTCACAAAGATTTACTACATTATCTGCACGATCTATCAGTAAATCGATCTGAGTTCCTTCTGAATCGTCGTTTTTCTCTTTTATCCACATGGACATGTTTGCCTCGACTCCATTAATTTCCAGAGCTTTCTTGATTTGTGGATAATGTCGATAGCATACATTTTCAAAAGCCAGGCCTCTCCAAGTATTTAAAGTGCTTGAATTTACATTGTATTGCCAAAAACTTTCTTTTTTCTTTTGACCTTTAATAAAATATAAATATGTCAGGCAATATGGATCAGACAATCTGTATTTTTCTTCCCGTTTACCATCTGAAAACGGAATATATTTTATTAAAAAGTTACTTTCTTCAAGTGCTGAAAGAATCTTGTTTAGTTCGCTACCTGAAATATCACTGAATTTTTCGGATATTTCACTTCTTGTATACCCAAGATTCCTTCCAAACAAAAACTCAACAATCTCTTTTGTCTTTGTAGGTTTATCAAATGCTGATGTAAAAAGATTTTCATATTCCCCTTTAAGCATAGGATTCTCATCAAACAGTATCCTATCGATATTCTGAGCCAGGCTCAATCTTCCGTCCATATAGCCCAGATAATAAGGAACACCACCAAATACCATATAGCTCTGTGTAATATCGTATCTGGAAAATTGGATATTCTGACTTAAGAAGTATTCTTCACACTCTTTCAGGGTAAATGGCGACAGTTTTATCTTATGGGTAATCCTGTTATAAAGACCACCTTTATTATTTATCAGCTTATTCTGAATCCATGAGTTAGCACTTCCACACACTATCAGCATGACATTTCCACGTTCATTGCACCAACCATTGTAGAATTCTTCAAATGCTGTAATAAACCTGGATTTCTTTGTATCCATCCAGGGAAGTTCGTCAATAAAAACCACCTGCTTTGAACCATCATCTTTTTCTGTAAGCAGCTTCTTAAGCATAAAAAAGGCCTCAAGCCAGCTGGTTGGCCTTGCTCCTTTTTTCATCCCATACATCTGCAGGGACAAATAAAAGCTTTCAAGCTGGTCCTTTAACGTGATTGCTTTTCCGCTTTCATTTACCGGCGATAGGCCTGTATGATGAAATGCATATCTTCCCTTAAAAGTATTATTAACAAGATATGTCTTCCCAACACGTCTTCTGCCGTATATCACCACTAAATCTGTCTGCTTTCTTTCATATATCCTATTCAGTTCTTCCTGCTCTTTTGTTCTTCCTATCATGCTAATTGTCCTATTTTTGATTTTTTTATTATTACAGGACAATTATAACACATTTTTTGCATTATAATTGTCCTGTAAGCATTTTTTTTATAATTAGAGGACAATTATAACAAGTATACTACAACATATTTTCCATCTTAATCGAGTAGGCTGACTCCTACTCGATTTCGCACACGAACATTCCGCACTTCGTGCTCCATGTTCTTACAACCGGCAAATGAATTTGTATGCAAGCATCCATTCGCTTGCCGGTCTTGTGCAACAAAAAGCTGCCGCACCAAAGTACGACAGCCTCTTTAAGCTTCTAAATATTCCTAAAATGACAAAAGAACCGCCCCAATGTCATCTATTTAATACGATTGATATACCACAAACGTTACAGTAAAATATTAAAATGTTGAGAGCTGAATATTTTTGTTGGGAGAAAGAGATGTTAGTTTATAGTTATCTGACAATAATATAGATAACAAGCCCAATGAAAACAGCCAGTATTATGAGGTCTGCTATTATCTGGCGTTTCCACTTATCATGAGCATCAGGGCTTTCAGGGTCAATTCTCTCCATTCTATTAGAAATTCTTTCGATTTCACTGTCCTTAAAATAATTCCTGGGTTCATGATTTTTTGAACTCATATAGGTTATCCCTCCTCTAAATAATGCATATAGAGCTTGTTATCCAAATAGTTCTGAATATACTCGTCCGAAGTCATTCCAAAATCCTCTTCAAAAGATCCCAAGGATCCAATAATAGTATCTATGCCATATTCAGCAATTAGATCTCCCGTAACAAGCCCCGCAGCCATATATGTCAGGTCATTGCCAATGAGGTCACCTGCACCTGGTACCACACCTTCTCTCCATTCTCTTACGCTTTTTTGGCCTGTCTTTTCCCTCTTGTCACTTCCAAAGTACATCAGATCTGCTAACCCCACTGCCATCTTCATGCTCATGTATTCGCAGTACTGATTTCCTTCAATAGCTCTTAATTTACTATAATTCTCGTTTTCGGTCTGAACATAATCCCAGAGGCCCTCCTGCTGATATTCTTCCTTTTCAGCTTCATCTATTATTCCAAGATCGAACTCATTGTGGAAATTCTCATCCCAGTAATTGGAGTAATACCCATTTTTATAGTCCATGGAATAATACTCTGCCAATCCCTCAACCAGCCATATTTCCTTGTCATCGTAGCCGAGGGTACAATGAACATATTCATGCAAAAAGTGTTCCGGACTAAATAATACTATTTTTCCATTATTCGCAAAACTCGCTCTGGAACTGTCTGTCGTAGTGATGGTAACATCTCTTCTAAAGCTGTCCTCATCAAGGATGTCCGATTCCGAAGCGATACGTCTTGACAGATCCTGTATGCCTTTTTCCGCATTGTAAAAAAGCTCGTATACATCATCCGCGCTACTTAGCCAGCTAACATCGAATAATTCCCACTTATTCCCGCCACACTGGGCGTTTATATAGGTTCCCTCCTTTTCAGCTGTAGCAGCCTCTACAACCTCATCTATCTCATCAAATCTGAACATTTTATCAGATCCGAGGCTGTTAAGCCATTCGCCTCTATAGTCATTTGCGGCAAATTCACTATAGGAATACATATCAAGAACATACTTCGTCAAGTAATACGCACAATCTCCGGATAATTGGATATCGCTCTCTGTCGCATACTTCTCCGAAAAAGATATTGCAAATAGCGGGAAATACTCTTCTTCCCTTGCCTCAAGGTATTCTTTTACCTGATTCTCTGAATTCACAGGAGCATAGTCAAATGCATATTCCGATAATCCAACAGTCTTCCAGTACGGTAAGTCTGTACATTTATCAGTGAATATCACATTGAAATCATCAGAGCCAATCTCCAATTCGGTAAAACAAATCAACCCTTCTCTTTTTTCATGCCTGCTGGAAGGCCCAATAGCAATCTCAATATCCGAAAGAGGTACAATCTCTGACAGGTGTTTCCATGAATCCTTAACTTTATTAACCGACTCTTCACTAACATCATCAGCCAAAAGAGAAATACTTAACTCCTCTAGGAGCTCATCAGTCTCTGTACTGGCTTCAACAGTTTCAGATATTACTTCAGTGCTATCAGTTTTCGCTCCGCATCCAAGCATAAGTGTCATTGACAGTGAAACTGCGCAGCATTTATTAAAATTCTTTTTCCCAAATACTTTCATGCTTTCCCCAACTCTTTTGTTTTTTTCATGATAGCATGATGGTCATGTCCTTCAATGCATATCTGCTGAAATATACAAAAATTAGGTTGAAATGTCATGACACCAGGGTAACTACATATGTACAGAAAAATCAATATCTCTTGTCTGCTCGTACTCGACTGCGTCTAAATGCCGCAAGATCTTTTCGTCATCCGCACCGGCTTCTTCTAGTTCTACAGAAGCATGCCACCATAAAGGTCTGATGCATTTATAAAGTAAAGGCGCTGCTTTCTTTTCCAAGTCATTAAACGAATATACTTTCTTTACGATATCAAGTGCATGAAGAACACGCTTAAGAAAGTTATCATCCACATCTATGCTGCCGTAGGTATCATCAGTTGAGACATAGGGTGCCTGGCGGACCAGATAATTGATAAACACTTCCCTTCCGCCTATGTTGAAGTCATAAACTCCCTTAAACCTTCCATCCTCATCCAAAAGAACATTGGTATCGTTTATATCAGCCTGAAACACTGATGTCGGAAGCTGATGATATATCTTTTCAAGCTCTTTTCTTGCCTCAAGCCAGTTGTTCCATATCCGTTCTACCTGGCCTTTGTATTTATCCGGAAGATTTTGGGCAATGGTTAGCCATTTTTCCGCATCTTCCGTTGTTTCGTCGCTTGTGTCACTTGGATCAAATGGCTCAAACATGCAATATGCCGATGGAAGATCCGTATAATCAAAATGGCATGCCGCAACTTTGGCATCCATTATCATGGCATCCTCAAGAAAAGAATACCATCCCTCCTCAACAAGTTTGGTATCCGAAAACTTATCTTTTATCAATTCTTCCGCAGATCTGTATTTGGAAAACTCTTCACCCCATACTCTGCAATTCTTGTCTTTATATACAACCGTTGGGTATGTGCCATCCAGCGCTCTGATAAACTGAGGGCAATAATAGCCAAGACCACGGTATTCTTTTGCAATCCGTTCCCACATAGCAAGATGTTTCTCATCTGTAAAACCGTTTGCAGAAAGCTTGATTACGATCCTTTCCTCACCAAAATCCACAAGCAGTGTTTCTCTGAAATCCTCCTCCCCGTGACTGGTGTTTTTAATATCAACATTTACCGGAGTCTTTTCGGAGAAAAGACTGACTATATCATTTATGTCCATTCTTATATAAGCCTTTCTTCACCTCATCTTTTTCCCTAATACTCTCCCAATACTTCTTTACTTCGGTAATTTTCTTGGCTCAATCACAAATTCTATGTGATGGCTGATTCCTAACATACTGCTTCCGAC
>NZ_CAMVPU010000129.1 GCF_947169445.1 uncultured Butyrivibrio sp. | reverse complement strand
ATACCATATTGGTTTGTAAATAATCTATAAATTAACGACTGAACGCCCACGAAGAGTGACTAAAATGTTATGATTAGATTGGTGGGTTATAGTTATGACAAGTATGTCTAAAGGAGAAGGTAAATGGTCAAAAAGGTTCAATCTACGTGTAATTTTTGTGCCATCGACTGCAATCTGGATTTCTATGTGGAAGATGGAAAAATCATCAAGACAGTTCCAACGAAAGGATATCCCGTCAATGATGGGTTCTCCTGTATCAAAGGGTTATCCCTGAGCAAGCAGCAGACAACAGTTAAGCCAAATGCGCTCCCGAAGATCAGGCAGGCTGACGGAAGCTTTAAAGAGGTACCCTGGGAAGAGGGCTTTAAATATGTTGCAGATAAACTAAAGGAGTTGCAGGAAAAATATGGCAGGGAGAGTGTAGCCGGTATCAGCACCGGTCAGCTGACTCTGGAAGAGTTTGCCATCTTTGGTCATGTAATGAGAAATTTCCTTCAGACCAACGTGGATGGAAATACAAGACTTTGTATGGCATCAGCAGCTGTTGCCCACAAGGGGACACTTGGCTATGATGCCCCCGGATATACTCTTAACGACTTTGAACTTTCTGACACGATCATATTCATAGGGGCAAATCCTGTAGTTGCGCATCCTATCATCTGGCAGCGAGTAAGAAACAACAAGATTCCCGACACGAAGATAATTGTCATTGATCCGCGAAAATCAGAGACTGCAAGGAACGCTGACTACCACTATCCGCTGAAGTGGAGAAGCGATCTTACGCTTATGTATACACTTGCAAATCTGATAATAGAAAAAGACTATGTGGATCATGACTTCGTTGATAACCATACTGAGGGCTACGAAGGGTTTGCGGAGTTCGTAAAGAATTTCACTCTGGAGAGAGGAAGCAAGGCAACAGGGCTTTCGGAAGATCAGATTTTAGAACTCCTTGAACTTATCCATAACGGAAAAGCAGTTTCCTTCTGGTGGACCATGGGTGTCAACCAGGGATATGAGGCAGTAAGAACTGCCCAGTCCATCATGAATCTGGCGTTCCTGACAGGAAATGTCGGTAAACCTGGTACGGGCGGAAATTCTATAACAGGTCAGTGCAATGCCATGGGTTCAAGGCTCTTTTCCAATACCACCTGTCTGTTTGCAGGCGGTGATTTTGCTGATGAGGCCGAGAGAAATAGAATTGCCGACATTGTTGGTATAACGCCTGAGCTTATGGCGCAGAAGCCGACGATTCCATATAACAAGATCATAGAAGGCATCAATGCCGGAGAGATAAAGGGACTTTGGATCCTCTGCACCAACCCAAGACACAGCTGGACCAATAATGAGACCTTTGCAGAGGCTGCAAAAAAACTTGAGCTGTTCGTGGTTCAGGATATCTACGACACAATAGAGAGCGCTGAGGACTGCACAGTTTATTTCCCAGTAGTTCCCGGAATCAAAAAAGAAGGAACCTATATCAACATGGAGAGGCGCCTGTCTGCTATGCGAAAAGTCCTTGACAGAGGCGAGAATGAGATCTCAGATTATGAGTGCATTCTGGGAGTAGCCAAGGCTCTTGGAATGGGAGAAGCTATAGCAAAATGGGAGACCCCGAGACAGTGCTTCGATCTTCTCAGGGAATGTTCAAGAGGAAAGGGATGTGATTTCACAGGTATTCATTGGGATGACCTGACGGATTCACACGGTATTCAGTGGCCGTATCCTGAAGGTCATGAAAAAGAACTTTCAGATGAGCAGAGAAGACTCTATGCCGACGGTAAGTTCTTTACACCATCAGGTAAAGCGCAGTTCATATATGAAGAACCTCTTGAGAATCCGATTCCTGTGACTGACAAGTTCCCGCTTGTTTTCAACACAGGAAGAGGTTCTGTTGGTCAGTGGCACACTCAGAGCAGGACCAAGGAAGTAAAGTTTGTTGAAGACGTTTCCTTAAAGAGAGCCTATCTTTATATGAATACTCAGCTTGCTAAAGAAAATGACATCCATGATATGGATGAGATAAGAGTATTCTCTTCCAATGGGAAAGATGCAATATTTGCAGTAAAGGTAACAGACAACGTTCAGTACGGCGAGCTCTATGCGCCAATTCATTATATTGAATGCAATGCGCTGACGCCGTCCAGCTATGACAAGTATTCCAGGGAGCCTAACTACAAGGGCGGAACCTGCAGATTTGAAAAGATCGCAAGGGAGGGCTGATAAATGTATAGAATAAAGATTGACCGAGATAAATGCATTGGATGCCTTACCTGTGTGACGGCCTGCGTGGTCAGTCACGAGACGGAGAGCGGCGATGCCAGAAACAGAGTGGTAATTGATTCCGAGACCACGCCTGCCCCAATTTTCTGCAGGCACTGCAACAGACCCGAGTGCACATATACCTGCATGACCGGTGCAATGCACAAGAATCCTGATACCGGATTTGTTGAATATGACAAGAACCAGTGTGCAAGCTGCTACATGTGCATAATGTCCTGTCCATACGGAATACTTAAGTATGACAGCATTCATCAGAAAGAGATCATGAAATGTAATATGTGCGTTCACAGGAGCGAGGACGGCAAAACTCCTATGCCCATGTGTGTTGAGAAGTGTCCTATGCACGCAATAACTCTTGAGGAGGTGAAGGAATGAGATACGTAATTATTGGATCATCTGCCGCAGGAATTAACGCCATAAGAGAACTCAGGAAAATAGATAAGGATGGAGAGATCATTCTTGTTTCCAAGGATGAGCACATTTATTCAAGATGTATACTCCACCAGTATCTGTGTGGGGAAAGAACTCTTGAGAGGCTCAACTTTGCAGAGAAAGACTTTGACAAAGTTTACGATGTGAACTGGATGAAAGGGAGAGAATCAATATCTCTCCGTCCAAAGGAACATATTTTGGTTCTTGATGGGAATGAGGAAATTAAGTATGGAAAGCTCCTTATTGCCACGGGATCCCATACCTTCATTCCTCCAATCAAGGGGCTTTCCGAAGCTGATAACTACATTGGCTTCAGGAACATAGATGATATCGAAGTGCTAAAAGAGGTGCCAAAGACCGCCAAGAATATTGTGGTTCTGGGATCAGGGCTAATTGGCATCGACTGTGCTACCGGTTATCTTCACATGGGAGTAAAGGTTACACTGGTTGATTTTGCAGGCTGGCTCCTCAACAGGCAGTTGGATGAGAGGGCAGCTAAGACCTATATTGATGCCTTTAAGGAAAACGGAGTGGAGCAATATTACGGCGTTGGAGTAAATGAAGTTCATGTAAAAGATGGAAAGATCTACGAAATAGAGCTTAGCGATGGAAAAGTCCTTCCCTGCGATTATTTCGTGGTTACAGCCGGTGTCCGATCCAACGTTGAATTCCTGCAGGATTCAGGACTTGAGCTTTCTAAGTTCGGCCTGGTATACGACGAGACCGGTAAGACATCCGATCCTGATGTTTACGGTGCAGGTGATGTGTCAGGTACAAGTCCTATCTGGCCTGTTGCAGTAAAAGAGGGAATGGTGGCAGCAGCAAACATGGCAGGCAAGAAAGAGAAGATGACTGACTTTTTCGCAAGCAAATCTACCATGAGCTTTTTAGGTATACACACAATGTCTCTGGGAACAGTAACGCCGCCTGACGATACCTACAGAGTTGATGTTTATGACAAGGATGGCGTATACAAAAAGGTTGTCTCCAAGGATGGAATTATTGTGGGAGCTCTTTTGCAGGGAGATCTTGCTTATGGCGGTGTCCTTCAGCAGATGATCGCCAGAAAGATAGACGTAAGGAAGGTTAAGAAGCCACTGTTTGAGATTGACTACTCAGACTTTTTCCATGAGAGAACCAATCTGGAATTTGCATATGACCTTTGATGAAAGGAGGTGCTGATGAAGGAGCGATTCAAGAAGCTTCCGGTTCCTGTTCTTCCGACTTTTGTGGGAACGCTCACGCTTGGAAATGTGTATGGAGGTATGGGCTATACATGGTTTAGAGTGCTGATAATGATATGTGCTACAGCTGTTGTGCTGGCTTATATCTTTAAAATCATTCTCTGCTCATCAACATGCATAGAGGAGTACAAGCAGACGGTTCCCTGCAGTCTCTATGCGGGATTTACCATGTGCCTCATGATCCTTGGCAGCTTCTACTTTGAGAAAGGAATGGCATTTGGAAAATGGATATGGCTTTTAGCAATTATCATCCATGCAGTTCATATCTGCATTTTCACTATCAGAAACGTGATCCTGAAAAGAGATGTGAATACCACCGTGCCCAGCTGGTTTGTTACTTATAACGGAATCATGGTGGCCTGTGTCACGGGCGGCGCCATGAACATGACAGGCCTTTTAAAAGTGATAACTGTGTACGGCATAATCATATATCTGATTCTCATTCCGGTAATGATAGTAAGACTCATCAAGGTGCCGGTTAAGCCGCAGGTCTATCACACCATGCCGGTTGTGCTGGCGCCTTGCAGCCTCTGTGTGGTGAGCCTGTTAAATGTATATGAAGCTCCTAATCAGGTACTTTTGTACTTTTTATATTTTTGCGTTTTGGCATCACTCTTGTTTATTATCATCAAACTCCCGGATTTCTTTTCATTTGATTTTACTCCGGGATTCGCAGGGCTTACTTTCCCGATGGCAATAGGGATAGTGGCAACAAACAAGATGGCTGCGTACCTAAATGGTCATGGAAGTGAAAACGCAGGTTTTGCATTGGCCCAGCTGTCAGGTCTTCAGATATTCCTGACCTCCATGCTGGTTGGATATGTACTTCTAAACTTCCTGAGGATGTTGCTCGGGAAAGGCAAGAGGCCATAAAGCAAT
>NZ_CAMVPU010000128.1 GCF_947169445.1 uncultured Butyrivibrio sp. | reverse complement strand
AGAATACTACTGATCTTGGAGGGCATTTCCTAGACGCCGTTTATTTACCGCTTACATTTCATGAGCTAATAGATGATAATATCTTTCGGAATTATTTCCGTACTCCCTGTTGTATTCAATCGTAAATTATATTTTCAGCCAAGTTGTATTCATTCCCATGATGTACTCATAATTAATCTCAGACGTGATCTTATTCAGAATAAGGATATTCGCCCGTTCCTCTTCATTAACTACATTCATGGGGTTAAAAGGTTCACCAAGGCTCCTGAATAGTATTCGGCTCTCATTATCATAAATCTGTATCATCACATCAATATAATCAAGGTCTTTAGTGTGGTTGACGCTGTATATGTACATCTCTTCGACTAGAAGCGCTGTTTTTTCAATAATTGTATGCTTTTGAACCTTATCTTTATAAAAATCTGCTATCTCCTTCGCTGGCAACATCGGGTTTGTTTTATTAACGGATAATGTCATATACATCTTCTCATAGTCCGCAGCAACTTTGTCAACAGGTCTTTTGCCACATGTAAAAAGATATATGGCAACCAGTATGCAACAGACGCAGGATGTTAAGGGAAATGCCAGCCATACTCCATCGAGGCCAATCTGCCTCCCAAGAACCGTACCCAGAATAATTACACCAACAGAGCCCTCTGCCAAAGTGAGCGACATAGCATGATATGGTCGGTCGGTGGTATTAAGATAATCTCTTGCAATAATTGCCATTCCTTTAAACAACACGATAAATGAATATATCCTCAGGGCATGTATAGCCACTGCTCTTCCATCCTTAATACTATATAAGCTCACGAATGATCCAGGGAAAGCCAGGATCAGTATTAAAAGAATCACTCCCCACAGCTCTAATATGACAATAGATTTTCTCATTACATATCGCACCGACGCTTCATCTTCCGTGCTGTTAAGCATACTCACAAAATTTCGTACGTTTTCAGACACACCGTTAACTAAAACTGCATATATAGCCAAGAGCTGAAGACAGACAGAAAAAGCCTTCATGGCTTCAGTACCACCCATCTGCGTTACAAGACGATTAAAGTACCAATAGTATACAAGTAGTCCCAGCTGTGATAACCCTGGTGGCAGTCCTCTGATGAAGATGTCTTTTATCGATGATGCATCAAACCCTTTAATTCGCGGAAATGTAAAATGATTTTTTTTCAGTATTATTAAAAGAGCTATGAGTGCCACCACATAGCCGCTTATTGTAGCCCACTGCGCTCCTGAAATGCCCATTTTAAAGATTTTTATATAGACCACATCCAGTAACACATTAACCAGATTTGCTGTCAGAACTATCTTGGAAGTAAGGCCGGGATAGCCCATTGAAGGCAAAAAAGATGCAAAGGTCATAACTATTATGGTTATAGGAATAAGTATCAGTGTCGGAATCAGATATAATCTGAAATCATCCATCAGTTCAATGCTGCATCCCAGAGCTGTGCCAAGCTTTCTGAAAAAAATGATTCCCAAAACAGATGCTGTAAGGCTGATTGCTATTGAAAGAATCATAGCTGCGCTATAAATACCGGCTGCCTTCTCACGTTCCATCCTGCCCATAAGTGTGGCATATAAAACTGCTCCTCCACATCCTACAAGCTTTACAGTAAATGATGTAAACTGGACAATCGGTCCGGCATAGTTTTCTATGGCGACAGCATTGGAATCAATAAGATTTGCGACAATTATAGTATCAACAAATTGTTGAATAGCCCCGCCAATTCCTACCAGAAGTGCCGGAAAGAGGTATTTTATGTAGTTTTTTATTATGACTTTATCTGTACGCGCAAACATTTTTCCTCATGTTATACCATATTACTCCAGCCAAGTATTTCTTCGTTCAGGTTCTCAATATGATACTGATCGTAAAACTCTAAGGTCCTTTGCCTTGCCTCAATCAGCATACCTTCGGTAAATACTCCTGGAATTCGAACAGATGCCAGACATATTTGCGCAGCATGAACTCCCCTAACTATCGATTTTATTCTGGAAAGAGCCGCTGTATCAGCCTTGGAATAATATTTTTCAAGAAATATGTCAAACAAAGTCTCTGCTTCAGTCTGAGTCATGTTGTTCCTTGTCTTATACTCCTCCTCAGAACTAAATGATGGAAGAAATACATAATGTGAGAACATGGCAAGAAGGTCAAAAACAGGATGGCCTTTCCCAGAAAAAGAAAGGTCGATAAACCGCAGCTCTTTATCTGTCATTATTGCATTTCCCGTATGACAATCGCAGTGCGCAAATGTTTCTGCAACAGGGATAATTTCAAAGATTGCGCGAATTTTCTTTGCTTCGCTCTCCGAACAGTAATCCTTGCTAAGCTTTCCGGAATAGTACATCGACAAATCCCTGACATCGGGTAAAACAGGATCAGTTATCCGAATCTTGTGTATTGCTTTTACCGATTCAGCAAATTCGGAAATCAGATCAATCCTTTTTTCCGGATTCTCACAGATCATCTGCTCAAGACAGATTCCCGACTCTTTATCCAGCAAAAATCCATATCTGTCATCGGAGCGGATAATTCCATAAGCATCCGCTACAGGAAGGCCGGACATGTACGCTGCATGAGTCTGAGTAAATTCCCTATAAACAAACTCAAATGTGACAAACGGTCTGAAGAGTTTTAATACTTTGTCTTTCCCCATATCAAATACTTCAGCAATCCTGCCCGCACTTATAATCGACATTACAGGATCGGAACGATCACTGAACTGATTCCAGTTCCCTTCCAGTGGTAGAAGTTTTAACTTGTCAACCTTACCTGTTGAGAGCATCGGAAATTCTTTAAGCCTAATATAATTTGTCGGAATCATATACTCAGGAAGAAGTTTAAGCAGCTTCTGCCTCATCGCAACCGGATTGACCATGACGTCATCGGTATAAAAAACTGTAATAGCTGAAATGTCTTTATATACAAAGCCTCTCACTATTATGTGCCCAAGATTACTTACTCTCGACACAGCACCAGCCACTTCATCCGGCTCAATACGATATCCGCCTATCTTGAACATCTCATCTATGCGTCCGCAAATGGTCAGAACTCCATCAGAATCCTTTTTACCAGCATCTTTTGTACGAAACACATAGTCTCTGGATGGTCCATTTCTATCAGGCGCATCGGTCAGATATCCCCTGACGTATCGATTTTTGAAGCATACTTCACCAATTGTTCCGCTTGGTACTTCTTTCCCTTCCTCATCCGCAACAAACACTTCAACCTCAGAATAAGACTTTCCTACTGGTGCAGGTGTCATAGGCTTCGTTAATTCATAAACTGAAAGAAGACACCCTGATTCCGTAGACGCATATGTGTTGTAGCATTTTGTTCCCGGAATAAAAAGCCCGTCAGCTGGTTCCGAGGAAAGAATACACATGTGCCATTGCTCCCGGAATGGCATATGTTTTCTTAAAATAGAGGGCGTCAAATACCCACAGGTTACACCTGCTCTTTGCAGATACTCGTAAAAAACATCATCGCTCTTCGCATACTCATATGGCATCACAGCCAGTGCACAGCCGTGTGCACATGAATAAGCATAGCAAATAGGCATCGCCACAAAGTTCATTGGGCTCATCACCAGAAATGTGTCTGTATCATACATGATTGCTTTGCCATCAATCATGACAGCCTGCCATGCGTTATCCAGAGAACCATATTCGTGTAGTACTCCTTTGGGATGGCCTGTTGTTCCGGATGTGTAAGCGATATAGCAAAGGCTATGACGATTCACTGGCTCATAGCCTTCAAGCGGTGAGACTTTCTGAATTTCCTTCATGCATTCTTCATCCACCAACAATCTGCAATTGGAATTTGCCCGTATATATTCCGTCCGCTGTGGATCATTGCCAGATTCAGTAAGAACAAATGCAGCTCCTGCACGCATTGTTCCAACCATGCAGGCATAAAGCATAAAACCTCGAGGCAGATTATAAAGGACAATATCTTCGGCACCTATTCCTTTTCCCTTAAGCCATGCATATATTTTCCCGGAAAATTCCCATAATTCCAAAAATGAAAATCGCTCCTCCGGATGAAATATTACCGCTGTTTTCTCCGGAGTTTCTTTGACATATTCCTCAAGCTTTTCCAAAGCAGTTAAAAAGTGCCTGTTCTTCATGCCGATAACCAACCTTCCTGACAACATTAAACTCCAAATTATTACAACATAACTAGACATATTTCATCTAGGAATCAATCTAATATCCATATCTACTCTACTAGGAACACCACTTATATTTCCTTCATTCGAGTATTGCCAATATTCAAAATGATAAGGTGTCTGTGGTAACAGTTCATAGTCAGCATACCAAATAGGATATTCAGCTAGTTCCGTTAAATCGAATTCAAATGCTTCCCACAGCATATTACTATATATCATGTGCTGATACCCGGCATCCTTAATCATGCTGCAAAATAGTTTCGTATTTCGCGTAAACTGATCCCCATCACATCATCCGTTCTAGCTACCGCATCCAATATACTTTCAGGATCATATACAACCGGCAATTCTATCTCATGATCTTTAATGATTCTCAAAATGAATTCTGCTTCTTCCTTTGCCTCTTCTTCTGATATCGCTTGTGAAAAGATGTAAACTCCTACATCAAGTCCGGCTGAATGTGCACCCGTTATATACTCTTCAAAACACTTATCCCTGTTTAGTTTTCCTTCTTTTCCATAGCCTCTATATGCAGCTCTTATGATAACAAAATCAACTCCACTTTCCTTAACTTTTTGCCAGTTAATTGCCCCATTGTGATAAGAAACATCTATTCCTATCTTATAATCATAATGATCATCATTTTCATATA
>NZ_CAMVPU010000127.1 GCF_947169445.1 uncultured Butyrivibrio sp. | reverse complement strand
TGAGAAGCGGAAGAAAAGGAAGTTGCAACTTTCTTCTTAAGTTAGTGCATATGGGGTCTGACCCAATGTTTGTCTACAGTAAGCAGTAACCACCTTCTATAAAATCTCCACCTCAAAGTGATAATCATTATTGAACTTTTTTGTCCGAATAGTCTTGCCACAAATACCGTCCAGTTCATTTCGGCTAATAACCCTCTTACCCGGTACCGTAAAGGGGTCTGACCCCATATGCACTAACTTAAGCTAGATTTTGATTTTGAGCGACATCAGAAACCTGCATTCCTAGCCTTGACATATTTTCAGAAAAACTCTCTGATACAATCCCACCAACAACATTAATTAAAATCTTTCAGTTTTTTGAAATCTTTGCATAATGCTTCAAGCTTTTCATAATCCAGTGCAGTTTTTACATACCCTGCAGTCTCATCGTTTGCCTTTTTCTGCTTATAAAGCAACTCAGCATAGCTTTTAATCTTCGTAGAATTCTTACGAATAAAAACAACTTCAGATTGTACCAACGCTTTATAATCAGTATCCGGTTCATTATCAAGATCATATAGCTCCAATTCACTTTCTGGAACCGGAATCATGTGGCTAATTCTTAGTGTTCCCTTGAGCTGCTTAATTCCATTGCTTTTCTCTATTATACGTATAATTGGTACTATACTTTTCTTTATCACAAGGCTATTTCCCGCCTTCTGATAATCAGAGTTTTTAGGAGAGGACATCGGAATAAAATATTTCATATTGTTTATTTCCAAAACTGTTCCTATGTATTTTCTTGTATGCGTTCTATTATCCTGCTTGTTCGAATATACATTTGGTTCAGCCACTCTCAAATAATTTATGTATTCGTCAGTTATGCTGTATATTTTATATTCATCCATCAAACAAACTCCAAAAACAATTTAAGAGGACTGTTAACCACAGCCCTCTTAGAGTTTAAGCTTTCCCACTTATATGGCAGGGAATCTCCCGAGTTTAAACTTCTCCACTTATATGGCAGGAGCTCTCCCGAGTAATTATATTCTAGCATCAGAACTCTAAAAGTCAATTATACAGATATTTATTTTTCTTAAAAAATTTCTTATTTATATATCCATTAGGCTTTGTAATATACATCTTGCTTTTTATGCATATGCCTCATGAACCACCACAATTTCTCTCCCATATCTCTTCCCATTTTCTATAGTTGTTTCTGTTCCACTTTTCCTACCTGCATCGACAACATAGATTCTGTCAGAAAGTGCTGCAATCAGGCGATTTCGTTTAGGAAAATAGTATTCCTTGGGCTTTGTTCCGGGAGGATATTCCGATATTATACAACCATGAGCAGCAATCTCCTCATACAGTTTTTCATGCTCACTTGGGTAACATATATCAACGCCGTTACCTAGTACCGCAATAGTATAGCCTCCTGATTTTATAGCAGCAGTATGTGCGTACGAGTCGATTCCTTTTGCCATTCCGCTTACTATTGCATTACCACTGCGTGCAGCTTCAAGCGCGATGTCTATAGCGCACTTCTTACCTTCCACGGAGCACCTTCTTGCCCCGACGACTCCGTCAGACTGAGCATATTCATTGATTCGCAGCTCACCCTTGTGATACAGAAGTATCGGCATATCCGAGAAGTTTCTGAATCTATCGGGAAAAGAAATGCTTTCACAAGTGACAATACTAATGCCCTTTTTCAGGCAGTCAGCCAATATCCGTTCAGCCATTATTCTGAGATTTGTTTCATCCCTTTGAAGTAAAAATAAATTTATCCTCTTAGCACCTATCTTTTGTGCTACATCAGTATCACAAAAAGCCTCATGCCCCATCTCAAAGCATTTATCTATACCACCACAGGCATCCAGAAGTGCATTCTGCGACACTGGTCCAAGTCCCTTCACCTGTGTTAACATGATATATCTTATTAGTTTTTCTTCATCAAGATTCTTCATTTCTTATGCTATCGCATACATCTGACTGCTGGACACATCGAGGTCACGGCAACCAAGTACTCTCGTGATATCTTCCCTCCTGATATTTTCTGCACCATCAAGATCCGCGCTTGTTCTGGCAAGACGCAGAAGCTTATGGATTACTCTTGCGCTGTAACCATATTTTTCACTTGCGTTCTTCAGAATCTGTGTACATTCCTCATCAAGCTTACAGTATTTCTGGATCATGGTAGTGGTCATCTGCGCATTACAGTTTACCTGCTTGTCATCCTTAAATCTCTCCTGCTGGATCTTACGAGCCTTTTCCACCTTATCTCGGAGCAGAGCTGAAGTCTGGCCGCTCTCCTTAGCATTCAGTTCAAAATAGTCAACGTGCGCCACACTCTTCTGTATATCAATTCGTTCAAGTATTGGGCCTGAAATCTTCCCTCTATAATGGATGATTTCATAATCTGTACACCTGCATTTCTTGGATGGATAATAGCCACATGGGCAGGGGTTCATAGCTGCCACGAACATGAAATTTGCAGGATATGAATTAGTGCCATTCACCCTTGATATCGTAACCCTCTTGTCCTCCATGGGTTGGCGTAGCGCATCAAGCGTACTGCGTGAGAACTCAGCAAGCTCATCCAAGAAAAGAACTCCGTTATGAGCAAGTGACACTTCACCCGGCTGGGCGTAGCTTCCACCTCCTATAAGCGCGTTAAGAGAAACGTTATGGTGAGGTGCACGGAATGGACGATTTTTAAGAAGTCCTGTTCCTGCATCCAGAAGGCCAGAGATACTGTGGATCTTGGTAACCTCAAGCGACTCCTTCTCCGACATTCTCGGCAAAATTGTCGGGATCCTCTGTGCGATCATCGTCTTGCCACAGCCTGGTTCTCCGAGCATTAATATGTTATGACCACCTGCAGCTCCAAGTACGATCGCATCTATAAGTTCATCCTGTCCTTTGACATCAGAGAAATCAAAATCGCTACCAGCCGCACTATCACGCTCCCGGCTGCAATCATCATTTACACCTAATGCATCATCTAATGCCATGTCTTTATCTTTGCCCCCAGCATCTCCATCGTCCTGCTTGGAAAGATCCATTCTCCCCTCTAAAAAGCTTATGGTATCGGGAAGTGATTTAACTGGGCACACCTTTATACCTGATACAGATGCTGCCTCCTGCCTGTTTTCATAAGGAACAATCACAGCCTTTACTCCACATTTCCTTGCCTCCGTCACCATAGACAGCACTCCGTTGCAGGGTCTGATGCGCCCATCCAGCGCTAGTTCTCCGATAAACGCGTAGTCCGATAAATTCTTTGGCGATATCTGATCCGTCTGATACAAAAGAGCTATTATCATCCCAAGATCGAAATGTGATCCTCGTTTCTTCTTATCACCCGGAGCCAGGCTTATGATTGACTTGTCCTTGGGAAAATCATAACCACACGATTCAATCGCCGCCTGTATCCTCTCTCCCGCCTCCTTTATTGCCTGATCAGGCAGTCCTATGATTGATAACGACTGCTGCTGACCTCTTATAGTTGATGCTTCAATCTCGACCATGAAGCCATCAACTCCTGATGTTGCCATACTTTTTACTACTATTGCCATTACTTAAATCTTCCTTCTAAATATTCTTTCTTTGATCTGGTTTTCTACATTTTCCAGAGCTCTGCTTTATCCTGTTACTCCTACCACGGCAGCCACATATCATCTTCCTTCATATCCTTCTGGATCAGCATTTCCTGCTCTGTATGAGATATCTTACCTTCCACAAACATGCGGTACTGCTCCCTGGGGTTGTTTTTGAAACATGACAATACCCGGTTTGTGTCCACCAGTCTTTCCATAAGCAAACTGATTTTTCTTTCAGGCGTTTCGTCATAGTCCGAAACGAATAGCTTATAGCTACTGTATTCATAATCCAATGGTCCTCTCACCATCTTTGCCTTAACAGGATTAAGATGGATATATCTACTCGCCTCTAGGAAATAAGTCTCATCCTCAATAAGACACGCCGTATATCTTCCCTCATACAAATGCCCTGTATAGTGATGTCTGTGATTGTATTCCTCTGCATATACGCTAAGTATCTTCTGCATAATTTTCCACAATTCTACTTTTTCTGTTTCAATTACCATGTGAAAATGATTTGTCATAAGACAGACAGAATGTATCTTAAACGGAAACCGTTCTTTGACACTTATTATTTGTTCCAGGAAATACAAATAGTCCATATGGTCTTTGAATATCTCCATTCTCCTGTTTCCACGGCTCATTACATGATATATTGCGCCTGGGTACCACACTCTTTTCTTTCTTGCCATTATCACCAATTCCATTCATTTGTGTATAAATTCATTTTTACGAATTATTAGGTAAAAAGAGAGTTCACCTCTCCTTTCCATCATCTTTCAATGCCATGATTGCCTCCATATAACCTCGTAACCTTTCTCTTTGCCTTTCGTCCATTCCATGATAAGAACTGATAAGGCTTCCCATCTCTGTATCCTTATCAATTACATACCAATTTACATTATTACCTCTGTCGCCAGTATTCTCTATCCCTGATAGAAGCCACTCCGGCGTAACATCCAAAGCCTTACATATAAGCATGATCTTCTCAGATGTTGGATTTGTCCTCTTGCTCTTCCATTCGCTGATTGTACTCTGGGATATTCCTGTCTCTTCAGAAAAAACCTTCTGGGACATATTAATCTGTCTGAGTCTCTCAAAGATTCTGTCACTTATAGTCATCTTCTGCCACCACCTTTACACCAGCCTTGATCCTGCTAATCCATAAATCGTATTTACGCATATTAAACATATTTCATTTTTACGAATTATACCTTCCAAGAAAACTGCTGTCAACATGAATTTTCTAGCTTGAAATGTTACTTTTTCCTTAACAAACGTAACATTCCCTCAAAGGGGTCTGACCCCATATACACAACTATTGATAAGAGAGGAAAAGTAGAATTAAAAACTGCATTTTTCTGGGTTTT
>NZ_CAMVPU010000126.1 GCF_947169445.1 uncultured Butyrivibrio sp. | reverse complement strand
AACATCTGCGGCATATCCATAGAGTAACCATAAGAGAAATTAAACTCCAACTCTGGCCTGTTTGTCTTTATCCAAGCATAAAAAGACTGTGCAAACTCTTCACTTTCCTCATATGGTAATCCAACCGGATTCTTCTCCCATGAAAGAAGACAATACCTGCAATGA
The DNA here is from genome assembly GCF_947169445.1 of uncultured Butyrivibrio sp. Lineage (GTDB taxonomy): Bacteria > Bacillota > Clostridia > Lachnospirales > Lachnospiraceae > Butyrivibrio. Next base: position 4,847 of record NZ_CAMVPU010000126.1, on the reverse strand, counting down.
CAATTGCATGGTGCGCATAGCGTCTGTAAACTTATGCCCTTTGTCTTCATAATAAATTCCCCAACCATTATTTATTCTCTCCATAATTTACTATTATTATCTGCTCTTTATCGTATGATGTCCTCTCCACCAGCTTTCCGTCATGAAAATAGCTAGATCCTCCATGATTCTGGCCTTCTATGTCAATTGGATTGATCATCAGCACATCTTTAGCCGCAAGAAAAGACTGCTTGGCATATTCATCACTTTCTACTTGTTTCCAGTCATCAGTAGTAAATGTTACATAGACCGGCCAAATCAGCAGGCTATCGGTCTTGAATCTTTCAGGATAATCCCATAAATCTCCACATAATGCAATAGTGATTTCCTCGCCACGAAGACAAAAGCTATCAACAGATGTCCCCTCCTGATAATGTTCATCTGTCTTGGTATACTCCTTCCAGCCTTTGGAAATTCTTCTGTAATTATTTATTATCTTCCCTTCAGATATCGTGATACAGGATGAATACAGCGCATCAGCTTCTTTCTCGACATAGCCTGTCAGGATTGCCACTTTATATTGCTCGGTCCAACGCTGAAGCTGCTTTATGTCATCAGATTCTTTTTCCAGAGCAACGTCTTTGTCCGACTCATAGTCCCAGCACAACGAATTAAAACCTTGCAAAAATGTTTCTCCAAAGCACAACAGGTCAACCTTCCCCGCTGTATCACGTAATGCTCTTTCAATCTGACTCATATTAAAAGAAATATCTTTATCCTTACATCTGTATGAAACCAGTCCAATTGTCATCTACACTTTACCTCATACAAGGGATGTGACTCTTACCAATCACATCCCTTTCGCATTTTATCTATTCTTTTTGATTCCTTTTAACCTGGCAATTTCTCTGACATATCTGTCCACCTGCTCACCTTCGGTCACGTCGTAGTCTTCCTTGAAGTTTTCTATCAGTCTCTGATAGTCTTTGATAGCCTTATCGTATTCCTTGTGTGATTCATGGAGCTGCGCCATTGAGCAAAGACCTTCAGCGATTCTGGGCTTTTCCTGCATGTCAAAAGACTTTTCGTAAGCCTCCAGAGCCTTATCATACATGCCAAGTTTGGCATATCCATCACCCAAATCACAAAATGCCTGCCACACATCAGGAAACTCTTTTACCATTGCTTCCCAGTTTTCTTTTGCCTCTTCTAAACGACCTTTCCCAAATGCCACATCGCCTGTGTACAAGAGATACTGATGATTCTTTTTGGCTTTCTTCATCTGCTCAATATACGGAATTGCTTCATCATATCGACCATCGGCAATCATGTTTTCCAAAAGAGCGTACAGGCAGCGATAATTTCCCGGATGTTTTTCTAACAGTTCTTTAAAGAAGCGAATCACTTCAAAATGATTATCATACCACTCATCGCCGCAGACTCCACCATTGGCTTCGAGGAAGTCAACCCATCCGCCCTTATCATCCGGATCCATCTCCAATACTTTTTGTGCATAGTCCGAAGCCAGTTCGTGATCACTACGTGCTCTGTGATTGTATATACTTGCAAGGTTTCCAATAGCTCGTATATCCTTTGGATCCTGTTTAAGCCTATCTTCCAAAAAGCTGATTGCCTGCCTGAATGTATCAGGATGAATTCTTCTTTCGTTAAAGATCATGTTCTCAATGCGCTGCATCTGTTCCTCGTAAGGAAGCTCAAAAAGCTCATCGATGCTGACACCAAAGAATATTGCAAGCTTGGGAAGCAGGGATATATCCGGGTCACTTGCGCCTGTCTCCCACTTGGAAACCGCCTGATACGATACCCCCAGGTACTCAGCCAACTCTTCCTGCTTTGCCTGTTTCTGTAATCTAAAATACTTAATCTGTTTGCCTATCATATAAAATCCTTCCTCAACCCAGTGTTGAATTTTTCTATAAAGGAATGGCCATCTCTTTTCTATAATCAGATTATAGGCACAGATTTTGTATGATACAATCGATAGTATTTTTAGTTTGTTCTACTTTAAGTTGAGTAGCTGTTTCTATCATCATCTTTGAGGCTTCATTTATTTTTCGATAACTCGTCTTAAACCCATCTATAAATAGTATCTATCGTTGTTTCATCTTTCATTTTAACAACATAATTATCGCGGATTACCTTCTTTTCTCCATTTTCACGGTACATAACAAAGAATCTTGATGTAAGATATCCATTGTAGTATCTGGTATCACCGATGTTTACACTGACGAGCTCAACCGGCCCTGTTAAGACCACTTCATTATTAGCTACAGCAGTTTCAACAATCCTCTTTGTCTCATCAGAATAGGCAGACAGGGCCTCTCTAACCTTCTGGATGTCGTTTTCATCGCCCATATCCATCTTTGTTACAGGTTCCATACTGGCTAACACATGACTGATCACCGGCCTGTCTTTTGCACCATAGAAAAAGTCTCCCGCATTTTTCATGGCATTTATCATAAGTGGGCCGGTAAAATATCCAGTTATACGTATAGGGAAGAAGTCCTCAGGTGTTGTAACATATTTCCTGGTATTAGAAACATACTCAAGGGCTTTCTGTTCATCTAGCTGCTTAAGGACCTGCCACTCTACATAGTTTGCTGAGCCCTCAATTTCTTCAATTGCGCCTTCATACGAAAACTCATATGGATATTTCTCACTCCGGTACTTTCGGCTTGCAAGAACTTCTTTATACTTTTCTATGTCAAAATTCACAAGCAGCTCGAATAGTAGTTTATTTTCACGGAGCTTTAAGCACAGATTCTCTTCGCTATATACATATTTGAATGGAGCTTCTTTTTCATTAGCAAAGCAATCCCATCCCTGCTTTTCCTGAAAAGCATGAAACATCTCATGAACTATCTTAGAAGCAAACACAGGTATTTCCATTTCCTCACGAACATACCAAATTGCTATAATATCGCCCTGATATTCAATCGCTGTATTTGCGCAGAAATCTACAGTCTTTTCGATATAAGCTCCATCAAAGAAGCATTCGTTGTCATTGTATACTGCAAATTTCAGAGGTTTGAAGCCTTCCCATATCTTCGAAAAATCAACTTTTACTATAGCCTCTGATATCTGATTATATAAGACTTCCAAATTTGTTGTTTCCATTATGCCTGTTCCTCCTCGCCAGTAACTTTCTTTAATAGCCAAAAATGATTTATCCCGTCCTTGGAACTATCTATCTTGCATCCAAGTTCCATTTTTCTGCCTTTATTCTTTTCTATCAACATACCAAGGATAGTGTTAGCAAACGCTGTCCAATTTGATTTATCTGATACAACCTCAAAATATAGTGACACTGCGGTATTCTCCTCCAGGTTAGAAAACTCTTTGTAGAAGTCTTTAACCGCTTCCCATCCATGTTTTTCATAGATAACCTCATATCCAGGGTCTGATAAAAAATTCGGCTCAGGTTCTTTATCATTTGAATCATCTACATATTTGAGCTTACTATAGTCACCACTACTGATCATATTGTTAAAGAAGGAATCCACCTGTGCCTTCATAGCATCATAAGTATTACAGTCAATTCCAAATTCAGCACTGGGATCATAGTCATCCATAAATGTTTTGATCTTAATTCGTGCTTCTTCAATTTTTGTTTTCATGTCTGCTACTTCTGAATGATATGACTTTTGAATTTCTATTATCTTTTGAAGTCTTTCTTCATGCTCCTTAATTTTCCTCGAGAACGCATCATAGATTGCTTCATCATTAGCATCTTTAAGGCTCGTTATCTCTTCGATTGTAAATCCTGCAGTCTGGAGATTTTTTATCTTTACATAATCTAAAGCCTGGCCTTCATCATAATAACGATACCCTGTCCAATCATCCACTTTAATCGGTTTCAGCAGATTCATGCGATCATAATATCTTATTGTCTGAGGATTGCAACCACACAGATTTGCAAACTCCTTGATAGTCATATCACGCATCTCCTTTCTAACTTTGTTGTATCATTATAGTTAGGTATAAGGTCAAGAACATTTATATTTTTTCAAAAAATGAAACAACGCACATAGCTTTAGTATAGCTTAATGGCATATTTTGTTCACTCACATTTTTTCTACTTCTGAATTCCTTGTTTTTTCAAATTTGCTTTCATTGTTTTTTCAAAAAACCTCAAGTAACAGTTTTCCCTTTTTTACCAAAAAACCGATTCCGGGATTTACAATTTTCTTAAGTTCGGCTTGCCGATGTAAAAGCGTAATTTGAATTTTGTCATACAAATGCACTGCTTGCATGCGAGCTTTTTCTCTCAAGTATTTTTCATTTTTCCTTAAGCTCGGCCTGTCGTTGTAAAAGCGATTTTGGCATTTGTCATACAAATGCATTGCTTGCATGCGAAGTTTTTTCTTAAGCTTGGATCCTTTTCAGAAAAAATTTCATTTAGAGGTTAGTTTTTTGCCACTCTCTGTGGATAAAGGTAAGAGGACTGTTTTCACTTAAAAGAATTTGCATTTTAAAATATTTACAAAAAGTTTACATTTGGGAGGTTGCCTTTTTCCCTCTCTCTGTGGGTATAGGTGAAAGGATATTTTTACAGATTAAAAAATGATTTTTGAAATATTTAAAGTTTTTTCGATTTAGGGGGGTGCAAAACATCCTCTCTCTGTTCGTATAAGTGAAAGATGAATTTTTAATACACACTTTTATGACCGACATTTTACCCTTTCCCAGTAGGAATAAGTGAAGGGATATTTTTAGCACATTGAAAACTGAATAAGTCATTCATCAGATACGATTCTGCATATACGAGCCTCAAGAGTACGCCTTGCGCGAGTACGCCCCTCTGGAATGCTGCCGGCAAAGCATGGCGAAGACCATATGCAGTGATA
>NZ_CAMVPU010000125.1 GCF_947169445.1 uncultured Butyrivibrio sp. | reverse complement strand
TGGTTCTTAAAGTGGTTCCTAAAGGAAAAGGATGTCGCAAACCTCCTTTCCATGCATGTTTCAGAGATGGGTGATTCTTCGAATCACGTCACTCCGATTGATTAAAACCGCTCAGTTGAGCGGTTTTTCTTTTGCCCTTTTTTAGAATTTGTTTGACCAAATGTTTGACCTGATCAACCGAGAAGTTCCTCGAGACATTCTTTTGACAGTGTTCTGTTATTCTGCTTGTTATAATACCTGGTCATTGTACTGTCAGCATGTCCTGCGGTTACTCTTATCTGATCCTCAACCATTTGCATAGAATATGCTTCTTGAATTGCTCCGCGTCTCTGTGCATGAGTCGACATGGGCTCTAAGCCAATATCCTTGCAATACATCTTAATATGCTCATTAACGCGGTTTGTGCTGATAGGAAGATTACCTTTACTGTTGAAAACGTATTTCTTTTGACCATTGATAAGATAAAGCTCTTTCAATATGTGAAGTGCCTTATCTGTCAGTGGAATTTCTCTAGCCACCTCATCAGCCTTTAAATGCTCATCATCAACCACTACAAGCTTTCCATCGACTTCTCTTTTGGATAATGAGTGTTTTATTGTTAGTGTCTCTTTTTCAAAATCAACATCATCCCAAGTGATAGCAAGCCATTCACCAACTCTTTGCATTGATGTAAGCCAGAATCTTATGGCAAGTGAGTAAACTGTCTGCTTGGGAAGTGCCTTCAGGTGATTCTCTAGGCTATAGCGCCAGTCCTTGGAAGTTGCCTTCTTCTTATCCATGCTCTTGGCTTTCTTAGGACACATGTTGTTTGGAAGAGAAATAACTGGATTGATTGTTATTATCTTCTGCCAGATAGCATAGTCAAAAGTTTGCTTAAGCACGCTCTTAGCCTGATCAATCTGTCTTGCGTTGTACTTCCTGCTTGCAGTAAGTCTTTTGAAGGCGTCAATGATATCCCCGGAAATCACAGTCTGTATGGGTAGAGTGGAGATTACATCCCCTGCCCAGTACTTATTCCAATACTGATCCTTGCGTCTTGCAGTGCTGGTCGGATAGGTTACTGAGCCATCATTATCAACTATTGGAGTGTGGTTATGCTCTGAAAAGAGATCAAATACATCCTGTACAGAAACAGTGCTATTGTATGTATCTGCGACAGGGAGCATCCTACCAATTACCTTCTGATATAATGCTTCTACAGAAGTTGCTGATATCTGCTTTCTCTTGCCATCCTTTGTGATAGACACTAAATATAAAGTTTTATTCGGCTTTTTGACAGTGGTTATCTTTTTCCCAAGCTCTTTTTCGATAGCCTGGATCTTGAGTTGTAAAATCTGTTTTTCCAAATCTTCGATAACAACACCGACTGAGTCTATAGTAGCATAGTCGGCATCGGTTTCCAATCGGAGCTTCTTGGAATTAAGTACTTTTATCTGCTCAAAGATATCACGCTGTGAAATTGGGGTTGTATCCTTTGCGTTTTGAATCATATATCAGGCTCCATAAGGCACTTTAAAGGCATATAAAAAGCCTACGTAACCATTGTCCTTGCTGGACATAGGCACATAGGCACATGAGGTGTAACTTGATTGAGATATTTTGTTGTGATTTATAAGAATTAACTTCAAAAACCTGTGCCTATATGCCTTATGCGCCTTTGAACTTCTCAAAAGGTACATTATCAACGATATGGTTGGCATACAGACCTTTGTATCCTCTGGCGGTCTTTCCATCTATGGATACGTTCTTGAGGTAGGTTATTCCAAGCTTAGAGGCACGTTGCTTGACTTCTCTGGAAAAAGAGTTTTCAGATCTTGGCTTAACAAGGTTTTCGCTAGCCCAAAGCATATAGGCCTCATACAAGTCCTTTGTTGTACAGAGGGCTTCTTCCTTGAAAGATATATAGCCTTCTGATTCAAAGAAATCCAAGATGCTATCCTCATCCTTACGAAGCTCTGTTTGATTCTGAACAGTACGCGCGCTTATTGTGAAATGAAATTCATTGGCAATCAGCCTCTTTAATCCTTCAAGACACCAGAGGACAATTCCCTCTGTCTCTGATGTGAGCTTTTCCGAAAGGTTTCTGTCATCAATCCTGTTTTCAGATTTTTCTTTTACCCGGAGAGTTATCTGTCTTCGGTAGAATCCATCTGACTTATCATAAAGAGAACTAAGAGAGCCATTACCAAAAGCCATTATCCTGATGTTTAGGTAGCCCTGGTAGCTCTGCTTACCCTTACGTTCGAGGTTCATCTTATCTTCCATGGTAACCACAGCTTTAATAATGCCGGTATCGGAAAGAGCCTCCATCTTCATATCATCATCAATCATAAGGAGCATGCCTTCCTGATCCGCCAAAACAAATCTGTTGCTCGCCAGTGTATTAACGCTGCATACAGTCATGTTATTTCCGAGAAGATTTCTGCAGACAAAACCGACTCTGGACTTGCCTTCACCACCGTTACCTACAAGAAGGAGCATTGCCTGGGCTTTAGTTGTGGGGATAAAAATGTATCCCATGAATTCTTGAAGAGTAGCAATATCTTCAGGGAAAAGAAGTTCATCAAGAAATTGAAGCCACCTTACAGGTTCATTTGCATTTGGATTGTAATTTACAGGCAAGCGGTTTGAACAGAATTCCTTTTCAGGGATGAATCCGCCATCAATAAAATAGGTTCCGTTCTTAAAATGAACCCTGTCTGTATGTTTTGGCATTGAATCGCAAAGGACCTCATAGCGTATGGCATCAAGAACCTGCTTAGCCTTTTTTACTATGTTGGTTTTTACGTAAGGTTTCAGGATATCAACTATTTCCTTTTTGAGTTTTTCCTCGCTGACAATTCCATCAATGTCATAAAAGATTCCACCAACATATTTAAGTGGATGTCTTCTGATGAACCATGAGCAGAACTCCACCTCATCAATTCTGTTTGCTTTTTGATCAAACCAGTTAACTTCATTACTGGCAGATTCCAATTGCCTTGCTACATCAAGCAGAGCCTTCTTTGTGTTTTCATCTAAGCTGTTCCATTCGTCTTTCAATATCTATTACCTTCCTTCCATAATTTGTAATTAAAAAAGCTCTGTCAGAAATATTTCCGTAGAGAATTGTATCCAGAAGATTCTCAATCAGATCTATTTCCTTCAGAGCTTCGCAAAAGTAAGGATGCCATTCATGGTTTTCATCCTTGGGAGCATATTCAGTTTTCCATTTTTCTAACAGATGCAGGTAATCACATAAAACAAGATAGCAATGCTTTTCAATTTCTCTAAAATGTTGTTCGCTTATTTTTTTAGGAGATGTACCTTTGGGTGGAGCATGGTAATTTGTGTTTGTGTTCAAACCAAAGTCTTCACGGATTTTGAGTGCAGCATCTTTGGGACTAAGTCCAAAATGCTTTGAGACAAAATCTATGGCATCACCTTTTTCGCCGCATCCAAAACAGTAGAAGTTCTTATCAATCTTCATACTTGGAATCCTATCATTATGGAACGGACACCTGCACATACCATTACGATTAATCGCAATTCCATATCTTTCTGCTACCTGACGAGTTGTAATATTCTCTTTTATGTCTTCGAAAATACTCATTTTTTGGTTGGTTGTCTTTTTCTTGTTCATATATTCAAAACCTCCTTTAAACCCAGCAGTGGCGCCGCTTCTCAAGAATCCCTACGAGGGCTATAAAAAAGTGGCAAGCAGTGCATTTGTGTGACAAATGCCATTTTTGCTTGTTGGAGCGTAACGCCCCAAACCCCATTACACCTCGAAAACTCGGAACGGCGCATTCGCTTATTATACATTTTTTACGTTACGCTTATTTGGCAAAAGCAAATAAAAAAGCAACCAGGAAAATTCTTGATTGCCCTGTGATTGAGACGCCTATATTTTATTCTTTTTCTTATACTATTTTAGCTCCTGTAGAATTGTTTTCAATGGACAAAGATAGGACAAAGTCGGGACAAAACTGTGACAAAATTGGGACGTCCACAACAGTATTTTATAATATAATGCATTAGAGCTAATACTCTCTACGCATTTTAAGTTTAAGCAATGTAATTTGAATTTAAAAGTGCCATTTGGTTGCCATTTGGGTTATTTTTGGGGACATTTGGGGACGCTTTTTTACAAATATTAACGTGCTAAAGATAAGAGCATTGTACTTAGAATAATAAAAAAATGATAACAACTATTAACTATTAACGATTGTTATCCGATAAATAAGTTGTAAGGATAACTATACATATTTTTAGGCACTTTATGGATAGAAGCATAATACACGGAGGTAGACAAATGGCTTTATCAAATGTAATGACAAGATCACTTATATCTGCCAGCAGTTCCATGAAACAGGTTAAGGCTCAGCATGCAATAAAGTCACAGATGGACGGAAAAGTCGGAGTATTGAAAGCAGAGATTAAGCTGGATTCCGGTAGAGGTGGAGACGTTACAAAAAAGAAAGAAGAACTGGAGCACATACAGAAAAAAGCTACTGAAATAGGTCAGCAGGAAATGTCACAGTTATCTGAGCTTAACAGCAACATGAACGAAGCAGCCAAAGCAGATGCTGAGGAACAAAAGCAGAATGAACGTATTGAAAAGCAGCGCGAGAAGAAACGTGCTGAGAGAAGAGAGCAGGCCGAGCAGCTTCAGGAACAGATTGCTGAAAAGGCTTCCGGAAATGTTCAGATTCCTGGTGAAGGCGAAGAAAAACAGATTACTGTTGCCGGTGTAGAAGTTAAAACTAAGTCAGCATCAACTTATAATACCAGTGGTCCTCATATCGATGAGAGAGTTGCTCCCACTACACCATCAGAGGTATCTGCTAGTATTTCTGTAAATCATAGTGTAGATATAAAGACGTAATTCTTAAATGTTTATTAATTTGCGTTTATGATTAATGCTTGTTATTTTATATGTTATTCTTAAATAAGAAAAGCTTTGATTATGCGCAAGTGGGAGGTACGTTATGCCAAGAGAAGAGATGCTTCCAAGTGAAAGCGAATGGATGATCATGGAGGT
>NZ_CAMVPU010000124.1 GCF_947169445.1 uncultured Butyrivibrio sp. | reverse complement strand
GAACCAGCAGTGCATCAAAGAAAGATGCCCTTTCTTTGGATAATGGAAAGCTTTTTGTTCCGGGCGATTTAGAAATTATGGAACTTTGAATTCCAGTATATCTTTCATTTGGCATTTTGTTCACTTAAATGTACCTGTTATTCATAATTGATTGATGGAGATAAGTTCTAAGGGTATAAAGGATACATGGAGGCAGATAATTGAAGCTTTTTGTACATGAAAACCAAAATTTGGCAGAAACGGAAGTGGAAATACGGTGTAAGGAAAGAACTAGCGAAGTAGAGAACCTTATATGTGCCATAAATTCCGCTGCAAATGTCATCATAGGTGAAAAAGAGAGTGGAGATAAGACCCGGGTGTATCTTACAAAGATTCTCTATTTCGAGGCTGTTGACAGAAACGTTTACGCCTACACAGAGTCGGATATCTATAAAGTCAGGAAAACCATGTACGACATAGAAGACATGGTCAGTAATGAGCATTTTGCCCGCATTTCAAAATCAGTAATTGTCAACATCAGGGCTGTGAGAAGAGTATCTCCAGATAGTGCAAGACGATTAAAACTTCAGCTTTCGAGCGCTGAATGGGTTGTTGTTTCTAGAAACTACGTGGAAGACTTCAAACAGAGCATAGGAATGAAAGGAAACAGCTGACTATGAAAAATGAGAAAATGACGTATTTGGAAGAAAAGAATTTTATAGATAAAGCCAAGATGAAGATAATTGTACAAAAAAGTATTTCAAGAGCTGCCATATGTTTTTCCATATCAGCATTGTTCGTTGGAATTATTTATGCGTTTGAAGGCACCTTAATTGGACCGTTAGAACTCATAAAGCTTTGGATCACATTTTTTGTGCTTGGAATCATTATATTTCTTAGGATTCTTGCGGATTCTAGCAAATGGGCAATGGGAAAACCGTTTATAGTGAAAAACCTCATTTTTATGCCATTAGCATTGGTAATAACTTTGATATTTGCGATGGATGTTTCAAGACAGGAAAACCAGATTTTTCCTGACTTTAGTAAACTTCTGATTTATGCTGGGATTTTTCTTTTGTGTTTTTCTATTGTTCAGGTAGTAAGCTATTTTGTGACAAAGTCTAAAACAGATCGTATGAACGATTCTCTTTTGGAATTTCGAAAGGAGCAAAAGTGGGATGAAGAAGAATAGAATAACAGTGTTAAGAGTGGCGTTGGGACTTGCGGCGTGGTTTTTTATCACAATGACATTTTCAAAAATATTGGCACCAAGGCTCCCTGAGAGAATTCCTAACATTGTAATGCTGATTTTAGGAACTATGATTGTTCCTTATACAGTGGGACTTGCTGGATTCTTTGTAGTGGCAGGTAGAATGGAAAAGAGATGTCCACAGGCGGAAATTCCAGTAACATGCGCTTTGTTGCTAAAAAGTTTGATAATTCAGCTTGGAATATCAATTCCTATTGTTGCAGTTATTAACATCGTTATCAGAACTCTGGGGGGAAATATCGGAAACGAGCTTTCAACAGCTCTTTTAGGTGATAATTGGTTATTTTATGCTGTTTTACTCCTTCTATTTAATCCGATTTTTGAGGAATTGCTTTTCAGAAAAATAGCTCTGGAAAGGCTTATGATACTTGGGGAAAAGAATTCTATAATCATAACGTCAGTTCTATTTTCACTACCACACGTAATATCACAGGGAATTCCACAGATGTTTGCAACCTTTATCGTTTCGTTGGTATGGGGATATTTAAGAGTAAAGACAGGAAAAATATGGCCATGTATGCTTCTTCATTGCTTGTTTAATTCATTCTGCGGCTATATAGTTTCTTTATTATCCGGTATCCCTGCTGGTTCCGTCGCAATTATGCTAATTTTTATGATATTTCTTCCTGTGGTGTCAGTTATTATTCTGGTCAAGAATGGATTTATTGGACAAGGCAAACGAAGCGCTGCATAGTTATGTTTGTTGTGCTTTTAGTGACGATAGCAAATCTGAGATTTGTTCATTGGCTTATGCATAATAAAGATTGAATGAATATATTTCAGCATAAATGGTTAAGAATCGGGATTTGGAGAGGAGAAAAGATATGGTTAAGAATGTGGCGATAGTAAGCCTTTCAAGTGGGATAGTCGGGGAATCTTTTGTTGAATTTGAGAAGAATATTGGGATTAAAAGACTTGAAGACTTTGGGCTTAACGTGAAATTTATGCCGCACGCACTGTTAGGACTTGAATATATAAAAGATCATCCGGAGAAAAGAGCCTTAGATCTTTTGGATGCACTAAGAGATCCCGATATAGACATGATACTGTGTGCTATTGGCGGAGATGACACATATCGATTACTTCCATATCTGTTTGAAAACGATGAACTTAAAGAGGCTGTTACAGATAAAATATTTCTCGGTTTTTCTGATACGACAATAAATCACTTTATGCTTCATAAAGTAGGAATGACTACTTTCTATGGACAAGCCTTTTTGCCGGATGTTTGTGAACTGTCTACTGATATGCTTCCATATACCCAAGGCTACTTTCAGGAACTTATTACAACAGGTACCATTCATGAGATAACACCAAGCAACGTATGGTATGAAGAAAGAACTGAGTTCTCGCCTGAAAAAGTCGGGACTTCGACACCTTCACATCCAAATAAAGGCTTTGAACTTCTCCAAGGACAGGCAACTTTCTCGGGAAAGATTCTCGGAGGTTGTATTGATTCGATGTATGACTTTTTTGATGGTGAACGCTATGAAGATATGCCGGTCTTGTGCAAGAAATATCATCTTTTTCCTGATGCAAAGGACTGGGAAGGACGTATTTTATTGCTGGAAACCAGTGAAGAAAAACCATCACCAGAGAAGTACAAAAAGGCTCTGGAGTACTTAAAAACTACAGGGGTATTTGACGCTGTTTCAGGAGTACTTGTGGGAAAACCTCAAAATGAGATCTATGTAGATGAGTATAAAAAAATATTGGTGGAAGTGATAAGCAATCCGAATCTTCCCATTCTTTTTAATGTCAACATTGGACATGCTACACCTAGATGTATCATTCCTTTTGGTGTTGAAGCTGTTGTTGATGCGAATAATCAGATTATTAGATTTAAATGAGAAAGAGATAAACTCAAATTTGTTCCGATCGTTGGAACATAAAATTCGAAGATAACGGTACAAACATTTTTAAGGAATCGAGTAAAATCGGTTCCTTTTTTCATGCTGTGAGGAGGTGATGATTTGTACCCAGTAAGCAATGCATTTTTGCAGAAGATAAAAGAAAATACAAGGCTGAAGAGCTTTTTTCTCGAAGTGAATATGGAAAAATCGTCTGTCTGGGAGATCTCGTAGATGACTGGGATCAGGAAAAAAACCTGGGATTGTATTCGGAGACATTTGATGCGCTTGAGAGATTCATAAATCGACATCCGAACTTTCTGCTCTGCTATGGAAATCATGACGTGAGTTACATCTGGGAGGCTCGCGAATCAGGATATTCTGATTATGCAAGGCGGGTAGTGATTGAAGGACTATCAAAACTTGAAAAGTGTGTTTCAGCTGGTGATATCGCACTTATGATAGCAGGTGTATTTGCAGCGTTTTGTGTGGGGAGATTTATCCTGATGTTTCTTCTTGCCATGCTATAATATCCGAAGGTAAATATGTTGATATAAATTTAATGGTCATATTTGGAGGTATGAGATGTCGATTGCAAAAACGCAGACCTCTGAGAGCTTTCGATTAAGTGCATTGCTTTCATTTTCGGGAGGACTACAGGATGCATATACTTATAACGTGAGGGATGGCGTATTCGCAAATGCCCAGACCGGTAACGTGGTACTGATGAGCCAGAACTTTATGCAGGGAGAGTGGAATAAGGGATTACACTATATGCTCCCGCTCCTATCATTTGCTGCAGGTATTTTTCTGGCTGAAAGGATCGAGAGCAGGTTTAAGACTGGCAGCAAGATCCATTGGAGACAGATCATACTTTTTATAGAGATAGCAATGCTTTTGGCGGTAGGATTTATGCCGACAGGGGTAAATATGCTTGCAAATATCATGGTTTCATTTTCATGTGCCATGCAGGTGCAGACATTCAGAAAAGTTCATGGATATGGATATGCCAGTACGATGTGTATCGGCAATCTTAGGAGCGGTACGGAAAGCCTGTCACAGTATTTCAGAACAAAAGAGAAGGGATCCTTGTATAAGGCATTGCATTTCTTTGGCATTATTCTTATCTTTGCCACAGGAGCCGGCATCGGAGGGGTACTTTCCGCAAGGTTTGGTATTGGAACAATATGGATCTCACCGGCAATCCTTCTGGTTGTGGCCTTGATGATGCTAAAAGAATGAAATACGTGGATACATAAAAATGAAGCTAACAGAATATGATGATAGATACGAGTAGGATTTACGATGTATTACAATCTGACAAGAGAAAGTCATTGATGGGTTAGATAATATTCCAGGATAATGAAATAAGCAAATCGGTTTTTCTGGTTAAAACAGGAGGCGCCTCATGAAATTAAATCGCATTCATCATATTGCGGTGATTTGTTCCGACAAAGACACTGCTCTGAACTTTTACCATAATAAGCTTGGCTTTCGAATTCTGCGAGAGAACTATAGACCGGAACGGGATGATTGGAAGATTGACCTTAAGCTCGATGACAGCGAAATTGAACTTTTTATTATGAAGGATCATCCACTCCGTCCTTCTCCCGAAGCTTACGGATTGCGTCATCTTGCTTTCCGTGTAGATAGTGTAGATGAGACCGTCGCAGAATTGGAGTCTATGGGTATCCCTTGTGAACCGATACGACGGGATGCTTTCACGGGTGAAAAAATGACGTTTTTCCGTGACCCGGACGGGCTTCCTTTGGAAATACATGAGTAAACTACTTGTGACAAATGAGATTGGTCTGGCTGAAGTGTTAGCAAGTTCTCCCGGAAAACAATGCAGAACGACAAATCTGCAGTTTGTAGTGCTCTTTCATAAGAGAAAAAGCTCGATAACTTCCAGTTTGCAGGGGGGATTACCTGAAAATAGAAAAAGATGAAATAACAATCCGAGATTTTACGGAAACAGATCTTCC
>NZ_CAMVPU010000123.1 GCF_947169445.1 uncultured Butyrivibrio sp. | reverse complement strand
GATAAAAAGTCTTGCCTGAGTTCGTAATTGTAGAAATATATGATAGTAAGATATATCGGAATTTAATATTTATATCTGTTTTATGTGAAAAACAATTTGGAGTAAAACAGATGTTGTTCTGCATTGAAGGAATCTTCAGTACACAGCACTTGGAAAGCGAAGAGATACCCTGCAGCAGAGGCATAGAAATATTCGCCTGTGAAGGAGCGCATAGATTCATGAGTTCTCTCAAAAGGACCTAAAGAATCTGTCCACGGCTCGTTGTTTGACGCCCGGCCATAACCACCCGGGAAACTATGTCAGAACTATCCGGGCGGAGTTTAGAGCCGTAGATTATTTGGGTTCTTTTGGGAGAACCATGAATCATAGCGATGGAGGGGCGAATATTTCTATGCCTCTGCTGCAGGGTATCTCTGCGCTTTCCAAGTGTGTCCGGGAAACCAATAACCCCAGGGAAACCAACACCCTCGGGAAACCAATACCCCCGGGAAACCAACAAACTACATTCAGGGAGGAATTACAGATATGGAATATAATTGCGGATTTACTAATGAAAATAAGTGGTTCAGATATCGTGCGGCAGCGATAATCGTTGAGGATGGATATGTACTTTTTGCCGGAAATGAGATTGATGATTACTACTACTCCATTGGCGGCGCCGTTCACATGGGCGAAACTGCCGAAGCTGCCGTCAAAAGAGAAGTTCTCGAGGAAACCGGCGTTCCTTATGAGATTGACCGCCTCGCCGTGATCCACGAGAACTTTTTTGCTGATAATCAGGGCGGCTTAAAGGGCCTTGACTGCCACGAAATAGCCTTTTACTTCTTAATGAAGTCAAGAGGAACCAGAGAGCTTCACAGCGACAGCTACACCCAGGGCGTTAAGGAAAACATGTACTGGCTCCCCATCGCTGAACTCGATAAGTACAAAGCATTTCCCACCTTCATGAAGGATTATCTTCAGAATGAACATAGCGGCGTAGAGCATATCGTAACAGACGAAAGAATCTGATACTTGCATCTTGCCGCCAATTTGTGCATCTTACACACCTAAGCATTGAATACAGACTCTATCGGCGATATAGTCTCATCAGAAAGGCGGTAAATAAGATGACAATTCAAAAGAAAAAGAAAAACACTAAGTTAGTTATATTTTGCATAATAGGAGTTATTATCCTTGGCGCGGTACTGTTCCGCACATATGTTATAACAGATTATAACGGCAGAGAAACAACAGGAGACTATGCACTTGCAGAAACATCAGCAATCCTGATCGATGACAGCAGGCTTGAAACCTTCGAGCAGGATGGTTCAAAACGTGAAGTTCCCGTACATTTTTATTTTCCTGAGAACATAGATGATTTCTCTGAGGACACCCTGCCTCTTGTAATCTTCAGCCACGGTGCCTTTGGCTATTATCAGAGCAACACCTCAACCTATATGGAGCTTGCAAGCCACGGCTATGTAGTGGTCAGCTTAGATCACCCATATCATTCTTTTTTCACAAAAGACTCTTCTGGTAAAACAGTCACTGTTGATTCCGAGTTTTTCCAGACCGCTCTGTCAGTAGGCGGCAGCGACGTTCCTGAAGCCGAGATCTATGACATTACTTCTGAGTGGATGCAGCTTCGCATTGCTGATATGAATTTTGTAGTAGATGAACTTAAAAAGGCCGGCAGTGACGATACGCTTTCCGCAGCATGGTTTTATGACGATAAGGACAAGGACATTCTCGTATCTGTTCTAAAGGCCACTGATTTTGATAAAATAGGATTGATGGGACATTCCATGGGCGGAGCGACTGCAGTAACAGTGGGAAGAAGAGAAGACATCTCAGCGGTAATAGATATCGACGGAACTATGCTGGGTGAAGAGACCGGCGTAGAGGATGGCGTTGTTCAGATCAATGAAGAACCCTATGAAACACCCCTTCTTGCCATAGCCAACGAGGAGCACCATAGACAAGAAGTCGACGCAGTTAGAAATTCCTATGCTTATGCCAACAATGTCGTTCTTCAGAATGCAACCTGCGGATATGAAACCTATTTTAAGAACGCGGGACATATGAATTTTACTGATCTTCCGCTTATATCCCCCGCCCTGGCAAATATGCTCGGCACCGGCGACGTAGATTCGGGAGAATGTATTGATACCATGAACAGCATTATCTTAAGGTTCTATGACTGTTATCTGAAAGGTGAAGGAGAATTCTCTGTAGAAGAGAGTTACTGATTATTTAATGGAAATTAAGGTAAAAGAGATCCAGAACGATCAAACTGAATATATAGAGATCGGGTGCCATAAGCGCGATTCAAAAGTAGAAGAGATCATCCGTTTTGTTAAGCTCCACCAGGGAAGTATTGAAGCCACAAGAGAAGAAAAGCAGTATCAGATACCCCTTTCTGAGATCTATTACATCGAGGCTGTGGATGATAAGACCTTTATTTATCTTGGAAAAAACTGTTATGAATCCCGTAAGCGCCTATATGAATTCGAAGAACTCTTATCCGACAGAAGTTTTGCCAGGATCTCGAAGTCAGTGGTGGTGAATCTGATGAAGATATCATCCATAAAACCGGCACTGAACGGCAGGTTCTTATGTCAGCTTAAGAACAATGAGAATGTGATAATTTCCAGGAAATATGTTTCTGAGATCAAGGAAAGGCTCCGGGGATAACCGGCAGCGAGGTGATTAACATGAAGGAACGTATCAGAGATATTTTAAACAGTTTTTTCATATCGGTGACACTGATAAATGTGGCAATGCTTATTCTGGGCAAGATACTTGCGCCAACCCAGGTCTTTGGCTATGAAGTATTTTTGTACCCACTTATCTATGGACTTATCGGAACAATCCCCACGCTGCTCATCAGAGATAAAAAAGAATTATCGGTAAAGCAGGAGTTTATACGCAACATAGTAAGGATGCTGCTTCTCATAGTCCTTATGCTGGCATTCATGTTTGGCGGAAGAGAGATCACCTCCGAACTGATCGTTGCAGCAATTGGCGTGTCAGTGAGCATAGTTATCATTTTCATATTGGTGAATCTGATCATCTGGTGGCTGGATCTTAAGACCGCTAAGGATATGACCGAGGACCTTTTAAAGTATCAGCAGAAACAGGAAAATATGATGTAAAACATTACTCATTTTATCAAGAATAGTTCAATATGCATTCGTATAATAGAATCACGATATCGTAGTAGAAAGGACTAAGGGCATGGAAAATATTCAGCTCCTTATTGAGGCTTTGGAATACATCGAAGACAACCTCACTGAGGCCATCAAAACAGAGACCATTGCTGATCATTTGCACTGCTCAAAGTCCACTATTGAAAAGCTTTTCAGGTACATTAACAACATCAGTATCAGGGATTACATAATCCGAAGACGCATGAGCAGGCAGCAGGAACTGACGATGTGGTATTCCGCATCGGCGGAGATGAATTCGTGATCCTGACAGGTTCATCAGACGAAAACTACGCAAGAACACTATGCACAGAAATCCTAAGCCATAATGAAGAACCCATATCCTGGGAGGGCAAAGAAATCCCCCTCTCCCTATACGCCAGAGCAGTCCGCTACGAAGGCGGCACAACCCTCAGATACTCCGAATTTTTCACCATGCTCCAGAACGAACTAAGCGACGAAAACAAACACCAATACAACTAAATGAATATTTGCCAAGTACGATAATGCCATAACCAGGATCTGCAAGGAAAAGGGCAGGGTAGGACTGATAAAAGAAGTCTTTGACAGGGCCCATGCAGACAACCCTGATGCAGTTCTGCTGCTCAATGACTTCAACACTTCAACAAACTACGAGATTCTGATAGATGGTTGCCTTAACGCGGGGGTTCCTATAAGCGCCATAGGTATCCAGTCCCATCAGCATCAGGGCTATTGGGGAAAGGAGAAGCTGGAAGAAGTCCTGGAGCGCTTTTCACACTTTGGTCTTCCGATACATTTTACCGAAAATACTCTTATAATTCGAATTAGGCCAGTTATTTTGCGAACGATGTACTAGATGCCGGAGTCCATTTTTTATACAGCACTATAGATTGTAAAAATGAAGAGTTATGAACAAAGCGAATAAATATGTAGTTGAGATACCCGGTAGATTCAAAACCGCTGAAATTATGTGAGACATAAAATTATATAGTGGTAATTTATGTTAAGGAATCCGTACGCACACCCTTGACAGCACAAAGAATAATTGCTGCGTCGTCCCCACCGACGGCGAGGAACTCAGGAACAATCTATTTTTTCTCCGTCGAAGACAGCATTGTATCAATTATTCTTTGCGCTATCAAGGGCAAGCCGCTTACGCGGTGGCTGTTTTCAGTACCTCGGGCTCAGAATCTTGGAACAATCTGGCGGAATTTCTTTGTACACAACAAAAACACGCGGAACAACATAAAACCTGTATATGAGTGTAAGGCAAGTTGTGGGCGAACACTCAGATTTATACTGACTTTCACCTCGAGTGCCTGTTGGAGTCAATAATTGACGAAATTTGGATATCAAAGCACTCCTAGAAGAAAAATGCCTATTCTGAAGTGTTACAAAAGCTAATTCATACACTCCTGCTGCTATTTATTTGTAATCCGCGTGTTATCTGTGCCTATAAGGAATCATTATCCTGATAATCATATGAAAATGCAATTATTCCTTTTGTTAATATGCCTTTTAGAATCAATATTGAGCTAGGAATGGCTATTTTACAGTAAAAGTGCATATTAAAACGAAAAAATCTGAGATGTTAATCTGTATATCCGAAGTTATTTCAGTGGGATCAATGACAAATATGCATATGAAATATTCTATTAAGCATGCGTTCATATGCCTCCGTTGTAATCCCCCATTCCCGCTCTTTTTCCGTCCTCTCTCCAAAAAACAAAAAAGCCGCAACCCAAAAGGGTTACGGCTAAGCTGCTGACGAGAATCGAACTCGTGACCTCCGCACTACCAATGCGACGCACTACCGACTGTGCTACAACAGCTTGGACTTTTTTAAATCAGTCGCAAAAGTTATTATAGCAAAGCCCCTCGAATTTTGTCAACAGAAATAATATTTTTTGATAGCGTAAATTGATCTTCGGAAACAAATGGGTAGATTGCACCCCGAATCAT
>NZ_CAMVPU010000122.1 GCF_947169445.1 uncultured Butyrivibrio sp. | reverse complement strand
GCTGGAAAGAACTTATGTTGTTTTGAGAAATAAGTGATTGTACTTTATCTCGGAAGAATGGAAAAGCTTCAGGATCTTGTGATAGCAGAATATGTTCAAAAGGTTCCTGATCGCATGGAAGCGAATCGCTTCATGAGCTATCCGTACGAGGTGTTGGAAGAGGCTGTTGTAAATGCTTTTTATCACAGAGATTATATGTGTTATGAGCCTGTGCAGATAGAGATTGAACCGGAGTTTATCCGTATAACCAGTTTCCCGGGAATTGACAGGTCAATATCTCTTAGCACCATCGAAAAAGGTGAGCGCTTCAAGAGCAAAATGTACAGAAACAGAAGGTTTGGGGAATTCTTGAAAGAACTTGACCTTACTGAAGGACGTAGTACCGGAATTCCTACAATTCAGGAAGGACTTGCTAAAAATGGTTATCCCCGGGCTACCTTTGAAACTGATGAAGACAGGAAAGTGCTCTGGGTTACTATCCCAATTCAACCGGATTACTATAAGAGTTGCCTAATTTCTAATGGTGACAAGGTACTGCTTCAAAATAGAGTAAAGAATGATTGGCGAGGATACGCTCTTCCAGGCGGTCATATTGAACCCGGGGAGTCCTTTGTAGATGCCGTTATCCGGGAATAGAAGCTTATACGGCTATAACCGCGAATGGATATGCTTATCTGTTTGGAATATACGATGATGAAAATCTTGTGGGTTTTCTTATGATTGGTTTTGACAAGGATGATTTCTGGGATGATGCACATTAAGGAATATTTTTTACTTCTAAAAAACAAAGATTTTTGAGGAATATGCATATTGGTTTTATGAATGAGACGATATATGATGCTGGTAAGAAAAGGCAGAAGATATTCGCTATAATGTGCAAGAAGTATACTGATGAGAAGTACTCTGTTGCATAAAAATGTGATAAAAGTCTTGTACTTGGCAGGGAGAATGGATTTGTTTAAATAATGCAGAAAGCTGTCACATAAGAGATTTATTGGATGACTTCAAATGAAAAAGATGTACATGGAAATTATGACTTTCGTGTACATCTTTTTTGTAGCAATGCATTATTTATGTATTTTTTAGATTATCAAAAATCGGAATATAGTACAATTAGGGAGGATATTTAAAATCTGAATCGGGAACAAAAGTAAGTTATACCATAGGTTGTCTGCTTATGGAAGGAGAAATGAAAATATGAAAAGAAGGTTGTTTGCACTTTGCTTACTTATGAGCATCATGATTAGCGGCTGCGGGAACGCGGCTGAATCTGATCTATCGAATGAGGATGGCTCTGGTTCTGATCCTTCCGGAATTCCCGGGGGAGGAAAATGGGTTGATTCTGACGTTGTATTCACAGTCAGGTCTGAGGATAATATACGTTTTCAGGATGATTTTGCAGCGGCTGCCAATAAAGATTATATTGCATCTGCTGTTCTGGACCCCGCATATGAAGAGGCCAGTATATTTCTTGATGCAAATAAGCTGATGTATGAAAGATATATGGAGATTGCTTCTGATGAGGCTATGTCAGGTGATAATGCAGAAAGATATAAAGCATTGGTTAAACTGTATTCTGATTGGGATGAGCGAAACAAGCTTGGAGTAAAGCCTCTTGAAAAGTATATTTCGGATATACAGAGCATATCCTCTATAAGTGAACTTACGCAGTACCAGGGGAACACTACGAGAAATCCCTTTGGGCTGGGGCTGTTAAATCCGGAAGCTGTGAGTACACAATTGCAGTTCCCGGACAAGAGCACGTTAAAGCTTCAGGCTCCAAAGCTCTCTCTGGGGTCTAATTCCTCATATGTGGAGTATACAAGCAATACATTAGCAGCTAAAGAAAAAAACGATGATGTAATCTTCTATTTCCTTGGAAGGCTTGATTTTTCTGAAAAAGAGATCAAGGCTATCCTGAAAGGCAATTACCGTATAGAGACTTTTATTGCAAGAAACAGTAATATCGAAAACTTCGGTGTTGGGGAGATGTTTACACAGGCTCAGAACACCAGGGAAGGGCTGAAGACTTTACAAGGGGATTATCCGCTTTTACAGATATTGGATAGTAGAGGCTATTTGAAATGTGACAGCTTTTATGTGGATTATTCCTATCTGCAGTCCTTACATAAGATTTATACCGAAAAGAACCTTGAAGATATCAAGTCATTCCTCATTGTACAGACCATTGATTCAGTTAAATACCTTCTCGACCGCGAATCATATGAAAAGATGGTTAAGCTGTATATGAACGGCGCTGATAACTATGAGGGAATTTCAGATAGCCAGAATAGTGTCCTTTTTAGAAATGACATTAAGATCTGTGGCTTTTTACCATTGCTGGATACTTTGTATCTGGAAAAATATTATACAGATGACGAAAAAATAGATAAGATAAATGAATTTACAAATGCACTGATAAAGGCGTATGCACAAATACTGGATGAAGAAGACTGGATGTCAGAAGAAACAAGGACAGCTGCAAAGGGGAAACTGCAAAATATGGCTTTGCATCTTGTAAAGCCTGATAATATCGCCGATTATTCAGCTGCGGACATAAAGTCCTATGAAGAAGGAGGAAATCTTGTAGAAGCTGCTGCTGAGGGCAGACGGATGATAGAAACTCACATGGCAGTTAAAAGCGCTGATTCAAATTGGGATAGATATAAATGGGATATTTACGATGCTTCCAGAACTACTACCGAAGTCAATTGTGTGTACTATTGCAACGAAAATGGCATCTATATAATGGCGGGATATCTGGCTATGTGCGATGCTGCTTTTGGAGAAGATGCATCACTTGAGCAGTTTGCAGGCATCGTAGGAACTACGATTGGCCATGAGATAACCCATGGATTTGATTCAAATGGAACAAAGTTTGATCTGTATGGGCGCCAGTTTGATGATGATAAAATCCCCATTGATTGGATGACACCACAGGACAGGTCAAAGATGGATGAAAAAGCATCAAAGCTGGCAGGATACTTCTCACTGGCAAGGCCGATTCCGGGGCAGCAGAAGGTAAATGGAAATGCCGTAAAAGATGAGGCTATTGCTGATATGGGAGGTGTCAAATCAGTACTTTATGCGGTAAGGGAAATACCTGATTTTGATTATGATGAGTTTTTCAGAGCCTTTGCAAGGCAATATGCGGAGCAGACAACTGAGGAAAATGAACTTGATACCATGAAAAGCGACATGCATCCGCTTCCGTTCCACAGGGTAAATATTGTTCTTCAGCAATTTGATGAATTTATAGAAACCTATGATATAAAGCCGGGAGATGGAATGTACTTAAGCCCGGAAAAAAGAGTCAATGTCTGGTGATATCTGTTAGGAAGGAGACAAACTATGGGATCAGAGACTTCAAATGCAGCAATAAGGCTTGATAACATAATCAAAAGCTATGGTAAACATGACGTACTTAAAGGTGTCACCATGCAGGTGAATAAGGGAGATATCTACGGCCTGGTAGGCAAGAACGGAGCAGGTAAAACCACTATTTTTAAGATGATTCTGGGACTGTCAGAATACACTTCAGGCAATGTTTCCATAGCCGGTTCCCGGAACCGAAAAGAGCTGTTTGCAAACAGATCAAAGGTAGGCTTCTTTGTCGGATCCAATTTTTATGGTTATCTTTCCGGCAGGGCGAACCTCGAATACTACGCAGCAGCTAAGGGGCTTAAGGGAAAAGCGTTAAAGGAGGAAGTGGACCGTGTTCTAAAGGTTGTTGGTCTTGTAGACGGTAAGGAAAAGCAGAAAGCTAAGGGCTATTCCCTTGGAATGAAACAGCGTCTCGGAATAGGCAATGCAATCCTTGGTAATCCGGATATTCTCATTCTGGATGAGCCGACCAACGGTCTTGATCCTCAGGGAATAGCAGATATTCGTCATATGATACGGCGGTTTAGAGATGAGTTTGGCATGACAGTCATAGTTTCAAGCCATATTCTGGGAGAACTGGAAAATACCGCGGACCGTTTCGGTATAGTACATGAAGGCGTTATAGCAAAAGAAATCACACAGGAGGACCTTTCTGCAAAGCGCCCGGAAGTGGAACTTACAGTCTCAGCCGGAAATTTGGAAAGAGCTAAAAGTATTCTTGCAGAGAATGGTATTGATATTCTTAAAGAAGGAAAAGAGAAAGTTACTCTGGAAGATTATTACTTTGAACTCATTGGAGGATCTGCAGAATGAGAAATTTGTTAAGAGCGGATTTGAAGCGTATCTTTCGGGTTGGTCTTATTTATATAGGGCTTTTGCTGGCGCTGATCTATATTTCATATACGGTGCTTGAAGGCGTTGTAAATGATGGCTCAATTGGACTGGTAAGAGGTGTGCAGAAGTCGCTTAACGGGGCGCCTATAGCTCTTTTTATAGTTTTTCCCGCTTTCTATGCTGTTTTTGCCCATGAGCTGTCCTCAAAGTCCATGCAGGCTATACTTGGTCATGGCATAACAAGGGATAAGCTCATAGTTGCCAAGCTTCTTGATGCGGCAATTGTTCTTCTTTGCGTGTACCTGGTCATCATTGTGGCAACCCTTGTAGTAATAAACGGAGAATCAGCAATTATATTAAGCTCGCAGCAGCAGACGAACCTTGTTATTTTTATCATACTGAGGTGGCTTAGACATTTTGGCTACATTGTCTTTTCAGCTATGATCATGTACATTTCAGGCTCCACGGTTCTTGGTATAGTCGCTTGTGTAGCATTTACGGTTGTGTTTAGACTTGTGTTTAACATGATAGAATTTTTTTCCTCACTGTCATTATATGACTATACCTTTGATGGTCTTTTGGACTGGGCATATACCGGAATAGAGATGGAAGCTTTCCCGTGGCAGCTTCTTCCGGCAGCCTGCTATCTCTTGGCTGCACTGGCGATCACTACCTATTTCTTCCGGAGAAAGGAGTTTGACTTTTGAAAAATCTTATTTTGGCAGATGTAAAAAGAATACTAAGAAAGCCGGCATATTGGATTGTGCTTGCAATATGTCTGTTAATTTCGTTTTTCTGGACCTTGGGTGCAAAAAGAAATGGAACCGTAAGCGGCCTTACTTTTGCCACTAATCAGGGAACTGCTATAAATACAATGAATCTTTTTATAGGGATTGCTATTTATGTGAGCGTCT
>NZ_CAMVPU010000121.1 GCF_947169445.1 uncultured Butyrivibrio sp. | reverse complement strand
ATTTCGATGGTCATACCATTTCTGAAATCACTTGCAGAAATCATAAAAAATCCTCCTAAATTACTTCACATCAAACAACTGTTACATTTTAAACTATCACTTGCGATTTTTCAACTATTTTTTTCTCATAGATAAAAATCGCCAAACACACTCGTATTATCTGATTGTGTATTGTAAGTCTTAAGCCTGTTTGCATTGTAGCTGCTTATTTCATTCAAACGGTTATGGCTCTCAATACTCTTTTGGATCTCTCCTGCTATATCAAGGCTATCAAATCGGCTCTGAATCTGCGAAGCAAGTACATCCTTCGAATAAACACTGGTAACACTTTTAGCTGTGTTTCCATTATCAGATGTTGCAACAGTCCCTGCACTGCTCTTACTCGTAAGATCTGGCAGCGTATAGGAAAAAAGATTTTCATCTGCGTAAGCATCAAATGCTGAGTCAACAGATTGCCCTGTCGTAATTCCGGAAAGGGCAGATAAAGCCTTCGTAACAGCCTCATCATCCGAAATCTGTTTGGCAGTTTCATCTGATACTGCCTTAGTCAAAAGCTTCTGAAATATCCCCGAAAGCCCGGCAGAACTCTCAGCGCTCTCATTATCACTAAGAAGCTTATTAACATCTGAAATAGAATACAAATAGCTATTTACGGCACTGGTTATCTTAGATATATCAAATGCCATTCCCCAATTCCCCCGTATAGAAGCGCTTTTTAACGCTCCCCTATAAATGTAACGTTCCTAATCATAATAATACTTTCTATTTCACATCAAACATTATACCATCACCCATTTATAAACATCAAATCTACATTTAAGATAAAAATTCTAAAAAGCCTTAAATTACTATAAAATATGGTCGTGTTGTATAGCGCACAATTTATCCAAAGCGTAAAATCAAGATGTATAGATATTCAAAAAAGAGATAGCAACAAATTGTTTTTTCAACAAGTCATCATGAAGAAAGGATCAGTTATGGCAGCGAATAATAAACAGAAAAAAATACCATTTTTTAAAACTGTTGCAGGAATGAGCGCTTTTTCCTATTTAGCGTTATTGCTTCTATTTGTCATCTCAATCTTTATTGTTACTTCTCAAATGAACAATATCTCCAGCACATCTATCGGCACAGCAACAATTGTAGAAGGTGTCATGGATGATATGCGAGTTTTCGAAGTGGACATGCGAATCCTTGATAATGACGGATTCGCCCTTGCTTCAATGTATGAGACCATCGCTGCTATGGGCCAGGTCGAAACCAAGATTCCGGAAATGGAAACATGTATTTCAGAAATGGATAGCGCCATCGAAGGCATCGTATCGACTTTTGCCACCGTTTCAGGCACAGGCAGCTCAGCTTATCAGGCAGCCACCATTTTGCAGGAAAACTATACACCATACAAGCAGGGATATCAGACTGTAATAAAGGCCGCAAAGGAAGCTGATGTCAATACTATTCTTGGTGTTGTATACGGAGAAGCATCAACGCAGTTGGCCAATATGAAGGAGCAGCTCGAAATTCTAAATGAAGAACTGGTTGTTGTTCAGAATAATACACAGGCCTATGTTGAAAAACAGGCCAAATCAGCTATTACGATAGTCAATATACTCATGTTCGTTTATATTGCCTGCATAGCAGGATTCCTGTTCCTAAATTACCGTCTTATCGGTCGCAAGGTTAACCTCATTGCTGATGAGATCAATAACATCATTACTGATATTCAGAATCACAAGGGTAACCTTAATGCAAGAGTTGCCACCAATACCTCATCAGAGCTTGTCCATATCAAAGATGGTTTTAACCATTTCATAGAAACTTTGCAGGTTATTCTGAGGGAAGTAAAAGACGGAACTGTCGTGCTCACTGAATCTTCAGAAAACATGACCAGCCAGATCATGCTGGCAAGCGATAATATTACTAATACATCCGCCGCTCTTGAGGAATTGTCTGCAAGCATGCAGAACGTATCCGATACAGCAAGAACCATGAATGATAAGTTAGGTGATGTTAAGGGTGCTACCGACAATATCAACGGTGGTGTTGAAGATGGTACCGCCAAAGCTGAAGAGATCAGAGCTGAAGCTATAGAGATAAAAGAGGGCGCTCAGAACAAGAAGGACAACACCGGCTCCAAGATGGAAGAACTCTCCGGTGTACTGGAAAAATCAGTAAAAGATAGTGAAAAGGTTGCCCAGATCAATGAACTTACCAAAGTAATCCTTGATATTGCTTCTCAGACCAACCTCCTTGCACTTAATGCTTCTATCGAGGCTGCAAGAGCCGGTGAAGCCGGCAAGGGCTTTGCAGTTGTAGCATCTGAAATTAGTTCCCTTGCTGAGAATTCTCGTCAGACAGCCGGCAACATCCAGAATATCAGTAACGAAGTTACCGAAGCTGTTACATCTCTAGCTGATAATGCTATGCAAGTGCTGGATTTCATTAATACAACCGTTCTGGCCGACTATGATGCTTTTGTTGAGACCGGTGAAAAATACGAAGAAACTGCCCGCCTAATCAATGAAATGCTTGATGGTATTTCCGAGCAGACTCAGAGCCTAAGCAGCATCATGACAGAGATGGCAGATTCTGTTGAATCCATTACAGAGTCCGTTGAACAGGCTTCTGAAGCCATCAACCAGTCCGCAGCACATTCTCAGGACATCGTGGATGAGATCAGCGGAATCAGTTCAGCTATGGATACCAATAACAACGTAACAGAAAAGCTTAACGACAGTACCAAGCAGTTCATAACAATCTAACGATTTTTATTCATCAATAATATAAGCCTGCGCATAATAAGAGCCACTGAGAGTTGATCTAGTTTCTTAATCAACATCCCAGTGGCTTATATTTTACTGTTTAAACATTGGAATCGTACGTAGTTTGTGGAGATTAAGATCATGAAGATGGTCAATCTTTTTCTTTAACTCCTCATCCTCTATCTGACCTGTCAAAATATATCTGTCCAGTTCATCATAGGTAAATCCCAGCTTATCTTCATCAGACATTCCGGAAAGTCCATCGGATGGTGTCTTGTGAATAAGTTCCTTAGGAAGACCTAGCGCATCACCAATAAGTCTCATTTCCGTAACTGTAAAGTCAGAACATGGGCTGAAATCCCCGGCAGCATCACCATATTTGGTGGAATACCCTACATAATCCTCTGATCTGTTGCAGGTATTAGCTACTCTTCCGCCATTTGGAAGTGACTGAGCTATTGCATAGAGCGTAGTCATGCGGATTCTAGGCGGAGTATTGATAACCGAATCCTTGGAAATAATACCAATTCCTCCATCATTTCCCCTGCCAGCATTTTCTTTCCATGCTATGTTAACCTCGTTATGAGTTACAAAATCAGCGCTTCCTATGGCCTCATAAAGGCCTCTCACCGCCGGATTGATATTGACCGTAAAATAATCTATTCCAAGAAGTGTAACCACATGTTTTGACTCCTCGATATCCTTCTGCTCACCATTTGGCATCAGCACTCCTACAACACGGTCTTTTCCAAGAGCCCTGACCAAAAGAGCTGCTACAATAGTGGAATCCTTTCCACCGGAAATGCCCACAACTGCATTTGCCTTAGGACCATTTTCGTCAAACCACGCTCTGATCCAGGTTGTGATTTCCTCGATCTTTTTATTTACGTCAAAATTCTGTAAAAAATCCATTTTTATGCCCTCTTTATATCTTAGTCTCGTGAGTCATTCTCCAGTCAATGCATCTAAGAAGATAATCTTCATACTCTGGGTTCTTGCACATTCCTTTTCCCCTGATATCTGAAATCTTAGCCACATCCTGACCGTTACATCTTGTAGTCTTCATGACAATATTAAGGGGCTCTACATCAGTATCGTTCGCGATATAAGTTCCAATTCCAAAGCCCACCTTAGCTTTACCATTAAAATGTCTAAAGAGTTTATCCGCTCTTTCAAAATCCAGGCTGTCACTAAAAAGAAGTGTCTTAGTCTTAGGATCGATTCCAAGGCTCTCATAATGAGCAATCATCTTCTCGCCCCATTCAATCGGATCTCCAGAATCATGACGCACGCCACTAAATAGTGTTGCATAAGTAAGCTGGAAGTCCTTAAGGAAACAATCTGTAGTAATAGTGTCTGTAAGAGCTGTTCCGTTTAAGATACCATACTCTTTTACCCAGGCATCAAGAGCATACCAGTTAGAATATGCCGGATTATGCTTGTGATTTCCCTGTCCGGTACACATGATCCACTCATGAGCCATGGTTCCAACAGGTGTAACGTTATGTTTCTTTGCAAGATAAACATTGCTGGTTCCAAGGAACTTGGATGAACCAAGGTCAGCCTCTTTCAAAGTTTTAACAGCAAGATCCTGAGCCTCTGCGGACAAACGTCTTCTTAGTCCGAATTCACTAAATACTGACAGGCAAATCTCACCACTTTTTACCTTTACAACCTTGGCAGCCAGCCTCTTCTTAAAGCTGTCATAAAGCTTGTCGTAATCATACTGCATCCTGAAATATACTTCATTTACAATTGCCAAAGTAGGAATCTCATACATTGAAGTATTGAGCCATGTACCTTTTGTTTCGATATTCAGGCCGCATTCCGCATTGTCATCAATTATGAAATCATCGTATCTTGCTTCCCAAAGGCGAAGGAAATCCACGTAAGAGCCTTTGATCCAAACTATATTCTCAAGATACTCAAGCTCTTCTTCTGTGAATCTCAGCTCGCAGAAGGCCTTAATCTGTCTTCTTATTTCTTCCACCATCTCTTTTGTAAAGTGCACATCCTTATTCCTGCACTTAAAAGTCCAGGTGGTCTTGTAATCACTAAACTGATGGTAGATAGCCTGCCCCATTGAGAACTTGTAGGCATCCTGCTCAAGTAATGATGTTATTATTCTATCCATGATTATCCCCTCTATTATTATTTTAATATCTTACTTTTTCTTAGAAAAAGCTGAAACATTCATTAAGCACTATACATGAGTCATTACTGTTCACTCGCTTGCAGCTCCCTCCAGTAACAAATTCGCGCATTCATTCCATATCGACTTCGTCGAAGGAATGCGCTCACTCCTGCATCAAGTTCTCACGAAATGCGCAGCTTAGTGCGCATTTCTGTCTGAACAGCAACCATGAGTCGTTACTGTTCACTCGCTTGCAGCTCCCTCCAGTAACTGATTCGCGCATTCAT
>NZ_CAMVPU010000120.1 GCF_947169445.1 uncultured Butyrivibrio sp. | reverse complement strand
TCGGAAAGAGCCTCCGGACCGGACAATTTTTCAAATGCGGACAGGATGTTTTTGGTATCCCCGTTTCTTATCATCGAAAGGAACTGCTTTTCCTGATCATATCTCCTGTAGATTTCACTGTAATTCTTCTCGGACAGTTCTGTCTTATCATCTTCTTCAGATACATCCTGAATAAATCCCGATAGTCTTCTGTATGAATACTCACTTTCCGTAGGGGAAAAAGAGATTATGCATTTATTTACAACACTGGTGATCTGCTCGGTATACACAATGGGAAATGCTGTGTAATACAGCTTAAACGCCAATGATTTGGATGAGGATTCATCGTTTTTTGCAAGTACGGTTTCTGTCTTAAGCTCTGAATATTTCTCTTTTACATAAGGTCCGATTATATAAATCCTGTTATCAAACGTAAAAAAGGACAAGCAGATACCGAGCTGGTCTATGAGCTCATAGATCATGCTTTCTTTGGAGGAGGACAGAAGATAGTAAAGCGCCTTGCTTGTAAACATGGGCTGCATCTTTATGCTGAAGCAGTATTCCTTTTCAAAGGCGTAAAGAGAGCTGTCCATGTCTGTTGCATCCGTGACATCCACAGAGAGCAGGTTTTTTAAAAGAGCTGAAAAAAGAGTGTGGTCCATATTTATTCCTCAAAACAATAAAATAATACTAATCGGGATAAAATAATTCTAACATATTGCGAAACTAAATGATACCATGACCATAACAGGAAAGCTTTCAAAGATTATCATGCAACTGAAAGGGGTTAATAATAATGGGTAAGGACAAATCTCTGATAAGAGAAGAAAATGGGGTAACCTATAAAAGAGCTAAAACCTGGCATATTGCGCTTGCGATGATGACAGGTGCAGGGCAGATGGCATTTTATCTGCTGATGAATGGTGCAACATATATTGGAAATTCCAACTTTGGAATACTTGTTGCAGTTACAGGACTTATTATCACAGGATCAAGGCTTTTGGATGGAATTACAGACCCGGTAATAGCTTTTTTCCTGGAAAGATTTAATTCCAGATTTGGAAAAGTAAGATTTTCAATCATGTTTGGATGGCTTCTTATGGCCATTGCTACGACACTGATGTGTAATATAGGGGCAAAGCTGTCACTTACGGGTGCAGCGGGAATAGCATTCTTTGTTCTCTGTTATGTGATCTATATCATTGGTTATACATTCGTAAGTATAGCCGGCCAGATCAACATGAACATTCTGACCAACGATCCTAAGCAGCGTCCTACAATCGGTGTATGGAGTACAACATATTCATATCTGGTTCCGATGATCATGAGCGTTGTGGCATCGGCTGTGATTCTCCCAAGATTTAATAACATTCAGGGAACAGAATACTTCGCAACTTACAATGTAGTGGTAATACTTGTTTCACTCTTTTTCTACATTCTGGCATGCATAGGAATTGCTCCATATGACATTCCCGAGAATTTCGAAGGAATCAAAAAGGATGGCGAAACCGATGAAAAGCCAAGCTTTAAGGATATGCTGGCTCTGATCAAAGAAAACAAAGAGCTTCAGAGATTCATCATGGCTGCAACATCCGATAAGCTGGCTCAGACAATAGGCTCTGCAGCGGTAGTATCCACGATGCTTAACGGAATCATGCTTGGCTCAATGGCTATATCATCGATTCTTTCTGCGCTTGCAATGCTTCCATCCATTATTTTTGCGATCATTGGTGCGAAGATTGCAGGCAAACAGGGTAGCAGAAAGGTCATGATCGACTGGACCAAGAATTGTATCGGACTGAATATCGCATTTGCAGTATATCTTTTATTCACACCTACAACTCTTGTGGGAACAGTATTCGGTGGCAACTTATCAACCGGAGCAGTTCTCATGGCAATCACTTATGTACTCTTTACATTTGGAAATAACGCAATGAAGATGGTTGTTTCTGTATCAACAAGCGCGTTCAGAATGGATGTTGTTGACTATGAGATGGATCGCTCAGGAAAATACATGCCTGCGACAGTATCCGCTACTTACAGCTTTATTGACAAAATAGTTTCATCCTTTGGTGCAACTATCGCAACACTCATGATCGGACTTATAGGATATACAACTACAGCGCCTCAGCAGGGTGATCCGCTTACCTTCGGCGTCAGAGTTATGACCGTAATACTTCTTATCGGATTCCCTATAGTGGGATGGATCTGCACACTTCTGGCAATGAAGAATTCTGAGCTCACATACGAGAAGATGGAAGAGATCCAGAAGAGTATCGGCGAGAAGAAAAAGGCTGCAATGGGTCAGTAAAAAACTGGAGAGGTGAAACATGCGAACAACAATTCTTTGGAATGATAACTGGATATTTGAAAAAGAGGGAAAGAGCAAAAGCATAACTCTTCCTCATACCTGGAATGCTGTTGATGGACAGACGGGGCCTGAGCAGTATTACAGAGGAACCTGCCTTTATAAAAAGACATTTGAAAGACCGGTAATGGAAGAGGGACAGCGGGTGTTTGTGGAATTTCGAGGCGCTAACTCCTCTGCAAAAGTTGTTTTAAACGGCCGTGAGGTAGCGAGCCATGATGGCGGATATTCCTGCTTTAGGACGGACATTACAGAGGCACTTTCAGATTTAAATGAGATGGTAGTTTCTGTTTCCAACGAGCCCAATACAAGGGTGTATCCACAGAAAGCGGATTTCACTTTCTATGGTGGCATTTACAGGGATGTTTATCTTGTGGTTGTGGATGAAAAGCACTTTGACATGGACTATTATGGTGGAAAAGGACTGTACGTCACACCAAGACTAAACGGAAATGATGCTGAAATTGAAATAAAGGCATACACAAGCGGCGGAGAGCGCGTAAGAATATCAATTGACGGTGTAACAGAGCAGGAGTTTGAGGTGGTTCCGGCAGAGGATGCATCCTGTGGATATGTTGCCTGCGGTAAGATCACGATAAAAGAGCCACATTTATGGAACGGTCTCAAGGATCCGTTCTTGTACAACATAACAGCAACTCTTTTGGATGGAACAAAAGAGTGTGACAGAATCTATGACAGGTTTGGAGTAAGGCAGTTTCATGTTGATCCTCATAAAGGATTTTTCCTCAATGGAGAAAGCTATCCGCTTCGAGGCGTTTCACGACATCAGGACAGGGCAGGAGTTGGCAATGCACTGACAAAAGAAATGCACAAGGAGGACATTGATCTCATCCTCTCCATGGGCGCCAATTCCATAAGGCTTGCACACTATCAGCACGATCAGTACTTCTATGATCTTTGCGATGAAAAGGGCATAGTGGTATGGGCTGAGATTCCATATATTACCGTACATATGGACAGTGGAAGAGAGAACACCATATCCCAGATGAAAGAGCTGATAAGCCAGAATTACAATCATGCATCAATAATGTGCTGGGCACTTTCAAATGAGATATCTCTGCAGGGCGTTACTGAAGATCTCTTGGAGAACCACAGGATATTAAACGATATTGTCCACGAGATGGATCCTATCAGATATTCTGCCATGGCAAATCTGTTCCTTCTTGAGACAGACTCGCCTCTTGTAACACTGCCTGATATTCGCGGCTACAACCTCTACTATGGCTGGTATGTAGGCGAGATGGAGGACAATGACAAGTGGTTTGACGATTTCCATAATCAGCATCCCGATGTGGCAATAGGACTTACGGAGTATGGAGCAGATTCAGTAATTACGCTTCAGTCTCCAATACCTGAAAAAGGCGATTATACAGAGAGTTATCAGGCTGTTTATCACGAGCATATGCTTGAAATGTTCAGCACCCGTCCATATATCTGGGGAACATATCTTTGGAATATGTTTGAATTTGCTGCAGCAGGACGAGATGAGGCAGGAGATCCGGGCAAAAACCACAAGGGTGTCATCACCTTTGACAGAAAGCAGAAAAAGGACGCTTATTATATCTATAAAGCATGGTGGTCTGATGAGCCTTTCGTCCATCTTTGCGGAAAAAGATATCACGACCGCATCGAGGATAATACAGAGATAAAGGTATATTCAAACCAAAAGTCCGTCACACTCTTTGTTGACGGCGTAGAAGTAGGAAACGCAAGTGGAGAACATATCTTTAAGTTTAATGTTCCCATAAGCGGAGTTCATACCATAAAGGCTGTGAGCGGAGAACTTTCGGATGAGATGGAGATAACAAAGGTTTCCGAGCCCAATCCGACATATTTTGCACCGGATAAAAAGGTCAGAAACTGGTTTGACAAGAAAGATGAGCCTGAGGAAAAAGAGGGATATCTCTCCCTTTCAAGTACAATGGCAGAGATTCAGGCCATACCTGAAGGAAAAGCAATTCTCGACAGGATGATGGCAGCAATGACATCAAGAACAGCAGGCGGAATGGGAGAAGGCGTAGAGATTTCAGAAGCAATGCAGCAGATGATTGCCCGCCAGCCCCTTAAGAAGCTCCTGCAACAGGGCGGAATGGATATAGAATCTGACGAGATTAAGGCACTTTCAAATGCTCTTATGAATATTAAAAAGCAGTAAAGAATGCAAGAGGTGTTAAATGGAAGCGGCTAAGATTTTTGAAAAAGCAAAGTGGATATCACCTGAAACCGTGACAGAACCTGATAAGAGAAAGGGAGCAGGATATTTAAGGACCACATTCTCTTATAAAGAGGGGAAAGTTAGCATATATGCTACGGCCCATGGCTTGTATGAAATATTGATAAATGGCCGGAAAATTACGGATGCACGACTGACTCCGGGATGTGATGAGTATGATAAAAGGCTTCAGTATCAGGAGTATGAGATCACGGATACGCTGATATGCGGGGAAAACGAGATATTCGTTACACTGGGTGATGGCTGGTACAGAGGATGCAACGGGATTGACGGTGTGAGAAATCTGTACGGAGAGGATATTTCATTTCTGTGCGCGATAATAGGCGATGGAGACATAGATAATCCTTTACTTGTTACGGATTGCAGCTGGGATGCCTGTGAAAACGGACCTATAAAGCTTACGGACCTTGAGCTGGGAGAGACCTGCAATGCCGGTTCGGGCTTTGGTGAGTGGCATAAGGCAAGAGAGATGTCTTTTGACAAAGGGAATCTTATAGCCCAGACATCGCCGTTTGTTACGGAACATGAAGTGTTTGAAGGCAGACTTATCACAACTCCGAATGGAGAAAGCGTATTTGATTTCGGGCAGAACCTGGCCGGATATACTTCTTTTGTCGTGGAAAATGCCAAAGGCGGTGAGAAGATCTGTCTCATCCACGGTGAAACCCTGGATGAGGACGGGAACTTCACAATAGAAAACTTCCAGCCCGGAGACAGAAACAAATCCGGTGGAATAAAGCAGGAAATAAACTATATCTGCAAGCCGGGCAGGAATGATTTTAAGCCGCATTTTTCGATGTTTGGATTCAGATATGCAAAGGTAACGAGCGATATTTTACTGT
>NZ_CAMVPU010000119.1 GCF_947169445.1 uncultured Butyrivibrio sp. | reverse complement strand
ATGTCCTCCCAAGTAGCATCATACTTCTCCTGTTATCTCTTTAGCAAGTTCCAATGATTGTCCTTGCGGCGGCACTACTTTTTTGAACATCAGCCGGCTTTGCTCCTTGGGATAACGTAGGGGTCTCCGGTTTCGGGATCGGTGATGATGGAGCTCTCCATGCTGTAGACTTCTTTCATGAG
Organism: uncultured Butyrivibrio sp.; assembly: GCF_947169445.1. Lineage (GTDB taxonomy): Bacteria > Bacillota > Clostridia > Lachnospirales > Lachnospiraceae > Butyrivibrio. Next base: position 5,465 of record NZ_CAMVPU010000119.1, on the reverse strand, counting down.
ATCGGTTGTGATGATGTCTCTTGGAGTTCCTTCTGCAAGGAGCTGTCCTTTCTTCATAGCGAAGATGTGGTCAGCATATCTGATGGATAGGTTGATGTCGTGGAGGATGGCCACTATTGTGGTCTTCTTTAATTTGTTAAGTTTTGCCAGGCAGTCCAGGATCTCTACCTGATATGCAATGTCGAGGTAGGTGGTTGGCTCATCGAGAAGAAGGATATCTGTGTCCTGCGCAAGGACCAGCGCAATCCATACTCTCTGCCTCTGGCCGCCGGATAGTGAATCCACACTCTTATCTGCAAGCTCCGCTATTCCCATTGCTTCCATAGCGCAGGCAATAGCCTCATAGTCAGCCTTTGACAGCTGCCCGAAAAGATTCTGATAAGGAAACCTTCCTCGCGCAACCAGGTCTGCCACTGTTATGCCCGCAGGGACAATCGGGGACTGGGGAAGAAGCCCTATCTCCTTTGCCAGGTGCTGGGTTGGAAGTTCATAAATTGATTTTCCGTCCAGAAGAATGTTTCCGCACTTTGGCTTTAAGAGACGTGCAAAGCTCTTTAATAAAGTTGATTTTCCGCAGCCGTTTGGTCCGATCAAAACACTGAACTTTCCAGCAGGGATGGTAATATTCATATCCTTAAGTATCAGTTTTTCTTCATATCCCGTGCTGATGTTCTTGGCACAGAAATCATGACTAAGTGCAAATCCATCCATTAGATCTTTTCTCCCTTTCTGTTCAGGTTTAGCAGTAACAAAAGAAGATACGGTGCCCCTAAAAGTCCTGTTATAACACCAACAGGGTACTTCGTCTCAAAAACGTTCTTGCTGACAAGTTCTGATGCAAAAACAAGTATCGTTCCCACAAGGCCTGCAACAGCCATGGCATTTTTGCCGTTCCTGGTGCATTTCTGGGCAATCGGCCCTGATAAGAATGCAACCGATGCGATCGGGCCTGTGGCAGCTGTCGCTGTTGCACTAAGCACAAGCGCACAGACCATACAGCATACTCTTACTGCTGTCATCGGAACTCCGAGTGTCGTCGCATATTCGTCACCAAGCTGCATCATACGAAGGTATCTGTTACATATAAGAAGCAGTCCGCTGCAAATAACAGTCACTGTCACAATTACAGGCACATCACTCATCTGCACAAGATTAAGACTTCCGCGAAGCCATCTGAGCGCAGTTCCTACATCATACTCTGAGCCCACCAGCAGCATCCATGATATCAATGCATTCAAAACCGCCTGCATTCCGATTCCTATGAGGATCATCCTGCTTGAGAATGCATGTCCTTTTCCTGATAAAAGAAATATCAGTGTAGTTATGATAAGTCCTGCTGCCACAGCAAAAAAGGAAGCAGCCGCGCCGCTTATTCCAAGGATCAGAATGCAGAAAACAGCTGCCGCAGAGGATCCTGCCGTAACTCCTATAATATCCGGAGAAGCAAGAGGATTTCTTAACAGATTTTGAAAAGTAAATCCTGAAATACCAAAAGCAAATCCCGCAAAACCGCCTACCAGCAGTCTTGGAAGCCTCAAGGTTTTTATGGTATATGCAGCTCCTTTTGTTTCATTACTAAGCAGGTATCCAAACACCTCTTTTAACGAATAATCAGTATTGCCAAGAGTCATCATAAACACTGAAAGAATGCCGATGATGACAACAAGAGCCACGATGCAAAAGGCGTTCTGAACGTCATGCTTTTTATATATTTTTCTTAAATCATTATCTATTGAATTTGTCATATGCCCTTTGCCTTTGTCTTCCAAACGATCCAGATAAATACCGGAGCGCCGACTATTGCAGTAATAATTCCAACCTCAAGCTCCCCGGGTCTTCCCAGTATTCTTCCAAGTACATCGGAAAAGGTTAAAAGACCTGCTCCTCCGATCATGGACATTGGAATTATTATTCTCAGATCATTGTCAAAAAGCTGCCTGCAAACATGTGGAAGCATAAGTCCCACAAAGCCGATAGGTCCTGCAAGAGCAGTAACTGACGCGCATAAAAGCACTCCTGCAAACGCAGTAAACAGCCTTATCTGTCCAACCTTTACCCCAAGGGATACAGCCATCTCATCTCCAAGAGCCAATGCATTTAAAGGGGATGCGCAAAGAAGTGCACAACCTGCGCCGACAACAAAAAACGGAATAAGGAGCCTAACATCATCCCAGGTAGCTCCGCTTATGCTGCCCACCTGCCAGAATCTGAACTCCTTCATGACCTGTGAATCAGGAAGCATAATGGTGTTTACCAGCGCTCCAAGAGCTGTTGATACCGCAGCTCCCGCCAGGGCAAGTTTTATCGAGTTTGCACCCCCATAGCCCACAGATGCGATTCCATATACAAAAAGAGCTGTAATTATAGCTCCCGTAAAAGAAAGTCCGATAAGCTTTATCCCGGAGGAAATATTAAGATATGCTATCCCGATCACCACAAGAAGCGAAGCCCCGGTGTTGACTCCCAGGATACTTGGGTCAGCAATAGGGTTCCTGGTGATAGCCTGCATCAGTGCTCCCGATACCCCAAGCGCCGCACCGGCCAGAAGCCCAAAAACTGTTCTGGGTATTCTGGCTGAGATAACTGCTGAAGTAAAGTCATCTGTAAGTGCCCCTGTAAAAAATCCCGTCACATCCGAAAAAGGAATGCTTTTGCTGCCATATGATATTGAGAGAAAAACTCCCAAAAGCACGAAGGCGATCTCCACCACCAGCCCTGTTATTAACTTGTAATTACTGAATTTTTTCTGCTGCATCATTAAGCGCTTTCAAATAGTCATCAATTGCATAAGGAATGGAAAGAACTGTTGGTGTGCTGGCTGCTGCAAGAACATCATTTGAATCGAGAAGCACAAATGCTCCGTTCTTTACAGCCGGAATGTTTGCAAATCTTCCGTCGGCCTGCATTGCATCTACAAGTGACTCTGTTCCGTAAGTGATGATGATATCTACATCAGTCAAAAGATCTGCATTCTCAGCACTTACTGTGATTGAGAAATCCTGATCACTTGTGATAAGGCTCTTTACGCTGTCAGGTGTTACAAACCCAAGGTCTGAAAGGAAGGCAGCTCTTGGATCATTGCTTGTGTAAATGTAGAAGGTTCCAAGGTCATCCTCTGAAAGCCAGAAGAAAGCAACTCTCTTGCCTTCGAGCTCGGGATACTGAGAAAGTTTATCAGCAATGAGCTTCTCTGTATCTTCAACCAGTGCTCTGCCCTCTTTCTCCATGCCAAGTGCAATGGCATCATTTACTGTCTCTTCCTGCCATGTTGTGGACCATGCAATCTCAGGATAAGCAACAACAGGTGCTATCTCTGATAATCTGTCATACTCTTCCTGACTAAGTCCTGAATAAGCTGCAAGGATCACATCAGGAGCACAATCTGAAATTGCCTCATAATCCCATCCGTCTGTATCATCAAATACATTCGGCTTTACGCCTGCATCCTCAAAAGCCTTGGCAGTCCATGCAAGAAGTCCATTCTCATCTCTTGGTCCAAAATTGGCCTCTGAAATTCCAACCGGCATAACTCCAAGAGCAAGAGGTACATCGGGGTTGCCCCACGCAATTGCCACAACATTCTCAGGCTTTGACTCAATAACAGTCTCGCCAAGGCCGTGTGTGATAGTGAGCGGGAAAACATCCTCAGATGCTGAAATCTCGTCTGTAGAAGCATCCTCTGTTGCCTTACCCTCAGCTGTCTCTGAGTTTACCTCTGTTTCTGAATTTACTTCTGTCTCTGTATTAACTGAATTTGAGGCAGTCTGTGTCTCATTTGAAGCTCCGCAAGCCACTACTGATAACCCCATAACTGCTGCCATAATTGTAGATAATAATTTATTCTTCATGAATAAGCTCCTCTCTTGTTAGCATTCGCTAACGCCCATCCATATTCTCATAAATTACGATTGTTGTCAACATAATCTTGCACAATTTTTATATCTTTTATTATATGCCAAAAAACTCCCGGCAGCTGCCGGGAGTCTTCCTCAAGAATTATTATCTTGTACAAATTATGCGTTTTCCTTTACAGAACGGGTGAAGGCGCCGATGATAAGAACAAGCGCTCCCACAATGAAACCTGCAAATGCAACTACTGTTACGCTAAATACCTGCCAGCCTACAGTATTAACTGAGTCGTAGCTGAAAAGTCCTGCGATGAGAAGGATTCTCTCTGAAAGGATCTTTCCAAATGCTGTAGTGAAAAGAGCTATCGCTCCCAAAACTGAAATAGTGCCAAGAATATCATGGTTTCCAAACTTATTTGGAAGTACTACCGCAAGAACTGCCAAAACAATTCCGCTACATCCAAGTGCTATAATTGTTCCAAGATTGCCAAGTGCATAGGTAACTGTCATATTGCTGCAGATAGCAGTTGCAACAATTCCGACAAACGCCTCATAGATGTGAGCCTCAAGCAATTTGGTGATTCTGTTGTGATACATATTTGGAATTATTATGAAGGAAATATAGTCTTTGAAGATGAATTGCCGGTCAGAGACGTCGGCAGTGCCGGAACCGGCTATGGAATCAAGAGCATCAAGCTGCTTGTAGACAAGTTCGAAGGAGCCCTCAACACAAATACGGAGAACGATATCTTCCACTTAAATATCATTCTTCCGTTAAAAAGCTGAAACCATGTCCAAAGAAAGCTATCTGCAGAATAAGGTGTCCTATTAGGTCACTCACTTGGTCACTCACTTTTTTGAAAAGTGAAAATAAAAAAGCCGCTAAACAAGCGGCTTTCAATGCAATCGGAGTGACGTGATTCGAACACGATTGAAAAATCTCAAAACCCGCATGGAAAGGAGGTTTGACAACACCGACTGACCGAAAGGTCAAACAACTGGTCAAACATCTTCCTCGTCATCAATGAATAACTATATTCTTCAATAATCATTGCATCACATATTTAGCTGATCTGGTGAGAAATCTTTATACCTATACAAAACAGTTCTCTCGCCAGTCTCAAAATTTATCTTTTCTTTCCAAAGGGTAGTAAGCTTTACATGTCCTTGCGTTCTATCAAATTCAGGGTTAGCCACAAATGACCTACAGTAGTATTCTTCATCAGATTCTTCGCCTCTATCAAGATATACAAAGAACTGTCCATTCTCCAACTCCGAAGTCAGAAACAACTCAGCTTCTATCTTACCACTGCCTTTCATCGATTTTCTGAATCTAAATACTATATTGTCTTCGTCAAATATCCGTTCTAGAAGATAAAGATAATCCACTTTATTCTGAACGCATCCACTTTGGTAAAAATGAGATTTTTTCAGTTCATCTTCTAAAACATCTCCTGTTAAAGCCATATCAAAGGTTCTATTTCCACTTTCACTGTGAATTTTCAAATCACGTAACTGACCAATTCCTTCAAGATGATGAAACTCTTCCTTAGAAAAATGAATGATGATTCTTGTCTATTTGGTACAAGCATCTTGTAATACTCGGACGCTAGTTCC
>NZ_CAMVPU010000118.1 GCF_947169445.1 uncultured Butyrivibrio sp. | reverse complement strand
TACATCACATTTGAGTTTACAGATGTTATTGCTACACCTATTATGTCACCTGAAACTCTTGCTCCGGTAAGTACATCCGAAGTAAAAGAAGATGTATCCAAAGATGCTGTTGCAGCAGAAGCTGCTCCAGCTGAAGCAGTTAATGAAGCGGTTCTTGAAGCAGAAACTCCTGATCCCGCTCTTTCATCTAAGACAGAAACCGTACAAAATAATAATACCAAGTATATCATTGGTATTATCTGTGCAGTCTTGGTAGTGGCAGTTGGCGTCTTCGCTGTTAATAACAAGAAAAGAGCAAAGGCAGCTTAAACACCATATCCTCTTTGATGCAGAAAAACAATTAGAACAAGCGAAAATAAAGTGTGTGTAAGTTGAAGTCAGATTACATCAGCTTACACACACTCTTTTCTATGCTTTGGAATTTGTTTTACGATTACGGTTTGGTACATTTTTATTCATTTTTTCTGCTATTATTTTTACATATTTTTTTAGAGTATTGCGGCTAATGTTATGTTTTTTCATTATATCTATCTGAAGCACAGTGCTGTCTTTCAAATAAATCATGATATCCTCTTCAAGCTCTGTGTTTAACTTCTCCATAGTGCCAATCTTTCGACCAGGCTTCTTTTCCGAGGTATCCATACCATCTTTTATCCTTTGTCTTCGAACCAGCCTTTCCTGATCCAAGCGATCCAACTCAACATACAAAAGCAACTTTACAGTGTCTTCAAGGCTAATATTATCAACAAGGTGCTGTTTTTCTGCAACAACACGTAGTTGTTTAATATAATCTGTACATACAGAAGGATTGTCTATAAATACCAGGTGGACTCCCTTTTCCATGAGTTGAATATACTTCCCATATCCGCTTTCAGCATTTCCTGTAAAGCAACTGATATCTTTAAAAATGAGAGTATCTCCGTCCTTGAGTTTTTTTTCGAGTGCGATCCACACTTTGCAATCCAAAAAGTTCTTTTCAGCGCAGTCCTCTTTATATATAGATTTCACATCATATTTTAGGCCATGTGTCTTCGCATACTTTTGTAAAGCTTTCTCCTGCTGTGTAAGTTTCTGATTTACGTGTTTATCCCGCGCACTTACTCTCATATAGAAGTATTCTGCCATTCGCATCACCATCCATTTGCTTCGTCTTCTTCGGCATTCCAGCCGCCAGTTACAGGGTTTAGTCCATAGGGGTGTAGTCTTCTCCATTCATCAGTACATGTATACATATTTTCATCATTGTAAAAGACATCCTCTGATGAAGTATCGCGAGATTCAGATCCTGCAACACCCCCGCTTATAACGTCTCCAAACAAGCATAACAAGTGTGAAACACATAATAATACTAATCCGCCAAGAATATTTATTATCCAGAATCCAATATAAAGATATACTAAAATACCACCTAAGAAATATCCTATTTCTCTTGCCATGTAACCGCCTCCAATATCATGATATCTAATATTATCTTGACACTTTATACTTTAAATAAAAGCAATGGTTCTTGATTATGATTCCATTACTTCTATTTTATTGTAGCGTCAAGATATCATATGGTCAACATATTTTGACACTAGCTTTATTAAATAACTAGTTTTTCTCTTGTAACTTACAACCATCGTAAATAATTGTTAGCTATGACCTCTATACGATTATGTCCCAGTGCTTTGCTTGCCTTTAACATTGCAGCTCTGTCGAGCTTCTTTCCGGCTTTATCTTTACGACAAGTATAAACGTCTCCCTGAAACTTTTTTCCTGTCCCTTTATTTGTTCTGTCATAAGGAATTTTTTCAAGCGGTCTAGCGTACAGTCTGTAGACTGTGCTTGCATATTCTGCTCTATATCCGTGAATATCAGAATTTCCAAATACGTGTTTCCATACCTTTTCATGTGGTGCTGTAGACTTCATGCGGTCAACAATCTGCTGTTTATTGTCTCCAACAATAGGCGAATATCTCTCACGGCCGCCTTTATCCTTTCTATGATGAAGAAAATAGTCCTGATCCGGAAACTGTTTCACAGTATCCTTTAAAGCATTAAGATGCTTTTCTTCAGCTTCAGTTCTAGTCTGTTTTTCCCATAAAGTGATTTCTCTATCAATTTCGGCTCTGGTTATCAGATCTCGTCCTTCCAATTTTTCCATGATATTTCTACGGCAGCCTGTTCCTTTACAAAACTTCACAAACTCATCATTTTTCTTTTCAGAAAAGTGACCATCTCTAACTGCATCTCCTCGGCTTCTTACAATATCAGCCCTATAACGCTTGGGAGCTGAAAAGAAATTAGGATCATCTGGTCTTATTCCATAGAGCTTGCCCAGAGCCTCTCGTTCAAGCGTAATTGTCCATGCAGAGAGTGTTTTTCCATTTATGCCACCATTATCCACCCGTGACTGCAGCCACTCATTAGCATACTTTTTAGCTTGGTTCAGATTCTTTACTTCTGGATGATTTTCCCTTACATAACGGGAGAAGTATTTACAATGTTTAAAGTAACTTTCGTAGGTACTGTATGAGAATATTTTGTCCCTTTCTGTTCCATTAGCAATCGCCTCTTTTTTACTTGTACCTTCACCCGCATGAAGCATCATAGTAAGCCGGTCATTTATCTGTTGTGTAAGATCCTTTTGATACTTTTTATTCTTGTACCCCATTTACAGAAACTCCTTCGTTATAGAGAAACTATGGTTAATTTTTTTATATGCGAATAGTCAAAGACTTCCGTCTTTGTTCTCATTTTTCTTATTCATAAAATTTGTTAAAGCAAAGCAGCTTCCTCAGTCCCGAAGGTCTGATTGAGCAACAGGTTTTTTTAGATGGTTCTGTCTCCATACGCTCCATCTTGCGATGGTACAAACTTTATCTTGGTTATGTTCCCAGCCTTTATTTCTTCAGTTTAAGGTTATCTGCCGTTCCCTTTGTGGAGTGGGGGCGTGTTTTCTCCGCTGATCTATGGTAATCAGCCTACCGGTCCGAGACTTCACCGCTCTCGTCACGTTCCATTGTTGATTACGTTGAGCTGGAGATCAACGGATGTCAGCCATCACCTTCGTTGTTATACAGCCAACGTCGCTATCACTATGGTTTACAGGTTCCGGTACAATTTTCAAATAATGCTTCCAAAAATGTTTTTCAGCATTTACAGTGACCCTTATTCCCTCAGCAAATGGCGTCATAGGGATCGCTCGGAATCACCTGAGCTGTACCAACTCAGCAAAAGCGATAAATATAAGGTTTCCAAGGATATTATAGATTTTTTTTCGCCAGAGCCAAGAAATTGTGAAATCAAGATACATGTTTTATTGTACATATCGGTTTACCCGTTCGCGATTTGGGATAAAACCTCCCCAATCGTAAATCGGGTAAACCGATATTTTTACTCGCCACGTTCATGTACTTCAACTTAGCAGAAATTATTTCCACAATAATCTTGTCGAAGTTTAAGCCCAATGTTCCATGCGCATGTACATCTACATAGTAAAAACCATATATAAACTGAAACTGCACTATATATGTTTTTACTAATATTATTGCTGTCACTTCTTTTTCTCCCATGTGAAAATACGAAATAACCGCCAGCCATATTGCTATATGACTGACGGTTTATTCCGTGATTATTTATTAAATTGGCTCGGTTGCCCAATATGTTACCTCATACACTCCCTGACCAAAATTAGCACTAAGCTTTAAAGGACCAAAACTTATTACTTCTGAACTGTCCACGATCTCTTTAAGCTTTCTCCCATACTCGGAATTAGATATATAATATTCCCTATTATAATTCTCATTTTTGTTCTGGAAGGCCTCTAACAAATCTATTGTCTTTATTTTTTTTGGTATTCCTTCACCAGACATGTATACTTGTTCATCCATGAATCCATAGAAATCATGAAGATCATTCTTTACCAGTGTATATGCTGTATAAAGGTCTATCTTCAATGAAATAGGAGTAGTTTTTGTAATGTTGAAAGCTGTTATTTCCGGTCTAAGTCTATCATAGCTTCTGGAACAAACTAACTTTAGGCTATATCCATGGCTATCGGCCTTACATTTGTCGATTTGTTGGATTTCCCTGTCTCTAATAACTCGAAGCATTTTTTTAAATCCGTTATATTCCTCCCTCCGTATCTGTACAACATCTTCTCCCTCATTTTTTTCAAAAACCTCTTTATATGCGGCTGCTGGAATCCTTACAAAATCAGCTTCCTCCAATGTTGAAACCTTCCTAAGTTTACCTTCTTCAGTTTGCTTCAAAAATATAACACTCATTTGTCACTCCTTAAAATGAATATATCAGAGAGGTTTTCCTCTCTGATATAACATTACACATTTGTCTGCACTACAGCAGTTGTAGATTGGAGATTATTAACGGCACTTTTTGTTGTAAGAAAAAGCTATTGTTACTGCACCCAAATTGTCATCATATAGATAAACTGTAGGATTCAGTTGTAACTTAGGATCAACAGTTTCCTCATTGACACAGTTAACCATTACTGCCAAGCTTTCCGGATCCATATATCCATTAGGAATAAACAGTACTTCCTCCGTAGAGCTTGGAAGAATATAGATTTTGCCATATCCTTTCTTTTCACAGAACTCGTGCAGTATTTTTGTAACTGCCATAATTCCTGCGCCATGTGCTTTATCATGGTAAGTTGCTACATAAAACAGATTCTCACCAAAAAGTTCTTCGGTCATCATCCCAAGAGTTTCCGCCATTGAAGTAACATGTGCCTTTTTCTCAGAATTTTGAATAGCTGCCTCGTACAGTCGGTCTTCTGACATTCCGGCTTTTTCTAATATTCCTTGTGTTACCTTAATGGAACCGCTGGTACCATCTGCAAAATCTACCCCAATCCTTACATACATCTCCAAATCAAGGAAAGTTCTTTTGCAGATTTCTTCATTGCCCTTTTTCTGTAAACATACAAAGGTATTGTCGAGTAAATACTCATGACTTGTAATCTTCTCAACATCAATCTGTGGAACAGGGCTCTTCGCAATTTCTATTGCTCTGGCAACAAATGCCTCGATTGATTCTTCCGGTGAGTGATAGATTACCGGTTTTATGTTAGTACCGTTGTCGATTTGATAACCTTTGCAGTTCACCCCATTCTTGATCGCCTCAATCTCCTTTACTACAAATCCGCATTCATTTAATGCATTTAACAATGTGCTCATTTGCACTCCTTCCTGCCCGCATCCTTGACGGGCTCAACAAATTAGTTAGTTTCCCGTCAATAAACGAGTATTCAGTTGTGCGCGTATATTACGAAAATGTTCGCTAAGCATATACGCTTTTGACATTTCAGCAGAAGATGTCCACTATACAAAATGCCTGATATCATAAATATCACCTGCCATGGCCCCCAATCCATGGCAACGCTCCGAGCCTAAGACCTGTTTTTGCTCGCTCGGTCGAGCATCTATTTAATGCATGAATACTACATTAATCATGTTTCGATTGAGTACCTCTAGCATCTCTGCAAGATAAATATACTCTATGACCGACCATTTCTTAGTCTGCCCTTGATACGTGGCTTCATAGAACTCATCAAAATATTCGTGTAGCTCGTATATCCCTTCCTCCTCCAGAGCTTTGCGATCCTCTATTACGAGATTAACCATTTGCTCTGGTGTTAGTGTCTCTGATGTTCCAGAAACATAGTTGTAATTTGTGTCTCTTGAAGCCTTATAGACCACACCTCCAGAAACTACGGTATGTACTATTTCAATGTCCATTGCCTCAAATAATTCTTTTTGCATTATCATTCTCTCCTTTTCTTTACAATACGTTATAAGTTTCTTCGGAAGCATATATGTAACAGCCTTCCTTTACATATTATATGTAAATATCTCCGATACAGAAGAACATGATCTGGAACATATATGCAACAGCCTTCCTTTGCATATTATATGTAAATATCTCCGATACAGAAGAACATGATCTGGAACATATATGC
>NZ_CAMVPU010000117.1 GCF_947169445.1 uncultured Butyrivibrio sp. | reverse complement strand
TGGGGCATAATAAATCTGCTTGAAGGTTATGGTAATGACAACCCCGGAGCTAAGAGTCAAGGAATTAAACAGCTCATGGCCGGCGGGGGTGTGGTAATAATCGCACAGACGGTAATCCCTCAGTTGACGTCGCTATTTTCATAGGCGTGAAAGATAGCTGATGGGAGCTATATTAGACAAGATAACCGAATTCATACGGGATGCGTTACGGGGCTGGGTAATGAGTAACTTAAACGGCATGTTCACAGACGTAAATGAAAAGGTTGGGACGATCGCCGGGGAGGTCAGTCAGACTCCCAGTACCTGGAACGCAAACATTTTTACTATGGTACAGACGCTATCGGATACGGTGGTTATACCGATAGCGGGGCTGATAATAACTTATGTCCTATGTTATGAGCTGATCACGATGGTGATCGACAAGAACAACATGCACGAGTTCGATACAAGCCTGTTCTTCAGGTATCTGTTCAAGGCATGCATAGCTGTCCTTCTGCTCAGCAATACATCAAATATCGTCATGGCTGTATTTGACGTCGGCGGCGAGATGGTAGCTTCGGCTTCCGGAACGATCACGGCATCGACAAGCCTTGAAATTGGGCCTACGATACAGTCCATGTATGGGGCATATCTGATCGGCATGGACATAGGTGACCTTATCTCCCTTGGAATTGAGACAATGTTCTGTACATTCTGCATGAAGATCATGTCCGTATTGATAACCGTCATCTTGTATGGACGTATGATCGAAATATATCTGTATGTTTCGGTAGCACCGGTTCCCTTTGCAACGCTCTCAAATAAGGAGTGGGGCAGCATCGGGACCAATTATATCAAAGGTATTCTGGCACTGGCTTTCCAGGGATTCTTCATCATGGTGTGCGTTGCAATTTATGCTGTACTGGTAAATACGTTAACAGTAGCATCTGATCTGCGATCTGCACTCTGGCGAGTGATGGGCTACACCGTGGTACTGTGTTTCTCACTGTTTAAGACAGGATCACTGTCGAAAAGCATTTGGGGAGCGCACTGACTGATCCTTATTGTTATTTTAGTCAAATAGTGTCCATAATACAAGTCATTTTCATATGCGATGATCGCATAATAAACGGAAAGGTGGTATTTATGGCTATCAGCGTGGATGTCGCCAAGGATCCCAAGGCGATAAAGGCCAAGTTCATCGGGAATTTTACCAAGCGGCAGGTCATCTGCTTCGGGGCGGCGGCCATTGTCGGTGTCCCGATCTATCTGGTAACCCGCAAGAGCCTTGGAACGGAAGTATCGGCACTGCTTATAGTAATGATAATGCTCCCGTTCTTTTTCTTTGCCATGTACGAGAAAAACGGCATACCTGCGGAAAAGTACTTAAAGCAGGTCATAAGGATGAAATTCTTAAGGCCGGGGATCAGGAGATACAAGGTAGAGAACATTTATGAACAGATGAAACAAAGGGAAATCAAGGAAAAGGAGGTGATGGAGCTTGAAGAAAAAAGGCGGAGAAACAAGGCGGGCGGGAAAGCATCCGCTAAAGCCAGAAGGAGAGAGGACGACAAGTAAAACCGAAGATAAAAAACCGGAACGCTTCTCGATCATAAAGAAGATCACCGGCTTATCATTTCCGGATCTGATACGGCTTCGGAAATTGAAACAGGAGCTGGCATCAAGCGGGAAGAAGAGCGGCAAGGAGATATCCACCCAGCAGACGATAACATTTGAGAAGATGTATTCGGATGGTATCTGCCGTGCGGGCAGGAACTATTATACGAAGATGATCGAGTTCTACGATATCAATTACGTCCTGCTTGACGAGGATGAGCAGATGGAGATCCTTGGACTGTATTCTCAGCTGATAAACTATTGTGATCCAAGCATTCATTTCCAGCTATTCCTGTTCAACAGGCATGTAAATGAGGAAGCCCTGTCGGCGCAGTTTGAGATAGCACCACAGGGCGACAATTTCGACGATATCAGGGAGGAGTTCTCGCAAATGCTGAAAGACCTGTCAACAAAAGGCAGAAATGGCGGCACAGAAAACACAAGATGCTGCAAATGAAAAGATAGCTAAAGATAATGCGAAGGTTATGGCTGTTTATAGAGCTATGGCAAATGGAGATACTGTACCAGCGAGTGATGAGAGAAAACTGCAAGAATATGATAAAGATTTATACCAAGCGGCTAAAATGGCTCAATCAATGGCTCAATTAAGGACTAAACAAGCAGAACGAAAGCACCATGCTTCACAGTGGGATGAAAAAGAGGAACAAGCATATAATGCTAAAATGAAAGAACTTGGTGATGCGTCAAATGAAGCAGTACTTGCAATTGGTGAAGGTTCATACGAATTTTCAAGTGCTCAAAAAGAAAACATAGTAGAAATTGATTCATCAGGTGTCGATTTTTCTTCTATGAAAGTAATGAGTTTGGGTTCTGGTGTAACAGGAGCATACATTGACCTTTCTATATACACTAGGTAGACGTGAAAATTTCAGTTTATCGGGATGCAGCATAGCACTTTAACTCGGAATATAATCTTACATAAGACAGACAAAGATTTAATGAGTAGAAAGTAAGATCAGAGTATTATTTTTGATCGCAGTTATTCAAGTTGCCACAAGCCGCATACAGTAGCCCTGAGCTCTCTACCGTACGAGGCAGGTAAACAGCAACTCAACTTGAAAATGCCGAAAACAAGGTACTTTCGAATCATTAATCGTTCTCAAAGAGATAAGAATATCTGCTATGGCAGATTTCAGAAGACTCGGTACATTTGTACCAGGTCTTTTTTGATTTATATGTTTACTAGGAGTACCTGCTTTGTTACAATACTTCAATAGCAAAAACTCAAAGGGAAGATTGGTGTGGAGAAGATTTTTTTAGAAGGTTTAAAAGAAAACGATATAAACAAACTTTTAGCTGCACCAAAAAGCGACCTTCATAATCACTCGACCAAAGGTTGTAGGCGTGAATGGCTATCTGAACAGCTACATGTTGACATTCCAAAGCCACCACAGCGACTTGATGGCCTGGAAGGTATGCAGGCATGGTTTAGGTCCTCTATAAAGCCCTTTTGTGATGGGTATGAGAATATGCTGCTTAGATGGGAGGGTGCTTTTGCTGAGGCTGGGCGAAATAATATAACTCGTCTTGTAATGAATTTTGGTACAGCTGAAGTGAATCAGGTAGGAACGGTAATGGGGTTTCAAGAGCTTATAGAAGGGTTCCATAAAGCGTATTGTCCTAATAGTATCTTTGAAGCTGAGCTGACCTATCCCTCTTTTGGAAACGTGGAACAAGAGGCAGATGAATTCGATAAATATGCCAGTTCAGGATACTTCAAGGCAATTGATATTTGCGCTGGAGAAAATGTTCAGCCATTCGAAGCTTTTTGCCACTTTACAAGAAGGCTGAGAAATATCATTTAACCAAAAAGATGCATGTTGGAGAAACAGGTTCAGCAGAAAATGTCAGAAGGGCAGTGGAGATTCTTGGCCTCTCTGAGGTTCATCATGGAATTGGTGCATCAACATCCAAAGAAACCATGAGATTTCTTGCGGATAATCATATACAGGTTAATGTCTGTCCCAGTAGCAATGTAATGCTGGGATTTGCAAAGAATTATAAAACACATCCAATCAAAATATTGGTGGAGAATGGTGTTAGGGTTACCATAAATACTGATGATCTGCTGATCTTTGACTCGTCAATTGAAAATGAATATCTTAAACTGTATAGGGCGGGTACACTGAGAGCAGAGCAGCTTGAGGAGATAAGACAAACAGGATTAGGAATTCTGTGATAGCATGAAATAACATCTGGGGATAAAGGATTTTGAGTTTATGTTAGCACATAATAAAAGCGGATGGACGCTATTGGAATACTTGAAAGTAAACGAAGATCAAATGGGCGATTATGATAATGTTACCGGCTCTTTTGCCGTTATATCAGTTAACGGTGAATACCTGATCGGTTTCAATTCCTGGAGGCAGCAATGGGAATTTCCAGCGGGAGGCATAGAACCGGGAGAAACAGCCCGAGATGCTGCTATTCGAGAATTGTATGAAGAAACTCATCAGCGTCAGACTGATCTCGAGTTTAAAGGGTTATATAAAATCAAAGATCCGAGGGGAACCATCAAGTACCAGGCAGTGTTTTACGGTACTATGCCGGCCCTTACTCCATTTTCGCATTTCGCTGAAGATGAGATGGATAAGATACGCCTTTGGGACTTTAAAGAAGATATTGGATATGTAGATGAATGTGATCTAAAGATTGTTGAGCTGGACACGGGCAATATGAATAATTTGAAAACAAGCTTTATCGTCAGACAAAGTTCTGCAAGAGATATGCTTTCCCTTTGGAACTATAGTAATTACAATGAGGCAACTCCCACTGCCCGCTTTTTCTATGATAATATCGAATCGGGAAATGCCATATTCTGGAGTCTGTGTGATGAAGAAAATATCGTCGGTGAACTCTACATTTTTCTGGAGTTGGAGGATAAAGACTTCGCTGATGGCAAGGATATAGCCTATTTATGTGCATTCCGCGTCAATAAGGAGTATCGCGGCAAAGGATACGGCAGTATGCTGATGAATACAGCATTATCCGATCTGAAGTCAAAGAACTTTTCTTTGGCAACGATAGGTGTGGGGATGGAGGAAGAAGGCAACAAAAAAATGTATGATCACATGGGATTTAACAGGAAGATTAAGGAGTGTTTCTTTGATCCCTGTGCAAGAGATAAGGATATGAAGCCTGCTGCAGATGAAGGCTTTATATTACTGTCAAAAGAACTGTAAGTGGATTCAGATGAATGCTGATTCTAGAGGCTATAACTTGAAAAAGCCTATAAATATGCTATTATATCAATAACAGAGTTGCTAGGTGTGAATATCACTTGGGACCTAGCCGAGCGTGGAGCTTGGCTATTCTATCATATAGGTGATGCACAGCCTTATAAATGAGCGATTTATGTAGTGGATGCGCTATGGAATCTTGAGATGCCCATAGCCTGGAGAGTTCATGCGTGAACTCTCTTTTTTAAAATTATTGTATTGATTTACGAGGTAAGTCTATGTGTGATGTAAAGAAATATAGTGATATTTATAAAGAAATAGCCAAATTAAATCCTAAGGACACTTTACAGCTTGTTCTTGAAAGTGAAACTGAAGAAGAAAAAGATTTCTATGAGATGGTAGGAGATTTTTTGCTACAAAGAAGGCAAAAAGAAGTTGTTGAAAGGAATCTTTTTTGAGTAGATGAAAAAGTTTACTATAGTTGCGGGAGTTAATGGCGCAGGTAAATCTACGTTATATCAGCTTGATCCGGATCTTAAATGTGAAAACAGAGTAAATGCGGATGAAATACTTAAGGAATCTGGAGGAGATTGGAAGAATCTGGCTGATATTTTTAAAGCCGGGAAAAGAGCAGTTACGCTTCTTAGCTCATATATTGAAGAGGGAGTAAGCTTTAACCAGGAAACTACATTGTGTGGTAATTCGGTGATCAGAAATATTACAAGGGCAAAAGAGAATGGCTATTTAATTGAAATGCATTATATTGGATTAGATAGTGTTGAAATTGCAAAAGAGCGTGTTGCAAAAAGAGTATCACAAGGTGGACATGGAGTAGCTGAAGCTGATATCGAAAGAAGATATATCGCTTCATTAGAAGCTTTCTGGAGAGTTCTTCCTCTTTGTAATCTTGTTGCGGTATATGATAACACAGAAGATTTTAGGAGATTTGCAATTTACAAAGATGGTAGTCTTGTGAGATTGTCTCACAAAGTTCCTAAATGGTTTGACAATAAAGAATAACAAAGTTGCCACCAACCGCATACAGTAGCCCTGAGCTTTCTACCGTACGCAGCAGGTAAACAGCAACTCGTCCTAGAAATGCCACAAACACAGCACTTAGGACATTGAAAAAGTTCTCAAAGAGATAATGCGCGTAGCAATGAGCCATGCGCTTGTAAAAAAGACATTCCAGATGAATGCTTGCATTCAGACTGGGATGTTTTTCTTTTATCTATAATTGTATTCAGCCTCGGTGAAACGCAGAAAATTTTGTTCTGTAATAGGAAATTGCTTCCTATTACATAAAAATCGCTCCGCTAAGGATGCGCACTACTGTGTATGACATTTCACTAGGCTCGAAAAAACCTCGCCAAGTGATCTGCACATCGCGCGATTGGAATTATGTTGACCTTGTCAACCGCGCTCGGCGCGAGAATGTCGCGAGCGACATTCTATTTTACATTTT
>NZ_CAMVPU010000116.1 GCF_947169445.1 uncultured Butyrivibrio sp. | reverse complement strand
GAAAGGATGCCGTTTTGGTGGCAATGAAGTAGAAAATGTGGGAAATGGATTATGAAAAAGCAGCATCAGTGTGGTTAGAAAAGGATAAGGATTCTGTCCACATGGAGGAAGATGCTCTTAAGGATAAGATTGATGAGTTTATAAAGGCACACAATACATGTGCATTGGCTGTCGCATCAGGGGATTTTGTGAGATGTACTCCGATTGAGTACAACTATGTGGATGGCAGCTTTTATCTCTTTTCCGAAGGAGGTCTGAAGTTCAAGGCTCTGAAGGATAATAAGCATGTGGCATTTGCTATCTATGAGCCCTATGGTGGATTCCATCAGCTTAAGAGTCTTCAGGTGATGGGACTTGCCAGCATGGTTGAGCCGTTCACCGAGGAATATCTGAAAATCATGGAGTACAAGAAGATTCCTGTGGAAGCAATGAAACAGCTTCCGATGCCTATGAATCTGATTAAGATCGTACCGGAGAGTTATGATCTGCTTGATTCAGATCTTAAGAAGGATGGCTTTGGGAACAGACAGCATCTGGACGTATAAGGAAATGAGATGAGCAGAGTTTTACGACCACATCATGGAATGTGTTTTCAGTTTTATGAAGGTAAGGGCTATAGCGAGGACTTCACCGACCATATGGGCAGGATAATCAGGGAGATGGAGTCGAATCCGTCTCAGAAGATTCGGCTGAAGGTTGAGACGGATATTGTCTGCAGGAACTGCCCTAATAATGAGGAGGGAGAATGCACTACTGCTGATAAGGTTAAAAGATATGATGAAGAAGTCTTGGAGGCATGCAGGTTAGTAGAGGGTGATGAGATTTCTTTTGCCGAGTTTACTGAATTGGTAAAGGTGCAGATTATTGACACAGGTATCAGAAGCGACATTTGCGGAGACTGTAGCTGGGACTATATATGTAGGGAAAAAGAACGGATTCTCAGGGCTGTAAGGCGTATATCTGAAATGGAAGCTATTCTGGATGAGGCTTTGAGAAGAATGGATAACGCTGATGGTGCTTCGGAAGCTCTTCTGGACTTTCAGCCAGAGATAAAGAAACTTGATGAATATTATTCCAGACAGGATTGGAAAGATGATTTTGCGCTGGATGAAGATGGGCTTTTGCCCAAAGATCTGAAGCGTGGAGTGCTTTCTGAGGATGGAATTTATGATGCACTTGAGCGGAACAAGGAATTGATGGAAAGGATAAGGGGAACGAGAATGGTTAAGCATGTGATTTTATGGACACTTAAGGATGAGCTTTCTGCAGAAGAGAAAGTAACTATCAAGCAGGGAATCAAGGAAGGCCTTGAAGGATTAAAGGGAAAGGTGCCTGGAATTGTTGATATCAAGGTTAACATCAACGGCCTTGAGTCTTCAAATGCAGACCTGATGCTGGATTCTACTTTTGAGAGTGTTGAGGCACTTAAAGGTTATTCAGTTCATCCTGAGCACGTAGCAGTAGCTGATTCTAAGGTAAGACCTTATACCAAGATCAGAAGCTGCCTGGATTTTGAGGTTTAAAATGAGATATATTGACTCATTTAAGTTTCCAGGAGTGGAAAATGAAGAGCAGTTTGTAAACTATATAAGAAGAACGTGCTATACCTCGTTCTATCCGTTTGGGGTGTTCGCAGAGAATGAGCTGCGGGAGCTGTCTTTTTCTGAAATAACGATTTTGTATGGAAACAATGGCTCAGGAAAGAGCACAGCCCTGAACCTTATGGCAGAGAAACTGAAAGCCGAAAGAGATACATTGTTCAACAGAAGTAGTTTCTTTGGTGATTATATCGGTATGTGTGATTTTGAGATGACACATGAAGGCAGACCTGAAGAAATCAGGATGATTACAAGTGATGATGTATTTGATTTTATGCTCAACTTAAGAGCACTGAACGATGGCGTTGACCGGAAGAGAGAGCAGGCTTTTGATGAATGGATTGAGAATAAGCATTCAAAGTTTCAGATGAAATCATTGGATGATTATGAGCAGCTCAAGAAAGTTGTGGATGCCAGATCCAAGACACAGTCAAAGTATGTTAGAGATACGATTGGAAATAACATTATAGAGCACAGCAATGGAGAAAGTGCTCTGCAATATTTCTCTGAAAAGATTAAAGATAATGGACTTTATCTGTTGGATGAGCCTGAAAACTCACTCTCGCCTCAGAGGCAGTTGGAATTGCTTGAGTTTATCCAGAATTCAGCAAGGTTCTTTGGATGCCAGTTTATAATAGCAACACATTCACCATTTTTGTTGGCGTTAAAAGGTGCACTGATTTATGACCTTGATGAAAGGCCGGTAGATATCAAGAAGTGGACGGAGCTTGAGGGAGTAAGGACTTACTTTGAGTTTTTTGAAAAGCATAAAAACGAGTTTTGATGAGGATTTGAACATGAATGAAATGGAAATGAAAGCCCGACTTATTGTTGATGATATAAAGAACGAAGAGGGTACAAGCCCTGTTGCCATTTTTAAGAGAATGGCAAAGAAGGAGTATGTGAGTATCCACGGACCGGAACACCACATGCTTGATGGAGCATGTCTTTTGGTCGCATTCAAGAATGCCAGTGGCGACATAGATCTTGATGAAGCCCTTGAAAAGCTGATCAGAGAAGGACTTAGGATGCCTGGAGCAATGTGTGGACTTTGGGGAGTCTGCGGTGCTGTAACATCAATCGGTGCAGCTCTTTCCATAATTGATGGAACTGGGCCTTTGTCTGTTGATGGTACCTGGGGAAATCATATGCGGTTCACGTCGGCGGCTCTCAGCGACCTTGGGGAGATAAACGGACCTCGTTGCTGCAAAAGAGATGCCATGATTGCTTTTAAGAATGGCATAAAATATGTGAATGAGCACTATGATGTAAAGCTGATATACGAGGAGCAGGAATGTGAATTCTATTCCCAGAATCAGCAGTGTATAAGAGAGAAGTGCCCATTTTATCCTGCATAATAAACGAGAGGAGTGTATGAAAAATGTCAGAGTTTAATGTGGGGGTCTGTAACGACAACGAAGTTATAAAAGAGATTTTCAAAGAGTATTCCCAGATAAAAGGTGCGGAGAGCTGCTTTGTCTCTTTTGACAAGGAGCTTGCTGATCTGGATGGATATTACAAAGGTGGAGCACTGCTCCTTGGAAGCGAGGACGGGACTCCTGTTGGAAGCATTGCTATCAGGAAGATTGATGATGCTATCTGTGAAGCCAAGAGATTATTCATCAAGCCTGAGTTTCGCGGTAAAGGCTATGCGAGAGTAATGCTCAACACCATGCTTGATAAGGCAAAAGAGCTTGGATTTAAGGAAGTTACTTTTACTACCAAGCCTGAAGTGATGAAGGTTGGATACGAGCTGTATAAGCGTATGGGCTTCGAAGAGGTTGGAGAGAAAGACGGAATCGTCAGCATGAGGATGGGATTATGAGATATCTGAAATGGCTGAATTTGATACCGCTTATTATGTTCTTCATAGTAGATCAGCTGAGAGGAACACTTATCAGCAGGTATTTACTTATCATAATTGTTGCACTTGGAGTTATGAATATGTTTCTTGCAAAAAGCATGAAAGAGTATGTGATTTCTTCTCTGATGCTTGTTGCATCCACGGTAGTGGGAATGGTTCTTTACACGAATTATTACTACTATTTTGTCAGTGCTAATTCTGAAGCGCCGATTTTTGGTGCGGCTCTCATGATGGTTTACGGCTTTATAGCTTTTGCTGTTGCCGCAGTTGGAACTGTTGTGGTGGTAATAAAAGAGAGAATGGCTGAGAAAAAGAGACAATGAGGCGAAAAGAGATTTTTATCGTAGCTATGCTAATGTTTGCCCTTGTGTTTGCGGGCTGCGGAGCTAAAACTGAATCGGATGTGACAATTATCGGTGGTGCGGATGGTCCAACATCTGTTTTTCTTGCTTCGAAGAATGACAAGAATAGTTACACACAGATTGACCAGGAGACGGCGAAGCTAATGATGGAGCTTGACGATGACCATGTGGTCGTGGATGTCAGGCGCCAGGATGAGTTTGATGAAGGGCATATTCCGGGAGCTATATGCATTCCAAATGAGAGCATAATTGATACGCAGCCTGAAGAATTACCGGATCTGGACCAGATTATTCTTGTTTACTGCAGAAGCGGAAGACGTAGTAAGGAAGCTTCGCAGAAATTATTTGATATAGGTTACACAAATGTGTTTGAGTTTGGCGGTATTATAGACTGGACCGGAGAAGTTGTTACAGGAGAGGATTGATAATGAGATTTCTTGGTAATTTGATTTGGATATTATGCGGAGGGCTGCTTAGTGCCCTGGGATGGTGGATTGTAGGGCTTCTCTGGTGCATAACAGTGGTAGGAATTCCGGTAGGCTTGCAGTGCTTTAAGCTGTCTTCAATATCACTGAATCCTTTTGGAAAAGAGATTGTGGACGAAGGCGGAGCTGTATCTTTGCTTCTTAACATACTTTGGATCTGCTTTTCCGGGATTGAGCTTGCGATTGCGAATGCTATTATTGGCTGCATTTTTTGCATCACCATCATAGGAATCCCTTTCGGCAAGCAGTTCTTCAAGATTGCGAGAGTAGCTCTTTTCCCATTTGGGGCAAAGGTTGTGAGGGTGCATTATTAAGTGGAGAGGTTTTAAATTGTAATGGATTTTAAGAAAATAATGAATTCCGAGGAGTATGATTTCCTCAGAACAAATGAGAGACTTGGAAATAGGATAATGCTGCTGGGACTTGGAGGCAGTTATTCATATGGCACCAACAATGAAGGCAGTGATATTGACTTCAGAGGCGTCACTCTGCAGATGCCGTCTGATCTATTAGGTATGACTGAATTCGACCAGTATGAAGATGATAAGACAGATACTGTTATTTATGGCTTCAATAAGCTCGTTAAGCTACTTTTGGAGTGTAATCCTAACACCTGTGAAATGCTTGGCCTTGATGAGGACCAGTATCTTATCAAGTCAGATCTGGGCCAGGAACTTATAGATAACACCCATCTATTTCTGTCCAAAAGAGCCATTAAGTCTTTTGGTGGATATGCTGATGCGCAGCTTCGAAGGCTTCAAAATGCCATAGCAAGGGACACTCTTCCTCAGAGCGACAGGGAGAAGCATATTTTAAAGTCCGTTATGAACGCTCTGGATGATGTGAACAGAAGGTATTATGGCAAGGATGGAGATATCAGGCTTTACATTGATAAGGCTGAAAATCCGGAACTGGACACAGAGATTTTTGTGGATGCAAACTATGAACATTTCCCACTTAGGGACTACACTGATCTCTGGGGAGTGATGAGGAGTGTTGTCCGAGACTATGACAAGATTGGAAAGCGCAACAAGAAAAAGGATGACAACCATCTTAATAAGCACGCCATGCATCTTATCAGGCTCTTTATGATGGCTATCGATATTCTTGAAAAAGGCGAGATCATCACTCACAGGGTAAATGATCTTCCTACACTTCTTGCAATCAGAAGAGGCGATTTCATGAAGGAAGATGGAACCTTTTCTGAGGAGTTTTATGAACTCCTGGAGGAATATGAGAGAAGACTTGATGAAGCTGCAGCAAAGACTGCGCTTCCGGACAATCCTGACATGGAGAAGGTTGAGAATTTTGTTGAGAGAATCAACAGGATTGCTGTTAATGAGGAGTTTTGATGAGAGATATTGTTAAAGAGATAAATGAAAAACTTGATGAGATAGAGGCAAAGGAGAATGTCCACATTTTGCATGCTATTGAGTCCGGAAGCAGAGCGTGGGGATTCGCGTCTCCGGACAGCGACTATGATGTACGTTTTGTCTATGTGAGAAGGAAAGAGGATTATCTGAAACTGAATGAACCAAGAGACGTTATCGAATGGCAGCTTGATGAAGTCCTTGATATCAATGGCTGGGATTTGAAGAAAGCTCTTTTACAGTTTGCCAGGGGAAATGCCACTCTTTTCGAATGGAGCGGATCTCCAATTGTTTACAGGACTACTCCGGAATGGCAGAAGATAACAGAGGTGTCGAAGCAGTATTTTTCAGAGAAATCTGCAGTTTATCATTATTATGGGACTGCCAACAAGACTTATCATGAGTATCTTACCGGCGATAAGGTAAGGTACAAAAAGTACTTCTATGCATTAAGGCCACTGATGGCTTCAATGTATATCGAAGAGAAGCATGTGGCTCCGCCTGTTTTGTTTGATGATCTTCTGAAAATGAATATTCCTGCTGAGCTTAGGACTGCGATTGATGAGCTGCTTGAAATCAAGAAGAGAACAACAGAGAAGGAAGAGAATCCGCAGCTTCCACTAATTAAGTCGTTCATTGAAACAGAGATAGAAAAACAGAAGGAAATTGCAGATAATTTGCCTGATGATCACAATAAGGACTGGTCAGCGCTTGATAAATTGTTCTTGGAAATAATTGGTGAGTGAGGCGAGAATATAGGCTGGGAGAGATTCTGAATTACGTTATAAGCTAATACAATTTTTATCAACCACACGTTAAATGACAGGACTGAACTTTGCTATTAAAATAAAAAAAGCATAGATGTTGTTTTGGGGTTTGATATCACTGAGATTTGCAGGATGGTAACATAAATATTGAACGATAACATATTCAATGTTACTATAAAAGAAAAATGTTATCGAGGTGATATTATGCTGGAAAATACTTTAAAAAACGCCTTTGGTATAAACTGTTATTTGGAACAAATTAAACTAAAAGGGTTACCTTTATACATGGTATCAGGAAGAGT
>NZ_CAMVPU010000115.1 GCF_947169445.1 uncultured Butyrivibrio sp. | reverse complement strand
TCATAAGCGGTTTTCTCATTTTGAATCTGAATCTGCTCATGGTATATGCTGTCAGAATTACCAGTACTGTAGACAGTACACAGGAGAAAACAGCCACAAAAAGAGTATTCCTAAGCCAGCTTGGATAGTCATACATCTGTGTATCCGTAAACAATTTGAGATAGGTCCCAAGGCTATAGCTTTTTGGAAAAAATCCGTCATAATCATAAATTGATCCAGAGGCTGAAAATGAAGCCAATACAAGCCACAACACCGGAAAAAAGAATATGAAGGATACTAAGATAAGTACTATATGTGTAACGACAGCTTCTGAAAGTCGTTCTTTTTTCATCTGAAAGTATCCTCCTTTTTAAATGCTGATGAATTAACGTATGTTACCAGAGAAATCACCGAAGTAATAATGAAAATGATAAGGCTGACTGCCGCGCCTATTCCATAGTAATTATTGTCAATAGAGAGGTTATAGAGCCAGTTAATGAGAAGGTCTGTATCACTTGCAAGGAAATAATCATCCAAATAAAGGCCTCCCCTTAGAAAGTAGAATACACCAAAGTTGTTGAAATTCCCTACAAAGCTGGTGATCAGTGTTGGCGTTGTGGAAAACACCACAAAAGGAAGTGTGAGCTTTGTAAACTGCTTCCATCTTCCTGCTCCGTCGAGGCTGGCAGCCTCATATAGTTCATTATTCATGTTTGAAAGTATTCCTGTAGCCAGCAACATTGAAGTAGGTATTGATATCCAGGCATTAACTAAAAGACCTATAATTCTGGCTTTCCATCCGGCATCAATATCCAAAAATCCCACCGGCTCAAGTCCCATAACTTTCAGGTAGTAATTGATAGGTCCGCCATAAGAGAACATGAACTTGAATCCCAAAAGGGTAATAAATCCTGGAACGGCGTATGCAAGAATAGGGAAGGCTCTCCAAAAGGTCTTTCCCCTAACACATTTCTTATTCAGAAGAAGTGCTAGAAATAATCCTCCAAAATAGTTAAGAGTCGTTGCGCACACTGCCCAGATCACATTCCATCCAAGTATCTTTAGAAAGGTATCCTTTATTCCTGACAGGGAAAAGATCTGTATAAAATTCCCAAATCCTATCCAGTCCACTAGCTTGGGAGGAACGATATCCCCACCATAATTTGTAAAGGCAATAAGGATCATGAAAATAATAGGAAGCACGTTGAACAGTGCAACTCCCGCAACCGGAAGAAACAGCGCCACAACATAGAACTTTTTATCCACAAACAGCATCAATGATGCTAAAAAGCCGGGAACAGGCTTGCCCTGCTCCACTAGCTTTTCTGTGTTCTTAACATCTTTTATGTTAGAAAGATAAAACACGATTACTGAAATAAGTATCAGAAATGCCAGTATTCCTCTTAACATCATGATGATAGAATCATCACCCTTTGTGCCAAGCCATGGATCACCCTCCACAGTTCCAAGGGTAAAAAAACCTGCCATATCTCCAAATCCGACGGTAAAAAGATACCACAAATATAAGGCAAGTACTGCCATATAAAGCATTCCCTTTATTCTCTGTCCGTACAGGAATTGCCCAAGTCCCATTATAACGTAGGAGCATTTTGTCTTAATATTTCTTGAATTCATGTTGAGCTCCCTTAATTAGACAAAGTATAAATTGCATCGTAGATACTCTTTGATGCCTTATCCAGCGCTTCCTGCATTGAAGCTTCATCTGCATATTTGACAGTTTCACCTTTTTTCTCTCTAAAGGCATCCTTGGCAACATCACTAAGAAGGGTACCCATCGGATCCCATATCTGATCAACAGCCTTAACAGACGGCATAAGACTTATATGTCCGGCATTAAGACTTTCAAAGATCATACTTGTTGTTCCACCCATTTCCTGCGCAACATCTGACCTTGTTGGTGCAACTCCAAGAATCTCTGCTCTTCTCTTTATCATTTCTTTACTTGTAGCAAAGTTTACGAACTCAATGCAGGCTTCTCTGTGTTCTGTATAAGCACTGATTCCATAGCCGTTAACGCCACCCATTACTACAGTATCAACGGTATCTCCTTTTTTAATTAAGTCCCCATCAGCCGGCATTTTCCCGGGAAGTTCAACCATTCCCAGATTCTCAGTAGCTTTCTGGTCAGCTTCTTCATCGCTACTTCCCTCAGCTTTATATACATCTGCAAGCCTGTCATGGAAAAGAACATATGTATCCGGAGTTGAAATAGAGCAAAAATATGTACCATCAGCTACCTTGGCATATCTGTTCTGAGAAATAGAATCATCAATGCACTCTTCATTCATAAGGCCTGCAAACTGGCGAAGACCTAACATACCCTTGGCAGCATCACCTTTACCAAAGCCGACATCCTCTGCATTTGTAAGGCCATTTTCATCTTTTCCAAAAACATATCCGCCATAGGAAAAATCAAACTGTGCCATCATATAAAGATCCTTGCAGGAGGCAACAAGTCCATAGTTCTGTCCACCAGATGTCTCCACGATTTGCTGGGAATACTGGTACAAACTGCTCCAGTTCTGAAGGAAATCCGGAGTCTTATCCCCATCCTCATCCCACTGTGATTCCCAGTCTTCAGGCAGCTTATCTTTTCTATAAAAGAGCATGGGTTCCTGAACATTAACAGGAATGGCGCAAGTGTACTGTTTGCCATCAACTGCTATGGTAAAGGCATCCCAGGCTTCTTCCGGGATAAGGCTTGCACACTCAAAATCATCCCTGTTAAGAGCCAGAATGTGCTTATCTTCTGCATAGGCCATCAACTTATCATTGGCTTGATAAAGCACATCAGGGCCGTAGCCATAAGGGCCGTTTTCAGCAAGGTTGCTATATTCCTCCATGTTCGCATCAACCGCCTGAATTCCTTTATCTTTATACGCTTCATTAAAAGCGGACAAGAGTTCATCAAGGTATCCCTCCTGCTTGGCAGTATCATTTTCAAGAATACGCAGTGTGATCACCTCACCATTTGCAGAATCAGCAGCTGCTTTGGCGTTATCACTTCCACATGCTGTCATGCAAACACCAAGTGATGATATTAAAAGCAGTGCGAACGCATTTTTTAAACCTTTCATAAAACTTCTCCTCCACAAACAAATAATCTGAAGTCTCCAGGTGCTACCTGAATATCTTTTTCTTTTCCAATGCTTTCTGATTCATTTATATACAGCATCACGTCACCATTTCTGCCCTGCCTCTTTAGGCAAAAGAGCTTTTTATCCTCCGAAGCAAAAATATGGGTGCCGCTGAACTTGAAGCTGCACTTTTTTCTTATATCAGCCAACTGTTTTATATAGTCATTAAGAGTATCCTCTTTATCTTTTGCAAAATCCATACATCTTCTGCAGTCCGGATCATAGCCTCCAACAGTATAGCACTCCGTTCCATAAAAAATCGATGGCGCACCAGGAAACAAATACAAAAGAGCCAGCGCAGCCTTAAGTTTCTTTCTATCCTCATGAACTTCGCTAAAAAATCTGTCTGTGTCATGACTATCAAGGAGGTTAAGCATCATGTCATTAACGGTATCAGTATTTCTGGCCAGGATATCGTTAAGTTTATTGGCCATTCCCTGAGCATCCAACTGTCCATAAGCAAAATAATCTAAGGCAGCTTTAGTAAATGCATAATTCATGATGCTGTCGTACTGATCGCCCCTAAGGTAATTACTTGCATTATGCCAGTTTTCGCCTATGATCACTGCCGATTCTTTGGCTGCTTTAATTTCTTTTCGAAACCTTCTCCAGAAATCATGGCTGATTTCATCAGATACATCCAGTCTCCACCCATCTATGTCAAACTCCCTGATATAATAGGTGGCGATAGAGATAAGATAATCTTGAACTTGGACGTTTGATGTATTCCACTTGGGCATATATGTACATCCTGCAAAAACCTCATAGTTCAGCGGCGAAGCATAAGGATAATCGCCTTTTATAACAAACCAGTCGTAATACTCAGACTCTTTTCCCTTTGATATTACATCTTGGAATTTATCGTTAAGCTCACTTACGTGGTTAAAAACTGCATCCAGAACCAGCTTCATTCCCCTGTTATGTAGTTCTTTTACCAGATTCGTAAGATCTGTCTCATCCCCAAAATTTGGATCTACTTCAAAGTAATCCACAATGTCATACTTGTGGTTGGACGGAGATTTGAAAATAGGTGTAAGGTAAAGAGCATCACATCCAAGTGACTTTATATATTCGAGTTTGGAGATGATCCCTTTCAGATCGCCGCCCGCAAAACTCTTGGCATTAGGAATGTCGCCCCACTTCAGGTTAATATAGTTCTTATCTTTGTTTCCATCTGCCATGCAGAATCTGTCGATGAAGATCTGATAAAAGCTGGCCTGTGATAACCACTCTTCTTTTTTTAGGATATCGGCGCTGTTAATGTAGGGATACTGGAAGAAATTGTAAAAGCCCTTGGTGAAATCATATGTGAGTGTTGCGCCATCCTCAGAAAAATAGTAATATTCTTTTCCATCATAAAGGTAAAAGACATAGGCAAGTCTGGTGTCTTCCAGTTTAAGCCTGATAGAGTAATAGTCGTAAAGCTCTCCTGAGAGTTCCTTTTTCATCTGAAGCTTTTGCTGACTATTGCCAATAACATATTTGCTCTCGTAGATGATATATGCTCTTTCAATGTCATTTTTAGCTGTGCGAAGCCTTATGACAATTTCATTTTCAGATACAGGAAAACAGTATTCCGAATCTGTAATGTGTAAAAGTGCAAACTGATTCATTTAAACAGCTCCTTTTACTGATTTTCTGTTCCATCAGTCAATGGATCAGAATTTCTTACTATTGAAAGAGTATCCTGCGCCTGATTATCAGGATTTGTTGTAAGAGTAATTGTATAGTTACCATCAGTCAGAACCTTAACATTTGCTTTGTCATCTGTTCCGGCAAGGCCTCCGG
This sequence comes from uncultured Butyrivibrio sp., assembly GCF_947169445.1. GTDB lineage: Bacteria > Bacillota > Clostridia > Lachnospirales > Lachnospiraceae > Butyrivibrio. The sequence goes on along the minus strand of NZ_CAMVPU010000115.1, from coordinate 1,873 downwards.
CGTTTTCCATCTGAGACTCATCTATTTGTGTAAATTTACCAAAGCCCTTCTGTGTATCCCATGACCAGTCTGCTATGATCTGAAATTCATCACCCTCAAAAAGATCTATAGTCAGAGCAAATTCATTAGTTGCATTTCCGGTTGGAACCAGTTCAAATGTAGCTTTTTCTTCATCGCTCAGGCTTCCAGCCCAGTTGTTAAGCGCAAGTGTTCCTTTCTTGGATGAACCTGCGATATACCAGTGTCTTGTATCTTCTGCAACACTATTAGCTCTAAAATCTCCGTAAAGAGTTGTATCTTTCTCAAATGCATCTACAGAAAGGTCTTTTTTGCTGGTTTCAAGATAAGATGGAGTTTCAAACCAGCCATTAAACTCAGCATCTTCTGTCTGTTCAAATGCTTCATAAGAAGCTTTATCCAAAAGTTCACCTGCTGCAGCTTTAACTGTACCAAGAGTCGTATCCTGATTCATAAAAGTAATAGTAATTTCTTCCTTTGGTGCCTCCTGCACCTCTTTCTCTCCGCATCCTGCAAGTCCGCAAAATACAAATAATGTTGCCATCGTACTGGTTAAAACTCTTGCTGCAAATACATTCTTTTTCATGCTTTGTCCTCCGTTTGCATAAGCATTTAGCTTTGTTTTTGTCAGTTGCATCATCATGTTAAGTTTGTTAACTTAACTGTTAAATTAGTAATATCACTTTGGATTTCTCTTGTCAATATCTGATAGCTCTGCTATCATTAACTTAACTTGTTAACCTAGAATTTAATTATAGAGGACGTATAATCATGGCCAACGAAAAGAAAGCTACTGTCCGGGATATTGCTGCTAAGGCCGGTGTATCGGTAGCTACAGTTTCATATGTACTTAATGACAAAAAGGATACCAAGATAAGTGATGTAACCAGAAAGAAAGTATTGCAGGTTGCAAATCTGCTCAACTACAGTATTCCTGAGAAGTACAAGAATATAGATGCCAGAAAGGGTGCCTATACTATCGGCGTCATGTATACGCTTATGGCGGATACTCCCTCCAGAAACGCAGAGATTCTCTCTCTTATAAATCTTTTGGCCGGCAGGTTTTTCAGGATTGGATTCAACTGCCAGCTCATTCCTCTTGAATCCACAGCGGAATATCAGAAGCCCATAGATGGTCTGGATGGAATAATAGCTATAGACCTGGAAGAATCTGTGTTCAAGCAGATGTCCGGACAGTACTTTATTCCTATCCTATGCCTTGACATGATGATCAACGATTTTCTTTTTTATCAGATACATACTGATATGGAAAGTATCGCTTCACAGGCCAAAGAGATTCTGGGTGAGGATTACTGCCTTGTTATTGATAAGTACAACAATAAAAGATATTGCGATTACCTGCTGGCAGATCTTCCAAGAGAAAATGTTTTCTTTTTCTCAGATTTAGAAGGCAGTGACTATTCTATGCTAAAGGGCAAAAAGGTCCTTGTTTATGGTATGCAGCTGGGAATGATAATCCGTCAGAATGCCAAATGCAAGGACCTGGTTGTATTTTCCGGTGAAGATAATCCTCATATTTATTTCAAGGGTCTTAAGACTATCCATTATGATATTGAGAAGAAGGCCAATCTGACCATGAATATCATGATGAATGCCATAGAAAAAAAATTTGATGTTAAGCACGAATATAAGGTATTTTGATAGTTCATTTCGAGTTAGCATTTGCTAACCTCTATTTTACGTGTTACAAAAACACCCCCCTATTTGGCATAAACCGAGCAGTGCTTCACAACAGTTATATTCTTTAAATGTTTATGGGTATGATTAGATTAACTTCGTATTGCTTTATGGCCTCTTGCCTTTCCCGAGCAACATCCTCAGGAAGTTTAGAAGT
>NZ_CAMVPU010000114.1 GCF_947169445.1 uncultured Butyrivibrio sp. | reverse complement strand
CATAGGCTTAACAGAAGACCTAACTTTCATTGTTACTCCTTTCCTGCATGGTAAAAACAGCATAATGCCTAAAGAAGGGCATAAATACCCCTCTTCTAAAAAGACCATTTAACATCTTAGCACACATTAAATCAATATTCAACTATTTTTTTACAAAATTTTGAGCATTTTTTCGAACATCAGCTAATCGCTAGTTTTTTGGAGCTTTAGAATACTTTTTTCCATTACAGGATGGCAGATATTGAGAATTGTACATTCGAATGTGCCTATGGAAATTAGTATCAGAAAGATTAAAGTAATTATAATTTATTGGTTCCTGATCATCCCAGGTAACATCTACATTATAATATGCATCACCAAGCTTTACGATGTTCCATGCGTGCATATCTCCGGATACCAGACCGCCGCCCCAGCCAACAACCAGATATGTCGGGATCTCCAATTTCTGCATCAGATATTGAAAAGCCTTGGAATAACCCGCACACACAGTTTCATCATTAACTATTGCACTATATGCGCTCTGATCCATTGATCCTTTTTTATATGTATTTTTTTGAGCCAGCTTATCGTGAATATATACTTCTTTGTCATATGCTGACTTTAGGTCTTTTGCCCCTTCTACAATTACTGCAATTGCAGAATCAAATTTCTCTTTTGCCTCCGGAATGTTTCCGAGTTCTTCATTATAAAAAGAGATCTTAACTTTAACCACATTCCCTTTGTAATCATATTCAGTATACATTTCAGTGTTTAACCAAAAGAGCTCCGGGTGGTCAAAGACAACGCTCATGTAGGCATTATTCCATTCCTCTGGAGTTGCAGTTGTCACAGGTAAGAATGTATCTTTATAATTTGAAGCATTCCCATATATCTGTCTGTATAGCTGCTTACACTTATCAGTCAGCATATGATAATAAGGATAATATGATGCCGGAAAATCCTCGTCTTTTCCAAGGTATCCCATCCCCGCATCTTTTAATGCATCCTGAAGTTCTTCCGCTGTCTCAAGTGTGATTGCATTTCTCTGGGTAACAGCATAATCAGTCATATTATCTGTAATCTGATAATATGCCGTATCGTCGGAAGCATCCTCATTAAGATCCTGATTCACCTCCGGAGTAGTTACTTTACTGACAATTTCTTTGTTAATGCCAGAGCTATTCCACTCGCTTTGATATTGAGAAAATTCTTTTTCTTCTATTTGAGTAACTGTAACAGAACTAACAGCAGATGATGCATCTGTCAGAGTTAAATTAAGAAACTCGAATACTTCCTTTTCGCTTTCATTATCTTCCGAAGATGCCAAAGCAGCCGATTCTTCTATATTTTCTTCTTCATTTTGAGATTTTATATACTCGCCAAGAGTGTTGGATGCGACAGACGCTGCTTTCTTCATATCCGGATTAAACTCACACAACACAATAAATCCGCAAGCAGCAATGACCAGAGCCATAATAAAGATTAATAGCTTTCCTAATAGTTTTTTCATAGCGATTCCTTCCTTGTCTATGCGCCCATGAAACCAATATCTATATCGACAGCTACTAATTAAAATATAACTCTGTTTTGAATTTCATATATAAACTAAATTAGAATTATTCATAAATTTTGTGATAAAAAAGGACATAAAAAGGGCCCTGGAATGTATCCAAGGCCCAAGCAAATTTCTTTATGCTATATTATCATCCTTAATATTGTTAAAGCTAACTCCACGATTGATATCGCCCTTGAAGTTCTCACCAAAGTTATAATCATTTCCAGGAAGAACTGCATTTAATATTATTCCAAGAAGTGCAGCGATTGCCAGGGATGTCAGAGTTACAGAAGTTCCAAATACTGTGAATGTGATTCCGTTTGAGAAGCCAAGGCCTGAAACAAGAATAACTGCAGCAACTATAAGGTTTCTTGATTTTGTAAAATCAACTTTGTTTTCTACCACATTTCTTACACCGATTGCAGAAATCATTCCATACAGTACAAAGCTGATACCACCTATAATTGCTGTAGGCATTGTTCCGATTACATCAGCAACCTTAGGAATAAAGCTGATCACAATAGCATATACTGCTGCAATTCTTACTACCTTAGGATCATATACCTTAGAAAGCTCAAGTACACCTGTATTCTCACCATATGTTGTATTTGCAGGACCGCCAAACATTCCGGCAAGCGCAGTTGCAAGTCCGTCTCCAAGAAGTGTTCTGTTAAGACCTGGTTCTTCTACAAAGTTATTACCTGTTGTTGCTGAAATAGCTGAAATATCACCAATATGCTCCATCATTGTCGCGATTGCGATTGGTGCCATAACGAGAATTGCTGTCAGATCAAATTTTGCAATAACGAATGGTGGAAGTCCAACCCAGCTAGCAGAAGCAATAGGCTCAAAGCTTAAGATGGCGCTTCCATCAGCATTTGTGAAGCCTATGAGCTGCATAACAAGAGCAACCACATATGAAATAACTACTCCCATAAGAATAGGAATAATTTTCCACATACCCTTGCCCCAGATATTAAATGCTATTACAACAGCAAGAGCTACAACTGCCAAAAACCAGTTTGCTGAAGCGTTAGATACTGCAGAAGGTGCAAGTGACAGTCCGATGCAGATGATAATTGGGCCTGTTACAACAGGAGGCAGGAAATGCATAACCTTTTTTACGCCTACAAGTTTGATTACAAGCGCAAGCACAAGATACAAAAGACCTGCAACAACTATACCGCCACATGCATACGGAAGTTTTTCACCATATGTCATATCTGCATATTTACCTGTGTTAAGTGAAGCAACTGTAGCGAAACCGCCAAGAAAAGCAAAAGATGAACCTAGAAAAGCCGGAACTTTATATTTAGAACAAACGTGAAATAATAATGTACCAATACCCGCAAAGAAAAGTGTAACCTGAACCGATAATCCCTCTCCATTGAAATAGCCATTAACTAAAATAGGGACAAGAATAGTCGCTCCAAACATTGCAAACATATGCTGCAATCCCAAGAGCATCATCTGCGGTTTTCCCAACGTAGTGGCATCATAAATAGCCTGTCTTTTTTCTCCCATTTTTCTCCTCCAACATTATTTAATTAGGTCAAATATTCCTTGGATAGTATAACATATTACGTAAAAAAAATAGCAATGAATTTTAATTATTTAGTGTAAAAAATTATTCAAAAAAATCCTTAGAAAATGAAGGCAATAACCCACATATTCTAAGGACTATATTTCTGATATTACTTATCTCTCCAGATGATTCTTCCCTTTGTAAGATCATAAGGTGAAAGCTCAAGTGTAACCTTATCACCAGGTAATATTCTGATAAAGTTCTGTCTTAACTTTCCACTTATATGTGCAAGTACAACATGTCCATTCTCAAGTTCAACCTGGAACATTGTGTTTGGAAGTTTCTCAATTACTTTTCCTTCAATTTCAATTACATCAGCCTTTGACATTCTTATCCTCCTTGTTCAAGACCTTTCCAATGTTAATATCTCTGGTTCGCCATCTGTTATGGCAATTGTATTCTCATAATGTGCAGCAAGTGAACCATCCAGTGTCACTACTGTCCAGTCATCATCAAGCCATCCGACTCTTCTGTCACCCATTGTTATCATGGGTTCAACGCAGATTGTCATACCCTTTTGGAGTTTAACGCCTCTTCTCAGTTGCTTATAATTCGGTACGATCGGATCCTCATGTAAATGAGTTCCTATCCCGTGGCCGGTAAGTTCTCTCACAATCCCATATCCATAAGGTCTAATATAATCATCAATAGCTTTGGATATTTCGTGTAACCTGTTACCTGCACGTGCTTTTTTTATTCCTTCAAAAAAGCTCTCTCTGGTAACATCTATAAGTTTCTGAGCCTCGTCACTTATCCTGCCAACTCCCCAGGTCCTGGCTGCATCAGAATGATAACCTTTATATATTAGTCCTGTATCGAAAGTAACAATATCACCTTCCTGCAGGATTCTATCAGCACTTGGAATTCCATGAACGACTTCATCATTCACAGATATGCACACAGAAGCCGGAAATCCCTCATAATTCTTGCAATTGGGGATTCCACCCAGAGCACGAATGGTCTTTTCACCTATCTCGTCAAGCTCCAGTGTTGATATACCGGGGCGTACAGCAGCATGCAGTTCTTCATGAACCTTTGCCAGGAGTTGCCCAGACTGTCTCATAAGATCAATTTCTTCACCTGTTTTTATAGTAATAGCCATATAAAAATTCCTAAGATCTTATGCACCAAGTATATTAACTATATCATTAAATACTTCCTGCATATCCTTTGTTCCATCAACTGTCTTCAAAATATTCTTCTTATCGTAGTAATCGATAAGAGGCTGTGTCTGCTCATGGTATACTGATAATCTGTTCTGAACTGTCTCAGGCTTATCATCTTCTCTTAATACCAATTCGCTTCCACATTTATCACATATTCCTTCAACCTTAGGTGGAATATGCTCAATATGGTAGGTAGCACCACACTTAAGGCATGCTCTTCTGCCTGACATTCTGCGAACAATATTCTCATCCGGAACATCTACGTTCACAGCAAAGTCAACCTTGTCCCCAAGCTTTGTAAGCTCTGCATCAAGAACATCTGCCTGTGGAATAGTACGTGGGAAACCATCAAGAACATATCCATCTTTGCAATCATCATTTGCTACTCTGTCAAGTAACAGCTGAACTGTAAGCTCATCCGGAACCAAAAGGCCTTTATCCATATATTCCTTAGCCTTCTTGCCAAGCTCTGTTCCATTCTTGATATTAGCTCTGAAGATATCTCCTGTAGAGATATGAGGGATATTGTATTTATCCGCAATCATCTGAGCCTGTGTCCCCTTGCCTGCTCCAGGCGCACCCAACATAATAATTTTCATAATTAAAATCTGCCCTTCTTTGTTATTCTTTTATTTTGTAACGCAAATTAAATTATAAAACATAAAATAAGAGGCTGCAAGGCTCGAATAAATCGAGCCCTGTGACCTCTTTCCATTTTTTCTTAGTCTTCCAAGAAGCCCTTGTAATTACGTACCAACATCTGTGATTCAATCTGTTTGATTGTCTCAAGAATTACACTTACCACGATGATAAGGCTTGTACCACCAAATGATACACTAGCACCAAATACTCCATTAAAGAAAATAGGTAATACACCAATAATTGTAAGACCGCATGCTCCAATGAAAATGATGTAGTTCAAAATATTAGTAAGATAATCACTTGTAGGCTTACCTGGTCTGATACCAGGAATAAAGCCACCCTGCTTCTTCATATTATCTGCAATCTCAAGCGGATTGAAAGTAATTGACGTATAGAAATACGCAAAGAAGATAAGCAATAATATGTATACTACCAAACCAATGGAATAATTCCAGTGATTTGGATTGCACCAGTTACTCTGGTTAAGGTATGCAATGAATTTACCCCAGAAACCTGATCCCTGATAGCCAACAAGCTGGCTAATAATGATAGGGAACTGGAATAATGACATTGCAAAGATAATTGGCATAACTCCTGCAGTATTGACTTTCAGAGGAATCTCAGAACGGTTTCCACCGTATGTCTTTCTTCCCTGAATTTTCTTAGCGTACTGAACAGGAATTCTCCTCTCAGCTCCATTAAGAAGAACAACCAATACTACCATTGCAACTATAACTGCAATAATGATTATAGCTGAAACGACTCCCCTAGCTATAGGCTTACCATTTACGAACTGATCGTAAAGAGCCTTGATATCTGACGGCATTCTTGAAAGAATGTTGATAGTCAGAACAATTGATATACCGTTTCCAACCCCATTTTCTGTGATTCTTTCACCAATCCACATCAGGAATGCACTACCAGCTGTAAGGGCTGCTACAATCTGGATTACAAGGAATATTGACTGCTCTGTAAGGAAGCCAGTGTTCCTGTAAAAACCAACTGCCATTGCAATGGATTCGATAAGCGCTAAAGCAACTGTTACGTATCTTGTAAGAGTTGTAAGCTTCTTTCTTCCATCCTCTCCGTCTCTCTGCCACTCCTCAAACTTAGGAATAGCAATTGTTAAAAGCTGAATGATAATGGAAGAAGTGATATATGGTGTAATATTGAGAGCAAGTATAGACATGTTCTCAAATGATCCACCAGTAAATCGATCCATAAAGCCAAAGGAATCACTGCTTGTAAGATTCTTAAACCAGTTCTGGAAAACCGATACATTCATACCAGGTACCGGAATAGCAGATCCTAATCTTATAACACCAAGCATACAAATGGTGAAAAGAATCTTATTTCTTAAATCCTTGACCTTTAATGCATTCATTAGGGACTTAAACATTAGATCACCTCTGTAGTTCCACCAAGAGCCTCGATCTTTTCCTTAGCTGATGCACTGAAAGCATTAGCCTTTACTGTAAGCTTCTTAGTAAATTCTCCGTTTCCAAGGATCTTAACTCCATCGAGTTCCTTCTTAATGATTCCCTGATCCTTGAGTGCCTGAATATCAACAACTGAATCGTTGTCAAATACTTCAAGTGCGCTAAGATTGATGCCTACGATATTCTTATGGTTGATGTTCTTGAAGCCTCTCTTAGGAAGTCTTCTGAACAGTGGCATCTGACCACCTTCGAAACCAAGTCTTGGAGCTCCTGAACGAGCCTTCTGACCCTTGTGTCCCTTACCAGCAGTCTTGCCGTTTCCTGAACCATGACCACGGCCTCTTCTAAAATTATCGCTCTGCTTTGAACCCTCAGCAGGTCTTAAGTTGGATAATTCCATGATATTCCTCCTTATAAAAGCCGGAGCTCGTACCGCTCAACGCAGCGCACTATACTATTATACACCACTCGCGTATACATGGAACAGCTCCGGATACATTTTTTGTTACTTTGTAAGATTAGATTTCTTCAACCTTAACAAGGTGTCTGATCTGCTGAATCTGGCCTCTTGTTGCAGAGTTATCAGGAAGTTCAACAGAACTGTTAAGTTTCTTGAATCCCATTGATTTTACTGTTGCTACCTGCTT
>NZ_CAMVPU010000113.1 GCF_947169445.1 uncultured Butyrivibrio sp. | reverse complement strand
TATAAAAAAGAGGGGATTATAACCACGGATGTTGGTAAATACTTTGGAGTTTGAGATTTTTGAAAAATAGGGGTAATACATTAAGATACCATTTGATTCAGAAGGTGGAATTATTCTTCTGAATTTAACAGTTCTTCTCTCTGCTATCAGTTTTTCAAAAGTCTTTCAATCATTGTACATCTTGAAAGCTTAAAATTCTTATAGACACCTTTATGCAAATGAATGATAGCAAAATATACGCAAATGAGATGACTATATTAGGGATCATTGGCTCCAATAAGTATTCCGAAATCTTTGTAATAAAAAAACTTATTCCTGTTCCAACAGCGAGAGTAACTATCCTCTTTCTTAAGATTATTGCAGCCAGGGACATAACAGAAATGATAAGAAGATTCTTCGTGAAAAAAACAAGCAAAATAGCATAGCAATCACTGTGAGAACCACCGCCATTTATACATGATGAAATAATAACCGGGATACCTATCGCGAATATAGAGACCATTAAAGAAACAACTCCATAGACAACCAACTTTGAAATAAGAATATTCTTTCTGGCATAACCGCTCAAAAATTCACCGTACCATGTTCCCTTTGCATAGTTTTCTGCAAATATAATCACAGCAAGGAATGCAAGTTCAAGATCAAGCGCAATCGGAATATTGCATCTGTCGATAAGCATAGCATACCCTGTTTTGGGGATTGATGCTGATACGGCACTTTCCATGCATATTAAAAACAGCAAGAAATACGTCTCTTGCCTTTTTATTAACTTATAAAAGTTTGCTTTTATCAATCTATCCATAAGTTATCAACTTATTCCAACAATTTTTTTATAGTAATCTTCGAAGTTTTCTCCGGTTTTGTGAAGTTCATCCGCGGTTACATTTGCGATAATCTGTCCGTCTTTCATTATTCCATAGCACGTTGCTACTTCATCAAGTTCCCTAAGCAGATGGCTTGAAATAATAAAGGTCACACCCTGTTTATTTAAATCAAGCACCAACTTTCTGAACCACATAATCCCTTCAGGATCAAGTCCGTTCAATGGCTCATCAAGGATCATAAGCTCAGGCTGTCCAATAAGAGCTATTGCTATCCCAAGGCGCTGCTTCATTCCTAATGAAAATGTTTTTACATGGTCCCTTTTTAATGTTGCATTCCCATGACCTGTTAAGCCTACAGTCTCCAGCACTTCTTTTATTCTTTCATCATTTATCCCCATCCGTATAGCATAGATTTTCAGGTTATCCCACGCGGATAAATCCTCATCGATTGGCGGTTTCTCTATGATTCCCCCAATCTTTGCTCTACTGATATGCAACTTTTGGGGGTTGCTTTCGCCAAACAGCTTTATGCTTCCGCTGTTTGGAAGAACTATTCCGGCAATGCATTTTAAAAGAGTAGTCTTTCCAGCTCCGTTCCTGCCAACAAGACCGAAAATATCGCCTCTGACCAGCTGCATATTTAGTCCTCTGATGACCTCTTTGCCCTTAGAACCTTTTCCATACTGTTTTATAAGGTTTTCAATTATAACAATACTTTCAGACATCTATATTGTTCCCCTTTGTAACTGAATCAGCTCATATCCATTCTTGAATAGATACGGTATATTAAGTAAAAGCCTACAACGAGTATTATTATTGCCAATACACCTAGAATTCCTATAGTCATCCAATCCATAAGGTAAAAGTTTTTGGCATAGACATTGTAATAAATAATTCCTGTTTTCTTGCTTTGTGCGGACACGTTATTGGAAGTAACAAATATGCAGATAACTTCTCTAATAACAAATGTCGATGCAATGCACGACAATGCTGTTTTTAGTTTGTTTCTTGAAAGCACTGTACACGCGAATATGATGGCGGCCATTAACAAAAAGGAAACAACATGATAAAAGATTGCTTTCAAAATAAGTTCAGGTAATGGTAATGAAAACTCATTCACTGCAACACCAAAGAATCTGATGTATCTGACTGCTTGGAGCGATTCCACCGAGGTTATACCAGTTCCTCGTTTGAATATAAACGCCCATTCCAGCGGGAAAACAAAAGCACGTATAACAAGAAGAGGAATGCAAAACAGATAGTATGAAATAACCTTTGATAAAAATACTTGTACCCGGCTATATGCGATAAGAGTTTGGAATGAACCGTTTGTATTATTTTCCGTAAAAAATCGAATTGCTAAGATAGGAAGCCATATCAATGCGTAATCAAAATAGTGCGGCATAGAAATAAAGAAATCAAGCCCTTTAGCGCTCTCAAAAGCTAATTCCGCAAAAATACGCCCAAATAACCAAAAGTATATGATATAAGCAAGATAGAACATAGTATATGCAATTATGAAACGCTTGTAAAAAGATTTTCCGAGCTTGAACAGCTCAGATTTAATAAGCTTGATCATCTTTTACTCCTGATTTCATTTTATGAAAACCACATACTAATTATATGATGCCTTTTTTGAGGTATTTCTGCAAGTAATGGTCGGTAGAATCTAATTCCTGTATCGTACAGTGAGATTTGATATTCTCGCAGTATACTACTGTTTTCAGTAGCGTAAAAGTTTATAATATTTATGAAAAGTACTGATGCATGTTACCGTGAAACAAGAAACAAAGTAAATCGGCGAAAAGAACAAGGGGCGATTTGCGTAGAAATGGAATGTGCAGGCATGCAAGCTGTTTGCGATTTTCGAGGAACAGAGTTTTTTCAGTTTTTCTACGCAGGAGATAATCTTGATCATTCAAAATGGGATCCGAGGAGTATTTCTGGAGATTCTCGGTTAGACGATAAGACAAAAATTATGTTTTTGGCTTTTGAACTGGGGATAAAAATATTGGAAGCCTCCACTATCCGTTGAGTTATATTGCGTAATGGTTTGTTCATTCCATGAAGCAAGAACGCTATGCTTAGCATACAACAATCATTCAAAAGCCCGATGCTTTTGAGAAAGGATGAACAAATGGAATTAGGAACAAACTTAAAGCAGTTGCGTAAAGAAAGAAATCTCACACAGGAGGATCTTGCGGAATGCCTAGGGGTCTCCCCGCAAACAGTCAGTAAATGGGAAAATAATATCTCAATGCCGGATCTTTCAATGTTACCGGTGCTCGCAGACTATTTTGGTACTACTGTGGATATACTTATTCGTCATGACAATAATCAAGAAAAGTCAGAACTGAAGGACCTTGCAAAATCTGTGCATGCCTTGGCAAATGAGGGAAAACTATATGAATCCTATAAGCTTTTGAAAGATTCAAGGGGAAAATGGGCATTGTCTGCATCGATGAATCATTTGATGAGCTGGGCTTTATATAAGCTTTCTCGGGGAAAAGAATCAAATGAGCGGCAGGAACTATTGGAAGAGGCAATCATGTATGCTGATCGCTCAATCAGGCTTGATGGTGGTGAAACATCCTGCACAGCACAAGCTAAAATGACAAAATGTTTTTGCATGTATGACCTTGGTAGAAAGGCTGAGGCAATAAAGATAGCAGGCGCATTGCCTTCCATGTATTCATCAAGAGAAAGAGTGCTTGTTAAAGTTACAGAAGGCGATGAAAGAAATGATTATATCAGGCTAGCACTGCAATTTCTGGATGAATTGCATGACGAGATTGTAGCAACCTGAAGTTGCATAATATGCCACCTGAAATATATGGTAAATATGGATGTTGCTATGTAATACTATATGTATCAAAAGCATTGTGGAGGGTGATGATACTATGGGATTTGCAGATGAATTACAGAAAGCCAGAAAAGATAAGAATATTTCACAGGAAGAACTGGCGGAAATGCTGGGCGTCAGCAGGCAGTCAGTTTCAAAATGGGAACGAAGCGAAGGATATCCTGAGGTAGAAACACTTATAGCCATTGCGAAGAACCTCCATCTTTCGTTGGATGATCTCATGCATGATGAACTGTCGCAAATCTCAGATTTTGAGGCGATTTCAACACTTGATGTAGAGATATACGGGCCAAAGCTTAAGACTGTGTCAATAGACACTGTTGTAAAGGCGTGTATGGGAACTTCACCAACAAACTTTGAGTGGATAGCTGGTTTCTTTCCAGATGTAAACTTTAATGCTGAGTTTGCCAGGATAGGTAGAATCAGAATTCAAGATGTTGAAGAGGCACAAAAAGAAGTATTGAAGGCAATTAACAACTAAGAAAACAGTAGAACAGCTTATTTGACTATGTTATCATGAAGGTGTGTGCTTATATCAGGTAAGTGCATGCCTTCACTCTATATAAACGGAGATTTTTTAATGGAATTATTGGAGTTGAAATACGCAGAACTAGCAAAAAAGCTTAAAACAAAAGTATGTGAAACAGAACATCTACTCGTTCGTCCCTATCAGGATAGTGATGCGGATGGGCTCTTTGAATTGTTTCATGATAAAAATACGATGAGGATGGACGGCGATCTTCCAATTATGGAGAAAAATGAGGAGTTCGTCCGCCGGATCAATTTTGTTAAAGAAGGTCCACTGATCTGGTTTTTCTCGGAAGAAAGAGAAAGCCGAGATTTCGTGGGATATGTGATGCTTCAGGACGAAGGAGATGCTATTGCTCTCGGATTTGCAATCACTGTCGGAAAGCAGCATCATGGATATGGATATGAAATGCTTAAAGCTGTAATCGATACCCTATTCGATAACAACGTAAAAGAAATACGGCTTAAGACCTGGGAAATGAACCTGCCTTGCCAGAAACTTGCTGAAAAACTCGGATTTGAAAAGGTGGATGTTATTAAAGGAGATCATAAAGATTCTTTTACCGGTGAAATAAGCGATTGCTTCTTGTATTCGTTAACAAACTCTTTCATATGAAAAAGCTATGACCAAAGTCAATTCTATTTGGTTAAAGTGATATAAACAGAGTTTTATCCCTTGGAGAAGTCGAGGCACTGAATACATCAGCATAATTGGCTAAGGCAATTATAAGTTCTCCAGTCTTGCGAATAATAACTTGCATGTTTTGGGGAGTGATGGTAACATTAAAGTCGCTTTGAACAAATAATTGAGGTAAATAAAGGATGAGCATTAAGGTTTTCTGATATAAAAGTTGAACAAAGATAGTTACTACCTGCATGACAGGTCTTATTTTTGTACGCTTAGATCAGATTAGCTGTGCCATCTTGCTTTTCTATAATAGGTTAACGATGGTATAGGACTGCTTTGCGTACAGAAAAGTATGCAGAGCAGTTTTTTGTTATGCTTTATCAGATTATAGATTGGAGAAAACCTTTGAATAAATACTTTTTTAATAACAAGAAAAAACTCATTATTTATATGCTTCTTTCACCTGCAATGGCAATCACATCAGTTCTTTTTTCATTATCACTTGAACCGCTTATAACAGTTTCCACACAGGGAAATTTCACATTGATGATAAAAATGATAGCTGCTTTCATAGTTATAGTTATTGCAGATATGTCAGTGTCCTATTTTCATAAAATATCTCGCGAGAATCTGAGGAAAGAGTTCCTTATAGCTCTTAAGAATAATCTTTTCGAAGGAATAATGAATAAAAGTTTTCAAGAGTTTAGGAAAGAACCACCATCATATTATGTTTCTATGATGCAGAGAGATGTCAAAAAGATCAGTACTGACTACTTTGACAGCGTATGCGGCATTTATAGGGTTACAACAAGTTTCATTGTAACTGTAATAGCACTTATCAGAGTCAATCCTGTAATTTGCCTCATAAATGTGCTTGTTGCAATGTTTTCTGTTTTTATACCAAAGATATTTCAGGAGAGGTTAAAGAAGAATTCTTCTCAGGCTTCTACTGTATCGGCAGAGTATCAAAGTGTAATCTCTGATGCGTTCATAGGCTTCAATACTATAAAGCTTTATTCTGTCTTTTCCAAGATAAAGAAGCAAACAGAGGAAAGAAATGAAGCGAGCGAAGAGGCCGAGTGCAACCTTATTAAGACAAACTACCGTATTGCATATATATCTATTATATGTTCGCAAGTAGGTTATGTTATGACAATTATTACAAGTGCAGTATTTGTTTACCTTGGTAAGATAAACATTGGTACGATACTTGCTCTTTCGCAGCTTATTGGAGGAATACTGGCGCCATTCCAGGAAGTTCCCATGTTTATAACAAGCCTAAAGTCAGTATCAGTTGTTGCTGATAAACTAAAGAAATACTCGGAGGTTGATTCCGATAACGTAGCAGAAACTCAGCCACTTGATGAAGACTATACGTTAAAAGCTGAAAATGTCCAAGTTTGTTTCGAAGATAAAGAGGTACTAAAGGACGTTGAAGTAGAGTTTAAACAGGGAAAGAAGTACATAATCATGGGCGATAGCGGATGCGGTAAGTCCACGTTGGTAAAACTGTTCCTAAAAATGTCTGAGAATACAAAGGGAAGAGTGCTTCTTGGAAACAAGGATATCAGTGATATTCCTGATAAACAGCTCTACAGTGTTGTGAATTACATGCAGCAGGAAGTCTTTCTTTTTGATGATACAATCCGGAACAATATAACTCTTTTCAAGAACTATTCTGATGAAGAACTACAGAATGCTATTGATAGTGCCGGACTTACGGAATACATAGACGGTCTTGAAGAAGGATTAGATACAAGGATTAATGGTAACGGATACAATCTTTCCGGTGGAGAGAAGCAGCGAATTGGTATTGCCAGAGCACTCCTTGCAGGAGCAAAAGTCTTTATTCTGGATGAGATTACATCAAATCTTGATGTATCAAAGGAACGCTATATTGAAGACCTTATCATGAATATAGAAGGCGTAACTGTAATCATGATCACACACCGTATCAATGATACGACGCTTAATCAGGCGGATGAAGTTCTCGTCATGAAATCCGGAAGGATACAGGAACATGGAACATATAGTGACCTTATAAGAGCAAAGGGGCTTTTATACGGATTTAAAATGATAGCTGCGTAATAAACAAAAGCTGAGGAGATTGAACAGCCCCCTGGCCTTTTTATTTGGTTTGCACTGGCAAGAGCCATGATAGGAAGACCGGAAGCGTACCTGCTTAATATGTATAATGGCATAGTTCAGAAGCATAATGGAAAGGTTCCCCTACATTCAGA
>NZ_CAMVPU010000112.1 GCF_947169445.1 uncultured Butyrivibrio sp. | reverse complement strand
GGCTCAATCCCTTGTCACTACTGGGATTGAGCCTATTTTGCTTCTGAACTTGAGAAAGCATGTCTGCTGCCACCGGTATATGTGGTATATTGCGTATAAACTATATTATTCTCATCTACAAGCGCAAAACGGTTTAGATTCAAAAGCCTCTTTATTCTACCAATTGCCTCCCGAAGCTCTTCCTGCGTTTCTACCTTTTCATCATCTATGACGCTTACTGCCTTTTCCATGTAGTCGAAATTATTATTGATCAGGTTTGTAATTGTCTTAGCCCGTCTATCTGCCATTGCTTCAAGATAAAAAGCGCTTACAGCAGAAACTGCCTGATTTGTAGACAAAATAGCCTGCTTAGAAGCCCAATAAGTATTGGCGATTACCGTTACCATGATAAGTACACTTCCTATCGCCGCAGTTATAGCCACTGCCTTTTCAGTAATCTTCTTCCTTTTCATTATGAAACGTCTCCATACAAGACTTCAAGCATTGGTGCTGCATCTTCTTGATAAATAATAGTTGTACTCTCATCAGTCTTGTCCGGGAAAAGATCTCCTGGTAAATATCCATCTGCTATTTTTACCGCAACCTTTAAAGTATCAAATCCAATCGAATAACAATCTTGTACTCCAAGACAATAGATAATGCCATCTTGAAGATAATGAAGCGCCTCCTGATCATGATCCATTCCCACAATCACTGCCTTACTTCCAAGCTCAGTAACTGCCCTGGCAGTTCCAACAGGATTACTCATATTGCAGCATACAAAGCCAGCAATATCAGGATAATCCTTTATCATTTCTTTGGCCAGTTCATGTGCCTTATCGATGGAGTCCATGTCATATTCAACTGCAACAATTTCCATATCCTGATACTTCGCAATAGTATCCTTGGCACCGCGTGCTCTGTCTTCATGGCAAGGAGCTCCGTGACTTCCAACTAGTATCCCCACTTTGCCCTTGTAACCAAGTTTTTTACAAAGCGCTTCTGTTAAATCTGCTCCGTCCTGATAGTTATGGGTATTACCAACGTAAGCAATCCTCTTACAACCAGGAGCCGCATCTGAGCTTGAAAACGTCATCACCTTTTTGCCGGAAGCCACCATTTTATCGAGCACAGGAGAGATCTTTTCCTCATCTGCCACATCTACCCCGATTACATCATAATCACCTTCCTGAGCTTTTAGAAGTCTATCAATCTGATCCTCGTAAGAAACATCGTCCGGAGCCATATACTCATAAGTAATGATTATGCCCTTTTCCAGATATTTTTTCTGAGCATCCTCCATCCCCAGAGCAACCGCATCCCACCATGGATGAACTATCTTATAAGTAAAGTAGAAATTGTATCTCTTCTTAGCAGGCACATAATCATCAAGACTATGTTCAAAATCCACCGCGCTATCTGCACCTTCAGCTTGTGTCCCAGTATCCGTAGAATAGCCACTGCTAGTACCTGCAACCAAAAGAGAAAATGCTACAATCAGAATTTTGCAAAATATACTACTCATCTTTTCGGACATAGCATTCCTCCATTTAGACATAGTTACCAAAATAATAATCATCTAACAAAATAATACTATATTCCGCTATCTTTTATTCTTAAATATATATTAAAGATTGTTAACTTTATTGCAATAGCAAATACAACTATCTTTTCTAAAAAAATGAAACCTCTCACTGTTTATTATAGCAAAAAAGAGAAGCGCAATATTAAAAGGAACGAATTTATGCTAGTTTCCTAATTATTTTCCCTGCAATGATTCGATTTCCGATATGTTGACATTACCATCTGAAAACGCCCTGCACAACTGCTGCCGTATCTGTTTCATTCCCTTTTTATTCGGATGGCCGTTTTCCTTGCATATATCACGGAGTTCAACATTTCACTCCTCCGCCATCTTAAGGTAAATATATGCATTCTGATGCGTGTTATCCATCTCGATAACTTTCTTAAAGAACCTTGCTGCCTCAGACTTCCTGCCAAGCCCAAGATTTGCAAGTCCCATAAGATAATAGCAATGCACTTCATTCTTTCCGGTCATGTCAGCATCGAATACGGACATGTCAGGCATGGATACAGCAAAGTAGTCCATCTTAAAGGTATCCCTAAGGTGCTTCTCACCATAGTCCAGAAGCCTGTAGAATCTTGCATTTGCTCCCATCTGGTCAGATAACTTTTCTTTTGCAAGTCCCTGATATAATATCATGTCCGCAGGCTGATCATAGTAATACATCATTCCTGCAACTTCCATTGCTCCCAGTGTAGCCTTTTCATAGCATTCATCTGCTTTTTCCTTATCACCGAGAAGTTCAAAGGCACAGCCGAGATTATAGTAAATATGGTTGTCCTTGGTTCCTTCAAGTCTTCCCTCGCCAAGGTTTTCAGGGTAAGAAAGCGCCTCTTCAAGGAGTTCTTTAGCAGCCTTTCCATCACCTTTTGTCAAAAGAGCTTTTGCCCTCTCAACAAGACTTACCTTAAACTGGGCAGTGATCTTGCCCTCTGCACCTTCCCAGGTCTGGAAGTTATGGGATGAAATCTTCTCATAGGCTTCGTCGTACATTCCAAGGCTGTTAAGGAGAGTTACATATTCAGTGTAAAGATCATCTCTCTTTTCAATGAGGCCGATATTTTCCTGATATTTCTTCAGTCTCTCTTCAAGTGATACCTGAAGCTTCTGGTAAAGCTGATCAAGCTCTAAAAATATTCTGGCGTCTGTCCTGTCAAGTTCAAAGGCTCTTTCCAGGCACTGCCTTGCCTTTTCTTTTTCATCTTTCTTATTGTAATAGGCAATTGACAGGTTTCTGAGTAATGTCGGAAAGCTATCACTAATAGCCCGTGACTCTTCCCATAATCCGATAGCAAGATCAAACTGAAGCTTGTCGTAGTACAGACATCCAAGATAATATCTTGCCATTTCATCTGTATCATCGCTCTTAACAGCGCTTGTAAGAACTGCCACATCCTCAAGCTTGTTAGGGAAGCAGTAGGAGGAATCCGCCTTCTTTCCCTTAGCAAACTCTTCAAGGGCCTGTTCTTCATGTCCGAGTTTTTTCAGATATGCCCCGCTGTAGTAATGGATCATGGGCTTATCACCCGGATACATAGAAAGGAGCTTTACTGCCTCTTCATAGAAGCCTGACTCAGCAAGGTCTCTTGAAGCCATCAGGTAAGTCTCATGGAAATCCCTCGTGATATCATGGAATCTCTCAATCAGCTCAGGTGCATCCCCTGAAATGCAGATCAGGGTGAACATTGAAGCAAAGTCAAAAGCATCGAGTTTTAAATTCTCACCGATCCACTCTTTTGCCTGAGCTTCTCTTCCAAGTTTCCATAAAATCAGCGCCTTCAGACCACGAGCTTTGATACTGTGCATATTCTTGACCAGTGACTTCTCAATGAGTTCAAGTGCTTCCTCATACTCGCCTTTTCTTGAAGCTATCGCAGCAAGATAATAGAATGACATTTCCTGAAGCTCGTTGACCCATGTTGCTTTATAAAATGCGTCAAATGCATCATCATATTTCTCCTGATAGAAAAGAGAAAGACCCAGATTGTAGTATGGCTCAGAATCATATGGATTTGGATGCATTGAAGTGAGCCTTTTAAGTGCAGCCCTGAAATACTTCTCGGAGAGTTCAAACCTTCCACGGCGAAGGAGCAGAAGTCCATATGCGTTATTGATTCTTGTATCGTCGGGATCTCTTTTTAATCCCTCCAGATAATATGGATCAGGAAGCCATGTAGCATGGCGGTACTGCTCGATATGCTGGCCTGTAAGGTACAGCTCCTCATTGGTTATGATGTCCTGTGGGAGCTTTGCGGCCTTTGCAGGCTCTGCAAGCTTAGGTATTCCCTGATCCTTGGCCTGATATGAAACCAGTTCTTTTCCTGCTGCATAAACCGACACCTTCACCTTGTATATATCAGGAATCTCCAGCTCAAGCTCTTTCTCGTAGATATCAACCGGTGACAAAGCTGTCTCATCAGAGAATATCTCTTTTCCATCATATTCAATTTTTATCTGAGCGATGTCATACCTTGAAGTTGCATATACGCACACTGCCAGCTTTCCTTCTTCGGTTTTCTCTACGTTCAGTGCAGCGTTTATTGTAGCATTCTTAACCTGTCCAACAGCCTTGTATGGCATGAAATACTGCTTGAACACCTTCTCCTCATAGGGCTTAAGCCATGTGAAGTCAGGCTGATTGTCACAGTACATGCCTGTCATGAGTTCAATGTAAGGACCGTCTTCGTCAGTAAGATTTCTGTCCCAGGCCTTTCCGAAATCTCCGCATCCCCATGTCCACTGCTTTTTGCCCGGTGAGACATGATGGTCAGCTACATGGAGCAGTCCTGCTTTCTTCTGATAGTCATAACCGCCAACAAAGTTATAATCAGACTTCTCTGCCATATATGAAGTGGGAACCGGAATGTTCTTATATCTGGAGATATCAACGCCGTCACTATAGTCGTGTTTATAATACTCGCCGGTAGCTATAGGGAAGCGGGATACAGCTCTTTTTCCGTGGTCATATACACTGTGTACATCAGGCGGAAAGATTGACTGTGTATAGTCATTTACCGGAACTGCGGGATTTGCCCACCACAGGAATGTCTGCGGAAGTGGTGTTCTGTTATACAGCTGACCTGTTATCTCAATGTAAGCTTTGTCAGGGTAAAGAGTAAACTTCGTTATTTCTTTTGTTCCGTACATCTGGTCTACATCACCGGTCAAAAGAGACTTACTTCCATCTTCATTCTCAACTATTTTGTAGTCCACAGGACTATAGGTGGTTGGTCTGTGATGCTGAGGCCAGTTAAATTCGATTCCTCCGGAAATCCAGGGACCTGTGAGTCCTACAAGTGCCGGCTTGATCACATGGTTGTAATAAACAAAATCATAATTGTTTGTCTTGTCATAGGCTCTCTGAATACGTCCGCCCAGTTCAGGCAGTATCATGACCTTCAGATAATCATTCTCAAGCCACACTGCGTTCCAAACTTTGTCTATCTTAACCCTGCTTATCTCGTTTGTAGAAGGGTACGGATAAATCTTTCCGGAACTGCCCTGATAAACACGTTTTTCCAAAAACATGGGATTCTTGTCCGCAGCGCCCACCTCATAGGTAGGGATAACGACCTCTTCTCTCCAAATATTTACTGTTTGCATCTTTTTCTCCTCGTAATAACTATGAAACTTTATTGATTATTATTGCCTTATTTATTTGTATACTTGTTGACTTTATCTTATGCGTATTTTCACGAATTGTAATTAGATAAAACAATCCAATTATATAAGAATCTTGCTCTTGCGCGTCAAATAAAAAAAATATATTATCTAGGAAAGCCACCAATACTCGTTGAAAGGAGCAGTGTAAATGAAAGCAATAGAAGCATTTGTCTCTTCCGGATCAGAACAGTTTTTTCATAATCCGTCGGCAGATACAAAGAATTTATTCTTTTATCCCACCATAGTTGGAAGATATACTTATCTTCCGGGTTACACCAAAAGCCGCAATCGGTTTAACAATTTCCTGCTCATGTTCATCGAGGAAGGTTCGCTGGATATCAGCGTTTCGGGAGCCTCACAAAGGGCAACGATTGGAAATGTAGTATGGCTGGACTGCTATCAGCCCCATTCATATTCTTCTGAAAAAGGAGCCAGAGTGCTTTGGATGCACTTTGACGGTCCCGAAGCCAGACGCTATTTTGAATATTTCCACGAAAAACATAAAGGCATTTGTCTTCCGTCAAATCCACTTAGTTTCCATAGTTCCTTCGACAGCATGCTCTCTCTTTTTTCAAAAAACTCACTGCCTGACGATGCAAGTCTTTCTCTGAACATCATATCGCTGCTACAGGGTCTTTTCGCAGAACAAAGACATGCCGTTGAAAACACCACCGCTCTGATCAGGCGCGCAAGTTCATATATTGGCGAGCACTTTAACGATGATATCTCGCTTGAATTCCTGTCGGATATGGTTGGCCTTTCTCCGTACTATTTTTCCCGTGCATTTAAAAAAGAAACAGGCGTTTCTCCTCATCAGTATCTGATAGAAACGCGAATCTCCTCAGCAAAATTTTATCTTTCCGGCTCTGACAGATCAGTCAGCGATATTGCCCTGTCGGTGGGGTTTAAGGACGAAAGCTCCTTTTGCCTTACTTTCAGGCGCCGCGTAGGATTGACGCCGAAAGCATTTCGTGAAAGGTCACGAAAATAGAGTAGGATCTGAAAGCCACGGTATCACTGTGTGCAGCGTTCTGTTTACGATGCCAAAAGATCCGTTCAAAAGTTTTGCCTCTTTTAATACGACAGCTATTATGAGTCCTGTAAAAAAACATACCACGGTTGCCGAGAATGCCCATATTACTGTCCACACTTTGGAATCCTCCACAGAAATAATCAACTTCTGTTCCGGATATTTGAAGGCATTAAAGAAGGAGCGCGATGCTGAATCAGGCCGAATCACTCCTGTAGTCCGTGATGCAGCCAATTATCTTGAGGAACATCTTTCGGAAGATATATCACTGGATGATATTTGCTCCGAGCTAAAGGTAAGTAAATTCTATCTCTCATATCTTCAGAGAACAGCTCGGCTACAGCCCCTACGAATACCTCATAACCATAAGATTATCAACAGCCAAGGCCCTGCTTCGAAGCACGGACAAATCTGTTGCATCAATTGCTGAACACTGTGGTTTTAACAAGAGCAGTTATTTCATTCAATTGTTCAAGAGAAGAGAAGGTTACTGTTCAGACAGAAATGCGCACTGTGCTGCGCATTTCGTGAGAAAGTGATTCAGGAGTGAGCGCATTCCTTCGACGAAGTCGAATTGGAATGAATGCGCGAATCAGTTACTGGAGGGAGCTGCAAGCGAGTGAACAGTAACAAGAGAAGGAATCACCCAATTGCAGTACCGCAAGTATTTCGTGCAGATACTGGACTGACAAACTATAATATAAGCATATAAATCACAAAAAAGGCTGTAAGCTCAAAAAATCTAAGCTTACAGCCTTTCATCCCTTTTATCTAAGTTTGCGACTCATTAAATTACTGCCGGCGACCGGGATTGAACTCTCTGGAGCCAAAGCAAATCCAGTAAGAAAGGGGAGTTCTGGTCTCGTTT
>NZ_CAMVPU010000111.1 GCF_947169445.1 uncultured Butyrivibrio sp. | reverse complement strand
CAAGAGGATATGCCCTGACTGGTATAAAATAGCTAAGACAGCGGTGATTCACTGATGAAACAAGATCTAATGAAAGGTGACTTATGAGTATTGAAGATAAAGATATGAGTGAAATTATTGAAAGTGATTTTGATGAGGCTGACAAGAACAATTGGATAGTCTGGGTATTTACCATTCTGTGCATTGCTATTGGAGCGTCTGTGCTTATTAAGTTTATTCCTGCCATTATTGCCTCTGATGATGTTGTTACTGAAGAGCCTGTTGAGGATATTGTTGAGTTTCCTGTTTACTATGTAGAAAACATGGATGGCCTCCATCTTGATGATACCGATTTTGACATAGCAAACTACTATTTTAGAAATGAGTATGAGTATAATCACTATTATATTGATGATGATAATGTACTTTGGGGTGTGGGTGATAACAGTGAAGGACAGCTTGGCATCGGGAATCGTTCATCTTATGAAAGCACACCGCAGAAAATGGCGGAGAATGTTATCCATGTTGATGGTGCGGCTTTCTTTGTGATTTATCTTACTGAAAACGGTGAATTATACGGAGCCGGGGCAAATCAAAACGGATTGATGGGACTTGAGAATCCATATGGAAAAGAATGGATTTACTATGATGATATAGTTGCAGCAACCCCTGTATTGCTTATGTCCGACGTTAAATATGCCAGAGCAAGCCAAAGCGGAATCGTTGCTCTCAAAAATAATGGTTCAGTCTGGTGGTGGGGGCAAATTAGGACTACATCTGCGAAACATCCTGACGATACAATTGGGTGCAGCTACTCGGAGCCAACGAAAATGCTTGATGATGCAATCTATGTTACCTGTGGTTCTTTCAGCATGGCTGCCATCAAAGAGGATGGTACATTGTGGACCTGGGGCAACAACACCTTTGGAAGCTGTGGATATGACAGTAAGAATCAGGATTTTATTGAAGAACCGGTAAAGGTATTGGATGATGTGAAAATGGTTTGGATGGATGAAGTCAGATTTGAAAAAGCTAAGCCATATGCCGAGAGTGAAAGTGCTGAAGGAAATGATGATTATGACTATACATATGTTACCTTTGCAGAAAAAAAAGACGGCTCATTATATGCTTGCGGCAAGTATGTGGAGGGCGAAGGAAGTAAGATCTGGGATTTCAAATTATATGGAGATACATTAAGAACTCCTGAGGAATATATGGATGATGGTCTTCATGAGCCGATAGAACTCGTGTATTCCGATAGATTTCAGAGGATACAGTTTAAAGAAAAGGATTGAGCTAATGAAAGTAAATAAAAGCATTACTCCATCAATAATATATGGCTTATTACTACTGATATTGGCTCTTCGGGGATGGTTTACCAGATCTATGATATTAGCCTTTTTTGTAAATCCGCTAATTCTGTTAATTACTGTATTTTGGTTCATCTGTACCTGTATTATCGGATTTATCTCGAGTAGTTTGGCTCATAACAAGCCAGTAATGAGAGCGCTGTATGCTCTCACAACAGCAATTCTGATCGCAGTAGCCGTTATGATATCTTCAGTATCATATGACACCTATTTTTACAGAATCTTTCGCGTGAATTATATATTTGATGTGATAAGAGATTATCCTTATTGGATGATCGCAGGAGCACATTTTCTAATGTTTTGGCTTGGCGAAGAGATAGGGACTGGATGCAGGAAAGAACGTGATGCAGTTAATGTAGCCAAAGAAGAGAATCATTTGGAAATAAAGAGTTGAATATTTATTCGCTTTTTTATGTAAAATGGGCGGTTTTTGGATGGCACAGAAAAAGCGCATCGTCGATTATATCGGAAGATAATTATATAAAGGCTAGGGGATAAGGATGATAGAAAAGATAATAGCGGCTTGTGGAAACGATTGTGCTGCATGCCCCAGATATGTTGGACATCCATATGAAAAGACAGGCGAAGAACTCCGCCACACTGCAGAGCTTTGGATGAAGATTGGGTACCGGGATCATCTCGTGACGAATGAAGAGATTTCCTGTACGGGTTGTAAGCTGGAAAACTGGTGCAGATACCGCGTTGTTAAATGTTGTGTGGACAGAGGCATTGAAACATGTGCTGATTGCAAGGAATACCCTTGCGACAATATGAAAGAGTGTTTCGTGGTTACAAGGTCTTTTATGCCTAAATGTCGCGAAGTATGTACGGATGAAGAATATCAGCAATTAAACACAGCCTTTTTTGAAAAAGAAAAGAATCTTTCAAAAATATAAGAAGCCGAGTGTTAAGATATCGCATGGAAGAATGGTTCGAATCAGAAAAAGGGGTAAACAGATGGCGTCGAGTAAAGAGTATCTGAATTTTATATTGGAGCAACTGTCGGGATTAGAGGATATAACACATCGTGCGATGATGGGTGAATATGTCTTGTATTATCGAGGCAAGGTATTTGGTGGTATCTATGATGACCGCTTTCTGGTGAAACCAACAAAGTCTGCCAAAGCTATGATGCCTGATGCGGATATGGAACTTCCATATGAAGGAGCAAAAGAAATGATCCTTGTGGATGATGTTGATAACAGAGAGTTTCTGAGAAAGCTCGTAGAGGCGATGTATGAGGACTTGCCGGCGCCAAAAAAGAAATAACAGAGTTCGGAAATCAACTCGGATGAACTAATAACTTCACATTTCAGAACTAAATCCTTCACGCAGACGAAAAATAAGTGTTGATGAAGGAATACTCATTCTGTCTTCTATCCATTTGATAAGCATTGAGTTCATACCTCCAATACTGTAGGCAAGAAGATATGGGAGCTGATCTCCATAATGATCAACGATATCTCCGGTTCTTACGGATCTGAACACTTCGAATGATCTGTCGTATGATTCTTCAAACAGTTGCGGCAGAAGATTACTTCGTTTCATCAGAATCAGCGTTTTTGCATGCTTTTCCCAGAAATCGAAAAAGCACTGTACTACATCCCAGTAATGGTGTATTCCGCTTTCCGTTATTGAAGATAAACACTCCTGATAAAGCGAATCAAACAGATGCTTTAAGACTTCATCTTTATCGCGGAAATGCCTGTAGAAAGTCTTTCTTGATATCCGGGCTTCCTGTGTGATCTGAGTTACCGTGATCTCTTTATAATCATAAGTATTCATTACCTTGAGCATAGCCTCAGCTATTTTCTTCTTCGATTGTTCGGCAATAATCCCGTTTGTATTGTTCATGAGTAACAGATCTCCTGAATGTGTGACACATTAGCATATTTACTTGCTATCGTTTACAACCTGATTCTATAATAATCTCAAAGAGGTTACAAGTGTTACACCAAAGGAGGCAAATAATGAAAAGTGTTATCTACTGCTTCAGCGGAACGGGAAATAGTTTGCGAACTGCAAGGATCATAGCAGATGTGCTGAAGAATACAGAGATAGTAAATGTCAGAAAGGATCCTTCAGAATACAGCGCAGAGGATGCAGAAGTCATCGGTTTTGTATGTCCGGTTTATGAGTGGGATATACCCGGAAGAATGAATGCTTTTATCTCAGAGCTTTCTGTAAACCCCAATGCCTATATCTTTATGGTTGCCACATATATAGCTGTTCACGGAAAAGCATTTGAGACCGTGGAGAACATTCTTTCATCTAAAGGTGCTCATCTCAGTTATGCGCGTACTATCAGGTGTGTTGCAAGCCAATGCATTGCATATCCGCCTTTTCCGCCCGAAAGGCTTATGCTCCCTTTGATGGAGAAAAGTATGAGCAAGACTGCCAATGAGATATCCAAAAGGAAAATTAGAAAGTATCCGCATATGTCTGCCATTACAAGAAACCTGTTCCCCAAGATGATGGTTCCGTATCTCAATGTTGAACATGAATACGACAAGGGATTTTACACAGACAGCAGATGCACCGGCTGCTCAACTTGCGCAAAGGTCTGTCCCACAAAGAACATAACGATCGAGAACCGACGACCCAAATGGAATCACTATTGTCACGGATGCAATGCATGTGTAGTCTTTTGTCCCACCAAGGCGATACAATTTAAGACGCCTGAAGCATACATTGAACTCGGAACAATGATATCAAAGAAACTCAGATTACCTGAAAAGAGAAAACGTTACCACAACCCAAACATAAAGGCCCGTGATCTGATGGAGTAACGGATGTCAGAAAAAAAGGAGCGATACGATGGAACTAAAAAGATATAGAAAAGTTAATTGAATCAAACAATTCAATTTCTTTCGTAAACAAACGGTGTAAGACCGAACAAAAAAACAGATTACATATATATGCAACCTGCAGTTTTGTTCGGGCTTCACGCCGTTTTTTATCTAATTGAACTAAGTCGCGTGAGAAAAGCCATTACCTATGGAATTTCAATAACTTGATCTTGCTTATAATTGTGCAGAATAAACATAATTACAGGGTACGCGATTGCAGATTAATGGTGAATGTCTACAACTTATTCTGCATGAAAAGTATAAAAAAGAAAAGCTGATGTGATAAGCATCAACCATATACTGAATTTTCAATTCATACTTTTCGTCAATGGTAGTATGGCTAGATAGACACCTGTTAATCGCTATCCCTTAGTGAGCATTTTTTCAACTCACCTCAAATATAGGATATAATAGATATACATCTTTGAAAAGAATTAAAATGTACCAGCGCTTTTCAGCTAACAAACTTTTCTTTTTTCTTCATGTCTTTGAGAATGGAAAACACACTTTTTGCCATTGACTTAAACATCTTGATAGGATTTACGCCTTTTTCATTACGTACATCTTCAATAATCCTGTTTGCTTTTTTTTCAATAGTCATAAGTAGCTTCTCTCTATAAACTAATTATGAAGCTCTGTACTCCATAAGAGTTGTGTTCTGCCATTTTCCAAATCGATCTTTAGCTATTCTTTCCCTATAGCCAATTTCCCTGAAACCACATTTTTTGTGTAAGGCTATACTTGCTTTATTAATTGAAAATATTGCAGAATATATGCTCCAATATCCATCTTTCTCAGCTTCTCGGATAATCGTATTTACCAAAGCTGTTCCTATCCCATGACCTCTATAGTTTCTATCAACATATACACTCATTTCAACGCAGCCTTTATATGCGCACCTACTTGAAGAAGGACTTAGCGCTATCCAGCCTACAACCTTCCCTTCTTCCTCAAAAACAAACCTGCAATTCTTTACGTGACCTTCATTCCACTCAGTAAAACTAGGACACTCTGTATTAAAAGTTGATGTTCCCTCTTCTAATCCCTGCTTGTAAATCTCTGCTACTGTCCCCCAGTCTTCATCTCTCATTTCTCTAATCACAGCATTCCACCTCCGATTTTTTTATCGCATCATTATAGATATTTAATGCCTCTAAAACCTGACTCTGTTTTTCCTTTGGAATCATCGAAAAAACTCTCTCAAACTTCAAATTCATATCTTTTTCTATTGTATTGAATCTTGCCATTCCTTCATCAGTCAGATTAAGCACTACACACCTACGATCCCTTTTTGAAGGTTCTCGCAAAACATATCCTTTTTGAACAAGTTCTTCTACAGATCTGCTTACAGCACTTTTATCCATCTTAAGAAGTTCAGCAAGTTCCTTTACACATATTCCAGGTTTTCTGCCTATCTCAATAACCAGAAAGCATTGAGATGTATTAACGTTACATTGGCAGCAATCAGAACTGTTTAGCTTCTCAAGATTACGTTCTAATTCTCTGGTACTTTCTCGAAATAGTTTTACCTTATCCATCGAATGCCCTCCTATAGATTTAAATGATAAAATCATTAGTTGTATTTGTCAACTAATATATAATATAAAGAGCATAGCCTTGGCAGGCCGTCGCGCAGCGACTTAGTTCTATTCCAGTTTAATGTGGTCGTTAATTGCTTCACATCCGGTGCATAAAACGTATAAAAATACATTTTAGATAACACAAAAAGGTATTCATGATCGACAAATTTTAGAATTTTTGGAGAAAATGTACATTGTTTTTATGGATGAGCCGATATATGATATAGGTAAGAAAAGGCAGAAGCCTTGGTGGGTTGACACCTAAAATCTGATATTTTTTCCGGACGTAGGTGCCGGAGGTTGGCAGGCAACGGAAAAACCTGATATTATCCAGACATAGGTGCTGGAGGTTGGCAGACAACGGAAAAATCAACCACTAAATGGGAATGTTTACTGCTGCGGCGATGACATTCCCATTTTAAATTTGTAGTATAAGGATTTGCAAGCATAGATGGACAAGAAAAAAGCAATATCAGTGATAACAAAAGCGGCTAAACTTTATCACGAGAATCTTGAAGACCAGAAGGTGCTGTTTGTATATGGTGTACCTGCCACAATCAACAAGCAGATTGCTCAGAAGGCTGAGATAATAACAGACTTACAATTTTATGAAGTTGTGTTTCACAGATCTAATTTCCTGCATTTGACAGGTGTTATCATCAATAAGGAGACGACGGCTTCATCAATCAACTTTTATGAGAAGTGCATAGATGGAAGGTTATCAGAAGATGATTTCATGCTGTCGAGAGATGGTACTACTGAGCAGAAATTAGATGTTATCGAGAGTATGATGAATCTCAAGAAAGTAGCATCCATGATAGGAGAATTCACAGATCACGGACCTAAGCTGTATTCTGAGAAAGTAGCTGGAAACGTGTGCGCATGTATGGGATTTGTCACAGATGGCTATACAAAGCTGAATGTACCTAATACGCTTTTGAAGAAAGATATTAGGGACGTATCTTCCAAGCCACAACAGAAGGTATTTGCTGTAATGAGCAAGGAGTATACTGACGATAAGTACTCTGTTATCGAAAAATGTGATAAAACTCTTGAACTTATCAAGGTGAGTGGAATACTTGACTATGCAGATATAAAAAAAGAAAACTGTGCAGATGGCAACACAACTGAATTGAAATGAGTTTTAAGGAGCTTCACGATGCTGAGGTTCCTTTTTTTATAGTTTGAAAATGGCATTTTTGATATTTTCAAATGAATATATGAGTAAAAGTTCATATAATGGTTTTAAAATGCAGAATGGCAAATTTCGTTCCATGATTCATTATAATGACCTCAGAAGGAGGTACGTTACCTATGATGAATGATGTAATCTCTCGATGCGAAAAACTAGTGCTTACAGATATGTCAGATGGAATGCTTAAAATTGCAAAAGGAAACCTTGGAAATAAAGCGAATGTGGAATATCAGATTGCTGATATCAGATTTATGAGGTAGATACTACTGATTGGAAGAAGAAAATGTTTAAAGCTCATAAAATGGGGTATCCCGCGTCAAGTGGGACAGGCTGCTATTGCTAATAAATAAGCGGTGATAAAAAGGAAATATTAGATTTTTACAGCCCGTATCT
>NZ_CAMVPU010000110.1 GCF_947169445.1 uncultured Butyrivibrio sp. | reverse complement strand
AGGCTGGAGCAGAACTCCGGTGTATGGTGGTTCAATTTTGTTTAAGATATTCAGATGGTTTATTATTTTGCAGATTATTTCGATTTTGTTTAGATTGTTCTTGTTTTTCTAATGAAAAAAATAATATGAGTGCAATAAAATACCGCCTTAGATTGGAATTCCATTCTAAGGCGGTGTTATTCTATGTTTGTAAGAATATAATCCATTAGTGAAGTCATTATCCTGTCATATGCAGGAAAAATATGAGCAAGCAAATTATCGTGTACATACACCATGGGTTCATGAGCAGGGAAAACATAAATAATCCTGATGATATAGACAACAAAAGTAATAATAGCTGTTATCAGCATAGGGTAAAAGAGCTTAACATGTTCATAGCCTTTTATATAGCGCTGCCAGAATGCAGCAAGGCCCAGCATAAGCCAGAAGGGATATGAAGGGTTTAATTCTAAAGCTTTTATGGGATGAAAAGATAAAAATAAGAAAAATGCTCTGGTTATGCCACATCCCGGGCAGGGAAGTCCGCAAAAAAGGACAAAGGGACAAAACCTATGAAAAATAAGGTTCATAGCTACCCAAAGCACAAAGATAGTTAGAAGCATTAGAGCATTATTTTTGATGTCAATTTTTATTCTAAACAATATGGTTTTTATATCTTTTTCCATTTGCAATATGTCTCTTTTCGGGCTAGAATCAGTGTATTGGCATGATTTCTACCATTAAATGAATAAATTGAATGCACCGCGCTAATAAGATTATAGAAAACTGGTGAAATAAATACAATCAAAGGTAGGAACAATTGTGGTACAATGAAACAAGTATGTTACTGTTCAGAGGCAGAAATGCGCACTAAGCTGCGCATTTCGTGAGAAAGTGATAGTAACACAGGTATGATTACAGTTAAGGCTGAAAATTTGTACTTTTAAGCGCTTTTTGTGAAAAGAGATTCAGGATTTCTTAAGACGAGAGGACTAATTCAAATGGACTTTAATTCCAAGAATAATAGAGATGAACTTAAGAACGAGATTAAGAATATCGTTGATCTGATCATAAGCGATTATGATAATGGCCGTGATGTAGATCAGATGGATGTCTTTAATCAGCCCGACCGTGATGCGGTAAAAGATATTGTGATCAAGCTTCTTCGTATCATTTATCCGGGATATTCAAGAGACAAGATTTATAAGAGCTACAATGACAGCAACAGAATTGCTATTGTTATAGAAGATGTTATTTATAATATGCAGAAGCAGATTGCGATTGCTTTCCATCACAGTCCTGATTATGCAAATGCATCAGATGAGACGCTTGAATGCGGTGCGAGATGCATCACTCACGAATTCTTTAAAAAGATACCTAAGATAAGAGAATATGTCGACACTGATCTTCAGGCTTGCTACGATGGGGATCCAGCCGCATATAGTAAGGGAGAAATCATCCTTTCTTATCCGGGACTGTTGGCAAGTACCATTAACAGAATCGCACATGAACTTTATCTTCTCAAGGTGCCGCTTATTCCCAGAATGATGACAGAGTATGCTCACAGCAGAACAGGAATCGATATTCATCCCGGAGCCACAATCGGCAAGTACCTCATGATCGATCATGGAACTGGAATAGTAGTGGGCGAGACTTCTATAATAGGTGAGCACGTTAAGATATATCAGGGTGTTACAATCGGAGGTCTTTCAACTCGTGGTGGTCAGTCACTTAAGGGAGTAAAAAGACATCCTACAATCGAGAACAATGTGACAATCTATGCCGGCGCATCTATCCTTGGTGGTGAGACAGTTATTGGAGAAGGCTCAGTTATCGGAGCTAATGCATTTATCACCGAGTCAGTTCCTGCCGGAAGCCGCATCAGCATGCAAAAGTAATAACTGAATTCACAAGGCTGATCAAATAAATTCACAGCTGGCAAATATATTGTTTACAGCTGCCATATATGCACCTTTACTGCGAGATTTACGTATTTCTTTTACGTACTTCTCGCTATTTTTAAAGTGTTTATCAAGAAAAGCCCAGTGCTCTAGCATTTTGAAGATTACGTTTCGCTCCTCGGGGATAAACTTCTCGTATTCTTCGTACAGACGTCTTAAGTATTCTTTAAGTTCACTGGCTTTTAATGCTTCGCCGCCTTTTAGTACCCTGGAAAGGGCCGGATCCGTCAAAAGACCTCTTCCGATCATCAGGGCAGAATAATAAGAATGATCTGCATTATCTGTATTATCAGTTATCTGAGAAGACAAAGATTTGGTGAATTCACTGCTTACAACATCGCCATTGTAGCAGATATCAGCCTTTCCGCCGTTTCTTTTGTATTCTTCCACAGCTTTTTTAAAGGCATCTATCCTTGGCAAGCCTTTGTAAAAATCCTCCCGGACTCTTGCGTGGATCGTTAATTCGCAAATAGGATATCTGGCGTATATTTTCATTAGTTCTTCCAGTTCTTTTTCATCAGAAAACCCAAGCCTTGTCTTGAGTGATATAGAAGGGAAAGATAAGGAATCTTTGCCTGTTTCCTGAAAAATTCCATATAATAATCTGTCCAGATACTCTGTATCCTGCAAAAGACCTGAACCCTTGTGGCTGTTAGTGACAGTGGTAGCAGGGCATCCGAGATTAAGATTCACTTCCCTGTAGCCAAGAGAAGCCATCTCTTTTGCGGCCCAAACAAAGGTATCAACACGGTTTGCCATGATCTGTGGGACAATTTCTTCCTGCCAGTTATCAAAGCCCTGTATCAGCTCCGGGGCTACATCCCTTTTTTCCCTTTTCTTAAAATGAAAGTTGTGATGAGCGGTCAAAAATGGTGTGTAATATTTATCAATGGTTCCTTCAAACATGCTGTTATGCACATTTCTAAGCGGGTATAGTGTTATGCCCTCCATTGGGGCAAAGTAGTATTTCATGCGTATTCTCCGATTTACTGATTTATAAACAAAAAGTTATTTTTTCATAACAATAAAAACACAATTGAAGTATACTATATTAATGATATGGGTGTCTAAAACTGTTAGAGTGAACAGTAACATGTTTATGGCAACCTGAAATTATGGAAGAAATGGGGAATACAACTATGAGTCAGGAAAAAATTGATGCTTACAAGAAGGAAAAGGCAGGCCGTAAGGAGAAAATTGAGAAGCACAAAAAGAGGGTAAAGGCAGCAAAAATCACAACTCTTGCGGCAGTTATCGTAGCAGTTTTAGCTATTGTAGGAGGAGTCCTTTGGAATAACTATGGCGGATCAAGTTCATCTGCTGCTGAAGGAGTTTCAACAGAGGTAACAGAAACCGTTTCAGAGGAAACTACAGATAATACAACTGAAACTTCAGATGCTGCTTCAGAAAGTTCATCTGCAGAATAATATAGAAATTATAAAGGTCATGTGCAAAGAAATTTGTGCATGGCTTTTTTCTTTTTGCTCTAATATAAAACAATATTCCTGCCGATAAAAAGAGTGCAGATATATTATCTGTCTTTATACAAAGGATTGTAATTCAGGTACAGGGACGTACGCTTATAGTTGTTTGATACCGGCAAGAGGCTGGTTTATATGAGGTTTTGGAGGTACGTGCCCTATGATGAGATCACTTTGGTCCGGAGTTTCAGGTCTTAATACTCACCTTACAGAAATGGATGTAATAGGTAATAACATTTCCAATGTTAATACCACTTCTTATAAGTCGCAATCTACAGGCTTTCAGGATGTCCTTTACCAGACAATAAAAAGCGGAATGGCTGCCGGAACCAATACGGCAACTACCAATACTGATCAGGTGGGCCTTGGAGCCAAGATTGGTTCTATCAGTACCAATATAACTTTGCAGGGTTCGGCGGTTATCACAGATAATGCTATGGATCTCATGATAACAGGCGATTCTTTCTTTTGCATTGCTAAAGATACTTCTTCGGAGACTATTAATTTTACCCGTGATGGTTCTTTTACCATTGATGCCGAGGGAAATCTTGTGACGCAGAATAACGGCTACTATGTAATGGGGGTTATGGGAGATGCTGAAGTAGGAGATACAGTAGAGGCACCTTTGGAATTAATTAACGAAAGAACCAAGAAAATAGCAGGAACAGCAACCTCTGAGGCATATTTCTCAGGAAATATAGATAGCTATGATGACCAGCTTGAAGATGGGAAAACACTTGGAATAGAAGTGTTTGGCTCTGATGGTAATACATATACAATAAAATTTAATCTGACTGACGATGAAGATGACGCAGATAATACCTTTAGACTTGAGCTTACTTCTGTTCAGGATTCTAAAGGAAAGGTAATCGCAGGTGAGGATGATCTTGCAACTCATGTTCATCTGGTTTATGACAAGCATAGCGGAGTACTGACCAGTGCAAATGGTGATACCAAGGGCAATGTCAAAGTATCTTTTACCGGGGATGCAGCAGTTCTTGGACAGCTCAACATAGATTTCACCCGCACCACCAACTATGCGAGCACTATGGCTGGGCACAATTCAACTATATATGGTTACAAAGGAAATGTGGACGGCCTTAACAAGGGTTACGCTAATGGCGAAATGACCGGATTATCATTCACAGATAATGGCTCAATTTACGCCAAGTATTCCAACGGACAGACTGTTAGAATAGCACATATTGCAGTTGCTGAATTCAATAATGCTTCAGGTCTTGAAAAAGTAGGAGATAATCTTTTTGCTGCATCTCTTAACTCAGGAGAGCCAATGTTCCTGGACGTTACCGAGAATGGCGGTTATATCAGCTCCGGCGTACTTGAAGGCAGTAACGTTAATCTGGCAAAAGAGTTTACAGACATGATCACAACCCAGAGAGGATTCCAGGCAAACAGCAAAGTGATCACTACATCTGATGAGCTTTTGCAGCTTCTCCATGGTCTTAAGAGATAAGCTTTTAATAGAATATAGAATGTTTTAAAGAGCCGGTACAGGTACATATTAATCTGAGCCCGGCTCTTTTTATGATATTCTTTTTTTATACTCTTTTAATGCCATTTTTAATGTAATTATGGGCATTCTTACACTATAATAGAATCGAAGAATACTATAAAACTGTTAAAAATAGATAGTAAAAAATTTAATTAGCACTCTAGGGTGGACAGTGCTAATGATTTGCTCTATAATGTGTACAACAGAAACAATCAACGGAGTGACTATATTTCCAGGGAGAGGAGATGATGCGTAATGATTATAGTAAAAATGAATGATACAACTGTAGAATGTAGTATCGCAGCATCTGAGCTTCATGAAATCGGTCTAACTCCAGAGGCAGTAATAGAAGGCGCAGAGAATACCACATCATTTTTTGCCCAGCTTAATAAAGAGGTGGGGCAGCAGCTCGATTATGATCCTGAGACAGAGGTTATGATGATGAGCAAGAATATGATGATGGATGGAAGTATTCGTATTTTTGCAGTTAAGATGAGCAATGAAGATATTCAGAAGGCAACAGACCGTATTCGCGGAGCAGCTGAGACGATTCTTAAGACGCTGACTCAGGAGAAAGTAGACGATATCAAGAGGAAGACAGGCAGAGAAAAGGGTGTTGCGCTTAATGAAGTCATTACTAACGTAACGGACACTATCAACAAGATATATGGCAGGGATTCATATAGAGAGCTGCCTGATAATGGCATAGAGGCGAGGTATCAGCCGATTTCAGAGTATGCCAGATACATGATAGAGTTTGATGATCTTGATGAAGCTAAGCGCTTTTCCAAGGTCGTGCAGAAACTTCCTATTGTTGATTCAAAGCTCTACAAGTATAAGGGCAGGTTCTATATGCTGGCAGGCCTTATGAGCTCAGATGAGAGCATAATCTATGAGATGAGAAGAGCCGGCGTGGAGTATTCACAGATGCTTACAGTTAATTCGCCTGAGTCGATGTTTATCTCAGAGCATGCAGAGCTAGTGATAGAAGAGGATGCGGTAGTGCATTTGGCAGATCTGGCCAGGTGATTTGGAGTAGTGACATGAAGAAAGAGTGCACTGTTTTTAATTTCTCAGGAATTTATGAAAAAGAGAGCTTTTATCGTAAAGATAAAGGCTCTTTACTTTGTGGCGATCTGATTGATTGCACAGGTATTTCGGGCACAAATTGTATGTGCGATGATGCTGCAAGAGAGCAGATCAGGAATATTATAAGAGAAAACAGTGTTTCTTTTGATGGGATTCATTTTATTGACTCCGGCAATTATCACTATATGTCAGCTATTATTACTGAGGAGGTAAAAGAGCTTTTTTCACTGGTGGTTTTAGATCATCATCCTGATATGCAGCCTCCCATGTTCGGAGATATTTTGTCTTGTGGTGCCTGGGTTTTGGATGTGCTTAATAAAAATGAGTATGTGAGGGATGTGCACATAATTGGAGCAGATAGGAATCTGATAGCTCAGTTGGATGAAGAGGATAGGAAGAGAGTAAAATTCTACGACCTGAATCAAATACATATGCTGTCTACAGAGCATCCTGTTTATTTATCTATAGATAAGGATGTGCTTAACCGCGAAGAACTTATTACGAACTGGGATCAGGGGGATATGACCGCTGATGAAATGTATTCTTTTGTAAAAAAACTGGTTGGCGAAAGAAAAATAATCGGAGTTGATATCTGCGGTGAATGCGCTCTTGATCAGGAGGGAATTTCTGTTGATGAGGCCATTGCAGGAAATGATGCTTTTAATGAAAAGATATGCGAAGTGATATGGGGATAATAGGTCTGGCATAAGGATGAATTTTTGTCTTAATAGTAATTACCAGACTCCATAAACTGGTGACTGGCACGACTTGACGAAAAAGCGTATAATAATGAATGCAGGACTTATGGCGGAGGTATGGCGGTATGGAAAAAAGATTCAGGGAATATCTTAAGCATTTTGAAAAGCTTGATTATGATGTGCTTTCGGACGAAGAGATTGAAGTAGAAAAAGGAAACCTGCAGTTAAAGATATCTGTTCTTCATCAGGAACTGTTAAGAATTCTTGTGGGAGTAATGGGATTTTTGATCTGTACATGCATTTTTCTTGCTACGGCGCTGTCTTCTGGTAACCTTATTTGCTTTATTTTAGCGGCTGTTGTGGGCCTTTGTGCAGTGTATATGTCCCTCCAATACAAAACAATTGTAAATATTATAAAAAAATTGGAGATGTTTGTAGACAAACTCACATTGTTGTGATAATATAATTTTTGTCGCTCGCAGGAGTGGCGGAATGGCAGACGCGCATGGTTCAGGTCCATGTGTTGGCAACAACATGAGGGTTCAAGTCCCTTCTCCTGCACTAGTTTTCTAGAGCGGCTGCAATTCAATATATGGTTTGCGGAAGTGTCGGAATTGGCAGACGAGCAAGACTAAGGATCTTGTGATGCTTACATCGTGAGGGTTCAAGTCCCTTCTTCCGCACTACAAAAAGGATCAACTCAGATGAGTTGGTCCTTTTTCGTAGTGCGGAAGAAGGGGCTTGGAAAATCAGACACGGGGACGGTTCTCAATGTGGTACAGCTTAGGTCAAATTAACAAAATGAAATGGGCTCAGTAACAGGC
>NZ_CAMVPU010000109.1 GCF_947169445.1 uncultured Butyrivibrio sp. | reverse complement strand
GGCACCGGAATGAAATAAACAAAATAATCATCCCCACAAACCGTTGAAAATACTGGATTTATTCGTTTTGTTCATTTTTAGGGTATGAACAATAAACAATAAATATCTGATAGATCTGATAGGTGAAACCTCCTGGGTTTTGTCTATTTTATTTTGTTCATTTTTGGTTAAGATAGTCCATGCGTCTTGCTGTAAAGACGACATCATAGGATTAGGAGGAATCAAAATGAACATTGTAAAAATGGAGGAGTATCAGAGAGGAGGACCACCCGAAGAAAGGCAGATGAGATATGCTGTGTACTCGTATGAGGCACAAACCCCGGATGGGATCGCATATACCAGGTCTTTTATAGTGATCAAGAATGGATTTGATGTAATCGTGAAGTTTACAAGATTTCATGAGTACGCCGGGGTTTACGACAGAAGAACTTTTCTCCCGATAAGCGCAGATCCGAAGAAGAAACTGTCATACATATGTATGATGCTGAATTATGTTCTTGTAGAGATGGGTGAGGCATACAACATCAAACATGTTTTTGATATTACAAAGGACATGCTGACAGATTTCTTTGAGGATTATGCTTTATCCCCCAAGGACGATGGAAGCCATCGTAGCAAGGATACAGTAGAACGGTGTATTAGTGCAGTAACAGGATTTATGTACGCTCTGAGAAAGAGGTTTGGCAACTATGTTGTACTTACGGGGCAGATGCTATACAGGGAGCAGGTAGTTGTAACTGACAGGGGAAAGAAAGTTTTAAAAAGTATCCCTGACTTTCATATAAAGGGAATAGATGAGCATAGGGATACATTCAGGGACCTCCCGACAAAGGCATTTGAGCTTTTGTTACCCATGGCTTTCATATATGCGCCTGATATTGCGTTTGCGATGTGTCTCCAGGCTTTTGCAGGGCTTCGTGCAGGTGAGGCAATGAATGTAAGACAGGTATCAAGCCCTCTGGGACAGGGCCTTATTATCACTTCCATTGCCGGTAGGGTAAAGAATGTATCAATCGACCTCAGGCATGTGTATACGCTCAGGAGTGATGGGATTAAGGTTGGCAGGATTAAAAAACCGAGGACACAGCATGTTTATCAGAGATTTCTTGATGCATTTTATGTAGGATATGACTTTCATATGAAACGGCTTGCAAACAGACCATGCGAGGAAAAATATCGTCCTATGTTTATAAATGAGGACGGTATGGCGATGTCGTATGACAGTTACAGGAAGAAATTTGAAAGCCTTGTAAATAATCACTTAAGACCGACGTTACTGGAAAGCGATGATCCGGAGATGAGGATTTATGGGCAGCTTTTATGCGAGCATCAGCTGACACCACATTCATTAAGACACTGGTTTACCGTGCAGCTGGTAATCAATCAAGAGGATATAGGTGGAATCCAGTTCTGGAGAGGAGACAGGAATCCGCAGAGCGCATTTGAGTACCTTCAGAATAAGGGGGATCTTGTAAATGAACTGAAGGAAGCTGATGAGAGACTTGCCAGTCTCCTTATGAAAGTGGGTGAGCAGGTCTATGAAAAATGAAAGATTCTATATCTATAAAGAAGCTGAGATCATAGCTGGCTCTATAGGATCCCTCTACAAGGATACGCGGAAATGTAAGGATGATCTCTTGAACTTTTTTATTGCTAATGGCTGGTTTGGACAAAAACTTATGGGAACAGGGGATGATTTATATATCCTGAACAGTGCGGAAATATCGGAAAGGCTTAACCTCTGGCTGATGGCATACAAAAGGACAAATGCAGAAAAAATGGATATCCTGATCAATTACTTTTCTGACAGTTATCCTATTACATGCGTATCGTTCAAGAAGTATTTCAAGGAATCCGGAAATTATGGGAGCGAGGGCGGTCTCCGCATACTTGATTATCTTCTGTCGGAAATAGACAGGGAGCTGACGGATTATACGGAGGAAGAGGTCCAGATGATTATTGCAAATGCTTCGGATTATCTTGCCATATCTAACTGTGATACGATGATCGATTTCATGAGAAGTCTCAGGGGAAAGGGAAAGCTGAGAATTGATTGGAAATACGAGATGCATAGCAGAAGACTTGTCGAGAGGGATAATACCGCATATCCGCTGCGCGATTTTTCGTTTATGGCATATGTCCTTTTTAATGAAAAAGCATGGGATGACCGGGGGCTGATAGCAAAGGCTCTGGCTGAAAGGAAGTATGCAGATATGTGGCTGTATATATCGCTGCATTTTGTCTGCGGGTTGAGAAGTACGGACATGGTAAGACTTCCGGCACCGGAGCTGCCTTGTGATAGGGCACTGCTGGCTGGAAAGATCTCCGATGGTGACTTTAAGGGGAGAGCAGCCATTAGCTTTGCGGAACATTGGGTTTATCTTTCGGGGATGACGATGGGACAGCCCAACAAAACAGAGAGATATTCGATGATCCCTGATGTAAAGTTCTTTGTCCCCGAGAGTTTGAAGGAACCTATAGGGATTATGCTCGCACTTGCACTTTTGCATCATGAAAAGGGCGATAACTGCATAACCCCTTCAGCGGAGAAAAATCATATTAAAGCATTCTTCGGGGATGATTTCGCAGAGATTGCCGGGAAGCGGAGGTTCATGACAAGGCGTGCCAATAAAGCATATCTTCAGGGAATAGAAGCAACAACAGAAGTAGAGCCCGGAAGTGCAAAAGGATATATGCTTGCAGCGTTAGCGAGAAGCCATAAGGGCGGTATAGGAGAGCTTGCGGATATTACTGAAATATATCTGTGTGACGCATCCTTCACCGGTTACAAGCCTGACTTTATTTTAAGAGAGATGTTTGAAAGGGGAGTATTCGGATTCATACCGGCATTGCTCCTTAATGAATACTGTCATGATGAGTATAGAAAGCTTGGAGTATCTGATCAGACAAGGATCATAAAGATGATCGGACTCAGTCCCGTGCAGTTAGAAGGCATTGTGAGCAGTATTGACAGATCAATGGATAAAGCGGAAAAAGCTGTTGGAGAAATCCTGTCTTTAGTGGACAATTCCAAGGAGTCAGTCCACAGGATACTTCAGAATCTATGTGCAGATGAAATACCGGCAAAGCAAGAGGAAATGCTTTGTCTGCGTTTCGCGGCAGGATTATCCTGTTGTCACTCTGATAGGGGCTGCTGTATGGGATGTGGTTATGAAATATATACAAAAACAGCATTTCATGTCCTCATGCAGGAGTATGTTTTCTTATCGAAGAAAAGGGGAATGTCGGAAGGAATGGAACGGACAAGGCTTTCAAAGATCATGTCGGAAGGAATACTTCCGGCAGTATCACAGATATTTGCAAGTTTGGAGATGCTTTATCCGAAGGCGGAAATGGAATCTATGCTTGAAATAATGGAAAGGGGGATCGATTATGCGGCCGCTAATGAATGAGGAGGTAAATGACAGCTATTCAAGATACCTGACCTTATACACGATAGACAATGAAGCGATAAGGAATGCCAGAGATGATTTTGAACGTTATAGGTCAGAAAGTGTAGTTGTTAAAGGCAGTTTTGAAGATGATGAGTGGGTGCTTAATAACGAGCTGAAGGATTACCGTTTTCGCTTTGTGATCGATGGAAGAAAATATTCTGCAAAAGCTGGAAAGTGGAGCGGCCTGAATGCAGCCAAATTCAAGCTTTGTATGAAGACATTCATTGTTATGAGACTGGGGGAAGTGGTCTTGGGACATTTATGCACTGTATGTAAGGATATTCTTGATATTGCATATATGGATCCTGACGAGGTGTCCTATGGAAGGAACGGATCCCATGTGTTGGAATTCCTCGGTGCTCTTCCGGGGGATTCTGAAAGCAGGGATAGGGTATTAGAATCGCTCGATGATGATAAAAACAGCCAGATATGGAAAAAGAGTAAGAGCAGAAAACTTGAGGAATTCAGTAATTATCTTAGGTTTGATGCGAGGCTTGCTGATTTTTGGAGATCGGCGGATGAACAGAAGAAAGTATATTATTTTCCGGTATTCTTCTGGTGGAAGCTTACTTCAATTCTGCCGCTCCGGCCCACAGAATTCCTCCTCATCCCGAAGAAATGTATTCGGAGTGAAAGCGATGGATATTTTATTAAGGTCAGGAGAACGAGGAATAAGAAGAACCATGAAAAGAAGCGCTATAAGGTAAACGATGATTATGAAATCTGCGAATACGGAATACCGGAAGAACTGTACAAGGAGATACAGTTGTATGTAAAAAGAACCAGGAAGATCAGAAGGGACGAGAACATAACGCTTCTCATTCCGGGGAAAGACGCACAGACATGGTATCTGTCTTACCAGCAGATGAATTATCGCTTACACAAGTTCCTGAGACAGGAGCTCATGATGGATGAGACAGCTGTTAATCTTGGCGATACAAGGCATCTTGCAATGATAAATCTGATGCTTTCAGGTGGATCGCCTGTGATCTGCAGGGAGTTGGCGGGACATGAGGATATAGACATAAGCTCAAATTATTATTCCAATCTTTCGACCATCGTTGAAAGTACGGTCTATGAATACTGTCATTCCGGTGATCAGAGAGCTGTGCTGGATGGAAAATTGTTTTTTCCGATAACGCTTCCGGAACATAAGGTACGCCTGTCTGATGGGTATTGTGACTATCTTCCGGTTGAGAGGGGAGATATATCAGAGTGCGTTAAAAACTTTCAGGGTCAGATGCGCCTTGGCGAATGTCATGACTGCAGGCATTTTTATCCGGACAGGCAGGGCTTGAGATTGAGTATCCGTAATGAACGGAAGGAAGCTGTAGATATGTCGGGAGAATTCCTGATGCAGATGATCGAGGCTGTAAGAAAGGGCAACGGACAGACCGAAAGCATACAAGCGGCAATGGCAAGGCTGTGTAAGGCCGGTAATGATTATGCAGGTGTTTTGTTCAGACAGTACATGGAGGAAATGTGACAATGGGTAGAAATA
This sequence comes from uncultured Butyrivibrio sp., assembly GCF_947169445.1. Classification (GTDB taxonomy): domain Bacteria; phylum Bacillota; class Clostridia; order Lachnospirales; family Lachnospiraceae; genus Butyrivibrio. The sequence continues at coordinate 2,749 of NZ_CAMVPU010000109.1, read as the reverse complement.
AAAAGAATAGCTCGGAAATGTTGGTGAATTTTGCAAGGGAATACTTTGAAACAGAGGGCGAAGGAAACATTGCCAGGCTGAAGTGTTCCAACTTTGCCAGGTACGCAGAAAAACACGGGAGTGATGCCAAGGCTTATGACTTCAGGAGGGATAAGGCTGTCAATGATTTTATTGAAGACATGAAGAAAAAAGCAGGTGGCGATAGCGGTGTAACATCAAAGGCATATCGGACTCTGGACATTGATGCGCTGCTTATTAAGAGCAGGAACATCAGTGAATTCAAGACCTGTATACGAGAGCTGGATGAATATTGGAAATCTGTATATGAGGCTTCAGTGAATACGGAAAAGGAAAATGAAAGGCTGAGATCGCATAAGGCAGATCCAAATGAACTTCAGGAGGCCAGAGATGCCAATAATCGTCTTGAGACAAGGATCAGAGAGCTTGAAAGAGAGAACCGACACCTTACGCTTGCTTGCAGATATATGAGGAAGATGCTCAAGAAGTATCTGTACCCGTCTGTTGCAAATGAACTCTTAAAGCAGGAAAAAATACCAGTTTCTGAGAACAATACGGTGTGTGCCGATGCTTTTGATGAGCTTATAGAAGCTAAGTTTCCGGAGGCGTTCAAGGGGATCAGGGGAACAGTTCAGGAGCAGGAATCAAAGCAGGATCGCCTTTTTAGAGCTATGGAGGAGCAGGTGAAAGATGGGATCGAATAAACTGATACGTGATAAAAATTCACTTGCGGTAGTTAATCCTAAAGTATCTCAGGAGTGGGATTATGAAAAAAACAGTCCACTCACCCCATACGATGTTGCCGGCTGCAGTGATAAAAAGGTTTGGTGGATCTGTACTGAACATGCCCATAGTTGGAGAGCTTCAGTGGGAAGCCGGAATACGAATGGAAATGGATGTCCATATTGTGCAGGGCAAAAGGTTTTGAAGGGGTTCAACGATCTTGCCAGCGCAAATAAAGAGCTTGCTAAAGAATGGGATTTTGAAAGGAATGGTAACTTAAAACCTGATATGGTGACTGCCGGAAGTAACAGAAAAGTATATTGGATTGATTCTAATGGCCATAGTTGGATGGATACTGTATCGAGAAGAAATCATGATGGGAGGGGGTGCCCATACTGTGCAGGCCAGAAGATACTTGTAGGGTTTAATGATCTTGCAACGACATATCCTTTTCTTGCGGATGAGTGGGACCGGGAGAAAAACTATCCTTTGACACCTCAGATGGTTATGGCAGGAACTGAAAAGAAGGTGTGGTGGAATGGCCGGTGCGGTCATAACTGGCAGGCATATATCTACGCAAGAAAGGCCGGCGCAGGCTGCCCGTATTGCGCAGGGCAAAAGGTTTTGAAAGGATTTAATGATCTTGCCACGAAATATCCGGAAATTGCAGCTTCATGGAATTATGAAAAGAATAATAATGAAAAACCGGATATGATCACTTCAGGGACTAACAAAAAATACTGGTGGATCTGCCATAGTGGGCACGAGTGGGAAGCACCAGTATCGGTAAGGACGAGGGGCGGAGGCTGTCCGTATTGCAATGGTAAACGTGTGATCGAAGGTGAAAATGATCTGTTTCATGCCGCACCTTACATGGCGCAGGAGTGGGATTATGAGAAGAATGGGGATAAAACGCCAGTGAATACTTCATTTGCGTCGAAATATAAAGCGTGGTGGAGATGCAGTCTCGGACATGGCTGGCAGGCAACTGTTGCTAACAGATTTTATGGGACGGGCTGTCCATATTGTAGCGGTAAGAAAGTGTTGAAAGGTTTTAATGACCTTGCGACTACATACCCTGATATTGCTGCCGAATGGCATGAGGACAGAAACAATGGGACCTCTCCGGATAGTATCAGTCCAAGTAGCAAGAAATATATATGGTTTAAGTGCAATAAAGGACATGAATGGCATGTCAGGCTGGCAAGTCGGACAAACGGAAATACTGGTTGCCCATATTGCGCAGGTACTAAAGCGGAAACAGGGGTAAATGATATAAAGACGCTCTATCCTGAGCTTATGGAAGAGTGGGACTGGGAAAGGAACAAGAGAATTGAGTCTTCAAATCTTTTAAAGGGCAGCCGTCTGAAAGTCTGGTGGAAATGCAAGTATGGCCATAGCTGGAAAACATCTGTAAGTGATAGAACAAAGGGTACGGGGTGTCCATATTGTAATCGAAAAAAGAACAAGCATGTAGTATATTCCGGCTATAACGACTTGAAAGAGAATAATCCCGAAATGGCAAAAGAATGGGATTATCAGCTTAATGGGGATTTAGGACCGGAAGATGTTTTTCCGAGTTCCAACAGGGAGGTTTGGTGGAAGTGTAGTAACGGACATAGCTGGAGGGCTTCGCCAAATCAAAGGTCAGTAGGGCAAGGGTGCCCTTTCTGTGATGGAAAGACACCGCAAAGACGGCGTCTTATCTGAACGGCAACTGAATAACATAATAGCGAGAGGGCATCGAAAATCATTAGTTCGATGTCCTTTTACTATATAGCCGCACTGAAAAAAACAGGGCGGTATTTTTATGCGCGCATATCTCAAAGTCAGTCGACGGGCTTTGGGGAAGACAACTGAATATTGCGAATGTGATCTGTCCAGAAGTGGAAAGCGTACACAAATTAAGAAGGAGGATGGAACCGGTGATGGGTCCCAAAATAAACAAAAAAACAATGGGATTTGCTTTCCAGTTCCTCTGGCAATCACAAGAAATGAACAAAAAAAT
>NZ_CAMVPU010000108.1 GCF_947169445.1 uncultured Butyrivibrio sp. | reverse complement strand
TGTTGAGAAACATCGTGTAAACATGATGCTTGTTGAAAAAGAAATAGCATCATTGATGGTTGTAACAGATAGAGATGAAGATTCCGATGCTAAGGTTGGAAGGAAAATCGGTAAATCTTTAGAATCCATTTCAATAAGGGCGGGGGAATGGATTAGCAATGATATGGTTGATTCTTTTGGACAGCGTAAAATGATAAACACATATCTATTAGTAATACCACCCAATGAAAATGGAGCCTTAGAAAGGGTTATTATCAATGCCCTTAATGATATTCCTGAAGAAAAGGAATTGATTCAGGAAGTGAAGAAATTTATAGAATCATTAAAAAATGGGGTGGTTAAGGAACTGGAACAAACTAACAAGTATGACAAGGCTACAGTTGGTACTTTTTTTAGTGTAAGAAATCCGCAAAATGCATTACGCTCTTTCGGAGTCTTTTTGCATAAAGTAGATTGGACAAAATCAGAGTACTTAAAAGACCTGTTTTTGCCATTTATGTATTTGGGAACTGAAAAGCCAATAAAGGAAAAAGAGTGATCTTTCACAACAACACATTCATAGATATCATCCCTTGGAATGATGACGATCAACGCACTTGCCTGTGCAGATTCAGTAATTATTCCGTGCCAGACAGCATATCTTCCTGTAAAGGGCCTTCAGCAGCTTATTAAGACCATAGGAAGGGTTAAGAGGCAGCTTAATCCAAAACTTGAGATAGAGGGGATTGGAAATGTCAGGCGTGGTCTTGAAGATCAGATTGAGCAGAACGATAACAGTCTTGATGGCATTATAAATAATGTCAAAGCTCAGGAACCATCTGAAAGGATCTGCGATAATAACAGCAACGGCATTCCAGATGAAGAAGAATTGTGAGAGGAGAAAGATTACAATAAATCTCTTTTACAGAAGCTGCATGATTGTAAGCCTGTATCCGATGAGCAACCTCACAGAGTTCTTGCTCCTGAGCTGGTGCTGTGAAATGAAAAAAGAAAGAAATGAAATCCATGTCAGAGTCTCTGTTGAAGAAAGAGATATGATCCGAAAAAGGATGGAGTCTACCGGAATAAAGAATCTCAATGCTTTCATGAAAAAGATGGCCATCGATGGTTATATCATCATGCTTGACCTTTCGGATATCAAGGAAGTTGTGAGGCTCATACGTATCAACAGCAATAATCTTAATCAGTATGTCAAGAGAGCAAATGAGAACGGAAGCATTTATCTGCAGGACATCAGGCAGCTTCAGGAGCAGCAGGAGGAAATTTGGGAAAGCATAAAGCAGGTGCTTGAGAGGTTGTCTAATATCAAGTAAGAATGTGTTTAATTCTTTTTTAATAATTCCTATGCATAAAAAGGTGTAACATAGAAACAGTGTTTTTTTATGAGGAGGAGTTTATGAAAAAGAGAAAAATGATCGTACAGGTTATTTTATGTGTGGCTGCGCTTTTAGCTGCATGCGGAGAAGAGAAGATGGAGGAGACATCTTCTTTGTTTGAAACGATGGGAACTGAGACTTCCACGCAGCAAGAAGCTGCTGAGAAAACAGTGCAATCGCCAGAAAAAAAAGAAACCGCAGTGGATAATGAAGTCGTGATCACAGAGAATCAGGCATATGCCGCAGTCATTAATTACAATAAAGCTATTGGCTCTGGCATTGATGAAGAAACCAATTCAGAAGGCTATTCAGAGTACTGGGATGTTTCAACGAATGAGGATGGAATAATAGTTGTGCTGTATCGCTCTTATACTGGTGCACAGACTTACTATTATGTGGATCCAGCTTCAGGAGAGACATATGTTACAGAGCTTGTTCCCGGAATTATAGATGAGGAGCAGAGAACTGGCGAAACATTTAATGCCAGGGACTACCTGACAGCAACAGAGCAGAAGAATACAGAGACTACAGATAACAGCTCTTTAGCACCGACTGAATATGAAACGGCAGATGGCTTTATGGGATCCTTTCTTTTGGCCTCTGACAGGGATAAGATTGATACAACCAATGACTATGGTGTTTTTTACAGAGTGATTTACGAGGCGTCATTAGAAGGTTATGAACTTAAAGCCTGTGGCTCAATGGATTACAGAAATTTTAAGGATCAGGATCCAATCACCATTTCTTCAGATGTGACTCATGTTTTTAAGGTTGACGAAAATACTGTTTACCGGAAGGAAGGCGAGGCAGGTACTGATATATTATCAAAGGAGGAATTTGCTGAACTTCTCGATAGTCGTAAGGATTCAGGTATGTATTTTGAAGTTGAGATAAGTGGTGGTGTGGTGATAACAGTAACCCTTATGGCGCAGTAATCCATGTAAATAATATGTTAAATGTAAGTGCAACTCTTCTGAGCTGCGCTTATTTTTTATGGAGAAAAGATGGCAGCAACAAGATTAATAGCACTGCATTATACAAAGGGCAGGTCAGTTCACAAATGTCTTAGTGAGAGAACTGACTATGCCATGAATCCTGACAAGATGGATGACGGTAGGAGTGCAGAAAATCATTATCCCACCATGACAGTGGATGATATCTGCAGACTTACTGTTGCGGATATCGCTGCCGACAACTGTGTATTATTTATGTGGGCCACGTTTCCAAATCGTATGGAAGCATTCGATGTCATAAAGGCATGGGGATTTGAATACAAGACTGTTGCATTTGTCTGGGTGAAGCAGAACAAGAAATCAGATTCTCTTTTCTGGGGTATGGGCTACTGGACCAGGGCCAATGCAGAGATCTGTCTTCTTGCAACCAAAGGCCATCCGAAACGAGTCGGCAAAGCAGTTCATCAGGTTATCATCAGTCATATCGAAGAGCACAGCAAGAAACCTGCTGAGACCAGAGACCGGATCGTGGAACTCGTTGGTGATGTTCCGCGAGTGGAACTGTTTGCTCGTCAGAAGACTCCCGGATGGGACACCTGGGGAAATGAACTTGAAAATGATCTGGAGCTGGTAGCATGACCGACGTTAACTCAGATTATCGAGCTTACCTTCTCGTAGCATTTCATATGCCTCAGTGAATCATCATAAGGTTTCTGACCGGAGAGCGGTGATGCCCTCCGGTATTTTTTATTGAAAGAACTGTCATGACTTCTGCTTAAGCTGTTCATATTGCTTGTTGCCGGATAAAGTGCCGTCAATTTCTTTTTTATCAAGGGCCAACAGACTATCAATAGAGATGCTGCTTAATGGTGGATTGCTATGATGCTTCCGTCCATAAGAGATGATTGCCTTGGCAATATGCCTTACGGCTTCGAGATCTTTTTCGTCTTCCAATTTAAAATTTTCTGCGGTATCTAAGCTTTTGCATACTTCAGGCATTTCTTTTGCCAGTTCAAATAATTCTTCGTCGGGCATTCTTGCCAGACCATCTATAAACAGTCTGTCCAGATATCTTTCTCCAGTTACAACATAATGGAAATCAATTCCAGCATCAATGAGCGCATTGGCTTTATCAAAAGGAATTGGATATCTTCCGGATTCATATCTGCCATAATGCCTGGGAGACACATCCATTATTTCTGAAAGTTCTTCCTGGGTCAGGCCGTTCATGAGTCTTTCTATGCGAAGTCTCTTTGCCATATCTTTGTATAATTTCTGCGCATCTGCAGATAATCGGTTCTCTTTCATGATCATGTAACCTCTGTAAGTGATTGATGGTATAAGCTTACAGAATCATATTTGAAAAGTGTAGGACATAACTTCACTTTTTTGCTTTTGGTAATTATGTTCTTATTTTCTTTATTGTTAATTAGGAATTTGTTAATGATATAGTGATACAATTATGCTGGAATAGTACATTTTTACTTGGCCTTTGGTGCGTGATTATGGAATCTAAAGAGTTATTTTATGAATATAGAATGTCATATAAAGATTTGACCGAGTATTTGATAAAAAAGTATGGTGAAGCTAAGTATGACTATTATATAGATTCAAGTTGTACAAAGAAGAATCATAATGTATCTAGGATATGTGATGGTTTGTTTTGTCATCATATTGATGAAGATAAGGGCATGAATCTTGGAGAACCAAAGTGGGCTCAAAAACAGCCTTTTGAATGGCAAAAAAAGAACCGGCTGGTATATTGTAATCTTCTTGAACACTTATTATTACATATCAAGATATCAATAATGAAATCAAAACAAAAACAAGTGAAACCTTTACCGGGAGTATTCTTGTTGTCCAATCATTTGAATGACATTTATATGAGCAATGGAGAAATTCAAAAATGGGGAGTAAAGTGTAATGAGCTTGTAGAAGACAATTATAGCGATTATATACGGATTATCTGTATTTTTCTTGCTTATATTGAGGAGAACTTTGTCGGCAATCAAGAAAAACTGTTGGAATATATCAATATGATTTTGCCAGACATCTGTGGAGGAATAACTGCTTCTTCGCCATATGCTCAGGTACATGCTGATATATGCGAGTATGTACTCAATGAGGAAGATAAAGATGTTCTAGAAGAGATAAGTTATGCTGAATTGTATGATTCTCGTTTTGCGGTCATTGATGTTGAAACCACATTTAGTGGAGAAACCATGTCTATCGGTGTTGTGATCTCAAATAAGGATACATTTGAGATTGTTGATGCTCGATACTACGTCATTGAACCTGCTTGCGATCATCGAGCGATGTATCGTCGAAAACTATATTTGCCAGAAGTAAGCATTTATTTAAAAAGTTCCAGAGAAAAAGTGATTGAAGACCTACAGCATTATTTACATAAAAATGGCATAAAGAGAATCTTTGCTTATAATGGCGGCTTTGATAGGAACTGTTTGCCTGAACTATCAGAATATGCTTGGCACGACATTGTACTCATCGCAGCATATATTCAATACAATTCTAAGATTCCCAAAGATGTAGAATGCTATGGAACTGGAAGAATGAAAAGCGGATATCGTGTTGAGGAAATGATGTTCATGCTTTCTGGGAATGATTCATACCACGAATCACATAATGCGTATTTTGATGCAATAGATGAGTTAGAGATAATGCGGCTGTTGGGCAAGAAGATAGATGCGTATTCGGTGGCTTTATTATAATCGAAAATGAGATTTAAAGGATATTGTTGATTAAGGAGCTTATTATGCTTGGTATTTGGGACGTTGTATGCGAAAAAAATGATAAGAACAATAGAAAACGCGCAGATGACCTTTTAAATAGGGCCAAATGCATATCTGGGAGAAAAACCAGTATGATCAGCCTGAATGCGAATTTTATAATTTCTAATGAACAAGAACTGATTGAATGCTCGATGAGTAGTGGGGACTTAATATTGAAGGTTCCGGAAAGAATAAGTGATGATTTAGAAATAAAAAGATGGAAGAACATAGTAAAACATGTTTATAAGGGGCTTGTTGACTTTCAAAATAGAAATGGAACTATTGGGAATGCTTACAAGACCGGATCCTATGATGACCACGCACATCTTGGTGCAGATCTTGCAAGAAAAATTCTTGGAAAGCTTGAACTAACAACTCCTGAAGAGACTGATATCATCTGCTCAGCAATCTATCATCATGATGACAAGGCTGCTATAGACAGTCCTATGGATGAACTCCTGAAGGATGCGGATGTTATCGATCATTGCTTTAAGGATGCATCAAAGCCTGTAAAGGAAAAAGAGCAGAAGAGATATGATGCTTTATGTAAGGAGTTAGGATTATGCTGTTATTAACAGATTGAAAGACTTCCCATATAGCTGTGAAGAGTACTGGGTAATTACCGGGAGCGCCATGGTACTTTATGGTATAAGAGAACAGACTCATGATATTGATATGGGCTGTACTTCAGCCATGGCAGATAAGCTTGTGACAGATGGGTATTCACACCAGCTTACGGAAAGCGGAAATCGTAAGTTTAACTATGGAGATGACATAGAAATATTTGAAAATTGGAAATGTGGTTCTATAGAGCACATCGAAGGAATCCCGGTTATTTCACTTGAGGGACTGATTGAAATGAAACAGGAACTTGGCCGGGAGAAGGATCTTAAGGATATTGCCTTGATCAAGGCATTTAGGATGCAAAAAGTTATTGACAGCTAATAGTGCTGTGTCTATACTTACAACTAATAATCTTGGAGGAATGCCAGTTTTATGACAAACACACGTCTCGTCAATAGAATGATGGTCAATTATATGTCCGTGGAAAACATTCAGGGGCTTAGATTACCATGCAAGATGAGGCCGTGCTATATGATGAATCTGTAACTATATCGGATGCATTAGAAAAGTATATTAAGACCTTATCAAGCTAAAAAGTTTTGATAAGGTCTATTTTTTTACATTCAGGAGGAGGCCATTATGATAATTAAAAATGAAATACCATTATTGGAATACGACGACAGTTCATCGGAAGTTATAACTCCTGATCATGACTGGACGGCGGAAAGATTGCCTGAGAAGTGTTTATTTGCATTTCTTGGAGATGTGGTTCATAAATATGCCAAAGACTATAATGCAGATATGGTTGAAGAGTTAATCACAGTTTCTAACAATATCAAGATATATGTGATTCATGAAGAAAAAGAGGATATCTGTCTGGTGCAGTCCCCTATAGGTTCTTCATCAGCAACTCAGGTTCTTGATACACTTGTTAACTGTGGATGTAAGAAGGTAATTGCAGTTGGTTCGTGCGGAGTTCTTGCGGATCTTCCGGAGGATGCATTCATTGTTCCTGTAAAGGCACTCAGAGCCGAAGGTACTTCATATCACTATCTTCAGGCATCCCGATATATTGAACTTGATCAGGAACCGATAGCTGCTATCGAAAATTCATTTAATAAGCATGGACTTCCGTTTGTTACCTGTACAACCTGGTCCACTGATGGATTTTTCAGGGAGACAAAAGATATGGTGAAATACCGCCTTGAGGAAGGCTGCTCAGTAGTTGAGATGGAATGCGCGGCTCTTGCAGCATGCTGCAGGAAACGTGGTGCGAAGTTTGGACAGTTCCTGTTTACTGCTGATTCATTGGCTAATGTGCATGAGTATGATGCCAGGTCATTTGGCACAGGGTCGCATGAAAAAGCATTATTGCTTGGACTGGATATTTTGAGAGATTACAACTAAGGGAGGTGAGTTTAATGGCAAATCTGATAGTTGTTTGTGGCCCTCAAGCTGTGGGCAAGATGGTAGTGGCAGAGAGTCTTAGGGATAAGTTGAAATATAATCTGATGATAAATCATGACAGCATCGAGGTTTCAGATAAGATATTCGGGTTTGCAACGCCTGCGCAGAAGGAATTCAATGCTTTCTTTCGTGGGAAGGCATTTGAACTGGCTGTAAAGCATGATGTAGATCTAATCTTTACATACGTTACGGCTTTTGAGCTGCAGGAAGAAAGGGATTACCTCACGGGACTCCATGACCTTTTTACAAAGAACGGAGGTAACTTCTATTTTGCTGAACTCAGCGCAGACCTTGAGACCAGGCTGGCTCGCAATGAGACTCCATACAGGATGGAGAAAAAAGCTTCGAAGAAAGATGTGGAATGGAGCAGAGCTAATCTCTTAGATGACACTAAAAATCATAGGCTGAATTCGAATGAGGGTGAGGTGTGGTTTACAAATCATCTTAAGATCGACAATACAAACCTTTCACCGGACCAGGTTGCGGATAAGATAATAGAGGCGTTTGGCCTTGTGGCAAACGAAAAGGAAGAAAAAGAATACCGGTTCGGAGTATGAATATTTTATACTACAAGGCTATCCGGCTTCAGCTGAAGGCTCTTCTGTACTTGTGTTTGAGGCTGCCTCAGAACTGTTATTTGATTCTGTTGTCGAGCTGATCATAGCTGAATTTGTTGTTGCTTCCGCGGTGGATGCAGTTGATACGGCATCTGAGTTGCCTTTCTGATTAGGGGGT
>NZ_CAMVPU010000107.1 GCF_947169445.1 uncultured Butyrivibrio sp. | reverse complement strand
ATTCGTTTCGATTGTAGCTCCTCTTTTGACTTCGTCTATTCAGCCAATAAAATAGGCTTCTTAGGTACTATTCGGGTCTCCGACTACCTGCAGACCGTTTGACGTCGTCCCTGTTCGGTTCTCTGTCATACCACTACTACACATACGAAGTGGAGAATGCAGGTTCTCCCCAGTTTGCGCTTCATCTTTGTATTGCATGAATAGCTCTCTCCGACACCGCCAAAGCAGATAGCTTCTCGCCATTACGATTCTATCTATATAGACTTCCGCACAGGCAACCGCGTCGTCCTCTGGATGTATGGTCTTTCGGTGCTCAATCACTATCCCTGCAACCACGCTGTCTACGCTTCGCAAGAGTGCGTTGCCGTATCTCACGCAAGACTCGCTTCCAATGCCGCGGCTCACGGCTTATTGGGCGGACGTTTGCAATCCGCTAGATGAAGCACCCTTAGCTGGGCGCACTACCTGGTACCAATGTCTGGAATTGCCATTATTAAATTGATGAACAATAGTGGAATCTATTTCTCAACCACAACTTGTCCGGTGAATATTTCATGTATGAGCTTTACAATATGTTTACGGAAATTGGTAACAGTCGTCTGTTTTTCCTCATACTGAGTATCAATTCCGTTATATGGTGGAAAATATCTATATTTCCCGGATGAATCGCCGTCCCAAAACAACATAATTCCAAGGTTTCCATTGTAAGCATTGATCCAATCAGCGAGCTCATATATTTTCCAATAAAGAGTATCAGCCTTTCTAAGAGGATTTTTACTTAACAAATCTTGTAATTCACACACACAACACTCTAATTTTGTCGGCCATTCCATTTCTAGTCCTTCTACCAGAGGATCTATCTGAGTTGTAAATGATTCAATTCCATACTTTACAATAATCTCAGCAAATTTGTTTTTCATAGAATCATTTATGCTACACAACAAAAACGGCCCAGACCAAAATGGTCTGAGCCGCGTATTATCTAGTATGTCTCAAATCAGCCCTTAGCTGCAAGTGCCTCTTCGATCTTCTTGGTAAGTGCAGGAACGATCTTGTTAAGGTCGCCAACTACACCGTAATCAGCTACGTCAAAGATAGGAGCGTTCTCATCCTTGTTGATAGCGATGATGAGATCTGACTCTTCCATACCGGCAACGTGCTGGATAGCTCCGCTGATTCCGATTGCGAAGTATACCTTAGGACGAACAGTCTTACCTGTCTGACCTACCTGGAGATCCATAGGCTTCCAGCCTGAATCTACAACTGCATGTGAGCAGGAAACTGTTCCGTGAAGGGCCTTAGCAAGGTCTTCAAGAATCTTGAAGTTCTCAGCTGATCCAACACCACGTCCGCCGGATACAAGGATCTTAGCTTCCTGGATGTCCTCAACCTCTGAAACTGCCTTAACGATCTCAAGGATCTTGGTGTAGCAGTCGTTCTCCTCAAATCCTGGATTGAACTCTACAACCTCAGCCTTAGCGCCCTTAACATGGTTGATCTTCTGCATAACGCCGGGACGTACAGTAGCCATCCACATTGGTGACAGGTACCAATAAATTCTAACATGCCCGTAGCTGCACCAATTGCAACGCAAATCATAACTGTCGCTGTTATTGCAAACTCCCCTGTCTGATCCAAAAGATTTACAGGATCATTTCCGCAATAAGTGTATAGATTATAGGCATTTATTCCTAGATTCTTGTCATATTTACAAAGCTTATGGTTAGGCTCTGCACTGATAAACCTGTGAACAACCGGATCATAGTATCTTGCATTAAGGTAATAGAATCCAGTCTCTTTATCGTAGTAATATCCTCTGTATCTAAGCGGATTCTTACCAAGGATGCCCTGCTCATCTGTTATGGTTACAGTTTTGCCATTTACTTTCTTGGTAAATACATTCTCATTCTGTGATACTGGATTGCCCCAGAGGTCATATTCATAGGTTCCAACAAGGATTGAGTCCTTGCATATGTAAATGGCTATGTATTCTTAAATGAAATTGCAGAAACGCGCATTTACTGCGAGTTTCGTGATAATATGATTCAAAAGGCAAATAGGCCCTGCGACGTAGTCGCCTTGGAATGGCCTATTTGCATAGATTCTTGAGTCTTTATTCAAGAATCTATGGCTATGATGTCTCTCTGTCCATTTCTTGAATAGAAATACCTGGTCTCATCACTATAATTTCCATTATCCTTGGTTTGATAGCCTATCTCAGTTACAAGGCCGTCAGCATCATAGTAGAAGTTCAGTCTGTAGTCTTTGGTTTCTTCATAAAGGAGCATTCCTGCATTATAGATATATGCAGTCTTCTCTCCACCAACGTCCTTGCTAATTCTCTGGCCGTCGCTGAGATATGTGTAGTTGCAGTCTTTACCATTTGCATTAACAAAAGTGAGGCTTCCATTAGTGGTATCCCAGTCCATATGATAATCAAGATACTGCGTAGGATTGCCACAATTGTCATAATCTATCGTTTTGCCATTATATTTTTTGAGCTGATCCTTCCAGACAGGGTCATATTCATACCTGTTGTGTATAACATCATTAGCATCAGGATCCTTTATGAATTCGTCTGTGATGTTGCCGCCATCGTCATAGGTGTAGAAATAGGTCCTTGTCTGGCCGCTCTTGTAAGACTCCTTTGCTTTTACTACTTCACCGAAGGCATCATAAACATAACCTCTTGTATACTGCCCCGGAATAGTATTCACGGTACGATTACGCTTAACATCGTATTCTTCATTAATACCGCAGATATTTCCTCTGTTGTCATATTCTTTTTAAAAGGATGACAAACTTCTCTTATATCTCGGTAGCCCTTTAAGGCCGAGCGGGGTCACTGCCCCCACTCGTTGAATTGCCAGTTCGAAACAAAATCAGACCCTCAAGAAACTTGATTATCCCATTATTATCCACTTTTTTTATGCTTTTCAATGTACTTAAGCGATTTATTTGCAGCGTTTCTAAAATGTTTATCGCTATGATCAAGAAGCTTGACAAGCATCTCCACCACTTCTTCAGTCGGATAATACTTTAAGCAATCTATAGCTGTAAACTTTAACTCTCTCCTAATGAATTCTGCAGGCGGTGCATAGCCTTCCACTCCTTCTTCCAAACCCAGTTCATTATCCGTAATGGAATACGACTCATATAATTTTAGCATACGCTCATACATTTCAGGCTTCTTCCATGAAGCTATCATCCTTGCAGTAAGCGGAAGATAAAAAATGTCACGTGGTTCAATCATATAATTCATCAGTTCTTTTCTATACTTCTTTGGTTTTAGTTTTGTAAATGCATAATCATAGCTCATAGCAATATGTACTGGAGCCGATTCCCCCGGCGCAGATATATATTTATTTGAACTTTTAAAACCCTTGTAAAGATCTAATATTATTTCGCTACAATTAGGGACTTTATCTGTTACTAATTGAGGAATTAAATATGCTTTTACTGATTCAGACTCGAATTGATGAATATAATTAAGCATTATGCTTCCAGCTCCTTGAAGATTGAACATATGAATCTCTGTAAGATAATGGATGTCTGTTCCCAGATGTTTATTTATGTCCCGGGTCATAGCTGCAAGTATTTTTTTATCATTTTCGCCATATACATGTCCAATTCCATTTTTCTCATTTTCTATGTTATATGCAAGCACTATAGGATAAATAGCCATATTCGCATATCTCCTTACCACAAATAATGAATTTCCCAACCAGCCTCTAAGACAGTCTTAGCAATCTTTGTTGTAGGCCTAACCCATAGTACTAATTGCTTGCCCGTTAGTTTTGCATAATAAGCAAAATCCCTTAATTGAGCTGTATTGAAGAGGCATTTTACATTCTTTACTTCTACTAATATTTCATCATCCATATAATCTGGAATTCTTTTTACTCCATCCAAAACAAATGATTTTTTCGGCCCTTCAGGTATTCCTGCTAACATCTCCCCAATCTTTCCTATTTGGTTTGGTGTACCTGTGGTAGCAACTTTAGCAATAATCGCTTTTGACACAACTTGATAAGCTACGCCACCAAGTGCTTGCAGTCCTCCCACCATAAAGCCATTTGCTAAGCCATCAACTAACCCCTCTGTTCCTCCTGTTAAATATCCAAGGGCTCCTCCTGCTATTGTGCTAATTGCTACACCTGTCAAAATTGGAGCTATTGCCAATCCCATTGACACAGCAATGCCAATAGCTGCAACTGTCGCTACTGCCCCAATGGTAACTTTTGCCCAATTGGGTAAAGAAGCTGATCCCAAGTCATCATGCCTATTTACAGGATCATTCATACAATATGCATACAAATTATAGCTGGTTATTTCACCCTCAGCCCCTAAGTTGGAAGCATTGTCTGAACTGATAAACCTGTGAACAACCGGATCATAGTATCTTGCATTAAGATAATAGAATCCCGTCTCTTTGTCGTAGTAATATCCTCTGTATCTAAGGGGATTCTTACCAAGGATGCCCTGCTCATCTGTTATGGTTACAGTCTTGCCATTTACTTTCTTGGTAAATTCATTCTCATTCTGTGATACAGGATTGCCCCAAAGGTCATATTCATAGGTTCCAACAAGGGTTGAATCCTTGCATCTGTATATGGCTATGATGTCTCCCTGTCCATTTCTTGAATAGAAATACCTGGTCTCATCACTATAATTTCCATTATCCTTGGTTTGATAGCCTATCTCAGTTACAAGGCCGTCAGCATCATAGTAGAAGTTCAGTCTGTAGTCTTTGGTTTCTTCATAAAGGAGCATTCCTGCATTATAGATATATGCAGTCTTCTCTCCACCAACGTCCTTGCTAATTCTCTGGCCGTCGCTGAGATATGTGTAGTTGCAGTCTTTACCATTTGCATTAACAAAAGTGAGGCTTCCATTAGTGGTATCCCAGTCCATATGATAATCAAGATACTGCGTAGGATTGCCACACTTGTCATAATCTATCGTTTTGCCATTATATTTTTTGAGCTGATCTTTCCAGACAGGGTCATATTCATAATAGTTGTGTATATCCCTTTTGGCTTCAGGGTCCCATACTACTTCTTCAGTAATGTTCCCGCCATCATCATAGGTGTAGTAATAGTTCTTAGTATGGCCATCCCTATATGCTTCCTGTGCTTTTACTACTTCACCAAAGCTATCATAGATATATCCCCTTGTGTACTGCCCTCCGATTCTGTACACTGTGCGGTTACGCTTAACATCATATTCTTCGATGATGCCACAAATATTTCCTCTGTCATCATAGGTATATTCAAAAGAGGAATCTAACGTACCTGAGGTATTTCCAACATAATTCACATATGCCTGTACCCTGTTCTGGGTTCCTTTATAGGACTTGGAGGATGCTTCCGCCTCGGCATAAGAGACCTTCGTATAAAGCTTCTTGGAATCATCCGCTTTTGCCTTGGGAGAATATACTGATGATGCTGTGCGCCTTAAGCTGTCATAGCCAAACTTTTTAGAACTTCCATCAGGGAATGTATCTACTGCATTCTTTCCGTCTTTTGCATAGGTATACTTGTAGCTGCCTAGCTTCTTCTTATTACCTTCTTTTATCTCTATATTGAGATTTTCGACTTTACCAAGAGTGTTATAGATATAAGACAGCCTGCTATAGCAATCGATATCCCCAGCACTACCGGTAACTGCACTCTTTGTTACCTTTCCGGTATCGCCATACACGAAAGTAGTTTCTATCCCTGCATTATTGTCTGTATGATGAGCCAGCTTACCATCATTATAATACTTATAAGTATCGCAGCGAAGCGTCTCTTTATTCTTTATTTCGCCAGCCTCGATTATATTTCCGTAATCATCATACTCTTTATAGGTCTGCCTCTCATCTGCATATTTAGTATATTTAAGGCTTCCGTTATTACCATTATACTCGTTTGTCAGTACTTCTTGTCCGGCAATTGAAGTCTTAATTAGATTTCCGAAGTCGTCATACTCATAAGTATAAGCAAAATCGTGATGCGTTATACTCTCAATATCACCACCATCTGTATAGCTGTAATCGATGCTCCTTGTTTCATTATCGCCTGTCTTTGAGACACCTATGAGTTTGTCATCATCATATTCATATGCAACTTCGATCCGGTCATTCTTTCTATCATCAACAGAAAACCAGCCGGAAACAGTGTTTTTGATCTTATCAATAATTCCGGTATCCAGATCCTCTATTGCAGCATCAGCATTATACCCGGCCTGTTCTTCGGAAAGAAGAATTCCCCTTGTCGTATCATACTCATATGTTGTAGTGACTCCTGCTTCATCTTTCTGGGACTTTAGGAAGTTTCCATCCTCTGTATATTCCGCAGATGTATGAAGCTCTAAAGGCTTATTTGTAGCGTTACCCTCTTCATCCCTTGTTATGGGAACATGTGTTGAGACACTCTCCTGATTACCATATTTATCATAGGTCATATAGGTTGAAGGTCCTACATCTGCCTTGACACTGGTATTATTGTTGGTTGAATCGTAGGCATAGCTGTAGGTTACACCTCCTGCCGAAACCATCTTGTTCATGCGGCCATAGGTGTCATAGCCATATGTAGTCTGCTTTTCGGAGACACAGGTTCCAAGAACCCTTCCCTCTTTATCAAATTTCTTGCTCTGGATATTTACCTTCTTAAGCTCCAGACCGTCAATAAAGATGTCCCCTATGTTGTCAAAGAAGTTTATGGATACAGTTGTTTTGCCCCACTTATGGGCAGGAAGTATAAGAGTGAAATACTTCCAGCCTTCACTGAATTCATCAAGTTTAAGTGTAGCCTGAAGGACCTGGTTATCGCTTTCGTGCGAAGCTCTTACACTAAGTTCTCTTTTATTTCTTACAGGAGTTGTGTTTGTCTTTATAAACCCTGAAAGGACATATGAAGCAGTCTTGTTTCCAAGATTGACTGTACAATTAAGATATTTGTTTTTTCCGGGTTCTCCCTTTATGTGGTAACAGTTCTTACCATCAATACCGCCCTCAGTAGCTATCTCATCGCTGAGCGCCACGTTCTTGAGGTTTTTCCATATATCCGGAAGGGAACCGCCGGGATTATCGAAGTTACCATTTTCGAGAATGTTGTAGTCATTGGCAAGATCACCATCCTCCAACTGAAGGCAGTCAAACACCAGCTTTCCGGCCGGTTTTTCCGCCGTACCTGCAGCATTTACAGACACAGTTATATCCTGCTCATGGTCTGTCTCAAAAGATACTGAAAGTCTCTCCCAGCCATCACCAAGCTTTTTGCTGGTGGTCTCAGTTATGGTCTCACTTTCATGCGTATCTCCATTATCTTCCTGTACGGATAACCAGCCTTTTGCGCCGTTTAGATCAGTTCCCCTTACATAAGCCGACAGGGTATATTTCCCAGACTTAAGATTTCTTACTGTCTGGCTCTCAGACTTTTGGGTCTCCTTAAGCATGGTAGCATCAAAGACCAGAGCATAAACTCCGATAAATGGATTCTGAAGACTCTTTCTTTCACCTTCTCCCTCCCAGCATCCTTTTCTTTCAAAGCTGTGATTCAGAAGATAATTATGAGTTATCCTTCCTGTTACGGCGTAATCTTTTATCTTATTTCTCACACTCTCATCAGCATCTTCATTGCCCTGGGATGCTGATGAACTTGCAGTTTCAGTATAAGAATAGCTGGTTGGCTTATCACCTTTTTCAAGCTGGACATTGTCAAAATATGCTGTACCCTCGCCGCTGCCGCACATGTAAATATAGATCGTGGCATCTTCATCCAGAGTAATGGACTGATATGCAAGTACAAATCCATCCTCGTCTTTTCGTGCGAGAATCTCGCTTTCTTCTGGATTTTCATGATATTCCTGATAAATGATAGCACCGGCCTTCATCTGGCTGCTTGCATGAACCCTGTAAGAAAGAGTATAGGTCCCCGCCTTAAGTTCTCTTATCTGATAGAAAAAAGCAACTTCGTCATTAGGACCAAGAGTAATTGATGCTGCGTTATCTCCAAGAAAAACTCTCTCCTTATCAAGAAGATTGACCTTTTCATGTAA
>NZ_CAMVPU010000106.1 GCF_947169445.1 uncultured Butyrivibrio sp. | reverse complement strand
CAACATAAGTCAGAATATATTGTATCATAAAAAATGGCAAAAAAAAGGAAAAATGCATAAAAAATTCAGCATTTTTCCTGTGTTTTATGAATTGTACATAAATAATTGTTTTATTGTCAGATATCAAGTTTAACGTTAATCTCTTCTTCCGCCTGTGCCTTGAATTCCTCAACCTGCACAGTTCCTATAGACGGCAGTTCTTCAAGTGACTTAACTCCAAAGCTTCTTAAGAATTCTTCAGTAGTTCCAAAAAGGAGTGGTCTGCCCGGAGCGTCAAGGCGTCCCAGTTCCTGAACAAGTCCGAATTCCACAAGACGATTGACTGCATGATCCGAATTTACGCCTCTTATTTTCTCAACTTCCAATCTGGTAATCGGCTGCTTATATGCAATAATAGATAGCGTTTCCATAAGAGAATCAGTAAGATTGGCCTTTTTAGGCGCCTTGGCAATTCTTACCAGATACTCATACATTTCCTTCCTGGTACATAATTGAACGGATTTTTCCAATTCAATAAGCCCAATACCGCTATCACTTTTAGCGTATTTCTCTTTTAAATACTCAATATATTTTTTTACTTCCTTGGCATCAACCTCTATAGCCTTTGCCAATGCACTTATTTCAACAGAATCACCCATTGTAAAAAGAATTGCTTCTACAACAGCTGCTCCCTCTTCTTTTGTCATCTTTTAACTTGCCTTTCTGGAACTGATAATTATATCTCCAAATGTAGTTTCCTGCTCTATTTCGATCTCGCCAAGCTTCATTTCCTCTAGCATCACAAGGAAAGTAACTATAATTTCCGTCTTACTGTGCTGTTTTTCAAGAAGCTGTCTGAAACTAAATTTGGAATGTTCACGAATGTACGCCCTGATATACAAGGTCTTTGCGTCCATATCAATTTCTTCTTTTTCTATATTGCCGAACTTACTACGAATAGGGTCCACCTTATCTTCCTGTCTCTTTAAAAGATCCTGGAAAATAGCGTTCAGCTTGGATAATGTTGCATCACCTATCAGATCAGATAGATCAAGCGGAGGCTCGTACTCCTTAACCTCTTTAGGAATATTCTTATTCCTGAACCAGGAAAGTCCTGCATCCAGTTGCTTATCACGAAGCTCATAAGCCATATATTTGTACATCTTGTATTCAAGAAGCTTCTCAACAAGCTCTGCTCTTGGATCCTCTTCTTCGCCTTCTTCATTGACCTCTTTAGGAAGAAGCATTTTACACTTAATATCTATCAGTGTCGCTGCCATAACAAGGAATTCGCTGGTGACATCCATATCATCCCTCTGCATGGCATTAATATATTCCATATACTGCTCTGTTATAGTAGCAATAGGAATATCATATATATCTATCTGGTTCTTATCAATCAGATGCAAAAGAAGGTCAAGCGGTCCCTCAAACACCTGCAATTTAACTTCAAGGCTCATATTACTCCCCTGTAAAACTCATCAAAACAAAAAACATCACTCATTTTTCACTTGGAACCATGAACTGTTATTACATCAAGTTCACATGGATTAAACATTCTCACATGGATGCTGTGAGTTCCAAGCCCCCTGCTAAGGATCATGGTCTTGCCATCCTTTTCAAATTTCCCACCGTCAAACCTTGGAAAAAGAGCAATAGCAGGAGAAATTACGCCTCCAATAAAAGGAAGTCTGATTATTCCACCATGTACATGGCCGGAAACCGAAAGATCAGCCCCCCACTGGATGTATTCACTAAAGTATATAGGATTATGGGCTATCAGAATCTGGAATCTGTTCTTATCACTTTTTCCAAGAAGCCTTTCAATATAGCCCTGCTCCATATTATGTTTGGTCACCTTATGAAAATAATCAAGGCTAAGGTCAAGTCCCGAAATTCTAATATTTGAATCCGGCGCAAAAACACTGTCATTCTCAAGTACTACCACACCGGCTTTTTTCAGCATAGTGCGATATCTGTCATAGAAATTACCAAATTCCTGTGTAAAGGTCTTCACCTTATGTTCATGGTTGCCGTTCCCCATGTAAACAGGATATTTCCGGGCAAGCTCCGACATAACATGAAGTCCTGTCTCATACTGAATCTTGCCATCAATTTTATGTCCGGTAAACATATCGCCGGCACAAAGGACAAAGTCCGGCGCTATCTCATCAATCTTCGCAAGGAGCTTCTCATTATCCTTACCAAAAGAATATCCATGTAGATCCGATAAAAGAACAAATGTATAGTCGCGGTCTAATTTATCAGTGCTGACATCATATTTTCTCGTAACAAAACAATGAATGTCATGATAAATAACTGCTATGGAGCCAAGTATCAGTAATAAAACAACAATTAGTATATATATCCACATAAGCCAATCTCTTCCGCCAAAACATAAACAAGGTTTATTTTAGCACAAAGTAACGCCATCGCGCCACAAAAAATAGGAGCGGTTTTAAACCGCTCCCAACTGCATCCTGTAATATTTCTCATATAATCCGCCACGTTTAATAAGTTCTTTGTGTGTTCCACGTTCTTTTATTCCGTCACCGTCAAGAACTATAATCTCATCTGCGCCAAGGATTGTAGAAAGCCTGTGTGCTATGGTTATAGTAGTTCTTCCAACAGACAATTTATCAAGGCTTTCCTGAATAAAGCGCTCACTTTCATTATCTAAGGCGCTGGTAGCCTCATCGAGAATCAATATCGGCGGATTTTTCAGGAACACTCTCGCTATAGCAATTCTCTGCTTCTGTCCTCCCGATAATCTTGCGCCTCTTTCTCCCACCTCGGTCTCAAAACCCTTAGGAAGACTTTCTATAAACTCAAGAAGATCAGCATTTCTTGCAGCCTCAACAATTTCTTCCATAGAAGCATCAGGTCTCCCGTACGCTATATTTTCTTTTACCGTTCCATTAAAAAGATATACATCCTGCTGAACTATCCCAATATATGAACGAAGCGACTTCTGCGTCACGTCCCTTATGTCGGTTCCATCTATCTGTACCGAACCACCTGTAACATCATAAAATCTTGGAAGTAGTGAACAAAGCGTTGTTTTGCCACCTCCGGACGGACCAACGATTGCAACTGATTTTCCCGCATCCACATGAAGGTCAATACCGTTTAGAACAGATTCTTCTTTCTCGTATGAAAAAGATACATTCTTATAATCTATAATTCCGGTAACGTTCTTCAGTTCTCCGGCGCCTTTCTTATCAACTATAGCAGGCATGGTATCCATAACTTCGGTAAAACGTTCAAAACCGGCAAGTCCCTTTTGAAGCTGCTCTGTAAACTCCACAAGAACATTAACCGGATTAATAAATATGTTGATGTAAAGTGCATATATCGCCAGATCTTCACCGGAAAGCTGTCCCTTGGCTATAAAAAATCCCCCTGCCACAAGCACAGTAATGAACATAAGCCCTTCAAAAAAGTTGTTACCGGAATTAAATATTCCCATCTGGCGATAGTTAGCCTGCTTAGAATCAAGAAATGCAAGATTTGACTTATCAAATTTCCTTGCCTCTATCTCTTCTCCGGTAAAAGACTTAACTACACGAATACCACCCAGAGTATCCTGTAATGACGAGTTGATTCCGGCTATTTTCTTCCTGTTATCTGAAAAGGTTGCTCTCATTCGTTTATTTTGTCTGATAGCAAAAAGAGCCATAAAAAGCACAACTACAACCAGGCACATAGTCATAGGCACGCTGATTCTCATAAGTAGAATGAATGAACCAATTATCTTGATAATAGAAATAAAGATATTCTCCGGACCATGGTGTGCCAATTCCGAAATATCAAACAGATCAGAAACCAGCTTTGACATCATCTCTCCGGTGTTATGGGTGTCGTAGTAGGAAAAAGAGAAAGCTTCAAACCTGTCAAACAGCTCTTTTCTCATCTGTGACTCCATCCTGGCACCCATCATATGTCCCTGATATGTGACATAATATCTGCAAAGGGACCTGATTATATACATGATAATAAGGCCACCGGCAATAAGTCCAAGGCTATGAAGAATTTCCTCCTCACTCCTTAAAAACAAAGTGCTTCGAAGAATTCTAAGGAACTGTGGAAATGCCAGATCTATTACGGATAACACAGTGGCACAGAAAAGATCCATAAAGAACACACCCAGATATGGTCTGTAATACGGAATGAATTTCTTGATCAGTTTCATTGAAAGGCTCCTTGATGTAATAATGTATCTATCATATGCTCCTTTTACGAAAATGTCACTCATTAAATCCACATATGAATGCACGAAAAAAATCCCTGGAATTACTTCCAAGGATTTTTTATAAATTTGATTTAGTTATATTTGCGCTTTCTTGCTGCTTCAGACTTCTTCTTGCGTCTTACGCTAGGCTTCTCGTAGTGCTCTCTCTTACGGATTTCCTGCTGGATACCAGCCTTTGCGCAACTTCTCTTAAAACGACGCAGTGCGCTATCCAAAGTCTCGTTTTCTTTTACTACTACAGTTGACATCTCTACTCTTACCCTCCCTTCAGTCCCTTCAAGTACATGACTGATTGGGTTATTTATTATGCTTATACTAAGCCATTAGCTCACATAACATGAATAATTATAACACATTTATCTTGTGCGTCAAGACATTTTTTCATTTATTTATTACAATATTGAGAGTATTTCTTTGGAGAAATACCGACAGACTTAGTAAATGCCTTAAGGAAATTACTGTAATCACTAAATCCGCATCTGTCGCAAACCTCGCTGACACCTATTCCTTCTGCCAATAGAGATTTTGCAATGGAAATACGTCTAGCTGTCATATATTTATTGATCGTGGTACCTGTTGCAGCCTTAAAAATTCGGCAAATATAGGATTCGCTGATATAAAAATGTTTTGCGAGATCACCAATGCTGATAGGATACTGAATATTATTATTAAGATAGGACAAAATTGCGTCCACCTGCTCATTATAAGTAGCTGTTTTCTCAGACGCCTTATTGCTCTTCTTATCATTGATAATCTGATTTATCATGACAAATAATTCGGTAAAGGTAGCTCTCTCAAGGAGATCATGACCATAACCATTACTGGTAATTATTTTGTTGATAAAATACAAAAATCTTCCCTGCTGTTCCTGCGATAGGCTAACCTTGTGCGAAAACTTCTCATCCCTGTCCTGGAAGCATGCATCAAGATTAGTTTCTTCACTTGAAATGCTCCGCATATATTCAGGATCGATCATTATAACAATTCTCTCATGAAGCTCTTTATCGATCTGAGTAAGATAATGTGAATCATACTGATTGATCAGGAAAAGATCTCCCGGCTTAATGTCATAAACTTTATTATCTATAAGAAACTGTTTTCCCCCGGAAATGGAAAAATACACTTCATAACAATCATGGATATGCATTTCCATTGCCTTTTCATCTTTGTAAAGATGGGCTACGCTATAATAATGATTCTCAATGCTGGCAGCCATTGCATCCTTACATGAATTAAGTTCTTTCATCTCATACCTCTATTGTTTGTAATATGCTTTGCACAAAAGTTCTCTGCAGAATCTTGTAAAAAGCAATATCTGCACACGCAAAAGCAACAATAGTATAATACAATGTCACTTCAAAATTTGCAATATTTTATTATTAGTTAATCTTTTAACAGAAAATTTTGACATGACTGGTCTCATACGTATCATGATAAAAACGTGATAAAAAAGCCAACAAAAAACAGCCCATTCTGTTTTTTCAGAAATAGGCTGTTCTTTTCACCTTATCAGAATAAAGAAATTCATCTTTATCCTTATCTATAAAACATTTTTAAACGAGTTTCAAAATTATTTGCAAAGTGCAAAAGTGTCACGGGCGATAGCAAGTTCCTCATTGGTTGGAACAACCATAAGTGTAACCTTGCTGTCTGATCCGGAAATAATCTGCTCCTTACCGCGAACAGTATTAGCTTCCTTATCAAGTGTAGCGCCAATGAATCCAAGCTTCTCACAGATAAGTTCACGAACAAATCCACTGTTCTCACCTACACCGGCTGTAAAGCAGATAGCATCTACTCTACCCATAGCCGCTGTATAAGCTCCAATGTACTTAACAACTCTGTATGCAAAAGCATCTACTGCACGCTTAGCACCTGCATGTCCGCTCTTGTAACCATCCTCAAGATCTCTGAAATCGGATGAAAGCTCATCTGAAAGGCCAAACACACCGGACTTCTTATTAAGAAGGTTTGTAACGTCTGCAACTGTTGAATTCTCTTTCTTCATAACAAATTCAACAACAGATGGATCGATATCGCCGGTTCTGGTGCCCATGATAAGTCCTTCAAGTGGAGTAAGTCCCATTGATGTATCTACGCACTTGCCACCATCTACTGCTGAAATTGAAGCACCGTTTCCAAGATGGCACACAATCATCTTAAGATCTGCAGGATTCTTACCAAGAATTTCTGCAGCACGCTTGCTTACATAAGAATGGCTTGTTCCGTGGAAGCCATATCTTCTAATACCATACTTCTCATAATAAGAATATGGAAGTCCATAAAGATAAGCTGCCTCAGGCATTGTCTGATGGAAAGCTGTATCAAATACTGCAACCATAGGAACCCCTGGCATAACCTTCTGACAAGCACGGATACCAATGAGGTTTGCAGGGTTATGAAGTGGAGCAAGATCACTAACTTCCTCAATAGCCTTGATAACTTCATCATTAATAACTACAGATTTAGTAAACTTCTCACCACCGTGAACGATACGGTGTCCAACTGCTCCGATTTCCTCAAGAGAAACTACACCATTCTCGCTGTTTGTAAGTGCCTCGATAACAAGCTCGATAGCTCTGTTATGATCAGGCATTGGCTCAACCTTGGTAATCTTGTCCTTGCCTTCAGGAGTATAAACAATCTGGCTTCCATCAATTCCGATTCTCTCGCAAAGGCCCTTGCAGATTACAGCCTCAGAATCTGAATCGATAAGCTGAAACTTAAGTGATGAACTACCGCAGTTAATTACAAGAATTTTCATAAATAACCTCTTTTCATTATATTGATATTGTTATTAATAAGCGTATAGAATATATTCATCCGATATGCTTATATAAAATTCTGACTTAATATTTTGCCATTATAATAATTGTATCAGTGTAAAATATATAAGCAAGGAAAAAATTGTACAAAAATATGTTTTTATTGAAAGCGCTTACATCTGCATGAAAACAATCGGAATAATAGCTGAATTCAATCCTTTTCATAATGGTCACTTACATTTGATAGACACCTGCAAAAAGGCGTTAAACGCTGATTTTTGCATAGTTGTAATGAGTGGAGACTTTGTCCAGAGAGGCACTCCGGCCATGGTAGATAAGTTTACCAGAACAAAAATGGCTTTGGAATGCGGAGCTGATCTGGTTTTTGAGCTTCCCGTTTATTACAGCTGTGCCAGTGCTGAATATTTTGCTCAGGGCGCGGTGGCTCTACTTGATAAACTGGGAGTTGTTGATACTCTCGTTTTTGGAAGCGAATGCGGCGATATTGAAAAAATGGAAAAAGTAGCTTCTGTTCTTGTGAATGAGCCTCCAATTTTCCAGGAGAAACTCTCTAGCGCTTTAAAAGAAGGAAAAAGCTACGCAACAGCCAGAGAAACTGCATTATTTTCAGCACTAAAAGAGTCCGAAAACGAGGAGTGTTCAAAGGAATATTCTGCTATCATCTCCTCTCCCAACAATATACTGGGAATAGAATATATAAAAGCGCTAAAGAAAACCTGCAGTAATATCAAACCTTTCACTATAACAAGAACAGGAGAAGGCTATAATTCACTGACCATAAACCAGACAGCCAGTGCTTCATCAATTCGCAATCTGGTTGATACTTACGGTTTTTCTGATGATTCTATAAAAAAACTGGAAATAGCCATGCCACCAAAATGCCTGTCGCTATTATTGGAAAATCAGGAAAGAATGCCATCAATAGATCTTTTTTCAAAACTGTTAAGCTACAAGCTGATAATGGGAAAAGATAATGGCTATACTGAATATCTTGATGTTTCCGATGATTTGTCAAATAAGATTTTGTCCAATCTGGAAAAATATCAGGATTTTACTACCTTTTGCCATCTGCT
>NZ_CAMVPU010000105.1 GCF_947169445.1 uncultured Butyrivibrio sp. | reverse complement strand
ACCTATACAGAGACTGATCTTATTTACAGAGAATCAACACAGATGTAATAAAATGGTACAAAGAGTCGCCGTTTACCTGCTGCGTACGATAGAAAGCTCAGGGCTACTGTATGCAGCATACGAACCACTCATGAAACTTGCTTCTAATATGCATTTCACAGTCTAAGCCGAATAGATTATGGCTGCTTCGTTGCATAAGTGCATATGAAGAGTGTCAAATGTAAGACGTTTAGTATGCATGAAGTTGTTGCTAATAGTCTTGAGAAAGATGAAAAAGCATACGAAAGAGAATGATAATGAAGCTTTCATATGCACAAGAATGCAAAATGGTATAGATATTAGGGATTATACTCATCTAAAGGCATATTAAGAACCTCTATTTGATTACTTTCGTATGTCTTGAGCACAAATTAGATATAATAATTTCTTTTCAGGTTTTGTTCTGCTACTATTCCCGAACTGGTAATAGTGGCCGTTCTTTTCACTATAACAGATTTTAGACAGAGCCATAGCTCCCAATCCTGCTGTTCCTGGATTCTGATCCTGAGGCGCTTATACCCAGCCACCCTACTTTAGCAGGGCTTGCCCTTTACGGGTTCTGGTGGAAACGCTACAATGCTGTTACGCGACGGTGTGCCATTTAGCTGTTCCCATCATCTTCACCGTCGGCAAAACCTGACATGCGTTTCCAGCAGGTTCCGTCAAGGGTGGCGTCCCCTGTCCACAACATAGATGGTTGGTTATCTTAACCTTGTACATAATACTCTTCCAAAGTGTCCAGGCATATTGCAGCAAGCCTTCCGCATGGAAAATGTGCTCCGCAGTCAATTGCGATGTGATTGTTATTCTTATAAATGTATCCCGGATTAGGGTTCTCTTCTATAAGCTGCGTGGGGGTATGGCCTGTTACCACAAACTTATCATTAAAGTACTGGGTGTTATAGTCTGCTCGTTCCCATATGAGATCGTGTAAACTATAATCTTCCATTTCTTTTTCCGGAGAAAAATTGCCTAATCCTGCATGAACAAGGAGAAAGTCCCTAGTTCCAACCGTAACTTCTTCGTAGATAACAAACTCCCCCAAAAAGTCTATTACGTCCTGCCGCCTGTCAGGTGAAAGTGCCCTGAACTCATCAATAGTAGGTTTACTTCCGTTATACTGCCAGTTAGCGAGGTTTTCCACCATCTCCCGGTCTAGCCGATCAACATTTTCCTCAGTAATTTCCTTGCTCAAAAACTTAAGACACTCCAGTGCCATAAGTTCATGGTTTCCGACAATGCAGATAACATTTGGCATTTCCATGAGTTTTAGAAGTGTCTTAATGGGATGCGGTCCTCTATCCAGCACATCCCCCAGAATATATAACGTATCCTCATCCTTTAGATCTATCTTTTGTAAAAGAGCTATGAACTTGTGATATTCACCATGAATATCACTAATTACATATGTTGCCATAAAACTATTCTCACCTTACCCCTACCTATTTCTGCAGCAAGTATTCACTCTGATTTGCCAAATATCGGCTTCAGCACGCCTTTTACCAGCCATTCAAAATACTCTTTTTTCCGAAATGCTTTATCTTCGCTTTCTAAATAGCCCTCTTTCGTAATCTTATCTAGCAAATCATCCAAACCAATATACATCAAAGGTCCATTTGAATAATCCTCTTTATTGCCTTCATTTATGTAATTAGCATCTTTTTTATGCATAGCATTATGCATATTCCCGTATTGCTTGCTAATCGGAAGCAGATAAATGCATTTAATGTCACTAGAATGCTTTTCCCCGCGCTCTATTATGAAATCCCTGGGTTTATTATTCGAGTCATAAAAATACTCTCTAGCATCTATAATTTCAGCTACTTGAGTCATGTATTTCTTAGTTGAAGTATAGTTTTTTCTTTCCCTTAATTCTTTTATATCCTTTTTGCCTAATAGTCTGTTATGCGTGTCTCCAGAGACTTTTTTCCAACGCTCATTGCTCAGGATGCTATTATACAAACCTTCCAACTTTTCAAACGAATTTCCTTCTCCATCATTATTTACCGAATAAGCTTTGGCTCCAACATCAGCAAAACAATCCAGTAATTTAGAGAAACAACATTCTTCGCAAAAAGCCTTGTATTTATTAAACTGTTTATAATCAAAACTTCCCGATGTTGTTTTCAGTTCAACCACATAAACATATTTATCATCGCATAGTAAATAATCTGCTTTCACAGATCTGTCATCTTCCTTGGTTTTGACCTCAGTTTCAGTATCTTCTTTAGCCAAAAGCTTAGTCATCAAAGGAAACTCCTTTGTAACATAATGCAGTTTATTTTCCCCATCTCTTCCCAACGCAATGTTGAGCAAATCTTCAACCACCGGCGTTATCAGCGTATCCAATATCACTTCGCTCTTTATGGCAGCTGTGTAATAGTCTCTTATTACCCTGTCAGAAATCGTATTTAAAATAGCTGGATTCTGTACTTCCCTATTAGAACTCATATACTTGTCCATCCTCTTTTTTCCAAATTCTGTTTGCATATTCGCCAAACTGCGGAAGATTAGTAAAGGCATCTCTTCCCTCAGTGTGCATAGGGATTATCTTATCCGGGTTAGTAAGTTCCATTAGCTTTGCAATAGTTTCAACATAGGCATGGCCACTGGTATGTAGGATCTCCATGTGAGCTTTGTCATTTTTACCCTCTAGGAATCTAACAATATTAGCATCCGGAGCCTTGCCATCCTCAAGGTAACCGGTCCACATAGAGTACGTGATAAAAGGATCCTTCATTTTCTGCATCCGCTCCTCAAAGCGTCCCACCGCCATATTTGGGTTGTTATTTGGTCTTGCCAGCATTACAAATCCCTTGTCCAGATAAATATCTTCGTCTGCCATTTCAAAGCATCTTCGCTTAGTTACTGGATTTCGAACGCCCTCAAGATTCTTCATATAAAATGAATTATTATCAGGGCATAGCACATAAATGCACTTTTTATATCTGTATTTGTCAAAAAACCTGCTTCTTGATTTTATGGCAATATTCATGACTTCAGCCTGGTAGGCATCGCACAAAAACACCTTATCTGCTGGAGTAGCATGATAAAACTCCATTACGCTGTCAAGATTTGTGGATGACACCAGCACTACATTTTCTTTGTGTTCTGCAAAAATTTCTGCAGCTCTTTTACCAAGATCATCCTCCGACTTGATTGGGTTATTTCCCGTCTCTTCAAGCCTTGATATCATGGTTCCTTCTGTAACAAGAACATATATCTTGCCAACATATCTTTTTATCATGCTCTCAAAGGTATCCTGCCCAGGAATCCCGTGATCTCTGAAGTCTCCGGTATATAGAATCTTTTTGCCATTTAATTCTATGACAAACATATATGAATCGATGGCAGAATGATCGCAAACAAGGGGCGTGACCTTGATTCCGTTAAAGTCGCGGCTACTTCCCAGTTTCCAGTATGGCTCCATCCTGTTAATGGTTTCAATCTGCGACGGTGCATTTTTGCACAGCTTTTTATTCAAGAGATCCACTCTCATTGCGATGGTTTCCATAATTTCTTTTGCAGTACCGCCAATATACATAGGGATGCCCTCAGGGGCTTTTCCTCGAAGCCCCACATGGTCCCCATGATAATGAGTAAAAAGAACTGCATCTGTATGGATAGAATCTCCCTCGCCGGCAAATACTCTCTTTATTAGCTCATCGTCGCTCAGTACGGGATTCTTGATCCCGGGAAGGTTTGCACCAAGATCAATCAGTATCCTATGGTCACCCTTTGTAATTTCTGTTACGATTCCGCCTATCTGGTCTGAACCTCTGTATATCTTGATTCCATCCATGTTTAGATTTCCTCCTAAATTCGATTATACCCCACGCACTCTTTCCTCCGATAATAAATTAATCATAAATAGTCAATCAAAATATCCCTTAGGAAATGGCCAGCATACATCAATAGTTCTGGTAAAAAAATCTGTATAAGGAAGCTCAGATATCACAATTTCCAGCTTGTCTTTATCCTTAATCTCCGAATCGTAATATGAATCTCTATGTAGCATCAGAATATAATCCGTGTGTCTAAGAAAACTTTCCCATCTTATGTCCTGGAGCTTAGGATGCGGATTCTCTCTATATTCGCAGGTTTTCATCAGCTCAATATCAAGCACTATCGCGACACCTATCTCTTTTGCAAGTCTCTTTAGCCTAGGCAGAAGTCCTATGCAGGCCATATCAAATTCCTGCGCTCTTCCAATCAGATAAAAATAGTCGATTATCACCAGCGAAATTCCGTTCATAGTCTTCTTTTCTCTGCATTTTCTTTCTATCTCATCTATGGTTATTGCGATAGTGTCATCTATGGTTATCTTCTTCTGATCCAGCATTTCTGATGCTTTATCATCTAGCTCCACTAGCCGCTTCTTATATCTGTCACGGGACATTTCAAGGCTAAATGCTGTAGCCTTTATGCCTTCTTGCCGGCATGCATTAAGCATAAGTTCCATCATAAAGGCTGACTTCCCCATTCCAGGTCTTCCTGCTACTACGGTAAGTTCGCCTCTATGAAGGCCGCCCCCTAGAACATGATCAAGTGGTCTTATTCCTGTGATTATGGGATTAATATTTATCACATGTTTTATCTCAATTTTATTATTCTTTTCCAATAATGTTCTCCTTTGAATAAAATCAATTTCTTTGGTTTATAATGTTCTTATGAGTAAACTTACCCGTCAGATACATCTTTATATGTACATGGATGATCCCGATAATTATGAGCATAGCCCTGAAAGGCTCATGGATTATCTGGGTGTCTCTTTGCGCACTTTGCAAAGAGACTTTAAGGATCTTCGTGAAAGCGACACCAGCAATTACACCTACAACTCGAAATCAGGTGAGTATGTCTATTCCGAGGAAGACGCTACCAAAATCGAAAGTGCGGACAGGCGAAGGAAGCTATATCTGACTAAGCTTGCCAGAATGTGTAGGATTGTGAAAAAGCTCCCTTTTACAGATCTGGAGAAGCTTAACGAATATGAAGCTGATCTAAAGGACTATCTATCCGAAAGAAAAAAGTATCCTAAAAGCCCAGATCCATATGGGCCTCCCAAAATGCCTTATATTCCTGATATTAAATATGAGTACTTTAATATATGCCCGGAGGTAAGTGAGCGCACCAGGCAGAGGGATTTTCAAACCTTGCGTGATGTGGGTTTTGTAATTTTTTACTCACAAAGATATAGAGAATACCTTTTTACTGATGATGACTCCTACATCACCAGTAAAGATTCTGCTTTATATAAAGCATTGAAAAAAGCAGGCGATATCAGGAAAAAGCGAGGATCCTAAAAAGGCAATTCCTATCAGAAATTACTGGCAAATCCTATTTTACGTTTTGGCTCATCTTTTAGCATCTGGCTTAAATTGACCGAAAAGTCCTCTTTTTTCAGAAGCTTAACCTCGCTTTTTGTAGGTTTATTCTTGCTTCCAGGAGGAAGGAGTCTTGAGGCTTGCTTCAAAGTTGCCTGTTCAAGGAGATTACGAACAAACCTTCCGTTTCCATAGTTTTCAGCCAATACCGCCTGCTGGAATATCTTTTGGCACTCACTTCTGGCTGGAAGGTCCACTTCCAAGCCTTTCTTCGTCAGCATTAAATCCATGATCTTCATAAGTTCCTCAGGGGTATAATCCGGAAAATTAAGCGTAAAAGCTATTCTGCTCTTCATTCCTTCGTTCTGCGCTATGAATTTCTCCATAGGTTCAGGGTATCCTGCAAATATAACTATCACGTCATCTCTGGAATTCTCCATTTCCTGAACAATTGTATTTATAGCTTCAGTTCCAAAAGAATTTGTGCTATCCACAAGTGAATAGGCTTCATCTATGAATAAAATGCCACCTTTTGCCGCCCTAAACTTTGCCTTTACTTCCTTGGCGGTCCATCCCACATACCTTCCTACAAGATCAGCTCTGCCACATTCAACGAGTTTCCCGGTTTTTAACACTTCTTCTTTTCTTAGAATGTCACAAAGAAGCCTTGCAACAGTAGTCTTGGCGCATCCGGGATTTCCCATAAACACCATGTGTCTGCAGCATTCAGACGAATTAATACCATAGGAATTCTTATACTTTGACAGTTTATAGGTTGATATTATCTGCTGTGTAACCTGCTTGATTTCATTAAGACCCACCATATTCATCAGTTCTTCATATGCATTGTTTTTCCTCTTAGTTCTTTTAATGGCCTTATGTATACATACTTTGCTATAGGATGGGTAAACACTCTTTTTTAGAACATCCTCAGACCAATTCAAAAAAGCTTTAGCGACCATGCTAGCAGAAAAATACTTTCTGTCAGGAAGGTACTTATATGCATTTTTATCAAAAAGAGACTGATACTTGGAAGCATTTGCAAGATTATCCATATATTTTTGGGCCTGAGTTATATCCCCTACCCCTTCGGAGATTTTGACAAAATCCACTTTTCCAGCCAGCTCTTTATATAATATTTTCGAAAATCCCGGATTAGTTTCATCTTCTATCACAAAAATCTGGACAGTATCTGCATATTTGTGTAAGAATTTCCTTAGCATAATAGCGATTGTCTCATTTTCTGTAGCATACTGACCGGATTCATTTGTTTCTAACGAACTAATTACCACACATCCACCTTCAGAGTGATATCCAAGATTATCCAGCTCCTTGCACAAATTCTCGCCATAATAGTGCTCCTTGTCTTCTTCAAAATCCAACATACATATTCTTGAACTTAAAAGCCTGTTGTTAGAATGAAGCGCTTTAACCAGTACCCTTATCAGCATTTTGGCATTTTCCAAGTTTTTGGTCTGAATACGGTAATGTACAGGACATCCATAAAACTTCTTCATATTCCCCTCAGCGTATATTCTATCCAGTTCTTCCCTAAGGGAATCGCTTCCCATTATTTCATCAGACATCTCACATATCTTTGGATAAGAATATGACCCTTTTTCCAAACATTCTTCTGTCAGGACATATCTGCGAGAGTCATAAACATCCATTCTATAAGCATCTCTTATTGAACCCTTGTAATAGTCTTTCTCCAGTACTATTTCCAAAAGCTCACTTGCTTCTTTAAATGTAATCTCTTTATAAGATTTAAGCTTTATTTCAAAATTTTCCGTTATATCCTGGGCCACGCCGGCATACCTGTGGCAAACTTCTTCAAGGTCATGACTTCCCTGCCATACCCCAACAGCAAGCTTAATTATTTCTTCATCATAGTAATAACTAATACAGAAAGTATTCTCATACGTATTTCTCATAGAGAACTTATCGTTAATCGTAAAAAGAGTACTTACAATATCATCTCCCCTCCCAAAGCGGGAATAAGTAGATTCTATCGTTAGTTTCAGTTCACCATTATGTGTAAAAGTACAATCATAAAAAAGCATTTCTGCACCTCCTTGTTTGTGTGTCAGGAAGTTTAGCATATGATTTGGGGCTATGCGTCATAATGGTGTCACCCATTTTAAAATTTTCCTCATTATATATGAGTTTATTGACATTTTTGTTGCATATGGTGACACCTAAATGACGTCGGTAAAAAAACGCCGTGTTAATATCAAAAAACACTAACAAAGAATAAGAAAAAGGAGATTTAAATATGGGTTATGTAAATGAGAAAACACTTGAAAAACTGAAAAGGTATATGATTTTCTTGCCCCACATGGTGGCGATATTAAAATTGAAGATGACTGGAACTTCTGGAAGTTAATCTATTCAGAAATACTTAAATTTTTTCTTTGTAGCAATTGTTTATAATTATACCTATATCTACCATCCTGTTCCATATTATGTGCATAAAACAAGGGCGTTTTCACGCCCCTGCCTTTAGCACATCCTGTTGTTCAATATCAAGCGTCCCTGCTATCATCTCATGGGCAACTATATCTTCAATCCTGAAAATATGCCAGATAGAATAGGCAAGCCTTACCCTTAGTCTTTAAGCCCAAAAGTGGACCACTACCCCCGTCCCCAGGGACTCTTTTTATTGCTACTTTATGCTGTTGCTTTAGTTCTTTTGCCAATTAAACAATAGTATGTCACCATGAGCATCAGAAA
>NZ_CAMVPU010000104.1 GCF_947169445.1 uncultured Butyrivibrio sp. | reverse complement strand
CAGAAGCGTATGTATTTTGCCGATACTTCTTCATTCATAGGCTACACCTCATGCTGCGGCTTCATACTCCAGAGGATATGCTCCAAACTTCTCCCCGGCATATGTTAGGGTGATAAGCCCCATCTGGAAATAAGTCCGCATAAGTTTGATATCAATGTCCGTAAGTGGCTTTATCCTTGAGTCTTTTCCCACTTTCACCATGACAGCACTTCCTACAAGATACCTTGAATAGCCGGAATCCATTACACTGTTTCCGGAAAAACACAGAAGATAGTCATCTCCAACTGGCGCTGCATATCCATCCTGTCCTATCCCATCAAAGATTCTATCCATCTCTGCTGTGTCGATTGTGCGGAAGTTTCCGTCTGTACCTATGACAAGAGCCCTTCTGATATCACCACTCACATCTTTCTTAAAGTTACCTGGGAACTGGATGATCCCGTCTGTCACCGGATCAAGCTCTATCTTTATCTTTAGTTCCTCCATTTTTACGCTGCCTTTCTATTTATTCTATGTTCATTCATAATCATTGCCATGCATGGAAAACAGAATGTCCTGCCTGTCCCATAAGGGCATGAAGTTTTGCAATTATGAGGTTTCAACCCTGCTGTCGGTATTGGATCCGTTGTTCCTACAAAGTGTTTTCCCCCACTGTATTTTTCTCTGTTGTATGCCTTAGACATTACATATCTCCTCCGCTAAAAACAAATAGGCACCAGTCCAAATTTCTTTAGACCAGTGCCTGGTATGAATAGATATTATTTAGATGACATTGCCACCTTTTTCTTTATGCCCTTTGTCCAACGAATTATTCATTGGAGTCTTCGAAGCTTCTTCCTTAGCTGCTTTTAACTCCCCTAAAAGTGACTTCTTTTCCTTGGAATCACATCCTCTTTCTTCCACAATCCCATTCTGACGTTCTACGAATTTCTCCCCCAGTTCGAATACCTTATTATTTGAATCATAATGATAAACGCTGTCTGTGAGCTTATCCGCCGGATCCACTGTAGTAGCATTAACTTCTCTGACCATGTTCTCCAGCGTCTTTAGATCAAAATTACCATTGTCTGGAATTATCAATATCTCATGTATGCTGCTGGGCAAAATGAAAAAAGAACCACCAACCCTTTCTGAAGCCTTCTCCATAAAGTCTTCATAAGCAATAACACCTGCACCATGAACATTTCCTTCCACAGATGCTACAAACATCTGCTCCTGCTCAGGTGGAATGTTAAGTCCCAGCATTTCCAGATCCTCGACTCCCATCTGTTTAGCAAGTACTTCACCCATTCCCTGGATTACCAACGGTTTGATTTCCGGTGCATTCCTAACCGCATCCTCATGGAGCTGTTCTGCTGATATTCCATAATTATCAAGCATCTGATTTGTCACAAGAATCGATCCGACATCAGCCCCTTCAGAAACAACCTGGAATCGGTACACCACAGCCATATCTTCGATATCTTTATGAGGGACATTCTGAAGGATTTCTGCATTCCTCTCAGTAGATACAACCTCCATGGAAAGTGTGTGTTTCATTTTGTTATAGTCATTAAAACTGTCTACATCAAAATTAGGTGCCTCTTCAAGTCGTGCAGCAGCCAACTCTGCAACATGCTTCACAATTGAACCAAAGCTTTTTCCATTATCATAGTTCTTGTAAAGCTCGTCAACATTCAGGCTTATGCCAACAGATGCCCCCTCAGGTTTAATGGTAAGCGCCTCATATGATGTATTCATCTTGTCCATTTTCTTTGTTTCAAGCTCACAATCACCTACGCCTCTCTCATATAATTCCTTCCCAATCTCTTTGGTAAGCTCTTCTTTAAACTCTTCAAAATTCATTTTTTTGAATTCTCCTCTCAATAACAAAAAGTGCCTCGCCACAGCTATCTGCTGCATCAAGACACTTTTTCAATACATTAACTGTTTCCTTTCTTATGCAGTTCCCGGGATTATCTGCATGAAAAAGGCAAGGGGGTAAACATCAATTGCTTACATCCTTGCCACTATAACAATATCACACTGAAAAAAAGGCTTCAATTAGCTTTTCATGACAAGTCCTTAACTCTTCATGACATTTTATTATTTTGTCTTGTTTTTCCTAACAGCTTATGAACACTTTTCTTTTTCATACATACTAACCATTTTTTCAACCATAGATATCATGCGCATCGCCAAATTACCATTCTCTTTAACCTGCGAAATCAGCGGTTTATCCAAATCATAGTTCAGATAGAGAATTTGACCTGTTCCAGAAAGCATCTCGTTTCCTGCTCCAGCTGGCATATTAGGGAGTACTTCCCTTATCCTTTCGGATAACTCCATAACAATATCCTGCCAGACTGAGAACCACTGCTCGCTCTCTTCAAGATTAAATTCCCCCATCCACTCTCTTGGTGTATGCTTCTCGCTCTGATCCCCGCAATCAGTTGGTTGTAATATATAGAAAATATCAGTCTTATTTTCTTCTCTAGAAGCACATCTTCCAAGAGGAAACAGCGCACATACTGCGGGCTTGCTCATGTGTATCCTACAACGATTATCATCCTGCAAGAACGGGCACTTTCCGTTGTCTTCGCGCATTTTCAGTGATACCAACGGCACTTTACTTGTCTCTCCAACATATAAGCAACCATATTTATTAAGCACTTCAGGGAGCGGCTCATCTACTGCTTTTGCCATTCGACATAAGTCAAACGGAGATAGCAGAATATCAATACGGTCCTTGCAGCACTCACCACATTGATCACATCGGAAATAGAACTCATCATCTGCTCTTAGCGGCTTTTTCATCAGTTCTTCAACCATTTTCTGCCTATCGTTCATATTCTCTATTACTTCCTTTCTGCTCTTTGCATATTATCATCGTTTACCCAAAGCTTTTATAATCAGTCTGGAACAAATCTTGATAAATCTTCTCCGGAACCAACCTTCCTAAGAATCAGCTCGTATCGTTCACCATTTTTCATAGTTACGAACATTCTGCTATGATCGATGCCCTGTTCCCTTCGCTCTTCTTCAGTTTCAATGTAACTCAGATCCAAATAATCGAAATCCTTTGGATCAATAAATCTCTCATCAAAACAGCATCCATCACGGCGAACTGTACCGTCATACCAACAATGCTGAATCCGCTCCACTGGGTATTCCCCAACCAGGTTCCCATCAGTAAAAATATACTTCATACGTTACCTTTCTATAATGAATGATCCGTCAAGCATACCTGGTTTCGCATAAAATGCCATTTCTCTAATCACACAAATTTCCTTATCAGTTCCCCATATTCATCACTAAGTGGCAGATTGTACTCTACATGTATACGGCTTCTGATAGCCATTATGGATTCCTGCGTTATAGGATTAAATCCTTCTTTTTCATAGTCCTCTTTCCACAATCCCACGCCCCGTTTTTGCCATGAAGGAAGCTTGTCGTAATTAATTCCTCTGCTAAAAAGAAGTTCATTTTTAAAAGCCGCACCTTTCCCTTTTAATTCTGAGGTTGCTGCATGCACTGACTTTCCTTCTTTACGAAGCATCCAATAACAGTGGGCATTAAGGGCATTTCTATTAGCGTCTTCCTGCCTCCAACGAAAATAGTCTTCTACTCTTTCAGCGTTAGGCAAAGGAATCATCCTGCAATCAAATGTTGCCACCATGCCCTGTTCCAATGAAAATGCCGCACTCGCTTCTCCAGCAAGCGTTGAATTGTATTTTCTGACTTTTCGTCCAAAGGCATCCTCATTCTTATCAAATAACAATGATATTTCATCGCTCTCAGTAAAAGCATAAATCACCCTAAAACCACAGTTCATAAGCGCCTTTGTTGTATTTACCATGATATCTCTGAATCTTACATCAAAGGGAGTCTCATATTTACACACTTCTTTAGTAAGCTTGGTAAATCCTCTGCCATCTAACCTGGCGACCATATACATGTCCGGGAGTAAAACCTGATCCAACGATTGCTCATAGGTGCGCATTTTTTTGTCAAGTTCATCAAATATCATTCTTTAGCCCTCATTCTATCTATATAACTGATACTTTCTACTAATTTTATGTGCCACCTCATCAGGAAGTGGTCGAAACCCAATGCATGTCAGAGTTCGTCCCACTCCATTTTCATCCACTTCCTCAGGTTCCAATTCAGTAAGACAATTATCTTTAATGAGGAAAAAATCTTCCCCTTCTGTCAGCCCTAACTCCTCCGCCATTGTTATAGCCTTCATCAGTTGGTTCCTATTCTTTGCCTCACATATTGTTTTGGTAAATATGCCAGCAAACCACTGATCATAAACTTCTTTTTCTATAGAAAACTTGCATTCATAGCTTTCTACTTCATTTTCACAAAACTCATATTTTGTATGTTCTCCATCCTTAACAGTTCTATATGTAAAGCTGTCCCTCCCTGCAGCTCTGGTCTGACGTGCAAGTTCAGCCAATTCCGCCCCAAAGAATATCTTAGGTATCTTTTCACCGGTTTTTAATTCTTTTCCATATACATTCACTATAGAATACTTCATTACAGGCTTTGCATTACAATTAATTGCCCATGAAATAAACGCCATGCTTGCATGACTAACCTGCGCTGCAAGCTTCCCGGGTGACATATTTAAATCCTTACGAGCAATTATCAATTGGCGCATTTCAATCTCCTAATCAATTCTCAAAACTACTCCTGTCAATATGCTTATGTTTATTATTTTATATATGAAAACTGATCGTGTCATTGAACTTGTCGTTCAAAATATGACCTAAGCAATGCCGGTTTCATTGCAAAAAAATGAGGACCCATAGGTCCTCCTCCAGGCTCTGGCTTCTCAAGTATCCAGCCCCAAAACAATATATCCAACAGAGCAGATCATTATACATTTTCCCATAACAGCATTATATGTTTCTTAATATACCCTATAACAGGAAGAAGAGGACTCTCGTCCTCTTCTGTAATGTTATGAATAAGGATATCTTCAATATGACATCCAAACAGTATGCTAAGTCTTACAAGATTATCCGCATTTGGCAGGCACTGACCACGTTGCCACTTATATATGGCCTGCTCGGATTCCAGTCCAAGTGCATTTGCCAACTCGAATACCTTTATTTTCCTCTCCTGTCGTAATTGCTTTATACGTTCTCCGGTAGCCTGCATGTCTACAAAAACATTCATTATGTCCATGGTCGCCTCCTCTGTAAAAAGAATCTTCAACGCCATCCCGTCTGAATATAATAACACAACTATCAATAATAGAAAATAAACCGCCAGTTCAAATTTTTACGTAATTTGATTATCAATTGGTTTCTCCCTACCCAAGTAACTAAACGGCTCAAAAAGTGTTTTAAGAGACTCTGACTGAGCCCAATCAATCTTGGAGATAAATGTTCCAAAAGAACGCATTGCATTTTGTGGATCCCTGACACTAAAGAACGTTCCAACAGTGGCCTTGTTATATTTATTTGCATGGTTTAAATCCGGAACCATTTCTCTTTTTAAATCATCAATGAATCTAATCACCTCCCCGATAAGCCCTTTTTCTTCCGGGATATCCTCCAGTGCATCTATAATAACTCTTTCCAATGCACCGTTTTCGTTAGTTGGAATTATCAGTAAAAAAGTATTAACTAATTTATTTTGGCCAAATAAATCTATTATATGATTGCTTATCCATTCCCCTGATTTTGCTGTTACATTCTCAAGCGCCTTATTAACTCTTCTTCCTATCTTAGCATCATTATCTTCATCTCGATCGGTTACTACCATCAAAGATGCTATATCTTTTTCGACAATCATTGCGTTTATGCGATGTTTATCAATAAATGAAGCAAATTTGCCA
This sequence comes from uncultured Butyrivibrio sp., assembly GCF_947169445.1. Classification (GTDB taxonomy): domain Bacteria; phylum Bacillota; class Clostridia; order Lachnospirales; family Lachnospiraceae; genus Butyrivibrio. The sequence goes on along the minus strand of NZ_CAMVPU010000104.1, from coordinate 2,341 downwards.
TTCCCTCCAACGCCGCATAATACAAGCTGGTTTTCTCCTTTTGACAAGCTTTCTATATGCTCATATTTATCAAGCTCAGTTATCCCCAGTGCATTACTATTCCTGTATTTCCATCCATATACATTCTGCATGAAATAGCTGATCAATTGAACATCAGACACGCCTTCTACAAGTACTAATTCTGTCATCATAAGCGCACCTCATATTCAAATACTTTTCTGTTTTCATACACATAGTTCCCTGTAACATTTCTGGCAACTATATTACTTTCCTTTCCATCTTTTGATTCAATTCTCTTAAGTGTAATAACCTTAATTGGATCCTCTTTCTCTTCCCTTTTATCATAATCACCATATTTTAATATCGCATCTATTGCTTCCACACTATGAGTTGCAATAAACAACTGGACATTCAGCTTATTTGCCAATGCAAATATTACAGGGAATAATATGTCGTAATATTTTTTATGAAGCCCTGTCTCAATTTCGTCAATCAACAATACTGAATCCATAGAATCAAAGAGCTTATTGAGAATATAAAGAATCTTTTTAATGCCATCACCGTATACTGAGAAAGGCATATTAGCCCCAGTCTCAGTTATAATGGTTTCAATAAAAGATCCATCATCCGCTTTGGTATAACAGATATCTGCAATTTTATTATCAAACTGTTTAAGAATATCAATTGCCAGCTTTTTGTATTCTGGATTCTCTACAATATTTTGCAAAAGGTCGTATCGAAGATGTCCAAATGAAGGGATGTACTGAATCTCTTTTTTTAAAGAGACACCAGGGAACCCTGTATCCAAAGATGTACATCTGATTTCCTGTTGGGAAACCTTTTTTCCTGTCTGAGCAACAATGTTTCCTGTGAATACTTTTGCCTTTTCCGGCAAAACAGCAGAATTCCTTTTATACTGCAGTTTTTCACGCTGAGACAAAATGGATAATTGAATAGCCTCATCACCAGAAATGCTATGTTCATTCCCACTAAGCTGAAATCGAAGCATTCCACTACTGCTTTCTGCGGAAATATCAAATTCCAACTGATCAGAATTCTGTTCCATATTGAACATTTTTATAAATGAAATGTAAAAACTACTCTTATCGGGGCTAAGCACAGTTCTCTGATTAATAACACTTTTCAATGTTCCCAGTTGAGTATTGGCAAATAATAGCTGAAAAGCCTCCAGAAACGATGTCTTTCCACTGTTATTATCACCTACGACAAGGTTTATTTTTGAAAAATCCGAGACAGCTAATGCTTTTATTCCTCTGTAACCATTTATCTCTATAGAATCAATATGTGCCATATCAGTCCTCTTTTTCAATATTCTCAAAGCTTATAACTAATCTTGTATGTGTTGATGCTGCTATCTTTTGTAAGGTATCAATCCTTGGGGCTACCTTACCATTGAGTATCTTACTTATATTGGACTGAGACATTCCTGTTATTTCACACAAATCTTCCTGTGTAAAATTATTATCATCCAATACTCTTTGTATTTCTTCCGATATTCCATTTAGTACATCGCTTAATGAACTATTTATACCCTCTCCATGATCCTGCTCTTTCGTAGAAATTGGCTTATTCAGTTTATTTATCTGTTCAAATATCGCATCCATTTCGTTTTTGCTCACTATTTCGTCCTCCAATATGTTAAGTATAACATATTTTTGTTGATAACAGCAAATACTTGTTTTTAATGACATATCAATGCGCAATATTAAAATATGCTACAAATGACATATTTAGCGATAATATGTTATTTGTAACATATTGCCAAAATAACAAAAGTCCCACATTTCCGCAGGACTTTCATCATAACAAAGCTCTTTGGTATTAACTATTCCACCGTTAAAAAAACTACATGAACAAATAGTTCAACCTACTTTTTATTAACATTTTGGCATCATTCTAATATCAGATTAGAAAAGACTCATCTGTCCGTTCATGATCTTATAGTAGCCATGCTCTATCCTCTCATTACCCTCATGCGTCATTATTTCGAAGTTTGAAAGGTTTTGTGCCTTTATAACAAGCTTGATAACGCAATCAAAGCAGCCGACAACATCACTCTTATTGATATCTGACAGACAAATCAGCTGTACATTGAAGTGTTTTGCTATATCAAACATTGGCTTCAAAAGATGCGCTGAGGTTATTTTTCCAAAAGGATTATCAAGGATTAGCACACTCTTGACGTTTTTGCTGACAAGCCCTGCTGATGACCTGGTATAATTCATGAGTGTCAATACCACTGAGAAAAATACCACAAATTTCTCGGCACCGGAACTCTGTGTCAGTGTCTCCTCCCAACCCTTGTATACAGAGTTTGCAC
>NZ_CAMVPU010000103.1 GCF_947169445.1 uncultured Butyrivibrio sp. | reverse complement strand
CGCATGCCACAAGGCTTGCGGATGATTTATAATCTATTTAACTTCTGAACTCGGGATTACAAACCTGATCAATAATAATTTCGACTACATGGAAAAGGCAGTAAGCGTCATAGATGATGAAAAGGTAGAAACGCAGGAAGAGCTTCGGGAGGCAATTGGTAGAATAAAGAGGCTTTTGAATCTAAACCGTTTTGCGCTTGTAGATGAGGATAATATAGTTTATACGCAATATACTACATATACCGGTGGCAGCAGACATGCTTTCCTTGCGAATAAGACTTTGGATGGCAAAATGATAAGCACTGTTTATCTTTATGGCTCATCAAAAGAGTTGTGTCTGGCAATTCCGATAGATATAAAGATAATGGGAAAGCAGTTCAAAGCTTGTTTTGTTCAGATAGATATTAATGATATAGTTAATCTGCTTGCTTTTGATGATCAGGGAAGCACTCATTTTGCGCTGTATTCTTTGAATGGTGGAAACATTTCTGAAACAGAGCTTGGTCCTCTTATTGGAACCAAAAATATATTTGAAGCCACAAAAGGGAATGTTTCTGAGGAAAAGTGGAATTTGTTTCGCGATGATTTTGCAAATAGAAAAAGTGGAGCACTTTCTTTTACCATAAATGGTGTGGTAGATACTATATGCTATGAGCCTGTGCCTGACACAGGATGGGAGCTGGTCGTAATGATACGCGAGAGCGTTATTCAGGATCAGTTTCATGAGATTAGTGCAAATAGTATAAAAACTAATCATATTCAACTTTTATTCCTTCTTGTTGTTGCTTCTCTTTTCTCGGCTATATTATTCTACATGGTAAGGCGTGTTGCTAACGAAAAGCTGGATGAAGAAAAAGAGAACAGCAAAGCCTTCAAGAGCATGGCAAATACAGATTCCATGACAGGAATAAGAAATAAACATGCCTACATGGAGACAGAAAACCAATTAAATAACAGGATCCGAGAAGGAACTATTGATAAGTTGGCGCTTGTTGCCTGTGATATAAATGGCCTTAAATATATCAATGACACAAAAGGACATGCTGCCGGTGATCAACTTATCAAGGATGCAAGTGCTCTTATCTGTGATGTTTTCAGTCATGGTTCAGTTTACAGGACCGGTGGTGATGAGTTTATAGTTCTTTTGATGGGGAAAGGATATGATACCAAAGAAGAAGTAATTGCAGATTTTAATAGACGAGTAGAAGATAATATTAAGAAAAATGAAGTTGTTGTTTCTATTGGATATTCATTACTTCAGCCTGGAGATGAACAGTTACATGATGTATTTGAACGAGCAGATCATATGATGTATGACCGCAAAAAAGAATTAAAGAGTATGGGAGCAAGAACCAGAGAATTTGAAGGATCGCAGAATTAGGACCAAAATGAGAATGTTCTTACTCGTATTGAATAGAAAATAACTCTTTTTCTAAAAACGGTCAAACCGGCATAAATACTAAGAAAATTGCATTGCACTATAGGAAACCCCCATATATAATTGACTTATTGTGGGAGTTTCCTATTTTTATGAGCAGAAATCAATCTGTTCTATATAAAAATGGGTTCGTGACAATGATATGTTATGGCAAAAATATATTTTGAAAGGGGATATTGATGAAGGCAAAATTTTCACCTTATTTGACCGGTATTGCTCCGGGACTTAAGGCTCTTATCGCAGAACTGGGCGGGGACTATGACTATGTCAGTGTTTTGGCTACAGATTCGGTTGGATTTAGTATGAGCGCCTCTTCCCGCGTGAAGAGGATCAGCGGTAATACTCTTACTACAGAGAGAGGGAACGTTGTCAGAGTCTACAAGGATGGACTTTACAGTGAGTATGCATTTAACATATTTGATGCTGACAAGGCAGATGATATGGCTAAAAAGATTAAGAAAATCCTGGACATGCAGCTTGCTGTGTTAAAAGAGACCAAGACAGAAGTATATAATACTTCAAAATTATCTGACGAGGCTTTGGAATTATTTGTTGAGATGGAAACAGAATCTGTTCCGGAAGAGACTGATCTTAACAAACTTATGAAGAAACTTCAGTCATTTAGCGATAAAGGAAAGGCTCTTTCCGATGAAGTTGTAGAGTGCAGTGTTTCTGCTCAGTCAACACATATATGCAAGATGTTTTTAACCAAGAACAGAGACCTACGACAGAGCTATGTTATTTCTGAAGGCGGCATATTCATGGTTGGCGCAAGAAATGGCAAGACAGATCAGGCATATAGCGGAATATCTGACAGACAGGGACCTGAAATTTTTGATCAGTATGAAGAATTAATCGACAAGGTCTTTGAAGAACTGGGAGATAATCTTGGAGCTGAGCATGTTGTTCCAGGTGAGTATGAGATAATTACAACTCCTGAGGTGACAGGACTGATTGCGCACGAAGCATTTGGCCATGGCGTAGAGATGGATATGTTTGTTAAAAAGAGAGCTCTCGGTGAAGAGTACATTGGAAAACGCGTCGGTTCTGATCTTGTTACAATGCATGAGGGCGCAAAGGTAGTAGTGGATGCTTCCAGCTATGCTTTTGACGATGAGGGTACTTTGGCAGGAGATGTTGTCGAAATCGACAAGGGTATTCTTAAGACCGGTGTTTGCGATGCTCTTGCAGCGCTTAGGCTTGGTAGTGTTCCTACCGGAAATGGTAAGAGACAGAACTTTGAGCATAAAGTTTATACCAGAATGACCAACACTATGTTTGACAGCGGAAGCAGCACCAAAGAAGAGATGATTGCTTCTGTTAAAAAAGGATATTTGCTGTCAGGATTTTTCTCTGGTATGGAGGATCCCAAGCATTGGGGAATTCAGTGTATCATTGCAAGAGGATATGAGATTGTTGATGGTAAGCTGACTGGCAAAGTAGTTGCTCCTGTAGTACTTACAGGCTATGTTCCGGATCTTTTGGGATCAATATCCATGGCAAGTATTGATTATGAGTCATATGGAAGCGGATATTGCGGCAAGGGACACAAGGAATGGGTTAAAACAGTTGATGGTGGCCCATATCTTAAGACAGTAGCAAGACTTGGTTGATTCGGGGGTAGTTATGACAGACAGAATAATAGAGTTATTAAAAGAATCCGGAGCAGATGCCTGGAGCGTGACAGAGAATGTTACAGACGCCTGGGAATTCTATTTTATTAAGCATAAGCTTGATCAGAACAGAGTCCGTGACGTTAAGCATATTTCAGTTGAGGTATTTAAAAAGCTTGATGAGGGCAAGTTCCTGGGAAGTGCCAAGGAAGAAATTGCTCCAACTGCTTCAGTAGATGAGGCGAAAAAGATTATTGCAGATCTTTGTGAAAGGGCAACTTTCGTTAAGAATCCATATTTTGAATTAAATAAAGAAAAGGTTCAGGTTGAAAACAAAAGTTATGATCCGCAGCAGATGGCCAAAGAGTATATCGAGGTAATGCAGCAGATCCCTGAAACTTCAGGCGAAGACATTAATTCTTATGAGATTTTTGCAGAGAGCTGCACCAGAAGATTTGTTAATTCTGAAGGAATTGATGTTTCCTTTACCTTCCCTAATTCCATGGTGGAAGTTGTAGTAAATGCCAGAAACAGTGAGCATGAGATTGAATTATACCGCATGTATAAGGCTGGAACCTGTGACAAGGAAAATCTGATGGCAAACATTACAGATACCCTTCGTTTTGGCAAGGATAGACTTGATACGAAACCTACGCCAAACCTTGGTAAGGCCACAGTTGTTTTTTCTACAGAGGATGCCTGTCAGATATTTAAATGGGCAGCAGCCAAGATGACTGCTTCCATGAAGTATAGCAGATATTCTGATTGGGAGATTGGGAAAGAGATTCTTCCTGATGCCAAGGGTGACAAGATCACTCTGAAGGCATGCAGAGAGCTTCCTAATTCTTCTATGAATAGAGAAGTGGATTCTGAAGGTGCAAAAGTCCATGATATGTATATTATCAAGGACAATGTTCCACAGAATTATTGGGGAGAGTGTCAGTTCCGCTATTACCTTGGGGTTAAGGATTCCTATATTGTTGGAAACTTTGCCGTGGAGGGTGGAAGCTCTTCTGAAAAAGATTTGAGATGTGGCAGGTATCTGGAACCTGTAGAGTTTTCTGATTTTAGTGTAGATACCCTGACTGGTGATATTGCAGGAGAAATACGTCTGGCATACCTTCATGATGGCGATAAAGTCACTGCAGTAAGCGGTGGCTCTGTTTCGGGCAATCTTGGAGAGTTACTGCTGAACGCCAAGTTCTCAAAGGAATTAAAGCAATATGATAATCAGGTTGTTCCGGCTGTAGTAAAATTGGAAAATGTAACTATTGCGGGCGTAGAATAAAGAAAACTAAATAGAATCAATATCTCTATATAATATAAAAAAGTCAAAAAACGCAAAACGCGACAAAAAATAACAATTTCGCGACATTTTTTCATGACCTAATATTCTTTCATGCTAGAGTAAACTTGTAAGAAGTATAAAAGCTTTTTTTAGGAGCCTGGTATGGATGATATTTATAACGAAGATGGATATTTGATTGTGAAGGAAGATCACCTATGTGAGCATTGGGAGCCCGATGATGGAGCACTTGTTCCTATGCGGGAATGCTGGTGCTGCAAGTGGGCTGAGTTTGTTATAGATAATAGAAGTCTGACGAGTGAGAGTCTTGGGTTATGTTGTTACCATGGTAACATGTCCAGGAGCAGAGCTTTGAAACTTAACTGTGGCGAGTGATTTTTGACCGGCAGAGGTATTGATATGACTGACATTAATAGGGTTAAACTTCATATTCAGTTATTTGGCGGCCTTGCAATCAGCTATGAAGGCAAGAGTGTTTCGATAGGAAAAAACAAGACATCCAAGTATATTCAGCTATTGGAGATAGTGTGGCTGTGTGGAGAAGATGGAATTGCAAGAGATAAACTGGTTCAGATTCTGTATGACAGGGAGGAACAGTCTAATCTTAATAACAGTTTCAACAATCTTATTTACCAGATGCACAAGCAGCTCAAAAAATCAGGGCTTCCGGAGCAGGAATATATAGTAAACAGAGATGGCATTTTCTATGGAGATGAGAATGTTGATATTGACTTGGATGCGCTTTCTTTTGAACAGTATGTAGAGTGTGCAAGGAAGTCAGAGGATAAAGCATTTGCTATTGAGATGTATAAGAAGGCTTTCGAATTGTACCGCTTTGAAATCCTTCCGGAATTATCTACTCAGGAATGGGTTATCATTAAAAGCGTTCAGTTGCAAAAGATGTACTCTGAGACAGTTATTGCTTTAGGAAATTATTACGCTGAAAAAAGAGATTTTGATTCCATGCTTAAGCTTTACAAAAAGGCAGCAGATCTTTATCCTGATGATGAGTGGCAGATTGGCGTTATCAGCGCACTTATGGGGATGGAGGACTATAAAGAGGCATATAGGGTCTATAATGAGACTGTTCGCTATTATACAGATGAACTTGGCGTAACTCCCAGTAATGATCTTCTGGCATGTTATGATAGAATGAGTCGTCAGATCACCAATATGCCAAGTAAGATTCTTCAGATTCGCGATGATATCATTGAACGAAGAGAGAGTCTTGATAGAAATGATAATGGGGCGTATGATTGTTCTTATCCTAGTTTCATTGATGCCTATCATATTCTTAGTCGCAATATGGAGAGAACCGGGCAGTCAGTGTACATGATGCTTCTGACGATAGTTGACTATGAGGGAAAGCGTATTTCCAATCAGAGCAAACTTGAAATCCGAGGAAAGCTTTTGCAGGAAGCAATAACCTATACCCTTAGACAGGGCGATACATTTTGTAAATACTCATCTTCGCAGTTCCTGGTTCTTTTGATCGGAACCAGTAAGGAAAGCTGTAAGACAGTTTTCAGGAGAATTCTTAACAAGTATAAACTGCTGGCAGGGCCAAGAGCAGAAATTGAGTACAGTGTAGTTTCGCTGGCGGAATTGCCTGAGAAACTGGCAGTTGCAAAATGAATAAATACCAATTTGTATAGGGGGATTGGTTTTCTATGAGGGTTCCGCGTGGTTTAAATGCCACGCGGAATTTTGGGTGAAAGGGAAAAGAAAAACTTTATATTTCCTTCACAGAACGTTAAAACAAAATTGGTATAATTTACATAAGAAGTACAAGGTAGAAAGGAAGTGAAGTCTATGGCAGTGGAGCATTTGGACTATTCCAAAATAGATTTTACTAAAGTATCAGATAAATTGGAGGGAATTGAGGAATTAGATAGTATATTAGATACACAGAATATAACAGTTGGTGATATTAGAAATCTTCTGAAGATCAAGAATCAGGTAAAAGATTTTCAGACCTTGATGATGAAGTATGACTGTGCATTATCTGAAGTAAGAACGAAACTGGATGTGCTTAATAAGGAACTTTCTCTTAGAAATAACAGAAATCCCTTTGAAGCTATAAAGATGAGGATAAAAACTCCTATCAGTATATATAATAAGCTAAGCAGTAAGGGGCTGGATTTTACACTTGAGAACATAAATGAGGAACTTTCCGATATTGCCGGAATTCGTGTTGTGTGTTCTTTTGTGGATGATATTTATATGCTGGCTGATTGTCTTGCGCAGCAGGATGATATCACAGTTCTTCAGCGTAAGGATTACATCAAGAGCCCTAAAAATAGCGGCTACAGAAGTCTTCATCTGATAATTGAGGTTCCTATTTTCCTTACTCAGGCCAAAGAATATATGAAAGTGGAAGTTCAGTTCAGAACCATAGCTATGGACTTTTGGGCAAGTCTTGAGCACAAGATGAAATACAAAAAGAATATTGAGAATCAGGAAGTAATCTCAGATGATCTTAAGTTTAGTGCAGATCTTATAAATCAGTTGGATCTTCGAATGCAACAGATAAGAGAGAAAATAGATGCCAGCGAAGATGTTCAGTAATCTAAGACGTATATTTGATTAGGCATATGTAATAAGAAATATTGTATTTTGGTTAATGGATAAAAAGAGTGAGTAATCTCCGAAAATAGAGATTACTCACTTTGTTTTATTACAGAGCAGTCCATCTGCCACTGGCACCGCACGGAAGTACCAGACCATTGCTTTTTACCGGAAGGCCGATTTCCTGAGCTTCAACTGTGCCATTGTGGATCGGGTCAAGAACTGTATGGAGCATATATGACAATACAGCTGGCTGCAATCCTGTTGTATATGAGTTGATCAGGAAAAACAGAGGTGTGTCTGAAAGAAGCTGGGCTGACAATTTAATAAATGGAAAAACAGATTCTTCTATTTTCCATATCTCGCCCTTGGGGCCTCTTCCATAGGATGGAGGATCCATGATAATGGCATCATATTTATTGCCGCGTCTGATTTCCCTTTCTACAAATTTAGTACAGTCATCCACAAGATATCTTATGGGAGCTTCAGATAAACCTGAAGATGCAGCATTTTCTTTTGCCCAACCAACCATACCTTTTGAGGCATCGACATGCGTTACACTTGCGCCTGCCTTAGCAGCAGAAACGGTTGCACCACCGGTGTAAGCAAATAGGTTAAGAACTTTAATTGGACGGTTTGCTTCTATTATTAATGAAGAAAACCAATCCCAGTTAGTTGCCTGTTCGGGGAAAAGACCTGTGTGCTTAAAGCTAAAGGGCTTAAGATTAAAGGTAAGCTCCTTATAATTTATTGACCATTCCTCCGGAAGGTTTTTAAATTCCCATTCACCGCCGCCCTTGTTGCTGCGGTGATAGTGACCATTGAATTTCTTCCATCCAAAGTGCTTCTTGTCTGTGTCCCATATAACCTGGGGATCCGGGCGAACCAGCATATAGTCACCCCATCTTTCCAGCTTTTCGCCGGAAGATGTATCTATAACTTCATAGTCTTTCCATCCATCTGCAATCCACATATATTCTTTTCCTTCCTTATATAATAGAAACTTTAGAATTGTTTATAATTTAGTAATAGTTTTTGCCGGTGCTATATGATATCATCTGTACTCGGTGATAGGCAAAGTGTTCGAACGAATTCTATAATAGTTTTACTATATTATAGTATATTCAGATAGCAATGTACCACATTCTACTACGAAGGCCTTGTTTAGTCATCATAAAGAAACAAGAGAATAAAATAGATCAAGAAATCTTGTTGAAAAACGCTGATTTTGCGATAAAAGTGATTAAATTTAAAAAAGTTGTTGCATATCAGAAAAAAATGTTTTATACTAACAAACGCTGTGACATGATAGCTATGAAGCGTGAGGTTGCTGCTT
>NZ_CAMVPU010000102.1 GCF_947169445.1 uncultured Butyrivibrio sp. | reverse complement strand
TTTGACCTGAAGCTTTCTAGAAAATCTTTTGCCAAGTACATGCCAGATGTGAAGGTGGTTATTAGAAAAGGATACCCGCATTGTGGATACATGGCAGCACATACCAGAGAGTATGTGGAAGAGATTGAAGATTTCATAAATAAAGGAAAATGAAAAAGGGGAAAGTGTGGCAATATAACACAATATCTAATCTGACATAAGAAGTTTGAAATGATTTTTCCTATACTCGATCAGCCCTTCATCTTGCATGTGTGAGAGCTCTTTTGAAGAAAGGGAGGCTCCTGCTTGATATAATGAGTTTATCACTCGTGGAGCGGATTTGTGATAGTATGAGTGTTTGCTGGAACAACTCATTTACAGAAAGACACTTGTTACAGCAATGGTTTATTGTAGGAGTGCCTGAGAAAAGAGGCATGTACACTTGGAAATAGATTGGATTACTGTAGGAGTGTCTAAACTGGAGGTGTGAACACTTGCAAATCAATGGAATTGCCATATGAGTGTAGATATTGCTGGATATTCTTGAATTTTCCCTGAAAAAGACACTTGTGGGAGGAACCAATCTTTAAACGAGTGCTAGTTCCGAAGATTTCAGTAGTACATCTGACACTTGCATCAATTAGAATTTGCATTATGAGTGTCTGTAGGGGCCTTTTGGGTAACCAAAGGAACCTTTTCCCAGGTTTATAATAAAGATATGACTTCTGGCGAGCAAAGAGGAAAAAGCCCGCAAGAAGTCTTACCTTATCGCAAGTTATATCGAAATATAAACAACTTCACAAAGTATCGGAGGACATATTATGAATTCCAATAAGCTGGCAGTAATCCTGCCCGGAACCGGGTATACCAAGGACAAACCTCTTCTTTACTATGCAATAACTATAGCTAAGAAGAAGGGCTACGAAATTGTAAGCGTTGATTACGACAAGTTTTTTGAAGGGGTAAACTACCGTAACAAGAATGAGATGGATGCAGTGACAGGTAAGGCCTATCAGTATGCTGCGGGGAGGCTTGACGAGATTGACTTTGGCAAGTATGAGACAGTTGTATTTATTGGGAAAAGCTTCGGGACAATAGTTGGAACTACCTATGCTTCTGAGCATGATCTTGCTCTTAAGCAGGTGTGGTATACACCGGTGATGGAGGCCTATGAAAAGGCTACCGGAAGTATTGTAGCCTTTATGGGTGACAAGGACCCAATAGCAAATGTAGAGGATGCTCTTTCCAAGGCAAAAGAAAAAGAGATTCCCATGCACGTATATCCAAATGCCAATCATTCACTGGCTACAGGAGATGCTCTGACAGATATAGATACGCTTAAAGACGTGATGACTATCACAAATGAATTTATTTAGTAATTTGATTTATTGTAATGCCTTTTTGAGAAAAGTTATCAATTACGCATATTTTAGGGTTCTTCAGATTGTGATAAGCTTAAGAAGCAAACAAATGTGGGGAGGATTCTGCATTTGTTTGTTTTGCATTTGGAAAAGAAAAAAGCGAACAGGAGATGATTTTTATGAAGAATTGGCATCATGTTGTGTGGTTTTTAGGTGGAGTCCTTTTTGGGACGGCAGGTGTAAAGGTACTTTCCAGTAAGGATGCAAAGAAGTGCTATACACATACTACAGCCGCGGTGCTTAGGGCAAAAGACTGCGTAATGGATACGGCAAACAAGGTTCAGGAGAACTGTGATGACATTCTTGCTGAGGCTAAAGAGATAAATGCTGACCGCAAGGCAAAGGAAGATGAGGCAGTAGTCGGAGAATAATAGAATATGAAAATTGTCATTAAACATGAGATAAACGGACGTATTCGTTTTTCCATGCCAAAAAGACGTTTTTCTTATGAAGAAGCAGATAGATTACAATACTATCTGCTTTCTCTTGATGGTGTGGAAAAGGCTACCGTCTATGAGAGAAGTGCGGATGCAGTAGTTGTATATAAAGGCAGCAGGCAGGAGCTGCTTGCCAAGGTCTGCAGTTTTGATGCTGACGCGGAAGAAGTTAAAGCCCTTGTTCCGGAGAATACCAGAAGAGAACTTATGGCGTCTTATAAAGAAAAGCTGATCACAAAGGTTATTCTTCACTATGGCTGCAACTTCTTTCTGCCAACGCCCATACGAAGGATAAAAGCCTGGATAATGGCTGTAAAGTTTATCTATAGAGGACTTGTAAGTCTTATTAAGAACAAAAAGCTTGAGGTATCGGTTCTTGATGCTACGGCTATAACGGTATCTCTTTTGACCGGAGATTATCAGACTGCTTCCTCGGTCATGTTCCTTCTTGGAGTCGGAGATCTGCTTGAGGAATGGACTCATAAAAAATCGGTGGATGACCTGGCCAGAAGCATGGCCATTAAATCGGACAGAGTCTGGCTTAAGAAGGACGGTGTTGAAGTACAGGTGCCCATCAGCCAGGTTGCGCCCGGAGATGAGATCTCTGTGAGAGTGGGAAGCGTGATCCCTCTTGATGGAACAGTTGTCTCGGGAGAGGCTATGGTCAATCAGGCAACTCTCACCGGTGAAGGAATCCCCGTAGAGAAAAAAGAGGGGGCTTATGTCTACGCCGGAACAGTTATAGAAGAAGGAGATATAGTCCTTAAGGTTGAGAAGGCCTCCGGAGCAACCAGATATGAGAAGATCATTAAAATGATCGAAGAGTCTGAACAGCTCAAGTCCGGAGTGGAATCAAGGGCAGAGCATCTGGCGGACAGACTGGTTCCATATACTCTTGGTGGAACTATTCTTGCTTATCTGATAACAAGAAATGTTACCAAGGCGTTATCTGCACTGATGGTGGACTTTTCCTGCGCATTAAAGCTTTCAATGCCGGTGACAGTGCTTTCTGCCATGCGTGAGTGTCAGGATAACCATCTTACAGTAAAAGGCGGAAAATTCCTGGAAGCTATTGCGGATGCTGATACCATAGTTTTTGATAAGACCGGAACGCTTACAATGGCCACACCTAAGGTTGTGGATGTTGTTACATTTTCGGGAAATGATAAGGATGAGATGTTGCGAATAGCGGCCTGTCTTGAAGAGCACTATCCCCACTCCATTGCTAATGCCGTAGTTGCTGAAGCCGCTAATAAGGGACTTGAGCATAATGAGATGCACAGTAAGGTGGAGTATGTGGTTGCCCATGGAATTGCTTCTGATATAGATGGTCAGAAGGTTGTCATTGGTAGCTGGCACTTTGTCATGGAGGACGAGCAGTGCGTGATCCCTGAAGGAGAGCAGGATAAGCTGGATGGCATTTCAAAACAGTATTCGAGGCTGTTCCTGGCTATAGGCGGAAGGCTGTCAGCTGTGATATGCTTGGAGGACCCGCTCAGACCTGAAGCTCCTGATGTTATTAAAAAACTTCATGAAGTCGGATTCAAGAATATTGTCATGATGACCGGGGATTCAAAGCATATCGCCAAAAGAGTTGCTAAAGATGTTGGTGTTGATTCATATTATGCTGAGGTCCTTCCTGAGGAAAAAGCCGGATTCATTCAGCAGGAGAAGGCAAAAGGACATACAGTCGTAATGATCGGCGATGGAATAAATGATTCTCCGGCACTTTCAGAAGCAGACTGCGGGATCGCAATCAGTGAGGGCGCTCAGCTTGCCCGCCAGATCGCGGATGTAATGATATCAGAGGACGATCTGTATAAGCTTATTACTCTGAAAGAACTCAGTGGCCTTCTGATGAAGAGAATACATTTTAATTACAGGTTTGTGGTTGGTTTTAATCTGGGACTGATCGCTCTGGGCCTGCTGGGAACCATAGCACCTGCCACAAGTGCTACATTGCACAACGGTTCTACAATAGCCTTGGGGCTTCATAGTATGACTAATCTTAAGAGAGATGCAGAAAGAGAGGAGTTAAAATGAAGTGTCACAAGTTTTTTGCATGGGCAACGGTAATATGTTTTCTGCTTACAATGTATACCGGATATAAGAAACAATAATAGAGAAGTCGGAAAGTACAGTTACATAATACTTTCCGGCTTTTTTACTTTAGGAGTAATCTATCTGAAGATGCGGGAATACTCTTGAAAAAGAAGTTAGCTAGTGCTAACATATTATTTGGGCGGTGTAATTGATAATGTTTTTCATTAAAAATATGTAGTCAGACATACGTGGGAGGGGACTGTAATGGCTGATAAGATTCAGAAGGCATATCAGGCATCTAAGAACATATATGACGATGTGCTGACTCAGGGAAGCATTTTTAGCAAAATGTATATTAAGATCTTCTGGAGCGGAACTGACGACAATGAGATAGCAAGGAAGATTCTTTCTTACATACCTGAGAATTATAAGGGGGCTATACTTGATGTGCCGGTGGGAACGGCAGTGTTTACAGAGCAGAAATGGAAGTCTCTGCCGGATGCTCAGATAACCTGCCTTGACTATAGCGTTGACATGATAGAGCAGGCTAGAAAGAGACTTGAAGGATATTCAAATATTTCCTGTATTCGGTGGGACGTTGGACATCTTCCTATGGAAGCTAATTCTTTTGATATCGTTCTATCTATGAACGGATTTCATGCATTTCCCGATAAGAAAAAAGCGTTCAGAGAGACCCACAGAGTGCTGAAGCCCGGCGGGAAAGAATACGCAGAACCGGTACTGAAAGCTATCGATGAATTTATGCAGATGGCAGTTTAAGGGGGAAGAATAATAACTGATCACACATAGTTGGAGAGATAGATGTTTGATAAAAGATTGATGGCCATGTGCCCGGAGAGTAAAAGGTATATAGTGGGAAACATCATCTGTCAGTGGATTGAACTCATGATGAATGCTGCGATGATTTTTATCATTGCAAACACTGTTGGGAAGCTGTACGTGAAAGAAATGTCTGCAACTGATATGGTTGCAGCTATTGTTGTGCTGGCCTGTGTGCTTGTAGTTCGTTTCTTTATGACAAAGAAAACAACTCAGATGAGTTATCTTGCTTCGAAAACAGTTAAGCGTGTCATGAGGCAGCAGATTTACAGGAAGATACTAAGACTTGGCAACACCTATAGGGAGCATGTGGCGACTGCAGAGCTTGTGCAGGAATCGGTTGAAGGTGTGGAACAGTTGGAAAGTTATTTCGGGCTGTATGTCCCACAGTTTTTCTATGCCTTCATTGCCCCGATTACATTGTTTGTATTGTTTGGTATTGCAGGGAGCTTCAAGGTGGCAGCAGTATTACTTATCTGCGTTCCCCTTATTCCCGGGGCCATCATGATGGTTCAGAAGATTGCAAAAAAGCTCCTTTCCAAGTACTGGGATCTGTATGCTAAGCTTGGAAGCACATTTCTTGAAAATCTTCAGGGGATGACTACACTAAAGACTTACAGAGCAGATGCTTATAAGAATGAGCAGATGAATGCGGAATCAGAGAACTTCAGACGTATCACCATGAAGGTTCTCACTATGCAGCTTAATTCCATTATCATCATGGATTTCTTTGCATACGGCGGAGCGGCTCTTGGTATCGCTCTTGCTGGGAAAAGCTTTATAGATGGAAGTATAACTTTGCAGAGCACTGTCTTTATGATTCTTTTGTCTGCAGATTTCTTTTTGCCTATGCGAAAACTGGGTAGTTATTTCCATGTGGCCATGAACGGAATGGCAGCAAGTGACAGGATATTTAAGTTCCTTAGTGAAGAGGAACCAAAGGAAAAGTCTGCAGAGCTACCAGATACCGGGCTTGATATTAGATTAAGAGATGTCAGTTTTTCCTATGACGACGAAAAACAGGTTCTTACTGATATTTCAATGGAGATTTGTGAAAACACATTTACCGGAATAGTGGGAGAGAGCGGAAGCGGTAAATCCACCATCGCTTCGCTTATCATGGGGCGCAATTCTATAAAGCAAGGAGCACTTACAATAGCAAGGAGAAGTGTTTCAGATATCAGTGAGGAAAGCCTTTTCAAAAATATAAACTACGTTGGTATTGGTAGTACCTTCTTTAAGGGAACTGTGCGGGAAAATCTTCTTTTAGCGGATTCTGATGCATCTGAAGAAAATCTTTGGAATGCGCTTGCAGAGTGTGAAATCGATGGCTTCTTCAGAGGAGAAAAAGGGCTTGATACAATCCTTACAGAGAATGCAGGGAATCTGTCAGGAGGACAGAAGCAAAGACTTGCTCTTGCCAGGGCTATATTACATAATTCAAAGGTTTATATCTTTGACGAAGCTACAAGCAACATAGATATTGAGAGCGAAGAACTGATTCTTTCAGAGATAAAGAAGCTTGCAAGAACAAAGACAGTTATCATGATCACGCACCGTCTTGCGAACGTAATGGATGCAGATAAGATTTATTGTATGGAGAACGGCAGAGTTTCCGGAGCCGGTACACATACAGAGCTTTTAGAATCAGATCCTGTGTACAGAGAACTTTGGAATACCCAGAAAGAGCTTGAGGAATACGGAAAAGGAGGTGCCATAGCATGAAGAAGCAAAACAAGGCACTGATCCTTTTTAGAATGCTAAAACTGGTTAAGCCTCTTGCAGGATTTATGATTCTGGCAGTAGTTCTAGGAACACTGGGATTCCTCACGGCAGAGTTTATACCGATACTTGGCGGGGAGGCTATTCTTATTGGCCTTGGGCTGCAGACAAAAATATCATGGAATACACTGGTCCTTCTGCTCCTTCTATTTGCGGTACTTAGGGCAATATTCCGTTTTTCTGAACAAAGAACCAACCATTACATTGCATTTACACTACTTGCGATTATAAGAGACAGGGTATTTAAGGCACTTAGAAGACTATGTCCTGCTAAGCTGGAGGGAAGAGATAAGGGGGATCTGATATCTCTTATCACGTCAGATGTGGAACTACTGGAAGTGTTTTATGCCCATACCATTTCGCCCATATGTATTGCTATCGTATCAGAAACTATCATGTGCCTGTTTATCGGAAGCTTTCATCTGCTTCTTGGAATTTTGGCACTTATATCATTCCTTCTTGTGGGAGCGGTGCTTCCTATGATTATTTCAAAACGGAGCGGGACGACAGGAGATGAGCTGCGGGCTCAGTCAGGGGAGCTTTCTGCCCATATGCTTGAAAGTATCAGAGGAATAGATGATACGCTTCAGTATTCCTACGGTGAAAAAAGGCTACAGGAAATAGGTGACAGAACTAAAGACTTATCGGAACGACAAGGAGCTCTTAGCAGGCTTACCGGAACAAATATGGCCATAGCAAATACACTGATCCTGCTCTCCGATATCGTAATGTTACTTGCGTGCACATGGCTTTATCATAAGGGGCAGGTGGGATTTGACGGATTTCTTATTCCGATGATCGCACTGATGTCATCATTTGGCCCTGTTACAGCTTTGGCTGCACTTGGTACGACGCTCCAGAGTACGGTGGCATCCGGGGCAAGGGTGCTTGCTATCATTGATGAAGAACCTGAGACGGAAGATGTAGTCGGGAAAACAACAATAGACTTTCATGGAGCTGAGGTAAAAGAAGTCTCTTTTGCCTACGCCGGAGAAGATGTGCTGGATAACGTATCACTTCCGATACCCCGTGGAAAGATCATAGGCATTGTTGGAAAGAGTGGATGCGGTAAGTCAACGCTTTTGAAACTGCTTATGAGATTTTGGAATGCCGGTAAAGGTGAAATTCTTGTGTCAGGCAAAAATATCCATGAGATAAATACAGATAATCTTCGAGATATGGAAAGTTATATGACCCAGGAAACCCAGCTTTTTAAAGACACCATCGCCAACAATATCCGCATCGGAAACTTGAATGCAACAGATGAAGAGGTTGTGGAGGCCTGCAAAAAAGCATCTATACATGACTTTATAATGACCCTTCCCAACGGATACGATACTGAAGTCGGTGAGCTGGGAAGCACTCTGTCAGGCGGAGAAAAGCAAAGAATCGGCCTTGCAAGAGCGTTTCTTCATAATGCACCGTTTATGCTTCTTGATGAACCTACAAGTAATCTCGACAGCTTAAACGAAGCGGTAATCCTGAAATCACTAAAGGAAGAATCGAAGGAAAAAACCGTTATTCTTGTTTCACACAGAGAATCCACCATGAGGATTGCAGACGATATTCTTGCAATGGAAGGCGGAAGGATATCATGATTGCCATGGACGCAGCAGCTTGGCTGGGAACTGGATAAGCTTCTTGAAATGACACTTAAGGCTATGGCTGAAAGTGAGGACATGATTAACGAGGAGATGGAAGCCGTGGCCTAGGGGATGTGGTACTAATGGAAAATAATATTTTTTATCCCAAAAACCAATTGACATAGTATGTAAATGCAGATACTATACTTTTTCAGTGACTATAGTGTTTT
>NZ_CAMVPU010000101.1 GCF_947169445.1 uncultured Butyrivibrio sp. | reverse complement strand
GGCGCAGTTCCCTGTTTGCGCACCAATTAAAGGGTAGAAAACTAGTGGTTTGAAGCTTCATATGGACTTAATAACGCATCCAAATTAGGCTCCTATTACTTTTCCTGAAGCAGTTAATATCAAGCTACCAATACTTTTACAGCTTAATGTGCATCCATCCAACACCCAGTCAGCTATTATCTTTATGCTGCCATACAGCACAAATGCAGCCAGATATTTTTTTTCATTGTCGGACAGCTTTTGATTCATAGATGACATAATAAAGCTGTCAAAAGAAGGCAGGGTAGTTATTATGCTTGATGTAAGACTTGTATTGCTGTTATTCAAAAACAGGTTAAAAAAAGCTGCATTTTCTTTTATAAACTGAAGTGCGGCTATGAGATTGTCTTCAATTTTACGACCGCTATTCAGATCATTCAAAAGCAGATCAGCTGTTTTATTAGTGTAAATGGTCGCAATTTCATTCAATACATCATACTGACTGCCATAATATTTATAAAAAGTTGTCCGGTTAATCTGGGAAATCCGGCAAAGCTCTTTAATTGTGATCTTGTCTATGTCTGTGCTTATCAGCATTTGTATCAGTGCATTTCTTACATTTTCTTTAGTGTGTAATATCTTTGTTTCTCCTGAAGCAGTCATATTCCCTCCAAAATCAACATTTCGAAATAATTTGTCGCTTGAAATAAACACATGTTGATTATAACATAATTAGAAAAAGAAGGGACATATAGAAAATGAGAAAATTAAAGGAGAAGAACATGGTATTCTTTGGGATTATTGTAGTTTTGTTTATTGCGGTTGTAGCGATACTGGGAAGGAAAATGTATATGAATTTCACAGCCGGACCCTATGAAGTCACAAGTGAAGAAATCGCAGCTTATTATACAAAGGCGTTGAATGAGAGTGATGATACCATAAAGAAAGGTGTACAGCAGATAATGCTTGGAAAAGTGGCAAAAAACCATGACGCTGCCCTGGATGCGTTAAAAAGAATCAAGGCTACCGGATATGATTATATAGAGCTTAATGATTTCATGGTTGAGAAATCGTCTTTTATAGTAAAGCTTCTGACAAAGTTTGGTGGGATGGATATTGGTAACAGTGGCTATCAGGACTGGCATACTCTCATATATGAGAGCGGCCTTAAAGTAAGCAGTCTTCATTCTAACCTTGGAGCTATTGAGGCTGATCCCACAAAAGTCGCTGAGCTGGCTAAAAGCTATGGAACAGATACAGTGGTGATAACTGGAATGTACAGATTTGATTATAGTAGTTTAGAAGAGGTGACATCACTTGCAGAGAGGCTTAATGCTGCAGGAAAGGCACTTAAACAGGAAGGAATTACTCTTTTATATCATAATCACAACTGTGAACTCCAGAAGGTGGGTTCAGGAAAAACAGCATACGAGATTCTAATAGAGAACACAGATGCAGATTATGTAAATTTTGAACTGGATACATTCTGGATGGCTGATGGCGGAGCAGATCTATACGCCATCATTGATAAACTGGGTTCTCGCCTTAAATACTGGCATATAAACGATAGGGGAAACACCCAAAAGGGTCCATACATGACGCCTATCCTTAAGGAAAAGGCTACTGAACTGGGAAGTGGAAACATGAATCTTGAGGGGGTTTCCACAAAAATAAAAGGGGCTGGTGTTAAGGCGGTTATATTGGAAACACATGTGAACTGGATAGACAACAGCCCGGTTATGAGTATAGAGGTAAGCTCGGCTTTTATGAACGAATATTTTTGATCAAAAGGTACTAACGGTTAAATATTTTTAAGAGTACAGGATGCGAGGCTTAAGATACTGCGTGCAATATCTTCCTCGCTTTCTTTATATCCTGACTTACACCAGTATTCAATTATTCCCGCACTTCCTGCAGATATGTATGAAAAAAGAATATCCTTGGTAATACCGGAGGATTCTTTTTCGTATTGAATCATTGAATCTGAAAATAGTTCATAGATCAGATCTGCAATTTTGGAAATGAAACCGGAACTTGCAGGGAAAACCAGTTCTTTAATGGGAGAGGACTCTGTGATATTGCCGCGGATATACCTTAAGGTCTCAGCGACAGAAGAAGCAAGCGATCCTCCTTTTACCTTCTTTAGCTTGAAGCCTAATTCTTTTACAGCATCATTCTGCAACTTGTCTACAAGATCGGGGACATCAAGGTAATGCTTGTAAAAAGTAGCTCTGTTGATTTCAGCAATGTTACATATTGAAGTGACTGTAATCTTGTCATATTCAGTTTTCTGCATCAGCTCATAGAAGGCGGATCTTATGCGCATTTTGGTATAGCGTATCCTTGCGTCTTCTTTTTTTTCTGAGGTAGTTTGCTTTGTATCAATGTTTTTATCAGACATATTCGACATTTATCTCCATTGTGTTTAACAAGTTACATATACGTGGATATTGATGGTTGATAGTCATCATGCTTTTTTCTATAATCATCACATAAATAATATACAAGTGTTGCTTAAATTTCAAGCGTTGTATCTGCAGTAATATTTGTTTGTTTATAAATGAAGGAGAAATGTCTATGCCTGAAAAACAAAAGGAATTATTTGAAAGTGATAATCTGTGGAAATCAATTCTGAGCATGGTGATTCCGGCTCTTCTGGCAATACTCGTGATGCTCTTATACAACATGGCGGATATGGTGTTTGTCGGACAGACGGGAGAAACAGCGCAGGTAGCAGCAGTATCAATAGTTGGGCCTGTTTTTAATCTGATAATGGCAGTTGCAATGCTTCTTTCCGCCGGTGGAACAGTCCTTATTTCAAAAGATCTCGGTGCTAAGAATGAGGAACACGCAAGGCAGATTTCTGCTGTGTGCATGTGGGGAGCGATATTTCTGGGAATTTTGAGCACAATGATAATCGTTGGATTTGGCAAACCACTATTGGAATTTCTTGGGACTACGCCTGACACCTATTCATATGCAAGAACCTATATGATCATACTTGCTTTAGGAGCCCCGTTTTTACTTATCAGCAATATGCTTGGGCAGCTTCTCAGAGCCGAAGGTGCAGTTAAAGATGGCTTGATTGGAAATCTGGCAGGTACCGCCGTAAATATTATCCTTGATCCGATATTCATTCTTGTTCTTGGAATGGGAGTTGGAGGTGCTGCGATTGCAACAGTTATGGGGAACATAGTTGCAACTACATTCTATCTGAGATATATGAAGAAAAAAGCTGTTGTATTAAATATGCGCCTGTCAAATGCCAAAAAGAAGCCGCTGCTGATCTTCACAGTCATGGCGCTTGGGCTTCCTAATGCGGTAAGTACGGTGCTTTCAGGATTTGCCAATTCTTTTGCTAACAGGCTTTTGTCTGGTTATGGATCGGATTCAATTGCCGCAAATGCTGCAGCAGGAAGAGTAAACCAGATCATAGTCATGGTACTTATGGGAATCTGCATGGGAGTGCAGCCGCTTATTTCTTACAATTATGGAGCAGGTAATCTTAGTAAGTTATCCGGGATTATGAAAAGAATACTGATCCTTTGTACTGTCGGTGGTGCTATGACAACTGCTCTGGTCATTTCATTCAGAACTGCGACTATAAGCCTTTTCCTTAAAGACGCGTCAGTTGCTGCGGTTGCTGAATCAATAATCACACTGTTGATGTTAAGTTCTCCGTTTTTAGGACTGTTTTATTTTGCAACCAATTTTCTGCAGGCTACAGGAAAGGCAGCAAGCGCAACAGTCATATCCTCGCTTCAGAAAGGGGCACTGCTTATCCCTCTTTTGTTCATTCTTGAAACTATATTTGGATTTTATGGTGTTATATACGCTTATGTTGTGGCGGATTTTTCAGCAGTGGTTATTGCTTCGATTGCACTGATAATAAACTGGCTTAAGGTAAAGAAGGAATTACAGCCGGTATTACATCAAAATCTAAAGTTACATACAAAGGGGGATTACGGAAATGAATGTTATAACTGATATGCTTATAGGAATAAAATATTTTTTGGTTTATATGTTTTCTCTTGCCGGTGTTGTCTTTTTGATAAATAAGATATTTGCGCTTCCAAAAGAGTTATTTCGTAAACTTCTCCATTTTATCGCGTTTTCATCGGTTATTGTCATGATCTATGCAGCTAAAAACTGGATATCTGCATCACTGGTTCCAGTGTTTATTATAATGCTCATGTATCCGGGACTGAGCCTGGCAGAAAAAGACAAACGTTTTACGGAACTGGTAGTCGAACGAAGAAAAGGTGAACTGAAATCAAGCCTTTTGCAGCTGTTTGGTACAATAGCACTTATTATAACTATAAGCTGGGGATTTCTGGGACATAAAGAACTCGCTGTTGCAGCTATACTAATGTGGGGATTTGGAGATGCAGCGGCAGCGCTTATTGGGAAAAGATTTGGAAAGCACAAGGTTCTGCGTTTTAAGCACGTAGATCATAAGAAAAGCTGGGAAGGTACGGCTGCAATGTCAATAGTCGCATTTGCTTTTGGTATAGCAAGTCTTATGATTATCGGCAATATTCCAATAGTTTACTGTTTGATTGCAGTGATAATTGCTGCGCCTCTGGCTGCTATTACAGAGCTTGTTACAAAAAACGGATATGATACAGTTACTGTCCCTATCGTTTGCACATGTACTCTTTATCTTTCATATATTGCTATGGGAATTGCCTGAGTAAATAAAAGCCTGAGCATCTCATTTATTCTTGCGATAGGATGATGGAGTTACTCCATAAATCTTTTTAAATACTTTTACAAAATAGTTGTTATCCTGATATCCTACAAAGCTGCTGATATCCTGAATCGCATAATCTGTGTCCTTCAGGAATGAGGCAGCTTTTTCGCATCTCTTTTTTGCTATGTATTCACTTATCGTCTGCCTGGTTTCACTCTTAAAAATCTTCGAAAGATGGGAGATGGACATATTGGTTATTTCCGAAAGTCTTCTAACAGTTATCTCGTTACCCAGGTGAAGCCCAATATATTCCATGACTTTCTGAACCGGTACTGAATAATCCCCAAGTGCAAGTTTATGTTCATGTACTGCATCGGTAAGTTCCATAAGCATGTCATAAATGTATGTTTGATGGCTTGATGAATTAAGTGATGAATCCATTAGCTGGACATACTTCTGTGTGATGGCATTGATCGTGATGACAGACAGGCCGGAATCTTCGGCGGCTTTCCTGGCTAGTACTCTTAGTATAGCGAATGAGACTGCAGGGTTTGAATAAGTAGGATTTTCTTTCAAAAAGTCATAGTTAGCCATTGATGCGGACATGATCTTGAATGCGTTTTTTACATTCTCAACATCTCCGTTTTTTATCATGTTTAAGAATCTACGTTCATCATCATACCGTCTGTAAATAACACTGTAGTCAGTGCTGTCAATGTCGGTATGTAATGTTCTTGCGGCAGTATTCTGAATAAATCCGGTTAGTTTTCGGTAACGAAAGGCAATAACTGAAGGCTCAAATGACTGCATAACAGCAGTGAGTGTGCCTTGGAGCTGGCTGGAGTAAATTATAGGGAATGCTGTGTAATACAATCTTAGGGATAACAGATTAGATACCGGAAGGCTGTTTTTGATGAGTATCTGTTCCAAAGTTTTCTCAGAGTATTCCTTCTGAACATACGGACCTACTATAAAAGTCTGGTCACTGAATTTAAAAAAAATAATACATACATTGAGAGAATCCACGATCTCATATATTGTTTCAGTTTCAGAAGAGTTGATCATAAGAGAAAGTGCTTCTCTTGTGAACATGGGCTGAAGAGTACTGTTATAGCAATATTTTTCCTCGAAACTTCTGAGATCTTTTTCGTAGACAGTGACTGCTACAGCATTTACATTCATTAGATTTCTTATAAGTCTCAAAAACAGATCTGTTTCCATTGTTATATTCTCCGCTACAAAAATAAGTGGTTGCAGTTGGATGTAGCAATAAAGTATGATATATGCATAATATTGCTATTTTAATAATTCTTATATCAAATCAATCATGGATATATTAAAAATACAATACAATATTGCTATTATAAATGCAATAATTCTATATCAATTATTTCTCTCGTGATACCATATGAACATAAAAGATTATATAGTCGTGCTGCAATGCAGTTAAGCAATTATAAGGAGACTGACAAATGAGAAATACAATTCTTTGGAACGATGGATGGGAATTTGTAAAGGGAGATAAATCAGAGGTGGTTACCGTTCCGCATACCTGGAATGCAGTTGACGGACAGACCGGCCCTGAGCAGTACTACAGGGGCATCTGTCGCTATAAAAAGCAGTTTAACAGACCGGCAATGGAAGATGGTCAGCGCTGCTACCTCGAATTCAGAGGAGTGAATTCATCCAGTGAAGTCCATATCAATGGTAAAGCGGTTACCAGACATGATGGAGGTTATTCAACCTTCAGGTGCGACGTGACAGATTTTCTTCAGAGCCAAAATGAAGTGACTGTCATCGTTTCCAATGAACCAAATCAGTCAGTATATCCGCAAAGAGCTGATTTTACATTTTACGGTGGAATTTACAGAGACGTATATATGGTAATTGTAAACGAGGATCATTTTGATCTTGATTACTATGGCGGCAGTGGTCTGTATGTGACTCCATCCATTGTAGGAAACTGTGCGCACGTTGATATTAAGACTTATTTTACCGGAAAAGCAGACCGTATCCTGATTTCAATAGATGGAGTCGGAGAAAAGGAACTGGATATTTGCCAGGAAGACGGAAAGCACATTGCAACAGGCTCTTTCGACATAAATAATCCAAGGTTGTGGAATGGACTCGCAGATCCGTACCTCTACAGGATAACAGCGACATTATTTACCGGCGATGAGGTATCTGACAGGATTTATGACAGGTTTGGAGTCAGGGAGTTTTCCTTTGATCCGGAAAATGGATTTTTCTTAAATGGAAAAAGTTATCCTCTTCGCGGAGTATCAAGGCATCAGGACAGAGCAGGAATCGGAAATGCGCTGACAAAGGAGATGCACGAAGAAGATATGGAACTGATCCTTTCTATGGGAGCTAATTCAATACGACTGGCGCACTATCAGCACGATCAGTATTTTTATGACCTCTGTGATGAAAAAGGAATAGTTGCATGGGCAGAGATCCCATATATCACTGTTCACATGGACAGCGGAAGAGAAAATACCATTTCACAGATGAAAGAACTGATAACGCAGAATTATAACCATGCATCCATTATGTGTTGGGCGTTATCCAATGAAATTACACTTCAGGGTGTGACAGATGACCTTATGGAAAACCATCGGGTTCTTAATGACCTTGTTCACGAGATGGATCCGAAGAGAGTATCCGCAATGGCGAATCTTTTTATGCTTGAAACAGATTCACCACTCGTTCAGCTCCCTGATATCAGAGGATATAACCTCTATTATGGCTGGTATGTGGGAGATATGGAAGATAATGACAAATGGTTTGATGATTTCCATAGAGAACATCCGGACACGGTCATCGGACTTACTGAGTATGGCGCTGATTCAGTCATAAAACTGCAATCACCAAAACCTGAAAAGGGTGATTATACGGAAGGCTACCAGGCACTCTACCATGAACACATGCTGGAGATGATAAATAAAAGACCTTACATCTGGGGTTCGTATTGCTGGAATATGTTTGAATTTGCAGCTGCCGGCAGGGACGAAGCAGGAGATCCGGGAAAGAATCACAAAGGACTTATTACCTTTGATAGAAAGATTAAAAAAGATGCTTACTACATCTACAAGGCATGGTGGTCAGATGAACCTTTTGTTCATCTCTGCGGAAAGAGATATCACGACCGCATTGAAGAAGAAACAGAGATCAAAGTCTATTCAAACCAGGGAAGTGTGACTCTTTTAGTGGACGGAGAAGAAATTGAAACAAAGAATGCAGAACATGTTTTTACATTTAAGGTAAGCATTAACGGAATACACAAAATAGAGGCCGTGTCCGGTGACTGCCGGGATGAAATGGAAATTGAAAAGGTCTCAGAACCTAATCCCGATTATTTTATATCAAAGGATAAGGTTCGGAACTGGTTTGATGAGAAGGAAGAAAGCGAAAGCACTGAGGATAGTGGGTATCTTTCATTGAACAGTACCATGGCAGAGATTCAGGCTGTTCCTGAAGGAAAGGCAATAATCGATGGCATGATGGCTGCCATGAACAGCAAAACTGCCGGTGGAATGGGAGAAGGGGTAAAGATACCAAAAGCCATGCAGGCAATAATAGCCAGACAGCCTCTTAAAAAGCTTCTTCAACAGGGCGGAATGGATCTTGATTCCCCGAAAGTTAAAGACCTTGAGATGGCATTGGCTAAGATAAAAAAGTTATAAGGAAA
>NZ_CAMVPU010000100.1 GCF_947169445.1 uncultured Butyrivibrio sp. | reverse complement strand
GCGTAAGGAAGAATGCTCTTCATAGCCTTTACATTAGTAGCGTCAACGAGTCCAGCATGTCTAAGATTTCTCTTTCTCTTTGTGGACTTCTTTGTTAAGATGTGGCGCTTATACGCTTTGTTTCTCATGAGCTTGCCTGTGCCTGTAACCTTGAATCTCTTGGCAGCAGCTCTCTTTGTCTTCATCTTTTGCTGCATAACTAAAATCCTCCTGTGTATCTTATAAAATTTGTTATCTTTAACCAATAAATTGGTAGAAACCTGATTAGTTCTTCTTCTCTGTAAGGAACATGGTCATACTACGTCCCTCAACCTTAGGCTGTTTCTCAATAACAGCTACATCAGTAAGTGCCTCAGCGAAATCTGTAAGGATATGTACGCTTGCACCCATGTGAGCCATCTCACGGCCACGGAAACGAAGTGTTACCTTTACGCGGTTTCCTTTTTCAAGGAACTTTCTTGCTGCATTGACCTTAGTATTCAGATCATTGGTATCAATGTTAGGTGAAAGTCTGATTTCCTTAATCTCGACTGTCTTCTGCTTCTTCTTAGCCTCTTTCTCTTTGCGAAGCTGCTCATACTTGAACTTACCATAGTCAACAACTCTGCAAACAGGTGGCTTAGCATTTGGCGCGATCATAACAAGATCAACACCTTCATCATCTGCAATCTTTCTGGCATCCTGAATTGACATAACTCCAAGCTGATCGCCCTCGATGCCAATAACTCTTACCTCTTTAGCTCTGATCTGATCGTTAATAAATAATTCGCTAATGGTCTTGTACCTCCAACTACTTAAACAAAAATGGATACATCCACAGATGCATCCACTTAAAATCATACTAAGTACAATCAAAAGATTGTATTTAAAAGATATTAACGCCTGCCAGCGAAGCCGCAGGGTGAGAGTGGATACTCTGCTTTGTTTTCAAATACTGTGATAATATAACACAATTGTTTAACGTCTGTCAACAGTTTTTTGTTTCTTTTCCTGATTATTGGAAAGAGGCTTGAAAATGGTCATTCTTCCGGTCCAGCCGACTATCCTTGTAATGATCACTCCTAAAATGACGCCGCAGCTATCAATTAAAACATCTCTTTTCTGAGGACTTCTTCCTGCGATAAAGGATTGATGATATTCATCCAGTCCCGCAAAGGCTATACAAAAACCTCCTGCAAAAAAGACAAGCCAAAGTCCTCTTACTCCAAATACATAAAGTGGAAAAGCCACTGTTACAGCCAGAACAAAATACTCTGTAAAATGTGCTGTCTTTCTGATGTAATACTGGGATTTAACAGAAAGCTGAGAAATTCTCTCATCGCTCCAGCCTTTGTCGAAGGTCTCATTGGCAACAGAAAAAACTTTGACACCAACCTTGTAGCTAAGCTCTGAGCTAGCCGTTGCATCCTGCTCGGAAAACATGAAGATCGTGCACATCATTATGATTGCAGGCACAAAAGAAAGTGGCTTAAGTACAAACCGCAATGTTTGTTTGATATACATCCAAAAATACTTCATAACTATATTACTTCTGCTTTTTAGGCTTCTTGCTTCCGGAAGCCTTACTATTAGATTTACTACCTGCTTTATTCTTTGTCTTCTTGGCCACACTGTAGCCGAATTTGCCAAGCTTTTCTCCCAGCATAAAGTATTCTCCGTGAGAATAGGCTACAAGTTTGGCCTTGCCAAGGTCGAGCCTGCCTTTTTCATCCAAAAGCTTTTCATCCACGGAAACGCTTACTACCTCTGCGATAAAAAGATCATGGCTTCCAAGCTCAACAACCTGTCTGACCTTGCACTCAATATTGACCGGTGACTCCTCGATGCCCGGTGCAGATATCTTCTGAGATTTTAAGGGAGTAAGCTTCATCTCCTTAAACTTGTCGTAATCTCTGCCGGAGCGCACGCCGCACCAATCTGTTGCATAGGCCATTTTCTTGCTCGTAAGGTTTACCACGAATTCCCCGCTTTCCTTGATAATATGATGGGAATATCGCTCTTTACGAACAGATATGGAAAGCATGGCAGGGTCACTGCAAATGGTCCCTGCCCATGCTACTGTTATTATGTTAGGTTTTTCGCCCTCGATACCGCAGCTCACCATAACTGCCGGAGCCGGATAAAGCATATTGCCCGGACGCCATACTTCTTTTGACATAATAATCCTCTTTACAGTTCTTTTACCACCTGCTCCATTTCATCAATAGCTTCGCCAAATACTGCAAGAGCTGAATCGATTGGAGCCTTTGTAGTAAGATCAACACCTGCAATCTTAAGAAGACTTACAGGATCCTGTGTGCATCCGCTTGATAAGAACTTCTTGTACTCTTCTACCGCAGGAGCCCCCTCTTTAAGGATTCTGTCTGCAATAGCAACCGCAGCAGCAAAGCTTGTAGCATACTGATATACATAGAAGTTGTAATAGAAGTGAGGAATTCTGCACCACTCCCATCCGATCTGTGCATCAGAGATCATATCTTTGCCAAAATACTGCTTGTTAAGATCCAAATATACATCATATAAAGACTCTGCTGTAAGAGGAACGCCAGCCTCTGCCATCTCGCAGGTCTTACGCTCAAACTCTTCGAACATGGTCTGACGGAACATTGTGCCCTTGAAGCTGTCAAGGAAGTGGTTAATGATAAATGCCTTCTCCTGAACGTTCTTAGCGTGATCCTTCATATAATGATAAAGAAGAACTTCGTTGGTAGTAGAAGCAACCTCTGCCACAAAAATCTTGTAGTTTGCATCAACTATTGTCTGAGCCTTGTTGGAATACCAGGTGTGCATTGAATGGCCCATCTCATGAACAAGCGTAAATACATCATCAAGAGTATCGTTGTAATTAAGAAGCATGTATGGATGAACATCATAAACACCTGATGAATATGCTCCGCCTCTTTTTCCTTCGTTCTCGACTACATCGATCCATCTGTTTTCGTAAGCTTCTTTTACCACATTAAGGTAATCCTCGCCAAGTGGAGCAAGAGCCTTGAGTGAGAGTTCTTTAGCCTCCTCATAGGAAACCTTCATATCAAAATCAGGAAGCATTCCAACATAAACATCATACATATGAAGCTCGTCTACTCCAAGGAGCTTCTTACGAAGGGTTACGTATCTGTGCATCTTGTCCATATTGTCATGGATTGACTCAAAAAGGCTGTCGCAAACAGCAGGTGATACGTCATTGCCATCAACAGCTGCCTCAAAAGCAGAATTGTACTTTCTGGCCTTAGCCTCAAAAATACGTCCCTTTACTTCGCCGTCATACATAGCAGCCCAAGTGTTCTTGAACTCCTCATATCTTCCATAGAAAGCCTCAAAGCTTGTCTTTCTAAGGTCTCTGTCCTTGGACATCTGAACAGGAACAAATCTTCCGTTTGAAAGCTGAACCTCCTCACCCTTTGAATCCTTAACTGAAGGGAACTTAAGGTCAGCGTTTGAAAGCATGCCATAAGCCTTCTGAGAAGCGCCCTGCATCTCGCCTGCGCTGGCAAGGAGCTGCTCCATCTCGCTTGAAAGCATATGATCTTTAAGTCTTCTGATCTCGCCGATAAGTCTCTTATATCTGGAAAGAGAAGGCTCTTCCTGATAGAATTTCTCAAGTGTCTCGTCAGAAATTGAAAGCACCTCAGGGCTAAGGTATGCTGACTTCTCAGCAGAATTCATGTAAGCAGACATTACTCTCTGCTTCATTCCCTGATACTTGGTATTAGCTGTATCCTGATCTTCTCTCATATGAGCATAGCCATGAGCCCTGTCAAGATAAAGGTTAAGCTCTTCGTCAGTCTTCATAGCCTCAAGTAATGTCTTGCTGCTATCAGCAAGCTTGCCGGCATATGTTGCCATTTTGTCTGAAAGCTCATTTATCTTCTCTAACTCTTTTTCCCACTTTGCCTCGTCATCATAAATATCTTCGAGTCTCCATGTGAGCTCTAAAGCAACTTCATCACGTTTTGGTAATCTGTCCTGCATAAAAATACCTCGCTATTCCTTATTATTTACCAGATTATTTCAGATCATATCCCACAAAATGCAATAGCTATCAGCATATTAGGATCCAATCAAAGAATTTTTCTGATATCACCGTCTTCTACGATAAGGGGCATAAATTTCGAGCCTTTGATACCAAGCTCTGT
This sequence comes from uncultured Butyrivibrio sp., assembly GCF_947169445.1. Taxonomy (GTDB): domain Bacteria; phylum Bacillota; class Clostridia; order Lachnospirales; family Lachnospiraceae; genus Butyrivibrio. Next base: position 4,338 of record NZ_CAMVPU010000100.1, on the reverse strand, counting down.
CAGCTCCTCATCAATCTTTTTTTCAGAATAATCATAGGTGTTTAGAAAGATGCTGTCTACACCATTCTTAAATGCAACACCCACATCACTGAAAATGTCATTTCCTATCATAACACACTTGTCAAAAGATAAGCTATTATCCTTTAATAGCTTTTCAAGAAATTCCTTCTGCGGCTTCTTTATCCCCTTATCTGAAGATATGAAAATATCTTCGAAATAGTCTGTAAGTCCTGCATCCGAAAGCTCTTTTTCCGTAAATACTCTCTGGGCATTTGATAAAAGAAAAATATGCTTTCCATCAGCCTTCAGTTTCTCAAAGACCTGCCGAACACCCTCATAGACTACGAATTTATCCCTTGAAGCTTCTCTGAAAAATACGCAGAGCTTTCTGATTTCCGGAGAATCTTCGTCGCAGTCACCAGCCTGTGCTGATTCAGGATCCAAGTTTTGTAAAGAAGCTTTACGTCCCTCGCAAATGAGTCTCGTCCATACTTTCTCAATTCTGATCTCCGGCCAGGTCGCGCCGTTTTCCTTCTGAAGCTTGTCCTCTTCTTCCTTGCATATTTCAAGATATCTTTTTCTAAGGACCTTGGAAGTATATTCAGAAGAAAAATGAAGCTTCAGGTAATCTGTCATTTTTCCCCAAAGAAGTGACTGTTCCTCGTCTGTGTGAATATCGATCAGGGTTCCATATAAATCAAAGATATAATTGTCATACTCTTTTTTCATAACATTCCTCGTAATTACAGCATAGTTGTAGCTATCAGCTCGCTTAAGTACATATTGTTTTTCTATTTATTTTCAAATTCTATCACTTGATAACTGCGATTCCATAGGAAGGAATCGTAAGGGTCATACCTTCAAGTGCGCTTTTCTCTTCGCCTACATTAATCTGATAGGAAAGCTGCGGCTTATCTCCAATTCCATCCCACCTGGAAAGGTCGATTTTTTTCGCCTCAGCCGAATTATTGATAAGTATCAAAAGAGCTGTGGGTTCAAAGCCATTCTGTTCCTTCCCAAGAACTGCATTCAAGCCATCGTTCCCATCATCTGCAAGGAATCTGACAAATGCGCCAACACCATCCTCTGATAATTCCTCAATCGGAAGCGTTTTTCCTCTTGCAATTACCGGGTATGTATTGCGGAGCCTGATTGCTTTTTTGAAATAATTGTAAACCGAGTATTCATCCTGCATCTGCTCATCAAGAGCCGGATAGGTCATCGTGATTTTCTCCATACCAGATGGTCCCTTGCACATTCCCTTTGCATCTGCGCTCTCTTCTGATGTAGTCCACTGCATCGGTGCGCGCTTATTCTCATCCTTGCCGGAACCCTTCATTCCAAGCTCTTCTCCATAGTAGATGAAGGCATTTCCTCCCATCAAAAGATTAAGTGCCCCTGCCATTTTAACCATGTTCTCAGTGCCTTTTCCCACATAATAGCCGGCTGAACGGGCCATATCATGGTTGGTATAAAATGGTGCATCTATGTAATCTGCGTTATTCTCGTAAAATGTCTTTTCTGCTTCAGAGATAGCCTGAGCAAAAGAAAGAGGTGACTTCTTTCCTCTTGCGACACCGGCTATCGCGCCTTCGCTTCCTGAAAAATTAAAGTCAAAAAAGCTGTCAATTCCGCTGGCATAATATTTTGAGTAGGTTGCAATGCTGGTCCAGGCTTCACCAACAATATATGCATCTGCCTTCTGTGCCTTAACCGTATCATTCAGCCAGGTCAGAAATTCAGTATTCTTGGTATCATTGTCTGTGTAATAGGAAGTAACCGCATCCAGCCTGAATCCGTCAACACCACGGTCTATCCAAAACTTGGTGATATCAGAAATTTCCTCTTTTACCTTATCATTATCCAGATTAAGGTCCGGCATACCTGACCAGAAACGGGCTTCATAGTACCAGTCTGAGCCGTTTACTTTTTCAAAGCCTGCCTGCTTATCTTTGGAGAAATTGTAATAATACAGGTAAGGACATTCGTCCTGTAGAGTTGCTATAGGTGTTAACTGCCCTTCCTGGTCGGAAGCCTCTTCATAGATAGACGTAAGTTCAGCATGGTCTCTTAGGTACTTTGTAGCTTCCTTAAACCAGGGATGCTCGCTGGATGTGTGATTGAGCACCAGATCGATGATGAGATTGACGCCGCGATCATGACACTCTTTTACCAGATTATCGAAATCCTGGAGTGTGCCGTATTCAGGATCAATCTCCATATAATCAGTAATGTCGTACTTGTGATATGTAGGCGACGGTGAAATCGGCATAAGCCATATCTCATTGCAGCCAAGATCTGCATCCGTCTCATCATTTCCATCATTCACATAATCAAGCTTATCAATAACGCCCTGAAGGTCACCAATACCATCTCCATCGCTGTCATAAAAAGAGTAGACGAAGATTTCATAGGTTGTACGGTATTTGTCATCTATTATATTAAGCGGAGGAAGTTCCTCTCCTGCCTGTTCACCAGCATTACCAGTTTCTGCAGTAGCACTGGTATTTGATTCCGTTGAATTTGTTCCAGTAACAGTTGTTTCAGTTGTTACATTGCTTGAATTATCTATGTTGTTCTCATTGCTTACGTTTTGTTCAGCTGTATTTTTAGCTGCGCCGCAGCCTGTTATAGCTATTGAAACCGCTGCTATAGCTGCAAGAATTCTTTTACAATTATTTCTGTGCATTCTGTAATCCTCCACTTTTTCTTTAACCGAAAAACCAGTTAAAGTATAGCATATGGTGACGTTAAAGAAAACGTTTTCCTCGCAAATTGTTCGAACTTATTACTACACCAATTTAAATACCGTTACTAACCATTCAAAATTCCTTGCTCTAAGGACAGAAAAGCCCCCGATGCATTTGCACCGAGGGCTGTATTTATATCATTTACTAATCTTGCTATTATATTTTCCTGGATAAAGATTCCAGGAATACATATTTTCTAATATCTATTTAATTCTGTGCAATTGAGATTGCATGGTAATACTCATCATTTCCACGCTCGATCACTACCTGCAGGCTCTTGTCCTTAAGGATTACAGGACATCTTGAGAAATCTGTAGCAGAATCAAGTCTGATCTGCATTGTTCCAGCACTGGTATTAAGGAAAAGAGTATTCTCTGTAGTCTCTCCCTCAACTGTTCCTGTTACAGTTACCTTTGATGAAGAATCCAGAGTAGCCTGACTTGCAGCGCTTGCTGAATTATTTACAATCTTGGAAGTGTGATTCCATGCATCACTTCCTCTATAGAAATTAACTGTAATGCTCTGACCAGGGATCAAAACTCTGCATCCTGTCACATCTGTTGTCAGATCAAGGACAAATTCCATTGTTCCTGCACTAGTGGACAAGTAAAGCTTTGATGAAGTGGTCCCCTTTTCAACAGTTCCGGTAACTGCAGTGCCTGAAACAGCAGCTACAGTGCTTGCGGAATATGATGAAGAAGTTGTGGAAGAATAACCAGTAGATGCATAAGCATCTGAGATTGAAAGTGCATGCATATATGCATCTGAACCTCTTGCACACTCAACCTGAACAGTCTTACCAACAATCAGCATTGTTGTTCCACTAAGGTCAGTATCATCATCCATCTTGATCTGCATCGTGCCATTATCTACTACAAGGTACAAAAGGTCTTCAGATGTTCCGTTAGCAATTCTCCCCTTAACTGTAGCCTTGGTACTCTGATCGACTGTAACCTTATTACTTGAAGTAGTTCCTGAAATCTTAGTCACATGCCAGTAAGCATCACTTCCAACATATCCTGTTGCAGTTATTGAACTTCCGGGAAGTACCATCTTGGATCCGGAAACAGTAAGATTTGAATCAATCTTGAACTCCATTGTTCCTGAACTTGTATCAAGAAAGAGCCTCTCTGTAGTTGTCTTGGATGAAACCGTTCCTGAAAAAGAAGATTCTGCAGCGTCAGCCCGAACAGAGCCCATATTAAATGCCACTACAGACATAAAGGCCATCATAAATATAATCGCAAAGGATGTTATTCTTTTCCTCATACATATCCTCCTCAAAAAGAAAAAGCTTTTTAAAACACTAAATATTATACCTCAACACTTTTGATTATACATTATATAGTGCAACAAGTATATAAGCAGAGCATCTTTTTTACCTCTTCTTTTTGTTACCGTTTTTCCGCACATTCTTTGCCTGCAAAAAAAATGTTTACAACCCTTTCACTGTATGATATACTTTCATTCGTTGGTGCGAGTGAGTACTAACCAAGTGAATAAAGGGGAATCATACAATGGCTAGTATGCCGGTCTCCAAAACCGCTCATGCGGGTTCGAATCCTGCTTCCCCTGTTCTTAATGAAAA
>NZ_CAMVPU010000099.1 GCF_947169445.1 uncultured Butyrivibrio sp. | reverse complement strand
CGGTGCTTTTGAAACATTGTTGATATCCATAAGGACTACCTTCCTTTCTCTGAAATGGTTTTTCATTAAGGCAAGTATATATGCCCAATCTTAAAATAACCTTGAAGCTTCACAGAATCTCTTTCCTGAACTTAAACATTCCATCGAACTCTTCAGCTTCATCATCGCACAGATCATGCGGATCATCAGGATCAGGATGAAACCTGTTGAAGAACTCAACTATATGAAAGCCACATCGATTCACATAGAAATGAATATTGCGTTTCTCAAAATAAGGAGTTACAGTCTCCCAGAGCTTGACCTCAGGATGCATTTTTTCCATCAGGCACCAGGCCGAATAGCCCAGTCCCTTGCTGTGTGCTGATGACTTTACAAAAAGAAGGTCAAGTTCACCTACTTCTCCCAATACATGCACTACCATTCCGCCGACTTTTTCACCGTCAGCTATTATCCTGAAAGCCTGCCCTTCATCAATAGACCTCTCAATAGTCGCTTTTGAGATTATTTCTCCATCTTCCTCAAAATGCGAATCACGAAGGCCGAATTCTTCAAGCGCACCATACCTGAAAGCTTCCTGATTATCCAGGATGAACTGTTCCCTGTCTTCTTTTTCCAATGGTTTTATTTCTACCTTCATATGATCTTTCCTCTCTTTTCAAAAGAAGCACTGCTCTTAGCATATAGAAAATCCATGATAAGTCTTCCCGCCTCTGCCACAATAACAGCTCCAAAAATATCCAGAATTACGTGCTGTTTGATGAAAACGGTACTCATAAATACAAGTAAGCTCATCACAACCATAGTAATCCGGTATTTTTTATCAATGCCTTGTATTTCCAGCGCAGACTTCATGCAGATATAGCTTTCCAGGCAGTGTATGGATGGAAAAAGATTTGTCGGAGCATCCAATTTATATAAAAGATCCACAGCCCGGCTAAATATATCCTTTCCCAAGACTTCTTCCCTGAGCATAATCGTGGGAAACATAATAAAAATTATTCCTACAATAAGCTTGGAAATTATCTCTCCTCCCATTACTCTGTTACAGTACTCTTCACTCTGTCTGGCGATAACTATATATCCCACTATCCATTGAGCAAATGCCAGTATATAAGGGATGATAAAAATTGAAACAAAGGGGATATGATAATCCATAATTCCTGACAGATCATAATGAGTCATCTTATCAGTGATGAACCTTGTTCCCCAAAAAACCACTGCATTCAAAATAAGCATCGATGCGATAGGGACAATAGCATAATCCGGGATTAGCTTTTTCAGCTTAAAAAAAATGTTCTTTGTCCTGTTCATATGTTCCTCACCAGCGCCTCCCCCATCTTCACAGGGATACCTCCGCCAAGCTTTATTCTGCCACGTTTAATTTTCCTTTTATCAAGCCTGAACTTTGTCAGTACTACAATAGAAGATCCCCCGTACTCAAAATATCCTTTTTCCTGTCCCGCACAGATTTCTTCTCCCCGGGAATAGCGATTATTAGATATCTTTCCCACAAGCAGGGCGCCCACTTCCATTTGTACCAGGTCTCCAAGATTCACATTATTAATGACCGTATATTCCCTGCTGTTTTGGATAAACACGGGAAATTTTTCATGACATATGGGCTTTACCGAATGCAGGATTCCCTGTATCCTTTTTGTTCGCTCGACTATTCCCGATGTGCAAAAGACATATCTATGATAATGAGAGGGTGTCAGTCTGAAGATGAGTGCTGTTCCGCCGGTAAACTCGTTCGCCATACATTCATTTCCGAGGAGGTTCTTTAATGAGTATGAGGTATTTTTAATGTGAAAAACACTTGCTTCATCTATGTTTGATACGGTCAGATACCCATCGCATGGACTGATAAGTTCACCCTCTGCAATTACCCTTTTTTCAGGTCTGATCCTTCTGGTAAAGAAGTCATTGAAAGACTTATATCCACCTTCAGGAATCACATAGTCGCTTATATCTATCTTGTTTCTTTTAATAAAAAACGGTACAATCGCAGCCGAAGCCCGTGATGATAAGAGCTTTGCCGCTAATTCCGAAACTTTCGGATTCACAAGACCTTTGAGGCAAAATCTGCCTACAGCAGTCTTATACAGAAAATCTATGGTATGGCTCTCGCTCATAAGATATCAGCCCCTGTCAAAAGAAATACACCAAAGAATTCCAGTGCTCCAACTATGATCATCACGATTTTTCCTGCAAGCTTTGGCTTTTTTATCTCAATCCCACTTACAAATCCCACAGCAACCAGAATTGTCAGGACCAGATAACTTATAGTACCTTTCAAGTTAAACTGGTCTTTTATCAGGTAAATCAGTGGGAGGACAATTGCTATTGTCGTAACCGGAACACCAAGGAAGGCTTCTCTTTTTCCAGTTGTCTTCTGTTGTCTGTCATATTCCTGAACATTGTAGTAAGCGAGCCTAATCAGTGCACACAGAACATAAGCGGCTCCAATCAGTCCGGCGACAGGTGCCTGCCCGGAGATCATGTACACAAAAGCAGCAGGAAGAACTCCGAAACTGATAAGGTCGCACATAGAATCAATCTCTATTCCAAAATGCTTTTCATAGCGATTCCTGTCCTTGGTGGAGGCCACTGCTCCATCAAACATATCGCAGACTCCTGCAATCATCAGACAGATAATAGCGCCTGTGAAATTCTGCCTTAATGAATCAAGTATACCGACAAACGCAAACAACATCCCTGCATATGTCAAAACAACTGTGTAGTCATAAAATCCAATTATCTTTTTCTTTTCCATCTTTCCCTATCCTCTTATTATTTGATCAGTCCAAATGCGATACTGTAGGCAAGAATGCACCATGGTTTTCCCAAAATGATGATCCAGATAAATCTCTTTTTATCCATTCCTATAAGTCCGGAGAAATAGCACAAAAAGTCATCCGGAAACATCGGAAGAAGCGTAGCTACAAACAGGAATGCGTCATAAGACTTTTTTCCCTCGACTTTATGCTTCCATTTAAGATACTGCTTTTCGGAAAAAAGAGATATGACAAAGTCCACGCCATATTTTCTAGCCAGTAAATAAGCTATGATTGACCCGGCAGAAATACCAATGTAGTTGCACAAAAAACCAACAGGTGTCCCAAAGCTTATAGCTCCTGCTGCGCATCCAAGATATCCCGGAAGGATTGGTATCACTACCTGAAGCGCCTGAAAAACTGTAAGAACAATTGGTCCTGCTATCCCAAAGCTCTTCACTATTTCCTGATAATCCTGAACTGATGTGATCTTGCTTCCAAAGATGATCTTCAGGAACACACACAGCACCAGAATCATTCCGATAATGCAATATGTATTTACCTTTCTGCTTATTTCTTTACTCAACCTTTTGCTCTCGCCTCCTTGGAAATAAAAATAATCTTCCAATCTTAAAATAACCTTGAAAACAGACTAAATATAAAAAAAGCATCACAGAAAGTGTTCTTTTATCACCTTCTGTGATGCTCTTGTCTCTTGCAGTATCAGTTATGATGTGCTAAATATTGCAGTAAACACGGTAACCTCATTAGGAATGCTGTTTACTGTCAGATTTCCTTTATGCCCCTCTGCTATAGCCTTTGCAATAGCAAGTCCCAGACCGAAGCTCTTATTACTGCGGGATGTATCTGAAGTGTAAAAGCGCTCGAACACATGGGGAAGATCATCAGCATTTATTCCAGGGCCGGTATTCTTTACTTCGACTCTGGCGGTTTTGTTTTCACTAATGCAGCGTATTTCTATCCTGCCTTTATCATTTGTATTCTTAATTGCATTATCAATCAGGATTGTAAGAAGTTGTCTGATTTCATCAGCATTGCCAATAATACTGACGTCATCACTGATATCATACTTATATACAATGCCTTGTTCATAGGCAACGCTCTCATAGGTAAGCGCCATCTCTGTTACCAGGTTTGATAATGATATCCGCTCCTTCGTGGAAGCTTCTTTCTCATCAAGCCTTGATAATGTAAGAAGCCTTTCTATGAGCCTTCCCATCCTGTCAGATTCGTTAATTATATTTTTGGTGTATAGATTTTCCGGTTCTGATGCGCTAAGAGCCTGAGCGTTTATTCTAATAGCTCCAAGAGGAGTCTTCAGCTCATGACTTGCATCAGAGATAAATCTCTTTTCACGTAAAAGTGCTTGCTTGGCCGGCTCAGTAACATATCCGGACAGGTAAAAAGTTATAAGAATCAGGACTGATATCCCTATAATAATGAATATGGTTGTTATGATAACTTTTTTCCACATATTGTCATCAATAGAGGTATCCATGATAACTATAAGAGTACATCCGTCCTCAAGATCCCTTTTGGAAAAGAGATAACGGTCAATCTGGTAATCAAATCCGTCCTGCGTAAGGATCTTTTCGAAAATATGCTCCGAAACGACCAGATTACTTTTTCCTCCGATTACCCTGCTGGTAACTATCGCCCCATCACTGTCAAATATCACTCCCGCTATCGGACTGGCACCTTCCGTCATATTCTTTATGGTCTGCTCAACACCGGTGTCCTCCGGGTAAAGGAAGTATCCGCTATCGGCTATGAGATCAAGCATATCGGCAGTTTCTACCTTATTCCAATAATTGTTATAAATGTAGTTTACTATCAGAAACGCACCAAAGGTCACCAGCATCAGTGTTGTGGTAACCATTACAAATTTCTTCCGTAAGTCTGCTACCATCAGTTATTCGTCTCCGCCTCCAAGATAATATCCAACACCTTTCTGTGTCATGATTCCTGCTTTTGCACCGACAAACTTCAATTTCTTCCTAAGAAAAGATATGTATACCTCTAAACTGTTGTAATCTCCGGCTTCATCGAATCCCCAAACCTTGTTTATGATCATATCTTTGGGAAGTATCTGCCCTTTGTTTATCATAAGGCACTCAAGCATCTGAAACTCTGTCTTGGAGAGCTTAATGGCCTTATCTCCCTTTTTTAGCTGATAGTCAGATGAATCCAGCACTATATCAAATGCGCTGATCGTACTTCCCTTGATATCCGCAGTTTTCCGCACTCTAGCTCTTATTCTTGCCAGAAGTTCTCCTGCATCAAAGGGTTTAGTAAGGTAGTCATCAGCGCCAAAGTCAAGCCCCTGTATCTTATCTGACACCTGTGACTTTGCCGTCAGCATGATCACCGGAGTATCTATCCCTTCTGCTCTGGCTCTTTTCACAATCTCAAAACCATCAAGTCCCGGAAGCATCACATCCAAAAGCACAAGGTCATAGGCTCCGGTAAGGATATAATCCAGGCCTTCTTCACCATCATATACTGCATCAGAAGTATAGCCCTCCATCTTAAGGATCTCGGTGATCCCGTCAGCTATCTCTTTTTCATCTTCAACTATAAGAATTCGCATGTCTGCTTCTCCATTATTTCATGGCTACTTAATATATTATAATATCACCGTGAATGAAATTGTATCGTCTTCATAACCAGCCTCCAACTTCCCGCCCAATCTTTCAGCGATTTCACGTCCCATCGATAATCCGATTCCAAATCCCGGAATTTCCGAATTGTGTGACAGATCCGCCCTGTAAAAGCGTTCAAAAAAGCAGGAAAAGTCCATGTTCTCCCCTGATTCATAAGTGTTTTTTATACAAAGTTTCGCATGTTTTCCTTTGTTATCTGAAGTCAGCTCGGTGCATATATTCCCACCTTCATCGCAATACTTTACTGCATTTTCTGCCAGAATGGATACCAGTTGCTGAAAACTCCTTTTTTCGGTTTTTGCTATAAGTCCGGGTTCTATCCGGGTTTCAAAGTGCTTTCCCGAAGTCTGAATTATCTCTCTAAAAGGCTCAACAGTTTCAGTAACAAGGACTGAGATATCCGTATCCTCCAGCTTAATATCCTTCATCTCTTCCAGCCTTGTCAGTACCACAAGATCCTCAATAAGTTCCTGAAGCTTTCCAACATGTTTTTTTGTGCTTTCTGTCCATTTGTTCTTACCATTCATCAGCTCAAGAAGGTCTGTGTTTGCAGAAATGACAGCAAGCGGTGTTTTCAGTTCATGGCTTGCATTTGTAATAAAACGCTTCTGTCTCTCATCATTTTCTTCAAATGGCTTTACAAGTTTTTTGGAATAATTCACCATGACAAGGATATAGAGCAATAATACAACAAACCACAGCGCCGACATGTAAAGCATAATGACCTTTATCAGGCTGTACCTGCTAGTGCTGTCCAACAGGACTATCATTACACTGCCATCATCCATGGTTTTTTTCATATAGTTTATTCTTCTTCCACCTTTGACAGCCACGCTTCCATGGTCATTCTTCTTGTTGCTCAGTTCTTCGGCAATCTCCTCTGCCAAATTCTCCTTTATGGCACTGTTCATATGCGTAATCTGAACATCTTCATCATTTATGAGCACCGTAAAATAGCGAAGTTCATATATGGACTCTTCATTTAGCGCAAGAAATGATCCGCGTTTTGAATCATATTCCCATTGCTGAGGCAGCTCTCCATCATTATCAAGTATCACTTCCATCAGTATTCGTGTCTGTGACATGATTATTCCCGATGTTATCCAATAAACAATTCCCATCACTCCACTGATCACAAGTGCAAGTATCAGCGTTGATACCCATAAAAATCTCAGCCTGAGCTTCTTAATCATGTCAGATCTCCATCATAACAAAAGGGCCTCCCCTTTCGCCATCAATAATCACGTTGGCCTGTATGGATTTCAGCTTTTCCCTAAGGAAAGATACATACAGCCAGATAACATCAGAGCCTGCGTTCTCATTAGGCCACACTTCCTGAGCCAGTTCCTGTTCTCTTACAGAATCTCCTGCCCTGCCGATAAGAAATTCAAACAAGCTGGTTTCTCTATACGAAATGCTTATTGTATTTACCGCCCGAAGCTGGCTCTGTTCGATATCAAGTTCTACGTTTCCAATTGATATCCTTTTTACTTTGTAATCTCTTTGTCTTCTGTGCAGAGCCCGAAGTCTGGCATTAAGTTCCTCCATAGCAAAGGGTTTTGTCAGATAATCGTCTGCTCCAAGATCCAACCCCTCTATCTTATCTGCAAGCCTTGACTTTGCCGTGAGGAAAATAGTCGGAACGACATTTCCGTCTTTTCTTATCTCTTTAATTGCAGCAAATCCATCCATAATCGGCATCATCACATCCAACAGGATCACATCAAATGCATCCTGTCTGGTCTTTTCAACTGCCTGATGGCCATTATCAACAGCAACAACATGATGTCCCTGCATACTCAGATATGTTGAAACAGCATCTCTCAGATCTGTCTCATCTTCAGCAAATAGTATTTTCATATGCTTAATCTTCTGTCATGCTCCCTTTATTATCTGTCGTATCGTCTGCATGGATACATCGCATGCAGCCAGATCATTGGCGCACCGCTTGAGTTCGCCTGCTATCAGCTCCGGATTTTTAATATCCTTCTTATATTTCATTTCATGTTCAAGAGCTGCCCAGGTATCCATGGCAATTGTGCGCAACTGTACTTCAACATAGTAAGACTGATGCAGCATGCTATCATTAACATGCTCATCATATTCAGCGTCCAGGATCATATGATAGCTCCGATATCCATTGGCTTTTGCGTTTAGTATATAGTTTTTCTCCTGAACGACCGAGCAACCTGGAAGGTTCCTGATAACCTTTACACATTCATATACATCATCAATAAAAAGGCATACAATTCTGATTCCTATAGAGTCAGTAATACTGTTAAGTGCATTCTGTTCGTCTTCCATAACTCCCAGCCTTCCAAGCTTTTCACGTGTGCTGGCATCACTTTTAATCCGGCAAGAAATATGTTCAAAGAGTTTATCACCTGCGCTATCCCTGCAATCAGACTCTATATCCCGGACCATTCTTTTCATTATTTCTTCCATTATCGGCCTGTGAATTCCATAAATATTCATCCTTATTCTCACCCCTGGTTATTCTTCCAATCAAAGACTTACTTTTCATGATTATAAATATTTCAGCTTAAAAATATCTTAAAAACTTTAAGATACATTTAAGACCGGCACATTATCCTAAAATCAAAAAGCAAAAAGGAGAAAATAGTATGGAACAAAGAAAAAGAGGTTGCCTGAATGCACTGATTATCGGGATATGTATAGTTGTAAGCTGCGGCTTTTTGGCTTTTGGCCTGTCTCATTTCAGGTCGGACAGCACCCATGTCATAGCTGCTACAGGAAGCTCAAGCGTGGATTTTGAATCAGACATTATAATATGGAGAGGCTCATTCTCATCTGTGGCTGATACCTCACAGGAAGCATATTCAAAGATAAAGAAAGACGCTGAGCGTGTTAAGCAGTATCTTTTAAACAATGGGATCTCAGAAGAAGAAATAGTCTTTAATTCCGTTGACATCGGAAGAACCTATAAGCAGCTGTACGATACCAATGGAAATTATGTCGGTTCTGAAGAAGATGGATATCAGCTCACACAGGGAGTGATCATCACTTCATCCAACCTTGATAATGTGGAAAAGATCTCACGGGACATCTCAAGTCTTCTAGATCAGGGAGTTGAGCTCACATCAAACTCGCCTGAGTACTACTATTCAGGTATGGAAGCACTCAAGCTGGACCTTATAAACAAAGCTTCTCAAAACGCGAAAGACAGAATTGACATCATGGCAAAGAACACCGGAGCATCCCTTGGAAAGCTTAAGAACTCGAACCTCGGAGTATTCCAGATAACTGCCAAGAACTCAGGAACCAGCAGTTACTCATATGATGGGGCTTTTGACACCAGCTCCAGGCACAAAACAGCTACAATAACCGTAAAGCTGGAATATGATATTAAGTGATAAAAAACACACACTGGAGACGTATTTCTTTTCCAGTGTGTGTCATATAGTTTTGTAATAGAACATCTATCTTCCGAGATATATTCGAATTTATTCTTCCATCAAGGATTATGTATTACATTTCTCTTTCCACTATTGGCAG
>NZ_CAMVPU010000098.1 GCF_947169445.1 uncultured Butyrivibrio sp. | reverse complement strand
GGCCGCTCAATTGAGTTAATAAACCCAGAGGAACTGTCAGTATCATTGCGATTACAGCATTTTTTTCACATAATGAATGTTTCCTTACTTTTTTGTTTTCCATAACCAATTCTCCTTACCATTCTCGTCTGATCTTTTCAAAATCAATAGTCTTACCGACTTTTTTCCACACAATAAATGTCAGGCCTGCATTAATTGCAGCAATTATAAAGTACGTGATAAGGATCCTCGCGCCATCTTCACCGGTATTAATATACGATGAACCTGAATCTCCCGTCGGAACAAACAGGCCTTCTGTATAACCGGCAAAAAAATCAAACAGTCCGTGAGCCAGGCCGCAGGCCCAGATATTTCTTGTCTTCCAATACAGTATAAGGAGAGCCAGACCAAAAACGCCTGATTCCAGTGTTTTGGCGACCGCCTGTCCCCATGCAACAGGCGATGAGGGATCAAATTCCAAAACATGTGCAGCCCCGAATACCAGTGAGGAAACCACTGCACTCAGAACAAAGCTAATAATCGATATCATATCTTTTCTCCTTCTATTGAATCAAAAATCCAGCTCTTTTTTTCTAAAGAGCAGATATGCCAGAATAATCGAAATAACACAGATTTTTGCAATGTGCCAAAGGAGTGTAAATATTGCTGTTCCGCCGGTTAGCAGCAGATCTACTTTGGCGCATTCAAGGGCATGTGAAAAAACGTGCCTGTCTATATGCCAGAATTTTATCACCGGAATCATATTCAGACCGCTCAGCAGTGTATCTCCCGCAAAAAGAAGAAATGCATCCACCAAAGTTGCATAGGCAACGTTCTTACTCCAGAAAAGAATGATCATGGATATGGTTGCATAACCCAAGATAAGAAAAGCATTGGTCAATATCGTACTGTACAAAAAGCTGCTCTCTGACATGTTCATGTTTGCGCCCATTATCAGACCTGTTAAGGTGATAAAAAGGGCATAGATTCCATAAGAAATAAAGGTGATGATCACGCAGTTAATGAACTTGGCGATAAGGAGTCTTTTTCTTGAAATTCCTCTTCCAATAAGGCACTGCATAGAATTAGACGAAAACTCATCGGCGTAGACGCTCACATAAATAGCAATCCCTATAAAAAGATTCATTGTATTTATAGCAGTCCCCTGATTAGAGGCAAAAGTAAGCCCGCTTACAGTACCGTCTCTTTTTGCCCCCAAGGTCCAGAAAAACGAAATTAGCAGACATATTGCAAGCACGATCCAATATGCCGGCTTTCTCAGGATTCTTTTTACATCTGCAAAAATAAGATTTTTCAAAAGTCAAACTCCTTTCTCCGAAAGAAATAGGTAGTGATCGCCAGTGCTGCCAAGAGATAGCACGCTGCCGGAAAAAGCTCCCAGGGGAAAGCTCCCATCTCTATTCCGGTATATGCCCAGTCCAAAAGACCATCAAAGGTATAGTCATATAATGACAGTGAGGAAAAAAATTCTATCATGTTAAACACAAGTCTAAACACAACCGTAAATGCTACACAAGCGACTATACCAAGAACCGTGGAGCCTGAAATGTACATGATCATAGCTGAAAAGACAATGTAGCCAAAATGTCTAAGCCACCTCAGTATGATAAAAATAACAAGGTTCGTCTGCTGCTGCGAGCTTAATATAATTGCTGATTCTCCGTTTATTACTACAAGGGTTGCCACAATGATGACCAGGTACACGCAAAGAAGAACAATTGCCGCATCAAGAAGCTTGGCAACTATGAGCTTATCCCTTGTTATGCCATGACCAAGTATAGCCTGCATGGACTTTGAGGACAGCTCATGGGCAAAAACAGCATAGAAAGCGGGAAAAACTATAAAAAGAGCTATAGGCGCCCCGTTAAGCGACTTCTGCACACCTCTTACCAGTCCAATTGAGCCATCATTTACAACGCCTTCAAGCACCGTATATGAAATATAGATCAGCGCCAGCAAAAGCCCTATATAAATAAGACCAACCCGAAAGATACGCTTCAAATCCGCTCTTAACAAATTTCTCATTCTGCAGATCCTCCAATGAGTTCAAAGTAATAGTCTTCCAGAGTAACTTTCTCTTTGCCTTCTTTAAGAATATCAATACCATTCTCTGCAAGAATTTTTTTTGCTCTTTCCAGATTTTCGGCTGAGACTGTAAGTTCCACTTCCGGACGCTTTGCAGAAAGATCCTCTTGTGTGATTTCTTTTGCTATAACACCTTCATGTACTATACCGAAACGGTCCGCAGTATTTTCCAGCTCTCCCAGAATATGACTTGAAACTATGACTGTCATGCCAAACTCATCTCTGAATCGCCTTATCATATGACGAATATCTGCTATTCCCTGAGGATCAAGACCGTTGGTCGGCTCATCCAGAATGAGAATATCCGGATTACCAAGGATTGCATTGCCTATTCCGAGACGCTGTTTCATTCCAAGGGAATAGCCCTTAGCTTTCTGCTTTTCCTTACCGTCTACAAGACCAACAACCTTTAGAACACGGTCCACTTCCTCCTTTAACGCTTTTCCCTTAAGCCCCTTAGCTGCTGCGTAGTATTCGAGGTTCGCCCTGCCGGAAAGATAACCATAAAAATTGGATCCGACAAAGAAGCCTACCTTTGATCTGTTTGCAAACAGCTCTTTTCGGTTCCGGGAACCGGCTATGGAAACATTGCCTGAAGTGTATTCTGACAGTCCCAGAATCATCTTAAAAATAGTGGTTTTACCTGCTCCGTTCTTGCCTACCAGGCCGTAGATATCTCCCTTATTCACCTGCATGGTGACACCTTTAAGTACGTCATGTTTACCATAGCTTTTGATTATGTTATCAAGCCTTATTGCTGCATTTGAAGTCTCTGATCCCATAGTTTGTCTCCTTCCTAACAGATATCACCAGACATTGACTCTTTTTTCCGGGCTTAAGTACATTCCATCTCCCGGCTTTATATCATAGGTTTCTATAAATTCATCAAATTGCTGAAGAACAATATTTACCCTGTGGAACGGAAGCGGATGCATGTCGCTTTTCATGGTATCAAGTTCATTTTCCTCAGTTGTCTGCTCCGCATATTGCCTTGCAAAGGCTCTGAAAAACTCATCATAATCAAAATCAGGTATTTCCCTTACCGCATAAAGTACTGATTTGACACCTCCCATATCAGCAATAGCCTCATCTTTTACGGCATTTCCATTTACCTTCTGCTGCCCCGGAATCGGCCTTGCCAGTGAGAAGTATCCTGCCAGCTTTGATGCTTTTTCATCCATCTTTGACCTGTCCTGTGGTGTCATCCAATCAATGGGGATTTTATCATCATCAAACTGGCGCCCATACAGATCAAACTTTGTTCCATTTGAATCAAATCCATGGGTTATCTCATGGCCAATCGTAGTTCCTACGATGCCTGCAAACTGCTCAAGTGATGCATCTTCTCCAAAAGCAGCATCGCACATAGCCAGATATCCCGCCATTATATAGATGCCATTTTCGTTACAATAGTACACACAGTTGACTTCAGTAGTAGTTCTGGAAGTGTCATAAATATCCCATTTAAATCTGTTCCAATTTGGATCAGCGCTTTTGACTGCCATGTGAGCTTCAAGCACCCGTCTGCCCTCAGCAGCAGCATCTACAAGATTTCCTCCTTCTTCGTAGGACTTTATGTCTGCAGCTGAATAATCAGCAACATTATCCGGCCTTATGAGGTGCACTGCCATATTTTGCAGCTTCCCCTTTGCAGCTGTCCTTGTTTCTTCTGACATCCATTCTTCTTCGCCAAGTATTTGTGCATACGCCTCTATCAGTGCATTTGTAAACTCATTTATCTGAGCTGTCTTTTCGTTATCTGAATGATATTTTTCCAGATACAAAGTATCCAGCAATGGTAAATAACCACAGATTTTAATGTCATTTCTAAAAAGGACACTATTCTGGCCATCTGATATTCCCTCATAGTTCGCACCTCCGTTCATATACAGCTTAACCATCTTTTCATATGATTCGCGGTCGAGTAGGTATTTAACTGAATCAATGGTTTGTACCATGAGGAATGATTTGATATCTTCAAGGTTCTTTTTGGTATAGATCTTATGTAAGGACTTCAGATAGGAATAATCCACATAAAAACTGTCGCATTCCAAATAGCCTCTGCTATCCAATATCTGTGAGAGCGGATAATTCCCTTGTAATGCAGTAAGACCTTTCCTGTCAGTCTGAGCCTGCGAAAACATCTCCCCAACATTGAAGTTTTCGATATTACTGTTTCTTGCAATAAAAGTTTCTATCCTGTAATTTCCTTTCAGGATAGCCTTGATCTCTTTTTCAGAAAAACCAAGTCTTCCCAAGAAATAAAAGGCCACATCATCTGTTTTTTCTTTAGCTGCCAGTGTGTTGCTTGTATATTCCATATATGAGGAAACAGACCCAAGAGAGAGCTTGGGAGCCTGAAGTTTTAACGTGCTCTTATCCGGGAACTGCATTTGTGTACTCACAGCTTCCGGGTTTAGCAGCCCCAGCCCAAAGGGATTTCTCGTAGTGCTCCCCTGGTACTGCGTAAGCTCACTTATAGAGGATATACTCTGTATATCTGAAATATACTTTTCAAGAGGCTTTACTCCGAGCTTGTTTCGCTCATCCCAATCAGAATGCAGTTTTACCAATGTTTTATATCTTTCTGCATCATCGCCTGACATAGTCTCGTCAGAAGCAATCTCCATATATCTTTCATACATCAGCTTATTTGCATCAAAAACTATACCGGTCTCTTCATATACGGGGTCCAGAACAGCAGATGCAATATAATCTCTATTGGCAGCCGCTGCAAAATCATCCTGAAACCGTATGTTATCTTCAGGCCTGACTGTGAAGGCAACGTCAGAATCAACCCATTTTCCTCCCCCGGGAACTCCGAAAGGATCAGTACTTCTGCCTTCCTCATTCGAAAGATCAGATTCAGCTGCTTTCCCACCGTTTCCACAGCCCACAGATATAAACACCAAAATGGCTGTAAGAATCATAGCTGTAGTTTTCCTGAACACACTCCATTCTTTGTTTCTCATTAGCTATCCTTTCTCTTATCCGCCGGTATACTATTTTGACACCATTTTTTCCGGGCAATAGGAGCTTTAAAAGAACCGCCCAGGTAAATATCTGTTTTATTTCCTGCCTTTTGTGATTATTTCTCGGATTCTTTCGATACAGTTATGTTGCGAAAAGTTGCATAAATACTCTATTAAAATTATAAATAATTCTGTTTCATATAGTCTACTTATCAGAGCAAACATTTCTATTTTTTAGATAATTTTTATTGTTAATTCGTTTTGTTTTTCTTTACAGCTTCTGTAGTCACAGGCTTTTGGCGCAAAGTCGATCATTTCAATTACAAATATATGCGAATTGCGAAGCAATACACTTCCACTTTATCCTTTATTTCAGCAGAGATTTCATGTATAATTGCGGTGCTTATTTTTTGAAATTCATGTAATGAAAAATGGAAGAAGTATGAAAAAACGAATTTTAGCTATGATTGCGGCTATTACCATAGCTGCAGGCAGTATGACCGCCGGGGGAAGGAGTTATGCTGCGGAAGAGAGCTCTTTTGAGGAAGAGATAATTATTGAAGAAAATAATATTGCAGAAGAAAGTATTGACGACGAAAGTATTGACGACAAAAGTATTGACGACGAAAGCGTTGAGGAAGAATACGGCTCAGGTGATGAGACCGATGCTCCTGAAGAACCGTCAGATACCGCTGAACCAGAACCCTATGATGAAATTTCAGATGAATCGGAAGCTTCCGATAAGGCAACTGAGGCCGCCACGACTGATGAAGCTGATGAGGCAGATGAGGCAGATGAGGCTGACGAAAGCTACGAGGAAATTCTTGTTGAAGAGGACAATACAGAGGCTTCCGATACTGCATCTACAGATACCTCAATCGAAGAGGAGCTTCCCCCGGAAATCGAAATTTCCGAAGGAAGGCTTAATCCCACTCTATACGCAGGGGCTGTAAAGGGCCGCTGGATCAACAGGAAAGATAAATGGACCTACGAAAATGCCAGAGGAGAGGCCAGGGATGACGATGGCAAATCCCTGGATAACAACGTGGCCCATATCGGTGATAATTTCTATTATTTCAAAGACGGCTATATGTGCACCGGTTTCATTTACTTTGATGAAGAAGGAATGTTGACCACAGCCAAAAAAGCAAAGAGCGCAAGATACTGCGATCCTATGTCCGGAGTCATTAGGACCGGCATGTTTGCTGTGGAGGGCAAAGAATACTACGCACTGTCCGACGCAAAGTTGTATGGCCTTATCAGGTGTAATATCATTTTTTTATACAACGAAAACTTATACTATGCAGATAAAACCGGCGCTGTCCTGAAGGGCAAGGGCTTTAGTCTTGATGGCAAGTCCTACTATGCCTCAGAGGAAGGACCACTTCTTTATAGCGATAGGTACCTGATCATAGACGGAAAATACTACAGGTTCAATGAGGACTATTCTATTAGCAGTGTAGAGGACGAAACGCAGATTTTCTATTACGCTGCAAAGAAGAATGGTAAGACCGAGGCAGCTCAGGCGTATCTTCTTAACAAGAATCCCAATAAGCCGGAGGAAGGCAGATGCTTCTTTGCTGATGCAGATCGTAAAAAGATGCTTACCTCCTGCTGGATATATTGTTCCAACAAGATTGAAGAAAAAAATAAAATGTACTACCTGGACAAGAACGGGGAAATGGCCACAGGCCTGACCAAAATAGGCGGCAAGTATTATCTTTTCGGGGATTCCGGTGCAAATAACAGCACTGTTTACCAGCAGTCCTATAAAGGTATTTATAGGAAGAAGGACGGAACCACATGCTTTATCCTGAACGGAGTCATGGTGACAAAGAAAGGATTTTTCTCATCCCGGCAGGGCAGCTACTACTACGTCCTGAACAAGTCGGGAGAGCTGGCCCAAGGTGATGTCATCATAAAAACCAAACAATATCCCAAGGGAAAGCACTACTCTTTTGACAGTTTTAATCGCCTCAGGGTGAATGATTATGAAGTTAAACGTGTGAAGCATGTATTAAACCATAGAAATGATAAGAATCCTGAGGTCAAGGGACCTGAGGATCATTACGTTCTTTCAAATGAGGCTGAAGTTGAGAAGTTCCTTACTACAGAGGAAGGTGCAGCCTACAGAAATCTTACTTTTAACTCCGACGGAACCCTTCTTAACGGCATAAAGACTGTTGACGGCAAGAAATATCTTTATTACCAGGGAGAGCCGGCCCATGTCAAATATTTGAATACCAACCACTTAAACATTACCGCTCCTTTTGTAATATTTACAGGTGGAAAAGGATATCTTGTCGGACAGGACAGCGCAGTAATGACCGGATGGTTCAGAACTCCTGCGGATAAACTTATATTAATGGACTTTGACTATGCCTATGGAATGAAAAAAGATATTTACATGTATTTTTCTCCGGAGGAGGAGTGCGCGGTGGAAGGCATTTACACAGCGCCTGTTCCAAAGCTGGATAAAAACGGTACAATTGCACTTGATAACAGCGGAAACGTCATCACCACCGAGAAAAAGGCAGAGCTTTGCTTTACTACAGCAGAAAACAGCGGGACGACAAATTATTACGGCAAACTTGTCAGAAATGATGAATATACCATCGGCAAAAAAGTATATGTTACCGACGGTGCCGGAGTGGCTAAGCTTATTCAGGATGGTCCTGTTTCCAAGGACGGAGAGATTATTTACAGAAATTCTGACGGAAGCACTTCCACCGGAAGGAAAGACAGTTATTATTACGATCCTTCCACCGGCTATCAGCTTAAAAATGTCCTCAGATGCTCCTCCAAAAAGTGGTATTTCTACGGCAAGGACGGCAAAGAGAGTACAGCTCTTACCGAGGTTACACTGGATGACGGCAAAAAAGCTTTTATCATCTATAGCAAAAACGGAAGCATTAACTCTTTTAAATATGAGAACGGCAAAAAAGTCTCCGGAAGGGCCTTCACCTATGGATCAGGCTATTACTTTATTGGTAAAAACGGCAACCTGACCACAGGTTTAATTAAACAGAAGCTTGTTTCACAGAATACTGATGTAACTACCTATGTGGACAGCGACGGAAGATGTTTTTACAAAAACCCTGCTTATTCAGACAGAACCTTTATGGTTAAGATCGGCAAGAAGATATATGCGATGAAAGGCGGCGAAATTGTAAAGGATTCCTCGAAGCCTTATGGTGTAAACGATTTCTCAAGGCTTCCTAAAGCAGACAAAAAGAATATGGAGAAATACTGGGCCATGGCCTGCTATTATGCAGGAGAAGTATTTTCCGATAACCCTGATGACTATGAAGTGCCTGTTTATGTCAATGAGGACGGCTCTGTATCCGAAAAAATCCTCACCAAAGACGGCAGGCAGCTCCACATCAACAAGTATGGTATCTGCATGGAGGATATGTCACCCTTTAGAAGAGAGGGAAAAAACTGGTACTATACCCGCGCAACCGAGGCAGGAAGCGCAGTCATTGATGGCAGTTATACTACATTTGAACGTACCCCGGCTGTAGAGTGTAAAATAGCATTTTCCTGGGATAACGATATGAAGATGGGTAAGCTGGTGGACAATTCCACAGGAAAGCCTTTTTCCGGCTTGGTGGACTATAAAATAACCGATCCTTTAACCGGAAAAAGAATTCCTGTAATTATTGCTCTCAAGAACGGTCTGTTCGTAACCGGAAAAATCACCATGAAGGAAGGAGGCTTTTCTTATCCGATATACTTTGACGCAGACACCGCCATCTTTGACTACATGGCCTATGAAGAACTCGTACGCAAATATCAGAAAAAGTACGGCAACTCATGAACATCTTCCCACTACCTGGTACATACTGTCAATATAATGCTGTATACTATTTAACACAAGGGGACTGTCGCTTTAGATTTAATCATCTAAAGCGACAGTCCCTTCGCATATTCTTTGTTCTTATCATTACTTGTTTGTTAGAAAAGCTGTTATTTCT
>NZ_CAMVPU010000097.1 GCF_947169445.1 uncultured Butyrivibrio sp. | reverse complement strand
ATCTCCAACCTCTGCGCTGACCGACAATCCTGCCTTATCGTCGCCTTCATCTGACTTATCTTCCTCGCCTGTCTCATCAATCTCACCTGTAATGCCGGTTTCTGCGACTGCAAAAGTACCGCTCTGCCCTGGCTCCAGCTCAAGGGTTGTGGTCTCATTGGTCCTGGTGTTGGTCACAGTACAGACAAGTCTTCCGGTATATAGATTGATCACCACATGACTATGATCAACTATGGTAACATCCGCATTGGTTCCTCTGATACCCATGATCATATTTGAGGTCTTGATATTCAGGGTCTCATCCTCTGCAAGGGGCTTGGAGACATCAAAATAGAGCCCTCCCGAAGCAAGGAGAACTTCCAGTTTCTTGCCGTTCTTTCTGATCTCTGCCTCACTTACAGAGTCCAGTTTGACAGCCTTGGATTCATCAAGTTTGAAATAAGCGAAGCTACGGGATGCTGTAGTGATATGATTTCCGGTAAAAAGGCGCATGTTGTCGGTTGCTTTTATTTCTTTTCCTGCGCTTTCACTTACCTCGACCGTGCCCTCAATCCTGGAAAGTCTTATGACGCTTGCTGCATCAGAAACAATCTCTTCAGCCCTCGTATACAGCGAGGATGCGAACAGACAGTTAAGCAGCAGCAATATGGAGATGGCCACATAGGGAATCCCGGCCTTCATTAACTTCCTGTAAAGTCTCAATACTTTTTCTCTCCAAGATGATATAATTGTTAATATATGAACGTTATTTAGAATAAGGCTCTGCCTGAGAAAGGTACTAATCTATGAGCGGATACAATCTTGATCGTCTTGTAACCCTGACAACACTTATGTCCCGACCCGTGGACCAGGATGTTCTCTTTGAGGTGGCCCTTAAGGAATCAATGCTGATTGGCAACTGTGATGGAGGTACCATCTACACCATCGAGGACAACAAGCTCATGTTCAGATATATCTACACCATATCCAAGAGCATCGCCATGAATTATCAGGCCGGTTCTCTGGATATTCCGCCGGTACCTATGCAGAAACAGTACGCCTGCGCCTACTCCGCCATCACCAAAAAGAGACTTAATCTCAAAGATGTCTACGTCTCCAAGGAGTTTGATTTCACCGGCACCCGCAACTACGATGCAATGAACAATTACCGCACCTGCTCAATGCTGGTTGTGCCAATGCTGGTAGGTAACGGCGAGGTAATGGGCGTTCTGCAGCTCATTAATGCCAAGGATAAGTATGGCATGTGGATACCTTTTACCCAGGAACAGGAGATGCGGGTCAGTGCAGTGGCTTCCATAACCGCCCTGTATCTGGAAAATCTCAAGCTAAAGGGACAGCTGGCAGAACTCACCAAGAAGGAAGATTCCGAAGAAAATGATTCTTCCGGTAAGTCCGGGTCCTCCAAACCAAAGGCCAAAGCCGGTGGCATTGGTAAAAAAACTCAAAAGAAATCCGGAACCTCCGGCTGGCACACCAAGAGCATCAAGTGATCTCAATTCTCATTCCGCTTCTTGCAAAGGCGATGTTTTTATCACCTATTTCTGCCTCAAGTTTCTCCAGATCACTGTCTCTGTGTTTGGGATCGTGATGGATCAAAAGGAGCCTACCTGCCTCACTGGCCTTGTACAGCTCAATCGCCATCTCCGGCGTGGAGTGGCCAAAGCCTTTTCTGTTCTCATATTCAGCTGATGTATATTGTGCGTCGCACAAAAGCACATCAGCATTTTTGCTGAAACGGACCAGTCTGTCGGAGAGGCTCTCTCCTATCTCACAGTCCGTGACATACACAACTTTTTTACCCTCGTAGGTCACTGAAAGGGCCAGACACCCTCCGGGGTGCCTTACTTCCATGCCTTCTATAAGGATCACGTCCCTTCCGTTTAGTATGGACAGCGGAAGCTCCAGATCCACGTATACGAAGTTGGAAGGGTATTCCGCGATGGTCAGAGGCCAATAGGGCGGTGAATAGGCTTTTTCTATCTGGGCCTCTATGGATCTGCCGTTTGCCTGCCTCCCATACAGGGTTATCTTCCTGTCCTTTTTGGATAATTCAGGGAAAAAGGGAAGTCCGATAATATGGTCAAGATGGGGATGGGACATGACAACATAGATGCCTTCCTTGTCATCAAGACTTGGCGCATCGATTATCCCTGTACCGGCGTCCAGGAAAACCACCTGGTTTCCCGCCTCCAGCATGTAGCAGGAGGTAGCTCCGCCGTATTTGATATATTCACTTCCGCTTACCGGAACAGAGCCTCTGGCTCCCAGTATCGTCAGGGAAAAAGGCAATCCCGCCATTGCCGCTTCCTCCTTTCCCCGTTTAGTTTGGCATAAACATCTGATTCTACTTACTATTATCCCTTTAACAGGTATAGGTTGGCACCCTTTATTTTATTAAAATATTATAAATTTTTATGCGAAAAAGCAGGCATCAGTGAAATTATCACCAACGCCTGCTTATGTTCTACAGTAAAATTCAGCTTAATATGACATTATCTGGTCAATTCAACATCATCTGCGATATGATCCTGATCATCAGTCCAGACAATTGTGCTACCGTCAACTATCTGAATATTTCCGGTTCCATCGGTATAGGCAGTAACATCAGTATCTACCTCACCATTTTCTTTTAATGTATAATCATGCTTCACGCAGTCGCTGTAAGTAATCCTGTTAGCGCCTTCGTCATAGGTTCCGGTCATGACCCATTCGCTGTGCTCTGATGCGCTGCTTCCCCACCATACCTCAATCAGGAAACTTCCGTCTGCTTCCTGAGTGATGCTAAGGTTCCCTCTTCCGGCATAGTACTGACCTTCGAAATCATATCTTTGAATCTGGCTATCATCTTCTGCATTTGCTTCTTCATTTGCTTCAGGCTCAGTATTTGTACTCTCAGCCTCAGATTCTGTAACCGCCACAGGCTCCTGTAAATCAGCCCCCTGACCATCATCCTCCCGGGTTTCAGCTATTGACTCAAACTCCAAAGCTCCTGCCTTAGCTGTATCAGAAGCTCCGCAGGCAACAACCTGCAATGCCAGAACAGCCATAATAATGATGCTTACAAACTTGTTTTTCATAACTTTTTCCTCTCCTCATATGTTTTTTCGCAACATATAGATTATAACCGAGGAAAAAGCACCACATATATTAAATAAATATAAAATTTAGAATTAAGTACACTGCTGCCTCGATCACAGCGGCCTCTCTGCTTCTGTGGCATTTTCTCTTGCATATGAAGAAATGTCTCTCAGCTTACTTATTCCACAAAATGTCTTTTCTCATATCACCTACGAATCCCCTTTAATCATCGTGCCTTAGTACAATTGCTTCCCCATTCCTGTATTCCACACGATTTTTGTCTGCCGTGAAGCCTTCTTTTCTCAGTGCCTTGATCAATGTGTGCATGAAAAAACCATGTGTGACTATTGCACAATCTTCATTACTCTTGATGATCTGTTGTACAAATTGCTCTGCTCTTATAGTGGTATGTGCCTTAATCTCAGGTTGCTTCTTGATTCCAGTCAGCCACTGCAACCTCCCCAACACATTCCAAAACCATAGAGGCATTTTGACCGCTGTATCAAAACCAGAGCGAAGCGGAACCTCATTTATCAACGACGTTCTCTTGAAATCTCTTTTGCCAAATATCGCTTCTGCAGTCTGCAAGGTTCTGTTCAATTCACTTATGTATATGTTCTGCGCATTGTTACTCATCGCACTTGCAGGCGCAGTGCCTATAGATGCTACATCAATCTGAGCCTTATCATACAATGAACACTGCTCATCAAACTCAGCCGATGTACACCACTTTTTCCAGTCATGAAGTACTTTTCCATGTCTAATTACAACTATTCTCATTTAATCGATACCGTCCAGTTATCTCCATCCACCAGGTATTGGAACTCTGTAAGCTCAGGGTTATTGATGACTTCCATAAGTTCTTCCAAGTCATTCACAGTGTCCATCTCTGACAGTTTGCTGTATTCAAACCACTCCATCTTACCTTCGGCAGAGGAAATGACACTTCCGGAAAATTCGTTAGTCTTGAACAAAAATACTATGTATCTTCCATTTTCCTTTCCACCATCTATTATTGGAAACTGCTTGACTCCCGCCAGCCTTGGATTCTTTATGTCCAGCCCCGTTTCCTCTTTCATCTCTCGAATAACCGCATCAACAAAAGACTCCCCGGGCTCCACGTGACCTCCGGGAAGAGTATAACCTTTCCAGTCCTCTTTGATTCTATTTTGAAGCAGCACTTTGTCCCCGTCTGAAATAAGACAAAGAACTGTTATTTCTGCAATTTCGGTTCTGCCCATATACTCCCCGTCTCCTTTGCATCAATACTCAAATTATACTGTCTGGGCAAGGGTTTGTCATTTACTTTGTATTCAAAATGCCCATAACAAAAGGGTTCCAAGCATTATGCCTGAAACCCGTTAAATAATAATATTTATTGTGTCATTGTCAGCAACCTTCTGATCGCAATATGCTTCCCCTTAAGCCTCCAGATAAGCAGTATATGTTTCTTCATATGCGTTTCTCTCTTCAAAAAGTTTTCTTATCCGTTCCTCCTGATCCTTCTCCTCCTGCTTCTCCTCTTTCTCAAGGAGGGCCTCATGCACATTCTCAAGCTCTTTATCAATCCTGTCCATGAGCTTATCCCATTCCTTAACACTCATTTCCTGGCTACCTATCTGAATTTTGACCTCAGTCTCATTATTTATCAGCTTTTCAAAAAGCTCCATTCTGAAAGCACTGATCTGCTCCGTCAAAGTCGTTTTAACTGTCTCAGGCTCTATCTCAGATTCTTTTTCAGCATCCGGAGTTTCTGACTCTGCAGCTGCCTCCTCCGCGGTTTCAGTTTTTTCCTCCTCCATCTCCATGCGTTTCCTGGTGCAGTGATTATATTCAGAAATTGCACGCATAATGGCCTTGAGATCCTCGGGCGTAAACATGCCTGCTGCCTTTGCCAAAGTATCGATATTATCTACGTTCACATGAAGGCTGCCACCGCTTGGAAGGGCTATTTTCAGCACCTTTTCTTTTTCATACATATTTCCCAGAGTTATAGCATTCTGCTCGTAGTCGCAGACGAAAGTTACTCCTTTATACTGTATGACACCATCCTTCACCAAAAAGCTGTAGGGGCATTTCTTTTCAGTTTCATCCTTAAGTGTCCGGCCAAAACTTCCTACGCCTTCTGCGCCTTTAGTATTCTCTTTTTCTAAAGAAGACTTATACGATCCCATCAGATAATCATTCGATATTGCCGTTATTCCCATATTGCCTCCGGATAAAAAGTGTTTCCAAGAAATAAAAAACGTGCCCCTTCAAGGATGGTCAATCCATTGAAAAGACACGCATTTCCATTGCTATCTATTATATCGGCATTATCCTTTAATTATTTATAGGTGCGCCTCTGCCTTACTCTTAATATAGCTATCAGCCTTTTTAAGCATCTCTTTTTTGTTGTCATACTCTAAAACATTAATAGCTTCTTCCAGGCTAAGGCTCTTGAGAGACCTGACCTCGTTTGGTCTTACGATGTGCGGACATGTATCTTTATATTCAGCTAGGTAATACACAACCTGCTTTGTTATGCCAGGTTTTTCCGAAAGCCGGTACAACTCGCTTTCTCTAAAGTCAGTACAAAGCTTAACATCAAGATCTGTTTCTTCTTTTATTTCACGAAGAGCAGTATCTTTTTCTGTCTCGCCTTCTTCCATATGTCCTTTGGGAAAACTATGGAATCCGCTCATTTCTTCTACAAGAAGATATTTAATTGTCCCGTCTTCAACCGTATAAACTATCGCGCCACAAGACTTTTCAAACTTATTATAAAAATCATTTTTACGAAGTTCCATATAGGTATAAACCGCAGGATCTTCTCCCATAGCGATAACATACTCCGGCATTTCTTTCTGTACGAACCCCAGCCTACGGTACAGATTTAGCGCTTTAACATTGGATGGATGTGGATCAACCCACAGGTTTTCAGCCCCATGTTCGAACGCTTCCACGATAGAATTAAGCAGTGCCTGCTTTGCGATCCCACGGCCCCTTGCAAATTTAAACAGCTTGATGTCTAATGATGCATTTTTAGTTGCCTCATCTATGCGATACTGAGTCTCGCCGCAGTATTTGCCATCTTCAAATATTGAATAGTGATTTTGCATTGGTCTGGAATCTATAAATCTATCCAGCCACTGCCGTACACCCTCTTCTGTCTCCTGTAATCCTCCCGGCCAGATGTATTTCATAACATCTTCATCTGCCCAGAGGCTCTGTATATTCTTGATATCCTCGTATGTTGATTCTTTTATAGTTATCATTTATGCCTACATCCTCCCAACAAACACTTATTCAATACTTTTATAGAGTAAATTATTCAGAAATATCTTACCTAGTCCTCAAAAATAGAGTAATCCCTCTCAAAAAGGACTTCCAACATCTGCTTTCTAAGTAGTTCCTTATCCACGCTTGCTATAAGATACTTCTTGCGATACATCTTACTCTTATCAGAGTACTTGTACAGACCATTCTTCTCTTGCAATACGGCAAGTTCACTCCTCCACAGCAGTCCCATCTGGTTGTTCAGCTTTACCTTTGGACTGCGCTGGGGCATACGCATCTCGTAGCAGTCGAGCTTTCCACCGTCATCTTCAACAGTAATGATTCCCCAATGGTCCGGAACATGCTCCCTTATATGCCCTGCATGGCTGCTTCCCACGACAACATAGTTATAGTCAAAAAATCTGTCGTAGTCCCTGACCTGCCTAGTAAGCCTTTCATAGGTATCCGCATCGCTCTTAATCTCTATGCCATACAGCCCCTGATCTGTAACCATGACTATATCTGCTCTTGATCTGCCCATTGTGAGCTCTTCAAAGAAGCGTATCTTTCCATATTTTATTTCAAGATAGTCGCACAGACCATCTCTTATATCCGCATCACGGAGCATAACTCAAATACCTCATTACAATCTCTATCCAACCACTAAACTGCTTCTTGATTTATGCCTGAGACATACGAGATCAAGTTAAATGCATCTTTTAATATGCCTTGCAGATGGCTAAATCTCTTATATTTTAAGTTTTTCACTCACTTATGCATATGAAAACTTCAATTTTCTTCCTCTTCATATGCTTTCCGCCTTTCTCGATTCTCTCCCCAAGCTCTCCCCGGTCACATCCTGCATACTAAAGTCCTTATTAGATACACTTTCATATGCATGTACGCTCTGTAACAGTCCCGTTCTGCTCAGCTTAGCCTATGAAATGCATATTATTGGTTGGCTCTAGAAGTAATTCGTATGCATCAGACCAACTCTTTTGTTTTTATTATGATCCCCTGACATCAAATTAGTCAGCCCGTTTTCATCTACCGGCATATCCCTGACAAATTTCCATTCTTTTTCTGCATCTGTGTTTATCCCCTTTAATTCAAGCATACCAAGCCTCCATTACTATTTTATTATAATGTTATCAATTTAAAGATAAGAATTCTTTCATCCTGACATATATATTTTGCTTATCCTCATCAGTAATCTTACTAGGCTTCTTCAAAGCATAATGATGAGTAAACTCTTCATCGATATAACTGTTGTCACCAATTACTACCGGCTTACTGTATCTTGGTCGACAATGCAAATGAACATGCGGATTTGGATTATCATCTTTGTAGAAGTTATTCAGAAGACATGTCCAGTTACATAAATCTGCTCCAAGAATTGCCTTCAAGCAGGATTCTATCCTTTGAATAATTAGCCGCAAATCAGTCCACTCATCCTCACTAAGCTCTGACAAAGTGCCTACATGCCTCTTCAGTACAAAAATACATCTTCCAATGTAATCCTGTTCGTCAGCAAGATATGCCGCCCAGTACTCATCCTCATACAATGTGTATTTTTTATCTTCATCAGATAGATTACACCACTCACAGTTACTCAATAGCATCCTCCACTTTTGCTTTCTTAAGCATTAGTCCTCCTTACACCGGGGCTAAATAGTTCATCGTTGTTTAGAATAATAAATGAAATCATCATCACGTCTTACTTCCGAGTGTCCCATTTTTATATAAAAGGAGTTAGTTCTGATATTCCAGATTGGTGTATCAAGCTCCTTTTAACCCCATAGAAAAAGCGGGTGTCTTACCCGCTTGTTGGTGGACCCGGGTCTTTCGACCAGCCCAGAAGGTGTTTGCCTTCTCCTTAATAGAATATTACCATTTTCCGCTTTTAAAAACAAATAAAAAAAGAGCCTCAAGCACAAGGCTTGAAGCTCTTTGAATTCAGTGTTTATGCAATCCGATAAGAATTACTCAACGATTGTAGCAACCTTACCTGATCCAACTGTACGTCCACCCTCACGGATAGCGAACTTAAGACCCTGCTCCATAGCGATTGGGTGAATAAGCTCGATAGACATTGTTACGTGGTCACCAGGCATGCACATCTCAACACCTTCAGGGAGGTTGCAGACACCTGTAACGTCAGTTGTTCTGAAATAGAACTGAGGTCTGTAGTTTGTGAAGAAAGGTGTATGACGGCCACCCTCGTCCTTAGTAAGAACGTAAACCTCAGCAGTGAACTTTGTGTGGCATGTAACTGTGCCAGGCTTTGTTACAACCTGACCTCTCTGGATACCATCACGGTCAACACCACGGAGAAGAAGACCTACGTTGTCACCAGCCTCGCAGTAGTCCATAGTCTTTCTGAACATCTCGATACCAGTACATACAGACTTAGATGTCTCTTCCTTGATACCAACGATTTCGATTTCGTCGTTGAGGTTAAGGTGACCTCTCTCTACTCTACCAGTAGCAACTGTTCCACGTCCTGTGATTGTGAATACGTCCTCAACAGGCATAAGGAAAGGCTTATCTGTCTCACGAGTAGGTTCAGGGATGTAAGAATCAACTGTGTCCATGAGCTCCATAACCTTGTCGCCCCACTCAGACTTAGGATCCTCAAGAGCCTTAAGAGCTGAACCACGGATGATAGGTGTGTCATCTCCAGGGAACTCATACTCTGTAAGAAGGTCTCTGATCTCCATCTCAACGAGGTCAAGAAGCTCAGGATCATCAACCATATCGCACTTGTTCATGAATACGATGATGTAAGGAACGCCTACCTGACGAGCAAGAAGAACGTGCTCCTT
>NZ_CAMVPU010000096.1 GCF_947169445.1 uncultured Butyrivibrio sp. | reverse complement strand
AAGGATGCAGGCAAGCTCATGATATCGGTTCTTTCTGCTGTGGCAGAGATTGAACTTTACCGAAGAAAAGGTAAAGAACTGGGAAGGCAAGAGCAACTGGTTTCCATCCACCATAGACAGCATGCTTAGGAACGAGAAGTACATGGGAGATGTGATCCTGCAAAAGAGCTATACTGCGGATTTCCTTTCTAAGAAAAGAGTCATGAATGATGGCGAACTGCAGAAGTTCTATATCAAGGACGACCATGAGCCCATAATTGATGCGGATACATGGAATGCGGTTCAGCAGGAAATAGCAAGGAGAGAGAAATACTGCGAGGACCATCGTACTAATTCCTATGCTCAGATGACTAATAAAAATCCTTTTAGCAGCAAGATAATTTGCGGTGAGTGCGGAAGCATCTATTCAAGAGTGATGTACACCGACAGGAAGGGTAAAAAGATAACCAAGTGGAGATGCGGTTCCACCAATAAGGTAAGAGGTCGCAGGGTATGCAGTAACAGATATATCTTTGATGAATCTATTACGAAGCTCTTCATGATGAGTTGGAATGCCATAGCCGGGAATAGAGCAGACTATGAGGATAGGTGGAAAACAAATCTTGAAGTTGGTGATGAGCTCCTTCGCCACAAGACAAAGCAGGTCATGGACGCAGCAAGGAAAGGTACGATAGGTGAGTTTAACGCAAAACTAATGATCATGGTCATGGATACCATAACCGTCTATGAAAGCGGAAACCTCAAGATCAGGTTCTATGATGGGACTGAGTTTAGCTATGAGGCGGTGTGATATTTATGGGGATAAAATGCACATAATGCTTGCTATTACTGGCTTTCAGAGTGATATATGTATATACCAAAACAAAGGAGGTTATGCATATGTGGCACGAAGGAACAATTGGAATACCTTTAACATCAAAGGGAAAGGAAACAAAGATAGCCCACTATTGGGTGAAAGCCTATGACGAGGGTAGCGAATTCGGAATCAATGGTGGCAGGATCAGTAAGCTACGGATCACAATCGATGGACAGACTGTTGTCTGCTACGACAGAGGCTGGGATATAGAACCGGACGAAAACGATCAGGCCGTCATGGTAGCATATAGCATCTGCCTCCAGGAATATAACTAAGGAGGTGGGTGCTATGTTTTTTCCAAGAAGAGAGGTTGTAGAGGAGTTGCGCAAGGAATACCCAGTCGGGACCAGAGTTGAGCTTGTGAAAATGGATGACCTGCAGGCTCCGCCGATAGGGACAAAAGGGACCGTGAGGGGAGTTGATGATACTGGAAGTATTATGGTGGACTGGGACAATGGCAGCGGACTGAATGTTGTTTATGGGGAGGATGTGGTGAGGAAGGTGTGAAGAATATCTGATGAAGTGGCGAGGGCTTCTACAGAAATGTAGAGGCTCATTTGTTGTTACGCTACATTTGCTATAACTTGGAAATGGTGGATATAATTATTGTAGTTAATATATTTGTGGATTATTAAAGGGGCAATACTATGAGCTTGAAAGAGACAAGTAAGTTTATAAGTCTGATTCTTAGGCATAAACCAGAGACAATCGGTATTAGCTTAGATGAGCATGGATGGGCTAATGTTGATGAGCTTATAGCGGGTATTTCCAAGACTCAGGAATTCAATATGGATATGCTAGAGGAGATTGTTCGTACTGATGAAAAACAGCGATACTCTTTCAATGAAGATAAAACGCTTATTAGAGCAAATCAGGGGCATTCTATTCCTGTGGATGTGGAGCTTGAGAAGGTTGAGCCTCCAAAGTATCTGTATCATGGCACCGGAGAAAAATACCACAAAGCTATAGATGAGCAGGGGCTGCTTCCTAAGAGCAGGCTCTATGTTCATTTATCTCCGGATATAGAGACCGCAGTTAAGGTAGGCAGCAGGCACGGCAAGCCAGTAGTTTACCGCGTGTGGAGTTCTGCGATGCAGAAAGATGGCTTTGAGTTTTTCAAATCTGCTAATGGAGTCTGGCTTACAAAAGAAGTGCCTACAAAGTACATAAAACGTGAGTCTTTTGATGATAAGGAAATAGAACGTGTCGTAAAAGAGATTGATGCCATTCTTCTTAAGAAGGAACTTGATGATGATTCTGTTGAAGAAACCTCAAGGGCTGATGTTATTTTTGAATTGGAGAAAATCTATTCTTGGGAAGTATTACAGCAGGCTTTATTCAAGATACTTCTTGATGGTAACAGAACCGAAGATGACTGGAATCAGGTATCTATAGTATTCTGGAATGCGCTTCTTGAGAACGACAACAGGAAAAAGGATGGCAGGCCTAAACTCAAATTCAAGAAGAAGTCTATTATCGGCCTTCTGTACTACAGACTCCGTAATGTGGATGAGGCGGAGAACTTGGTCTGGAGCATAACATGTAATCTTTACCATTTGGATTACTGCGATTCAGAATATGATCCGACTAAGGATGAGAAGATAATTAGGAAACTTGAGAAGTATGGACTGAAGTTTTGAAAATAGCATAAATTGAATGTTTTTGAGAGATGGCGGTGTGCATTATTTTGCACATCGCTTTTGTTATGATTTTATAAAACTATTATTAAAATGTCCGTTATTACAACAAAAAATGTGCTGCTAGTAATAATATAGTAAGTGTGGGATTGTATTTAGAATACAGAATAATCGCTGTGCGAATGCGACTGGAGGCGCTTATGGTCATTACGTTTACAGATATCATTAAAAAGGCTGGATTGGACCCGGCAAAAGTTAAACTTATTAGGCATTCGCTAACTAATAGAAATTTCAGGAAATGCTATGAAAAAGGCTTTTTATATGAATATACCTGTCACCAAAAGCAAAACTTTAGCAAAGGATATGATTATTGGGCCGTCTTTTTGAGTGGTAAAAGCACTCAGGCAAAATTTATCTCGTTGTATAAGGTTGAAGGTTCAGTTCCGGATACAAAGAATCTCCGGCCAGCCGGAATGCCTGAATGCGAAAAATATAATGGCGAACTGGCCGTATTCAAATTGGTCCCTTCAGATTTATTAAAAGAATATGAGCAGAAACTAACAATTGAATGGGGAAATGCAGCAATATCATGGCATCAGAAAGGTACTACAGAAAAAGAAATATTGAGCTTTCAAGCTGATAGAAAGAGTGAATTTAGTGGCTACGAGGATCTTGTGCTTAGTTATGATGAGCTGAAAGAAATAATTGAAAATGATGTTGTATATGAGTCGTGGCATACAGCATTATCATCGATCTACGCTATTTATCTTATTGTAGACAAGGAAACAGGGAAGCAATATGTTGGCTCCGCATATAATGTTGAAAATGGTTTATTAGGACGATGGAGGGAATATGTTTCAACATATCATGGTGGTAATAAACGTATTGTGGAACTAATAAAAGAATACCCTAACAGATATCATAGTTTTCAATTTTCTATCCTCCAGATTTTACCAAAGACACTTGATCCAGATACTGTTATAGATATAGAGAATCGATATAAACATAAGCTTTTAAGTAAAGAATTCGGATTGAATGACAATTAAGACGAATGATATAACCTTGAAAGGAGAAACGTAAAATGACTAGTGTTCCAGAAGAACGTTATATAAAGGTATATGAGCAGGGGGTGGATTTTTTAGAGAAAATGACACCACCAGGGGTGGAGTTAGAAAAATACTATTTAGGTGATAATAGAGATAACAAATCATTAGATGATATTTTTGTGAGATTTATCCACTCTGCGCAAAACTACCAAAGCATGCCTAATGTCATTGCTTTTCAAAAAAGAAAAGACAAAGTGGAAAAAATACTCTGCGGATTTGACCATGTTAAGGTAAGTCAAATGGATCCAGAGGATTTATATAAGAGGTTTAGAAAAGAATTTAATATTATAAGTGCGGATAGTAAACAGAATAGCTGGCATAAGTGGAGCTGTGCAATTGTAGATTCAGCTAAGTTTCTAATGGAGTTTAAAAGTATTGAGGATTTTGATGAGTTTGTGAATCGCTTTTCTTACAATGTGCATACCAGCATGGCGTTACCGCTCCTTATATCTCATAAGATAAATGGAATAGGCTTTGCTTTGGCTTGTGATTTACTAAAGGAATTAGGTTATACCAGATATCCAAAGCCGGATGTGCATTTGATGGATGTATTTCATAGTTTGGGGCTATCTGAAAAGAATCAGGTATCAACATTTGAATCTATAGTAAAAATGGCAAAATACTGTGAAAAGGTTGATTCATCGGTTACTCCTTACAAAGTTGACAAAGTATTTTGGCTGATATGTTCTGGCAGGTTTTACCTTGAGACACCTGAGGAAATTACAGTTGGAAGTAAGAAAAAAGAATTTATAGAAATGATGCGTAAAAAATTGTGATTTTATAATAGTGAGGCATATATGTACGCGACCGGTAATAAAAAAATGCTCAATATGCTGATCCTTGAAATTCTCAGGCAATATTCTGATGAGAATCATTCATTGACGCAGCAGGAAATCATAAAACTTCTAGATAAGAATTATGGAATGGAGTGTGATAGAAGATCCGTAAAAGCCAATGTCCTATCTCTGAAAGAGTTGGGATATGACATTGATATGGATGATGGCTACAGACTTCTTTCCAGAGAGTTTGATGATGCGGAACTCCGTATTCTCATTGATAGCGTACTCTTTTCCAAATCTATATCCACTAAGCAGGCAAAGGATCTTGTCTCTAAAATACAAGGATTGGCTAGCAACTTTTTTAATGCCAAGGTTTCTCATGTGAGTAATCTTCCGGAACTGCGTAGAACAATCAATAAGCAGGCTATGTATGGATTGGACACACTTAATGACGCTATAGCTGCAAAGCATCAGGTTAGCTTCATGTACAACGATGTGGGAACAGACTTTAAGCTTCATCCACGATGGAATATGCACTACATTGTTAATCCGTACCAGATTGTGGCTTGTAATGGCAGATTTTACTTGATCGGTAATTATGATAAATATGATAACGTGTCTCATTTCCGAATTGATAAGATGACAGAGGTTCGTGAGCTAGATACAAAAGTAAAGCCCATGAAGCAGGTAGAAGGGTTAGAACATGGCCTCAATCTTCCAAAACATATGGCTGAGCATGTTTATATGTTTAGCGGACCAACTGTGAATGTAAAGATGGAGACAACACCTGAGGTATTCTCAGATATTACTGATTGGTTTGGCACAGATATAAATATTCTTGAAGAACATGAAGACAAGCTAATATTGCGAGTCTCATGTAATGAGCAGGCAATGCGGTATTGGGCATTACAGTATGGCCCCAGTGTTGAAGTGCTTGAGCCTGAATCATTGCGTAATAGGATAATTTCAGATATTAAGGATATGAAAAAAAGGTATAGTGATTGAATAGCTGTAACTGAGAAGAGCTTACGGGCTCTTCTTTTTGTGCAAAAAAATGTACATTCATTTTGATAATGTGTTTATTCAGTAGAAAGCTGATGGAGGAATTACTATATGATCGCTAATGAAAATGATAATCGTTGTGCGTTGACTATTCTCTGCCCAACGGAAGAAGATATAAAAACAATTAAGGATGCATTTACAAGTGTCTCTTGTAAAATAAACATTACAAAAGAAGATGATAACGTATATGTTTTGACCGCAGAGTATGAACATGATCAGGAAGTATATCTGTTTGGAAGCTTGGATCTAAGTAATGAAATGGAGTTGGTGTTTAGCTACTATTTAACTGCAGAGGAAAGATGGGTGTTTCATTATGATGAAGATTATAGGGCGGAAGTTATAGAACAATTTCTGGCTCTTTTATGGTTTCCTGCAGTAAACGCTGGATGTGATGCGCGAGATGTTAGTGATGTTATAAAAGGGTCGTGTCAATATTATTCTGTTAAAGGAAAGAGCCTAGCCGATATTTTAAGTCAGGAAGAAAAACTACTTTCGGGACTTAAAGAACAGTATAGCAATAAAGAATTCAGTATCTTTTTATTACTAAGCGGAGACATACGATTGGGCTATATGAATGATATAGATGCTGTTGCTCGAAAATATGTACCCACGAAAGGCTATGATAATATTTGGTGGCAGGCGATTTATAAAGAATCCGAAGAAATCATTCTTTCTTTATTTATCCACGTTAATTAGGGAGTCTTGTAGAAACAGGGCTCCCTTTTGTGTGCAAAAAAATGTACATCGACTCTGATAGTATCTAGGTACGTAGAAAGGAGAAGCGCATGATGACAATAGAAGAGTTCAAAACATTTATTGATGATAATGATTGGATATTTGCTAAAACATATGCTGATTGGGCGCCTCATGAGTATGTTGTTAAAGATAAGTTAGATGAAAAGAATCAGGCGCTTATTCCAGAAGTTGTGGCTTTTATTAGAAATAATGGATTTCCAGAGTTTTTTGGAAATCAAGAGCATAAGTATTTGTACTATGACAGACATTATTACTGGGATATGGGTGATGATCCTGAAAAGACCATCATTATAAACAGGTGCAATTACGATGATTACAGAATGACTTACAGAGGTTCAGAAAGGAGCAAATCATGAAGGATGTTTTCTTTACTTTGGCAGGAACCAAAAACTATTATGGCTGTGATTTTCTTGAGCCAGGCATGAAGGTGAAAATCATAAAAGAACCTGACAATGAGTATGACAGGGAAGCTATCAGAGTTGAACTTAGAGGATTAGGCAAGATTGGATATGTTGCAAACAGCCCATATACGGTAATTGGCGAGAGTATGAGCGCCGGGCGTATTTATGATCGGATTAAGGATGAGGCTGATGCCGAGGTCGTCTATGTGACCTATAAAGGTACTATTTGCGAATTATCTGACGAGGTAGGGACAAAATGAAAATTTCAGATTTAGAAAAAAGAATAGATAAAGAATACTCCTATAAAAGTGTAAGGGAGATAACAAGCAAAGGGATCGTGCTTAATGATTGCGAACTATTATTTGATGATTTGAAAATTCCATACCACGGAAATAAGGATTATATGGGGCGCGATTTTGTTGCGGATAGAAATGTCCTGACTACTCCTAAGTATTTAAAGTTCATATCGGGTGAGATTGTGTACATTATTAC
Source organism: uncultured Butyrivibrio sp. (assembly GCF_947169445.1). Lineage (GTDB taxonomy): Bacteria > Bacillota > Clostridia > Lachnospirales > Lachnospiraceae > Butyrivibrio. Next base: position 2,125 of record NZ_CAMVPU010000096.1, on the reverse strand, counting down.
GTTTCCTACGATAAAGGATCTATATCTAATGGTAGATAGATTACTTGAAGTAGGCTATTCAACATTTGATGTGACTTAAGTAAATGGCTTTTGTTGGGAGAAGAAAACATGAGTATTCTTAGATTTCCAATAGAAATAGATGCCCGAATCGGTATTGTTCCTGGGAATGAGACTTGCGTTTATATAAAGACCGGAAAAGGCGACAGTATCTATGGATATGAAGGGAAATACATAGCAATCGCGATGAGAATTTATAAGGACTTTGGCTATACAGTATGTGTGTCTGCGAATCCTATGGGAGAGGACTGTGTTTTGTCTGATGAAATTGCTGAATTAAAGAATCGACACGCAGGCATTAAAGAAATCCACTATATTGGGATTTCTAATGGAGCATTAGTGGGAGCCCAGCAAGCACACCAGATAGAGACTATCAAGAGAATGCTTTTAATAAATGGACCATTGATGATCAATTGGCATAAAACCAAGGCTGGCGTAGAAAAGTTTAATGGAAAAGAGGTCGTTTTTGTATACGGAGAAAAAGACCCTTCTTTCAAATACTATGATCTCTTAGGACTAATAAAATCCAATGTCGTAAAGAAGAACTTTGTTTGTGGCGCAGATCACAATTTTTCAGGAATGGCGAATGAGTTTAGAGAGCTTGTTTTATTCTTTGTTGGTAATTCATTGGAATAGTGCCTGATTTTGGGCGGTTAAGGATGAAACTATGGATGGTTCTAGTAAAAAAAGTGAAATAGAGAAGAAAATAATAGCGCTTAAAGAAAAGCGCAGCAAGCATAAAGGCGATTGGATTACATATGAAGATGCTAAGGAGTACAGGGATCGCGCTGAGAAGCTTCCTTACAACGGCTTTCAGGATATCGGTGAAAGACGTGAACTTAGGATCGAGTGTCAGGAGCGCTTTGGCTTAACTGAGGGAGAGGCTATCAATATCTTAAATGGCTATAACATGCGTGACATAGTGCAGGTCTATGAGAATATTAGGGACTTAAAGTTACCTAATGAAAAGGATGTTGAGCTATATCTTGAGCTGATGCAGCAGAAAGATGATGGTAATGAAGCCAAAGAAGAAAAAGAAGATGATGAAGACGATGAAGTATAGTATTGCTTTAAGGGCAAGAAACAATGAAAAATGCTAATATTGAAGATAGGATAATTCTTCCTCAGGAGGTTTATACAATGAGACAAACCATAAATGATATTCATGCCATAAGGTTAACTGAGCAGATGTATAACGTTGAATTATTTCAGCCTGGTGATACCACTGTTACCGAACTTAGCGAAGAAGGAATTACAACATATTACACGGAGTACAAAAGCAGAAAGAAGCATGATGTTGTAAAAACTCCTGTGGATAGACAAGAAATGACAGCCTTTTTTAAGGAAGTGTATAAGTTTATCAGAAACGCGGATGAAAGCAGCACTCCCATAGATGACTGTAGCTATAAGCTTACGTTATATTACAACAGCTACCATAAGGAGATTCTTGAAGGGGACACTAGTTGTGGGGACGAATATTTGCTTGGGAAGATATACAGGTTTGTTGAGGCTCACAGGGAACAGTGAGGTTTTGTTATGGGAAATGGATATTTATTTAAGTGTAAGAACTGCAAAAAAAGATACTCGGTTCAATTGGGAATAGGATTCCTTTTTCCAAAGGTGTATAGAGAAACGCTGGAAAGTATAGATAATGGTAAGTATGGTGAAGAAATGCAGAGGCTTTTCAGAGAAACACCTTATGCCGCTGTGGATGCAGAACGTGAACTGTTTATATGTGATAATTGCGGTAACTGGAATGTGGCTGCAAATCTATCATTGTATGCACCTAATGATCTTGAACATTTAAAGAGACGGTCGTATGGCGAAAAAACTGTTGAAGACCTTGGACACGAGCCTTGTGTAATGCGGTTTGATTTGGAAGAGAACTATCATTTGATAAGGGAATACAGTCATATATGCAGCAAGTGTGGGAATGCTATGAGGAATAATTCTGACATTACTCCAAGTATGTTACCGTGCCCTAAATGTGGCACAAAAAATGAAGTGGCTAATTTAATGCAGTGGGATTAATGCTTCTTGACTATTCCTTCCTTATAAGTGATGTATG
>NZ_CAMVPU010000095.1 GCF_947169445.1 uncultured Butyrivibrio sp. | reverse complement strand
CTTGCGCTAAGTAATGTTGCTAATAACTTTTTCTTCATTTTTATCCTCCTTTTTGTAAAAAAATGAATATTTGAGCTCGCACTTTACGAGTTTCAAACTTATTTAATAGGGATCAGCCCTTTACTGCTCCAACAGTAATACCACCAATGAAGTATTTCTGAACGAATGGATACAGGAATACGATAGGACCTGTTGCCATTACTGCTGTTGCCATCTTAAGTGACTCAGTAGGAACATCAGTAAGTGTAATATACTGTCCTGCAATTGAATTCTTAAGAGCCTGAGTTTCATTAACAACCTTGTAAAGCTGGAACTGAAGAGGCTTAACTGCCACACGTGAACTCAAAAACAGTGATGACTGATACCATTCATTCCAGTATCCCAAAGCAAGGAAAAGACCTATTGTAGCAAGTGCAGGCTTAAGCATTGGAAGGATAAGTCTTGTGAAAATAACCATATCTCCTGCGCCATCAATTTTGCCTGACTCGGTAATCTCATGAGGAATCGCTTTAACAAAGTTCTTCATGAGGATGATAAGCCATGGTGACATCAGTAGTGGGAAAAATACTGCCAGATAACTGTCATTAAGCTTATAAGTCTGTGTCATCAGAAGGTAATATGGAGCAAGACCTGCTGAAAACAGTGATGTAAAGTAAATATAGAAAGAAATGGCATTTCTGAGAGGGAAATCTTTTCTCTGAAGCGCATAACCAGTCATGGCAATTATCAAAAGACCTACTACTGTACCACAAAGCGTAAGCGTAATTGTAAGTCCATAGGACTTCCAGATCATTCCGCCTCTTACAACCATTTCATAAGCCTTAAGAGTAAACTCCTTAGGAACGAGCTGAACTCCTTCCGCCCTGATTACTGACTCACTGGTAAAAGATGTACCGATGATGATCAGGAATGGAAAAATACATGCAAGAGCATAGAACGAAATAATTACATATCCAAATACTCTTATAATAATATCTGAAACGCCAAGCTTAACCTTAACGCCAGTCATTTCAATTTCATTTGATTTAGACATTTTGAACTCCTCTTCTCTTTAACGATTCTATAAATATCAGTAATTAGAACAGTGAATAGTCAGGATCAATCTTCTTAACTATGAAGTTAACACCCATAACCATAACAAAACCAATAATTGACTGATACAAACCAACAGCTGATGCTGTAGAGAAGTTAAAGTCATTAATAGTAGCACGGTACACATATGTCTCAATTATATCTGTTGTAGGATACAGAAGTGAGTTTGTACCAATAATGTTGTAGAACAGACCAAAGTTACCTTTTACAATTCCACCAAGAGCAAACAAAAGAAGAATTACAATTGTAGGCTTAAGTCCGGGAAGAATGATATATCTGATCTTCTGGAAAGCATTTGCTCCATCAACCTTGGCTGCCTCGATGATCTCTGCATCAATTCCGCAGATAGCTGCAAAGTAAACAACTGAGTTATAACCTGTCTGCTGCCACAAATGAACTATAACGAGAATAACCGGCCAAACCGACGGATCCGAATATGGCCCCCACTTCTCTCTTCCCATGGAAGTCAGAATCTCGTTTACAAAGCCATAGTCATAATTTAAAAGGTTATAAACAAGAATTCCCACAAGAACCTGAGAAATAAAGTATGGCAGGAACATCATGGTCTGTGATACCTTCTTAAAGATTTTGCTCTGCATCTCATTAAGAAGAATAGCCACCAGGATTGCCAAAAGATTACCCAGAATAATAAATGCTATATTATAGAGGATTGTATTCTTGGTCAGATCAAAGAGCTTACCTGACTCTGCAAGGAATTCGAAATTCTTAAGTCCGACAAACTTACTTCCGAAAATTCCATCTCTATAATTGTACTTAACAAATGCTACCCAAATGCCGGGCATTGGCATATAGCTGAAAAGAAAGAAAAAGACCACTGCAGGCAGGCACATAAGTTCAAGAACTCTGTATCTCCACAAAGTTTCAAGAATCCCACGCTTTCTGACTACGTGCTCAGAAGATGTTTTAGTGTTTTTACTCATTGGAACCTCCCGATTTCTCGTGATTGCTAAAGAATTATTAACACAGTCCCCAATTGTGCATTTTAACAAATTGCAACCGATTTCATATAATTATTTAATCATTAATGCACGTATTTCGTCAATTGATTTTTTGAAACCGATTGCAGTTTTGTAAATTAATAACAAATAAGAGGAAGTATTTATATATACTTCCTCTTATTTTTGTGCAATATGTCATTTCGAGTATACAATCATACAGAATATACTTTATTCCGTTAATGCGCCACATTAAGGGTGTACTGTGTACATTTCCCAGTACTGTCGCGAATCACAAGTTTAGGCTCAACCATCTGAAGGTCACCCACTTCTTTGCCTCCGGACACCGATACAGCTGTATCAATGAGCATTTGTCCATATTTATCATAGTTATAATCTATACTGGTAAGCTTTGGTGACATAAGATCTGCAATATATGTATTATCAAAACTCACTACGGATATATCCTCAGGAACGCGAAGCCCATGCTCTCTTATACTTCGAAGGGCTCCACTAGCGGCAAAATCGTTGATAGCTATGATTGCTGTAGGTCTGTCCTTCAACGCCAATATCCTGTTTGTGGCAAAATAACCCGCATCCGGATCATATCCACCATTTACTACATATTCTCCGTTAATCTTTATACCATGTTTTTTAAGGTTTTCTTCATATCGCTGGTATTTATAAAATGTGGAAGCGACCTTCATCTGTCCTCCAACCAACGCTATTTTCTGATGTCCAAGGCCGATAAGATGCTCCATTACAAGGTTCATGGCCTGTGCTTCATCAATAACAACGCGGTGGACAGGTGCTTTGTCTATCTTGCCGGTAACAATGACCGGTGTAGTTGCACAGACATCCCGCACCAGCTTGGAATAAGAATCATCCGTTATAAGGTCGTCAACTCGTCCTCCCATCTGTATTATCGCATCTACCTTCTGCTGTAAAAGAAGCTCAAGCTGCGCCTGTTCTCTCTCTTTTTTATCCAATGAATTGGACAGTCCCACGCTATAGCCTGCTCTTTCGGCAGCCAGCTCACACGCCACGAAAAGAGCTGAATAATATGGATTTCTAACATCCGCAACGATTATTCCTATAGTCTTCGTCGCAGTATCAGAAAGCCCCTTAGCAAGCGCATTGGGCTTAAAATTATACTTATCGATAATGCTCTGGATTCTGTCCTTTTTCTCTTTCCTGACAGAAGCACTGCCATTAAGGACGCGAGAAACAGTAGAAGCTGAAACTCCAGCCTCTTCTGCAATATCATAGATTGTAATTGACTTACCGGCATTCAGTCTATCGTTTTCCATAAAAAACTCCGTCTTGGGGACTGTCTGAAACCGATTTCAATTACATATTACGAAATATCGTAAGCCATGTCAATACCCAATATGTACGCCGGGTATATCACTTTGTGTAAGATGGAAACTGTTGGTCTCATCACTATCTGCTGTTTCCATTTTTACAACATTAACATATCCATCGTTGATCATATCAACCATGTACTTCACTACCTCCGGATCAAACTGTGTTCCGGAACCTTTTTGTATTTCCTCTATTATCTCATCCTTGTTAAGATGTCTTCTGTAAACTCTGTTACTGGACATGGCATCATATGAGTCCGCAACTCCTACTATCCTGGCATAAAGAGGAATAGACTCTCCTCTTAGTCCTTCGGGATACCCTGAGCCATCATATCTTTCATGATGATACAGAGCTGTTTCCCTTATGCCTCTTACAGAGGACATCTGCTTAAGCATCTTACCACCGGCCACAGTATGATTCTGTATCAGAGCTCTCTCATCATCTGTGAGCTTTCCGGGCTTATTAAGCACAGCATCAGGAATACTAATCTTTCCAGAATCATGTAAAAGACCTGCATAATATACATTTTGCACTTCATCCTCAGATAAGCCCATTCTTTTTGCCAGTTCTGCAGCGTACATGGCAACTCTTCTGGAATGTCCTCTGGTATATGGATCCTTGGCATCTATGAAGCTTATGAAAGTATTCATGGACTGGAGAATGATCTCCATATCATTACGCTGTCTTTCTTTATAGTTCTTAATATTAAATCTTGTAACAAGAAAGCCTATTATGAAAACAGTCCATAGCACGATCAAAACTATAATGATCACAGAAGCTATATTATTGCTGGCATTTTGTACCTTATAGCCGATAAATCTCATGGACTGAGGCTCAAAATCTCCCGTGTCCTGAAGCACAATTCCAAATTCAATTGCCTCATAAGACTTAATTGTAAGGTTGTAATATTCAGGGGTAAAAATAAGATTATCTCCACCAATCGATGAAAATTCCACATTCCTTGTATTATCTACAGTTACGCCTTCGGGAACTCTAAGAAGCGCTTTCCAGGAGGAAACCGCATCAGGACTGGTGTTGTAAATCATAAAAGAATATTCTTTGTCTGTAATATCTCCAGTGGTTCTTTCCGAGACTTTTTTTACCGTGGCATAAACTTCATCTGAAAGCCTGGCACCGGTTAGACTCATATCAGCATGATACTCAGCAGATACATCATTTCTTCTGACTTCATTATTCACCATCACTGCAGTTATCAGCATTGTAAGAACCGCTATAAACATAAGTATTGTATTGGTAGTCTTATCCAGCTTCATGCAATGCACCTACATAACAACTCAAAACTCTTGGATATGTTATCCCCAAATATATCATTTCATAGTTATACAAATACATTATATTTGATAGCATTCATTTTATCAGTTATAAATCTATGATATTTTAATAAAATAATCAAAAAGAAAAGAGCTCTTTCCCACAAAAATGAGAAAGAGCTCCGCATGATACACAATAATTATCTCTGGATACGTCCTGAACCGTCGCCACCAGCAAGCTTATTAACCTCGTCAACTGTAACAAGGTTGAAGTCGCCTTCGATTGAGTGCTTAAGAGCTGAAGCAGCTACAGCGAACTCAATAGTAGCCTGAGGATCAAATCCATTTACGCAGCTGTAGATAAGTCCGCCGCCAAATGAATCACCACCGCCAACACGGTCAACAATATGAAGTGCATACTTTTTGGAGAAGTATGCCTGACCATCTGTGTAGAGCATTGCGCTCCAGTTGTTGTCATTAGCAGAGATTGATTCACGAAGTGTAATAGCAACCTTCTTAAATCCAAATCTGTCTGTAAGCTTCTGAGCTACCTCGATGTAACCCTCTCTGTTAAGCTTACCTGTTGTAACATCTGTAGAAGAAGCAGCAATTCCGAATACATCAGATGCATCCTCTTCGTTAGCGATACATACATCAACATACTGGCAAAGCTCAGCCATAACCTTTCCAGCCTTCTCCTTGCTCCAGAGCTTTCCTCTGTAGTTAAGGTCGCAGGAAACTGTAAGGCCATGCTCTTTAGCCTTCTTACAAGCCTCAAGAGTAATAGCAGCAAGATTATCGCTTACAGCTGGAGTAATTCCTGTAAAGTGGAACCACTCAGCACCCTGGAAAATCTCATCCCAGTCGAAATCTGAAGGAACTGCCTCTGCAATTGCAGAATGAGCTCTATCGTAAATGCACTTAGAACCTCTCTGTGAAGCACCCTTCTCGTTGTAGTAGATACCTACACGATCGCCGCCTCTTGTAATCTTGGATGTATCAACGCCATACTTTCTAAGTGAGTTAACAGCAGCCTGTCCAATCTCATGCTTAGGAAGCTTGGTAACATATACAGAATCAAGTCCATAGTTAGCAAGTGAAACAGAAACGTTAGCCTCACCGCCACCAAATGTAGCCTCAAGATGATCAACCTGAACAAATCTAAGGTAATTGTCTGGCTGAAGACGAAGCATGATCTCACCAAATGTAACAACTTTCTTTGACATATCTATATTTCCTCTTTTCTCAATAAAAATTTACAAATAATCTACTACGTGATATACGGATTGATCCGTTTCACTCACCAATTAGTTCTTTACAAGGTGTACTGCGAATCCACCAAACTCTTCTGCAAGATAAGCAACCTTAAGGTGGTTATCAGCATCAAAGCTAAATGATGACTCATCGAACTTAACGCCCTGCTTACCAAGGTGATATACTGCTCTGTCAACATTGTTAGTTCCGATAGCAATATGACCGTGTGTTCCACGTCCCTGTGACTTCATAACTTCAACTACAGAACCTGCAAATACTGAAGAGTTACCAACCTTCTTGTCAAATCCAAAGAGGCCGAACATTTCTGCTGTCTTCTCAGCTGCAGCAGCATCTGTCTCGTTGATTCCAACATGCTTCATAGTAAAGCCAAGCATTGCATTAACAGCATCTCTTGTCATAGCTTCGATCTCATCGAACTTGCCTGCAGAAATGAGTTCCTTCTTAACCATCCAGCTACCACCGCAGCAGAATACCTTGTTAAATCCAAGATAGTCATTGAGGTTATTCTTGTTAACACCGCCTGTAGGCATGAAGTGCATCTTGGTGTAAGGAGCTGCCATAGCTTTGATCTTGGCAATACCACCATTCTGCTCAGCAGGGAAGAACTTAACGCAGTCAAGACCAAGTTCAATAGCCTGCTCAACTTCACCAGGAGTTGCTGTTCCAGGAACTACAGGTACTCCGATTGACTGAATATACTCAACATTTGATCTGTTAAAGCCAGGGCTTACGATAAACTTAGCGCCTGCTGCCTTAGCACGATCAGCCTGCTCAGCATTAAGAACAGTACCTGCACCAACGATCATCTCAGGGAATTTCTGAGAAATAATTCTGATTGCTTCCTCAGCAGCTGCTGTACGGAATGTAACCTCAGCAGCAGGAAGTCCTCCGTTTATAAGAGCCTGAGCAAGTGGCTCTGCGTCCTTGGCATCGTCAATAGCGATAACCGGAACAATACCAATTTTATAAAGTTCTTCACAAATCTTATCCATTTTTATTGCCTTTCTATTCCTTTGTATATATTAGTCACACAGTAAATCTGATTACTGAGCCTGGCTCTCGTCGATATCTTCGAACTTGGAAGGATCAAGGTTGTTAGGATCCTGTCCGATGTAAGCAGAAATACCACCATCAATATAAACAACCTGACCATTGATGAAGTCAGAAGCAGGAGAAGCAAGGAATACTGCAAGTCCCATAAGGTCTTCTGTCTTGCCCCATCTCTGAGCCGGTGTCTTTGAACGGATGAATCTGTCGAATGGATTCATAGAACCATCAGCCTGCTTCTCACGAAGAGGTGCTGTCTGAGGTGTTGCAATGTAGCCAGGTCCAATGGCATTACACTGAATGTTGTACTGACCATATTCTGAGCAGATGTTTCTTGTAAGCATCTTAAGTCCGCCCTTAGCTGCTGCATAAGCAGATACAGTCTCACGGCCAAACTCAGACATCATTGAACATGCGTTGATGATCTTACCTGATTTCTTAGCGATCATTGCCGGAAGAACAGCCTTAGCGCAGATGAAAGGACCTGTAAGGTCTACATCGATAACCTGCTGCCACTGATCTACTGTCATGTCTACCATAGGAATTCTCTTGATGATACCTGCGTTGTTAACAAGGATATCAATTGTTCCTACTTCCTTCTCAACATCAGCTACAAACTTCTGTACCTGATCTTCCTTGGTTACGTCACAAACTGCACCGTAAGCCTTGATTCCCTGCTTCTCATACTCAGCAATTCCCTTGTCAACAAGGTCCTGATTGATATCGTTGAATACAACCTTTGCTCCGCTCTGTGCAAATGCTACAGCGTAAGCAAGTCCAAGTCCATAAGAAGCACCTGTTACCCAGGCAACTTTACCTTCAAGTGAAAAGTTCTTTAAAAAATCCTGCATTATAATACCCTCCTGTTATAAATATGCATTATATTATTCCAACAACTGTTAATTACATTAAATCCTGCATAGCACAATCATCCATGTCGTCGAAGTCCTGATTTTCTCCAACCATTCCCCAAATGAATGTGTATGCCTGTGTGCCGCATCCTGAGTGAATTGACCAGCTAGGGCTGATAACAGCCTGCTCGTTTCTCATGATGATGTGACGTGTCTCTGTAGGCTCTCCCATGAAGTGCATTACGAATGCATCCTCCGGAATATCGAAGTAAAGATATACTTCCATACGACGATCGTGTGTGTGGCAAGGCATTGTATTCCATACGCTGCCTGGCTTAAGTTCTGTCATACCCATCTCAAGCTGACAGGTCTCAACCTGGCCCGGAAGAATATACTTGTTGATAACTCTGTGATTAGCACCCTCAAGACTTCCAAGTTCCTTCTTGTTCTCATCCTTGATGATGACAACGCCTTCCTGTGGTGTTCCCTCTCTCTTAATGAGAACTGTAGGATATGTCTTGTGAGCCGGTGCACTGTTAATGTAGAATTTAGCAGGCTTTGCTGAATCCTTGCTGGCAAAAGAGATATCTCTTGCACCCATTCCGATGTACATTCCCTGCTTGTAAGCCACCTCATACTTCTTACCATCGATAGTGATAACACCATCTCCACCGATGTTGATAACGCCCATCTCTCTTCTCTGTAAGAAATACTCTGCTCTAAGCTCATCTCCGGCTGTAAGAACAAGTTCCTTGTTAACAGGCACTGCAGAACCGGTAATGATTCTGTCTATATGGCTGTAAACAAGTTTGATATCATCAGGCTTAAAAAGATCATCAATAAGGAATTCCTCTCTAAGTCTCTTGGTATCATAGTACTTCTCATCTCTTGGCGAGCATGCTGTTCTAAGTTCCATAATCCCATCTCCTTTTATAATAATGAGAGCCCATCTCTCATTTGCTCAAAAAAATACAAGAATCAAACGATAATTTCATTTGACTCTTGTATCATAGCGTATAAAATATTCTTTGTCAGTTCATTTTTGTAAAAAAATATTGCAAATCTTGTCTTTTTGTAAGAGCTTTCAAGTTTTTTACATTTTTATAAATATGAGTAGGACTATAAGCCGGGTTATGTCTTGGATGATCATCTATCTAGGACTGCCGTCACCGACAGCCTCAAGCGACCCACCTGAGAGCGAACCGGGCCGATTCATAGCTCTCTATTCGGTCTTGCTTCGAATGGGGTTTACATGGCTACTGATGTTACCACCAGCACGGTAGTCTCTTACACTGCCTTTCCACCCTTACGTTAAGTAGGCGGACTCGGAATGCAAGCATTCCTTATCTTATTACTAACGCGGTATATCTCTGTTGCACTATCCTGGGAGTCACCTCCACCAGACGTTA
>NZ_CAMVPU010000094.1 GCF_947169445.1 uncultured Butyrivibrio sp. | reverse complement strand
TTCTGTTTTCTCCTGGCAAATATCAGCCAAAAGATCAGGGGAATCAAAGAAAATATCAGTACCTGTACTAATGCGCCAACGAATTCATTAATAAACATTCCAAACATACCTCCATCGTCAATAAAACTGAAACATAATCCTATATCTCTATCATTTTTCTTATCCCATTAGATATTACTTCAAATCCAAGTTTCTGATAAAAGCCTTCCTTCCCTTTGGCAGAAACACCACCAATAGTGGTAAATTCCCCTGTTGAAGAATTCTTTACAGCATAGTCAACAAGATAGTTAACTATCTTGGTTCCTATACCCATACCTTGGTATTCCGGCAAAACCACTATTTCCTGCAGATACCAATACATCGCGCCATCGCCAACAAGCCTTCCCATTCCTATAAGTTCTCCGTCTTTCAAGACAGAGATATTTATAAGACCATTAGTGAGTGCCTTTCTTGCATGCTCCACGGGAATATCTGCAAAACCTGTAGTAGCCCTAAGCCTCACAAAATCTTCCGGTTTCAAAACATTCTCAACAAGTTCGAACTTCTTGCCAATATATTCCTTGATCAATGCAATATCTTTTTTGTCCTTGTCTCGCCCAAGTTCCTGTTTCATCAGGATTAGGCCTTTGATAGAAATTACCGGAACGTTATCAACCATACCAATTGTATCTTTGATCCAGTTCTCAAATACCTCTATGTTTTCACCGATTTCAAACTTCCTATTACCGCTTTCTGTTAAAGAAAACGAGTAGCCATCTGCCGCAAGTTGATCTGCCATCTTTGACGTGCATCCCATATCTATATCATGAGTTTGCTCTCGGATTCCGTACAGAACCATGGCGCTTCCTGTTATTATCCAGTATTCATCGCGGCTATATTGAAAATCATCCAGTATACTTATGATCTCTTGTTTGTTCATACTCTCACCTTTATTCCCAAAGCAACTATTTATTCCTTTTACTGCATATCATCCTTAAGAGTTTCATAGATAGTCCTTGCTATTAGCTTTGACCCTTCTAATGACGCATGTTTCCTGTCTTCATAGAATAGATCTGCTTCAGGATGTTCATGGATATACTCCCACCACTTTTCTCCAACAGGCGCAACCTTGCATCCATATTTTTCCGCAAGTTTCCTGTACCTCTTTGACATTTCTTTTTGGGAAGTCTCATCACCTTCTTGGGTCCAGGTCATATAAAAACATGGCTTGGATTGCGTCATCCTTATCCACTCCATTAACTTGTCAGCTGCTTCTTCCATAACAGAAAAATCTCCCATGGGGTGAGCTACATGCTGGAGAATTATATAATCATATTCACCAAAGAGAATATTAAACCTTGTCTGCTGGTTTTCAACATGATAATCGAGTCCCATCCCGCCTTTTGTAAGCATAGTTACCTGCATGTCTATTCCATTTTCTTTGCATATATTCTTAAATAATTTTGGCATATCATTAAAATATGTGTGGCTGTTACCAATAAAAAGCGTTCTCATCATCCTGACTTCTCCCATTTTTTCAAAAATAATTATTCATGGCAAGTTGCAGCGCATCATCAATCATTTCATTACCTGCAAGATCAGCATAGTTTAAATAATCTTTAATCCTATCTGCCGCCACCAGCTACTCGTTTGTCATTTGAAAATGCTATTCCATAGACCTGTTTTACCGGTAACTGTTCCGGAAGCAAGTCCTTAAACCACGTAAACTTAACCATATCTTGCACCATCATTAGGCTTATTTTTCTTCATACTTCCTCGAAATACTCAAATACACCACCATCATAACAATTACTAAAACAACTGTTGCCAGCATCACGAAAACAAATGCAGGAGAATTCTGCTTAAGGTATAGGAACGGCACACCTATCAGTTCAAAAACAATCCCTGTAACAAACCATAGCATAGCAACTGCTTTATTATAATTTTTTACATCCGTGATTTTGGGCGGCTTGACCCCTGTGAAGAAGCCCACCGGCTTCTTAGATTTCAAATCAACAACGCCTATAACGAAAAACAAGACAGCGCAAAGGCTCCAAATAATAAACCCGATTATCATACCAACTCCTCCCATGCCTAGTATTTCAGACAACTTATGAATTATCATACATTTTTTCAGACAAAATAAAAAGCCATCTTGAAGCTTTTTTGCCTCAAAATAGATTTGTGATAGATTATCAAAAGGTATACCCAACGACTTAAATTGCTTCAGCACTTTAAGATTTTCATCTACAGGATTACACAGATCTCCCAATGAAACGATGAAGTCCAGATCTCGTTTACGCGCGTTTGCTAGGATTTCCTCTATTCGCTTATCTCCATCGGCCACTTCATCATAATGTAAATCAGTAAAAACAAGAAAACTTAACATATAAACACTCTCCGCAGCTTTATAGTTTTAGTCAGTTATCCCCGTCCACATAGTCCATTATCTTACCTCAAAATCATCAAAATGGTTTTTGTTAAGACACGTCTGCATAGCACCGGTATCAAACGCCATTTTACCGTCCTTGCCATTTACAGACACGTCGAGCATAATAATGCCCCCAACCAACTCAAATGGGATTTTCATATCTAAAACAACCTCCGTATCACTAATCAATAGATCACATTAAAAAAATCAATTAAATACAATGGAGCCACAACAATAATAATGCTTATCAACAATGCCAAAGCCTTAAGAGCTTTACTTTTTTTCCACAATAATTGATATGAAAAAAACTGTAATACCGTAATAACTGTAAAATATGTAATCCATTTTAATTCCCATGGAACCAGAGACATCCATGAGCCATCACCATAGTATGTAAAAACTATGCTTAATACTAATATCCAAATGAACGGCATCAGCATAACTGCCTCGTACCCAAAAAACGCTAATACTCTTTTTCTTTTAGTAGCATTCCGCGCCATAAATGCAATACAAACAGATAATATACATAACAAAATTGTTCTATAGAAATCTGAGAAAAATACTTCTACTATCAAAATCAGCCTACTCCCCTCAATGAATCGGTGCCTTAGCAATTTATGCAAGTTCGAGCTAATTGGTTCGCAAAACAACGAAATCAACTATTTCTTTTTACTGTTCCCCAACATATTCAAAGCTCATACCGTCATCGTGTGAAACATATAATCCTGATGGGTGTTTATCCAGTTCTTCGTTGTAATAGTCCCCTGACCATGGGCTCTGACTTGCAAGCAGATATAGATTGCCATCCTCTACCCAGACCTTTTCCGGGATTACAAATGGATTGTAGATTGTTCCATCAGACAGCTTTACCTTTGCAGAGGGATAATTAACCTGGACAAAAGACTTACCTCCATCTTCAGTCCTAAATAGCATACCCTCGTCTCCACCACTGTATGTAAGGCAGGCAAAGCCAAGATTGGTATCATTGATAAACTCAATCCATTTTGCCTCTCCACCCATTCCATTGAAAGGATTCTCGTTTATTTCTGATGGTTTGTCGCCGGCTTTCTTATAAGCTACCAGGCAGTAATAGTTACTTCCAGCAGCTCTGTCTACAGGAAGCATTCCATAGATAATTCCATCCTTGGTTGTATATGTACAGTCAGGTTCTATACTCTGCAGGTACTCATCTCCCCCATTATCTACAAATTCCAGCATACCATAGCTCTGATTTTTTACAGGATAATCAGCAGAAGTCAGTTTACCATCGACAAAATCGTAAAGTGCTTCATAAAGAGCATCTCTGTCATATTTTCCACTTATATAAGGGGATGGATCAAATGATCCTGATACAGATGGCATTGCAATGGATATCTCTTTATATAGCCATGGTGCATCCTCGTACGGAACTTCTTCAAGGCATTCTTTCAGCCAGTCGCAGATATTTTCGCAGAACCATGACATATCCTGGGTGCCATTTTCATCAATTATCGGAACCTGCGTGGTACCAATACTGTTGTCTGCACAGTCTTTTTCCTGCCAATAAAGCCCACGTTGAAATTTCTCAGGATACGTATCCTCTGTTATCTCTATAAACTTATTGAGAAGCTCATATTCTTTTTTCTGTTTCTCTGATATATCTACACCAGTATTATCAAGGGTTTTCAGGTCAATACCTGAATTATCTTCAAAGCCGTTAACATAAGCATAGAAAATGCCTTCTACAACTGAATCTTCATAATAACCGATATTTATCCCATACTTTCTGTAAAAAATGCCATCCTTAGACCAGATAGAATAACTTCCTTCATCGTTATAGCCAATGTGCTTTATAAGAATGTAATCATCTTTTTCCATAACTACATAATCACCATCATCAAGGTATAAGTTCAGCCACTTATCCGCAAGAAATATAAGTGCGCACAGACATATGATCAAGGTCATTCCTCTTCCAATGTATAAAGCAGGCCTTGGCACTTCTTTAAATACCTTTATCCACAGCAGAATGCCAAAAACAATAACAACAATCTGCCAAATAACAACGCCCCAAATGGCTATGTCAGAATATACATTATAGAGAACACGATTTGGCGTCTCATTATGTTTGAGTACAGCATAAGCAATCGTTAAAACACCTAAGATTGCCACAAAAACTGATAATATGATTATTGCCTTTTTCTTCACTTTTTCACTCCAGCTAACATTTTTGATTATTTTTCTGTAATAGCTTTTAAGTATGTCCCTCCAAAATCAGAGTCCTGCCAGGAATTGCCATTCGTCCCCCAAGCATCGGCATATCGCTGATTCAGTTCATTATATGTCACGTTATGGTATTCCTTATAAACAGAGCCGACGTTGCCTCTTTCTGTTTTTGAATATATTTTCCTATTTGAGCGCAATTACCGTTTTTTCTTACGCTAAATGATATTATAACAGTCTTCATTCTGTATACCTTTTATTATGAAATCATAGATAGATTTTGGATAAGCATAAAACTGCAATATATTCCGGTTGAACTATTTAGACGAAATCGGACACAAATCGCTTATGACGTGCACATTTTAACGTATATATGTATATTGTTTCACTATATATCATGATCATATCTTTTATGAGCCTCAGCAGAGATTAGTTGCTGAACTGCTTTAGCCAAAGTGGATTTTCCACTGCTTGATGGACCATTAAGCAGAATAACTTGCTGTTTCATATATCTCGTTTTTCAAATCCGTTGAAAAGATATATCCCAAGAACTGCATTAAAGCCTATCGCAGAATAAATGCTGAACCTTTCTGCTATTCCAAAATACTGTGGTGGGAATGCCTGCATGCCAATAGGCCCCATCAGCATCATCGCAAAAAATATAGCTGCCCAGATTCCGATGCCCAGTACTTCTTTATTCCTGCATCCTGCTACAATCAGCAGGACAAGCGATACTATTGAAAGAATTACCACAAGTGCGGTAACAACCATATGCATTACTTCCTGAAATGAAGATATCTGCTTGCCTGCATCATCAAGAGCAAACATCGAATATCCGATCTTCGAGATCCAGTTCATAATAGTGAAAAGATATATTCCCACACGGAATAAACTGGTTGAGATCTTGTTTTCCGAAACATATATAGCTACGCATGTGGCGCATACTATACTGCCGGCTGAATACACTGCAGATAGCCTATCCCAAAGTTGCCTGGAAGGAGCTGTCTGCGCTGAAAGATCACTTACAGCTGACTCCATCCAGTTATATCCCGGGAATGCTCCTCTGCAAAAGTAAGCCGCTGCTGCATATGATATAAGTGCTGCAAGCCCTGTCAGTCCGATCCAGTTAATAAGTTTCCTGTTCATCTTACGTTCCTATCTGATGGCTAAACCATCTTATGAAATCTGTTATTTTTTGCAAAACAGAAATAATCACTGAGCTTTTAGAGCAGGTATCACTCTTGTCTCAATGAATTCCACCCTGTCAAATATCCTGGGCTTAAAAGTTCCGGTGATGCCAACCGATATATCTTTTTCTCTGTTGATATAAATGATATTGCCGGAGTCTCCAATCGCTGCATATACTTCTCTGTCATCAAACGGCTTGTACCACAGATAACCGTAGTTCATATATCCCATTCTCTCTCCAAGTTTTTGGCGTGGTGTAAGCATTTCACTTATGTATTCTTCAGAAATGATCCTTTTGCCATCATATATCCCATTATTAAGCACAAGCTCACCGATTGTCGCCATGTCTTTTGCCGACATGCACAGGCCCCAACCGGCTGTAACGCTGCCCTGAGGATCCGTGTACCACTCATATTTCCTGGGATTCTTATTCATAAAGAAGTCAAACTGATCCTCTTTAGAACCGTCCCCATGAGGAATCCTTTCAGGAAGTCCCAGCGGACTAAAGAGATATTCGTTTGCGAAATCTATGCATTTCATCCCTGTGGCATTCGTTATTGCCCCGGCCAGAATCTGTATACCAAGAGTAGCATACTTAAATTCGCCGGTTATACCCTTACGTCCTCCAAGAAGATCCAGTACTGCAAGAGTCCAATCCTGCGAAGTACACACCTTGGTCCAAGGTTCTGACTTGTACTTATAGGGAGCAGTCATCTTAAGAAGATGTTTTATTGTCACATCATATATGGTTTTCTCTCCGCGTTTAACAGTGTAATCCGGATAAAAATCCATCACCCTCTGGTCCACACTTCTGATATAGCCTTTATCCAATGCTATCCCGGCAAGTAACGCCATTACTCCCTTGGTTACTGAATTGACATTCATCGCATCCATAGTCTTAAAGCCATGCCAGCAATCGTCATATACAGTTTCACCGTCTCTTATCGCATATATCTGACAGATATTGCTCTCATTTCCGTGACTGTCAGAGATAAAGGTATGTAGTTGTTCTTTATCCATCAAAAAAGCCTCCTCTTCTGTTTCAATCGTTTGTGTTCCGCAGCGATTGTTTTTCTCATCTGTCTTCTTCCTCTTTGACTTCCAACCACCCTTTGGCGTGAGATGCAGAAATAGTAGTAATGTATTCTCCCGTTTTAGGAACTGTTAATTCAAAATCTGCATTCTCACCCTTGACACATTTATCTGCACGATAAATTGGAGTTTCATCTGCCATAGCGATCACTACATCTGCTTTTCCGCCATCGATCTGCCAGGAAACATGCAGTGTTTCTCCTTCATTAAGAGCCATGGTCTCCGAGTCATCTTTATTCATCAAATTGAAGTTTAGATAAAATCTATTTGGGTTCTTTGAGCAAACCCTGTCCCCATCAAACCTGGCTTGATTATGAATAATATAACTCTGTCCGATTATTATCATCATGATAATAGCAATAATTGCTATCAATATCGCTTTCTTTCTATTCATGCCACTCCTGTTTTCATTCTAATATGTCAAAAGCCATATGGTACATATCCCTGGAATCAATTGTGTTTCTGATATAGGTAGGATCATCCGGTTCGTATCTGACATATTTTTCCACCTCTTCAATAAGTGCTAGATAGCAGACGGCAAGCGCATATCTTGCTTCTGTTTCCTCGTTTAAAAGAATTTTCTCTAAAGCCATGTCATTATAAACATCCAGTTCTTTCTGCTTGGCAGATAATGGTGCTTTCTGACCGGGACCCAGGGTAATAAAGTCAGCAACCGGATCACCCCAGAAACCGCGTTCAGGATCTATCAGGCAGATTTTCCCTGTTTCCGCATTATAAAGAACATTGCTGTCCCAAAGATCAAAATTCACCATTCTGCAGGGCACTGTCTTAAGTAGCGTTTCATACTTATCGATAAGTCTGATAAACGTTTCTCCATCAGGCGTTTCATGACCAAGCTCTTTGCAGTCATTGGCCAGTTTAAGGGCCATATTCTTAAGTGCTTCGTACCATGAAGTCTTTAGTCCCATCTGATTATAGCCAAATCCATCATTTGCAATTCGATGAATTCTTGCGAGCATGCCGATTTTTTGCTTCTGAACTGCTTCATACTCCTTATCAGAAAAATCCACTGCCCATAAAGGTTCCCCTGTCATCATCTCCATGATAAAACAGTTGCTTTTTAGTATTGTTTTTGTAAAATCGCAGGCAAGGACTATAGGGCAGATAATATCTGTTTTCTCATGCATTTGTGAATACCAGAAAACCTCTGATTCCATCATGTTTTTTTCATAAGTAAGAACCTTCGAGCCCTCCAGGGGAGCTATTTTTAGTGCATAGTCAATGCCATCGTCACACGTAACCTTATATGCGGCATTGAATTCTCCATTTCCAAGAGGAGCAATTTTCTGCACATTACCAACTCCATGGTAAGAAAACAGCTCTCTGATCTCTGCTTCTGAAGCTTCATATTTTGTCTTACTTATAGCCATTTTCCTTGCCTCCTTTAACTATCCTGCTCACAAAACAGTTACCTGATATACTATCATCGCCGCAATCCCAATGATTATACTAAGCATATATTACAATATTTCCCAATAACAAAATGATATATACCACACCAAATGAGTTTATTTCATGTTGCTCCTCCATCTTGGCTTCCTCCTATATCGTATCTCTTTTCGTGAATATGCACATTCCTATTACAGAATAGAAAATCAGTCCTATTACAATAACCACGATTATATTCACATAAGAAAAGGACATTTCGATATTTCCAAGGTCTTTAGCCTTCGTCACAATAAAGTTACTTGAAAGAGCATATTTTTCCATAAAGCCTTTAAGGGACGGCCACATGGATACGAGCTTTCCTTCAAGCGCATAAAAGAGCATTCCATGAAGATTTGCTGCTCCGAAGACAGTCATAATGACGGGAATTATTGTATTTCTAGTAATCTCATATAGAGTCATCATTGCGATCCCAAATACTGTATGAAGTATCACTTCAAAAGTTATGAATCTGATAAGTGAGCCCACACTATGTACAGGATACGTCCCCGCTCCCCAGACAAAGCTTCCAAGCCTGCATGCAATAAGTGACCCAAGGAACATGACAAGTGAGTACAGAAATACCACAGGGATCTTAGCAGCATAAATATTCTTCTTTTCTTTGTGGGTTGTCAGAAGATTTTTCAAAAATCCGCTTTTTCTCTCTTCTTCTGAAAATACAATTCCGAATACGCCCACCATGATCAGAATGTGTCCAGAAGCAGCAAAGTCTGCATAGAGATGCTCGAAACTTGCTTCTGATGTCACCTCTCCTGAAGTTTCAAGTCCAGACAGCAGTCCGGCTCCGATTACGGTGATCAAAAGCATTACATAAAAAACTCTTGTTTTAAATAATCTGTACAGGTTCATTTTTATAAGATTTAACATGCCTTCTGTCCTTTCCTGATAATATCCAAATAGAATTCTTCGAGAGAATCAGCCATGCCAATACCAAGTCTCTGCTTCATTCCAAGAGAAAACTTTCCTGCTTTC
>NZ_CAMVPU010000093.1 GCF_947169445.1 uncultured Butyrivibrio sp. | reverse complement strand
CATCGGATTTGTAAGTGGTATTATTTCTCAAGACCATGATCTCCAGCAAATGTATTTTGATAGTTTCCTTAATATTTCCTGTTTAGAAGGTCAGGATATTACAGAGACTATAAACAAGCTTGAAAAGCTTTCTGAGAAATTTAATATTGATTTTGTACTTAGCCTTTCAATGGATGAGGCAGAGGTTCCAGAATCCGTTAAGTCAAAGATTGTGATTTCTCTTTGATCAAAAATCAAATTTGAATAATAATATAAGCCGCGGTGGATCCGCGGCTTATATTTTGAAGATAGTAGTGTGGGGAGTAATGTTTTGTCAGGCAATAGAAAAGTAACCAGATATCCTAAAAATTTGAATAACATCAATATTGGTGTTGTATTTTTTGCAGTTATCGCCATATATGTTGTTATCAGTGTCATAACTTATTTACGCAGAGACCATATTGTAGGATACGAGGTTAAGGAAGGCGCTCTTTCAACAAATAATATTTATGATGCAATTGCTCTTAGACAGGAAAAGATTGTTGAGAGTGATACTGCCGGTTATATCAATTATTTTGCAGCTGAGGGCGGAAGAGTAGCTGTTGGTAATCTTGTTTATACTGTAGATGAATCGGGACAGCTTCTTGATTATTTGAAATCCCAGGGCTCCGATGAGATTATTCTGGGTGACGAGGATATGTATGAGCTTCGTTCTCAGATTGTAGATTTTAAATCCTCTTTTGAAAAAGAGAGCTTTTATACTGTATATGATTTTAAGATAAGCCTTGATGGAACAGTACAGAAGTTATCTAATAACAGCATTTTGCAGAATATACAGTCTTTAAATGCAAATAGTGCAGCGCTTGCTGCTATCAATTATAAATATGCGGCTGATACAGGAATAGTTATCTATTCAACGGATGGATTTGAAGCGCTTTCAGCATCGGACATTAATCTTTCTATGTTTGATGTTTCCAATTATAACAAGAACCAGCTCATAAATAATGCCCTTGTTAAGGCAGGAGATCCTGTATATAAGCTTTGTACCAATGAGGAATGGTCCATAGTTATTCACGAAGACGATCCGGAGAAGGTAAATCAGCTTGTTGACCTTGGCTATGTTAAGGTTCGATTTATTAAAAACCAGAATGAATCCTGGGGTAAGGTTTCAAGTGTTACTAGCCTAGAGGGGGATACATTTGTTGTACTTACCTTTACCAATTCCATGATCACTTTCTGCAGGGATAGATTTTTAAATGTTGAGCTTATCACAGAGGATGAAACGGGTTTAAAGATTCCTAATTCATCTATTGTTAACAAGAACTTCTACCTTGTTCCCAAGGAATATATTATTAAGAACAATGATAATTCCTCAGGTGTTTTGAGGAGTCGCTATGATGAGCAGGGAAAAGAAACCTCTGAATTTGTAAATGTTTCAGTATATAGTGAGAATGAAACTGAGTACTATGTTGATATGACTATGCTTCGTTCAGGTGATAATCTGATTAAGCCGGATTCTACAGAGCGTTTTGCTGTTGGTAAACAGGATACACTGGTAGGTGTTTACAATATCAATAAGGGATATGCAGATTTCAGGCAGATTCGTATTCTTTATCAGAATGATGAATATTCAATTGTTCGTTCCAATACAATGTACGGCTTGAATGTATATGACTATATAGTTCTTGATTCTGATGTTATTGATGAATCCGGTAATCTGAAGAGAGATAGTAAAGCTTCTAATGGTAATAATTCAGAATTAAATAGTGATTCGAACACGGATTATGATAAAAACTCAGAGGAAACTTTCGACGAGTTTTCTGATGAGACTACAGATGAAGTATCAATAGATGATTTAGAAACAGATACATCAGAAGAAAGTGATGAAATTGCTTTGGAAGATGCAGAAAATGGCGAAATTGACAACTAGTCATATTTGACATCTTGTGTAATATTTCGTAAAATAATACATGGTTTTGTTGGGATAAATGTTTGAGGAGTTTATATAATTATGAGCGTAATGGATAAGTTTTTAAAAGCAATTCAGCTTAATGGGGATGATGATAGTGGCTATTACGACGATTATGATGATAGTTATAGCGCCACATCCAAGATCGAGTCTATTAATAATTCCACACCAATTGGAAAAGATGATAATGTAGCAGAGCCTTCAGAAGATAAGATCAAGAAGATCACTTCCAAGACTACTCCTTCCAGAAACAAGAAAGCGCTTAGTGCAGCCGGAATGGAAGTTTGTGTTATTAAGCCTACATCAGTTGAGGATGCAAGAGAGATTACAGAAACTCTTTTGGCTAATCGCACCGTAGTTCTTAACTTAGAGGGACTTGATGTTGATATAGCTCAGAGAATTATTGATTTTACTTCCGGTTCAACTTTTGCTATTTCAGGTAATTTGCAGAAGATATCCAGATACATTTTCATAATTACTCCTGCTTCTGTAGATATATCCGGTGATTTCCAGTCTATGCTTAACGGTGCCTTTGGCGGTGGTATTGCTGAAGGTCCTCAGCAGATCGACTAACAATAATATTGTATTAAGGGCTGTTGACATGTAGCTTGATAGTCAACAGCCTTATTTTTGATATTTACTAATAAAAATGGAGAATATAAGATGAGTAATACTATTACAGTTAATTATGATAAAAAGCCATGCTATGATATTTGTCTTACTACAGATTTTAACGAGCTTTCTGATAAAATTATAGGTCTTGGCTTTGAAAACAGAAGGATTATGATCATTACTGATAGTAATGTTAAAGAGTTGTATGCTGATTCTGTAAAAGAAGCAATTCAGAATGTTTCAGATACAATCATTGTTTATTCTATTCCTGCCGGTGAAGAAAACAAGAATCTTTCAGAGATTGATAAGATATATGAAGTTTTAATTGAAAACAGATTCGACAGACATGATCTTATAATTGCACTTGGAGGCGGCGTAGTTGGTGATATGGCAGGTTTTACAGCAGCGACTTTCCTTCGTGGAATAGCCTTTATCCAGGTGCCGACAACTCTTTTGGCTCAGACTGATAGTAGTATCGGTGGTAAAACAGGCGTAGATTTTAAGGGCTATAAGAATATGGTCGGCGCATTCTATATGCCAAAGCTTGTTTACATGAATATTTCTGTATTAAATTCTCTGAGTGGAAGACAGTATGCTTCAGGATTTGCTGAAGTTATGAAACATGCTCTTATTAAGGATGCTAATTTCTATAGCTGGCTTATAGAGAATATGTATGAAATTGATGAAAAAGATCCTGAAGTTCTCTTAGAGATGATCACAAGAAGCTGTGAAATCAAAAAAGCAGTAGTTGAAAAGGATCCTACAGAAAAGGGAGACCGGGTTCTTTTGAACTTTGGACATACACTTGGACATGCAATAGAGAAGGCTAAGAATTTCGAATTATTCCATGGCGAGTGCGTTGCTCTTGGTGCTGTTGCAGCTGCTTTCATTTCATGGAAGAAGGAATTTATCTCCATGGAGGAATATTATGAGATAAGAGATATGTTTGTACCTTTTAATCTCCCTATTTCCATTGAAGATTTAGATGCTGATGAGGTTATAAAGCTCGCTAAATCTGATAAGAAATCAGATTTAAACAAGGTTAAATTCATTCTTTTAAAAGGTATCGGAAAAGCTTTTGTTACTTATGACGTTACCGATGATGATATGAAGAATGCTTTGAATGAGATAATATATATCGAAGATAATGAATGATTTTTGAGGTGTTGTACTAATGGAAAAAATGTCAAAGAAAAAGAAGATTTTTCTTATTGTAGACTTTGTTTTGATTGCTTTACTTATATTTTTAGACCAGTTTACCAAAAAGCTTGCAGTTGATTATTTACAGGATAAACCGGCATTCAATATAATAAATGGAGTTTTAGAGCTTAATTTCCTTAAAAATTCCGGTGCAGCTTTTGGACTTTTGCAGAATCAGAAGGTATTTTTTGTTCTTGTAGCTTCTCTTATTCTGATCATCATTGCTTATGTTTTGTTCAGACTTCCTGATGATAAGAAGTATAACGTAATGCATATTCTTCTTGTTTTTATCGCCAGTGGAGCAGCAGGAAATATGATTGATAGAATAAAAAATGATTATGTAGTTGATTTCATATATTTTGTTTTGATCAATTTCCCAATTTTTAATGTAGCAGATATTTATGTCACTGTAGCTACCATTGTTTTTGTTATACTGTTTTTGTTCTATTACAAAGAAAATGATTTTGATTTCTTGAGCTTCAGACAACAGAAGAAATATAGGGAATTTAAATAATGGAATCTTCCGTAGATAAGTTCGAATATATTGTAACAGACGAATATGAGGGAATAAGAATTGATAAGCTTATAAGTGAGCTTATCGATTCTTTTTCGCGTACCTATATTAAGAAACTTATAGATGACAAGAAGGTTTTCTGCAACGATAAGAATGTAAAAGCAAGCTTTACAGTTTCGGAAAATGACCATATTATCATGGAAATTCCTCCTCTTGAGGTGCCTGAAATTCTGCCTCAGGATATCCCGCTGGATATTATTTATGAAGACAATGACGTAGTTGTAGTTAACAAGCCTAAAGACATGGTTGTTCATCCTGCTGCAGGTCATTATAAGGATACTTTGGTCAATGCCATAATGTATCACTGTAAGGATAATCTTTCCGGCATAAATGGAATAATGCGTCCCGGAATTGTTCATAGAATTGATAAGGACACCACAGGGTCTGTTATCATTTGCAAAAATGATAATTCCCATAGGGAGATTGCACAGCAGCTAAAAGATCATTCCATAAATCGTGTATATCACGCAATATGCTACGGAATTATTAAAGAAGATGAGGGGGATGTTGTAGCTAATATTGGAAGAAGCCCTCAGGATAGAAAAAAGATGGCAGTTGTTCCGGGTGGCAAATATGCTGCAACTCATTATAAGATCTTAAAAAGATTTCCTGAAGATGGTTTTACTTATATTGAGTGCAAGCTACAGACCGGAAGAACTCACCAGATCCGCGTTCATATGTCTCATATCGGACATCCTCTTTTGGGAGATGAGGTATATGCAAATGGCAGAAAGTCCAAGTTCAAGACAAATGGCCAATGTCTTCACGCTAAGACCTTAGGCTTTATTCATCCTGTTACAAAGGAATATATAGAAACTGATGCACCGCTACCGGATTACTTTTTACGTTTGCTCAATGTTTTGAAATAATGTAAAATAATAGTGTATAGACATTTACTAATAAATCCAATAATTATCTGTACTATTTATGGCTATGAATAATATTGCTAAAAGGGGTGAGGCTTTATGAATACTATTATAACTATTGGACGTCAATTTGGTTCAGGCGGAAGAGAAATTGGGGAGAAGGTAGCAGCTAAGTATGGAATTAAATGCTATGACAAAGAGCTTCTTAGCAGAGCTGCCAAAGAGAGTGGATTCTGCGAAGAAATGATCCAGAATCATGATGAGAGACCTACAAATTCTTTCTTGTATAATCTGGTTATGGATACCTATTCATTTGGCTACAATGCATCAAGCTTTGTAGATATGCCTATCAGTCACAAGGTTTTCCTTGCACAGTTCGATACTATCAAAAAGATTGCTGAGGATGGACCTTGCGTTATCGTAGGAAGATGCGCTGATTATGCACTTAGCGAATATGATAATGTTCTTAATATCTTTATTCATGCTGATGAGGATACCAAGATCAAGAGAATTAAAGAGCGTTTTGAAGATGTTAAGACTGATGATCAGGCGCGTGACATGATGAATAAAAAGGACAAACAGCGTCAGAGCTATTATAATTATTATTCATCTAAGAAGTGGGGAAGAGCAGACAGTTATGATCTGACCATAAATTCCAGCATATTGGGTATAGACGGTACAGTTAAATTTATTACTCAATATATTGAGGATTTTGAAAATCAGAAAAAATAAAACTATTGTATTTTTATTTCCGGAAGAGTGAAATCTTCCGGAATTTTTTTTCATTTTGGGGCATATTTAATAATTCTTTAATTGTTATTGGAATACTGTAATGCTACGCTTTAGCTAGAAGATAGAGAAATTGGCAGTTTATGCCTAAATGATATTTGCAGGAATGGATTTCTGTTTATATTTCAAGGAGGAACAATATGGCTAATAATATTAGTGGAAATGTTAGTCAGCTTTATCGTAGTGTCGATAATTCCAGAAATGTTACTTCGTCAAATAAGACAAAAGGTGCTACAAATAAAGAAGCTGCTGTGAAAAAGACATCTTCAATTCTGGACAAATTCGGAGAAAGTGCAAAAGTTGAATTTTCTCCAGAAGTTGAAATGTATGGAAAGGCCGTTGATCTTCTGCAAAAGAAGTATGATAATGCTGATGTTTTTGTAGCAGGTCCTGATGATGATTTTTCTCAAATCGGAGGAGATTTGGAATACAGCATTATTTTGTCGGAAGATGAAATGAAACTGCTTGCATCCGATGATCCCAAGGATAAAGAAGCCAAAGATAAACTTCTTGGTCAGATTGATGATGCTATGAAACAGATATCTGATATGAGCGATAAAATATCCGAGAATACCAGTGAGGAAGATGAGATTGAGAACTTTGGAATCCGAATTGGAAGCGATGGTAAATTCAATTTCTTTGCCGATATAAATGGTAAATCCTTTGAGGGGCCAAGTGTTGATTCACTTATAAAGACTCTGGCATCGGATAAAGAATAGATAAATTTATTGATTTATAAAATAAAAAGGCTGAAACAGATAGCTTTTACGCTTAACTGTTTCAGCCTTATATTTATGCTTTAAATATCTTAAATCAGCTTACCTGTTCACCTTTTTGTTCATCTACTTTGCGTTGTGCGGTAGAAAGCATAAGCTTGATACGGTTCAACTGGTTAACTTCTGATGCACCCGGATCATAGTCAATAGCAACAATGTTACAGCCCGGATATAAGTGACGCATCTGCTTGATAACGCCTTTTCCTACTACATGGTTTGGAAGACATCCAAATGGCTGTGTGCAAACAATGTTTGTAGCACCGTCCTTTATAAGCTCAACCATTTCTCCTGTTAAGAACCAGCCTTCACCTGTCTGATTTCCGATTGAAACGATAGGTTTAGCATATTCTACAAGTTTATAAATACTTGTTGGTGGCTCGAAGTGAACACTCTTT
This sequence comes from uncultured Butyrivibrio sp., assembly GCF_947169445.1. GTDB lineage: Bacteria > Bacillota > Clostridia > Lachnospirales > Lachnospiraceae > Butyrivibrio. The sequence continues at coordinate 2,462 of NZ_CAMVPU010000093.1, read as the reverse complement.
TCAAAGGCTCTTGTAGCACCACCACGGAGTCTTTCTATAGCCCAGATTGAAGCTCTCATAAGAGCAGCAGTCTTCTTGGAGGTACCAAGTTCTTCGGCCTTGTAAATCTGGTTGTAGAAGCAGTAGAGCATAAAGTCTATAAGATCAGGAACTACAGCTTCAGCACCTTCAGCTTCCAAAAGGTCTACCAAGTGATTATTGGCAGCCGGAGCAAATTTTACAAGGATTTCACCTACCACTCCGACGCGAGGCTTAACTTCATCGGTTATTTCAATTCTGTCAAAATCTTCTATGATCTGTCTGCAGAGCTTCTGGAACTTGATAAAGCTCATATGCTTAGCAGTTACAAATTCTTTTACAACAGGAAGCCATTTCCGGTGGCAGGCTTCTACGGAGCCTTTAACCTTTTCGTATGGACGCATTCTGTATACGCATCTCATGAAAATATCACCAAATACTGTTCCGTAAGCAGCTCTTTCAAGCATTTCAAAATTGATATGGAAGCCCGGGTTAGCCTCTAACTTGGATAGATTAAGTGAAACTACAGGAATCTGTTCCATTCCGGCTTTCTTAAGTGCTCTTCTGATAAATCCTACATAGTTAGTAGCTCTGCAACCACCGCCTGTCTGAGACATTATGACAGCGGTTTTGTTGAGGTCATATTTGCCGGAGTGAAGTTCGTCCATAATCTGACCAACAACCCATAAAGAAGGATAACAGGCATCATTATTAACGTATTTTAGACCCATATCAATGGCATGTCTGTTATCATTCTGCATTACTACAAAATTATAGCCACAGGCTGCAAAAGCAGGCTCTAAGATGTCAAAGTGTATCGGAGACATCTGAGGACAGAGAAGAGTGTAATTCTTTCTCATGTCTTCTGTGAAAAGAACTCTGTGGTTAGCACATTCTCTGATGGTACGCTGCTTATTCTTTTGCTTACGAACTCTGATAGCTGCAAGAAGTGAACGTACACGGATTCTTGCACTTCCAAGGTTATTTACCTCGTCAATCTTAAGACAGGTATAAATCTTATCTGATCCGGAAAGAATATCATTAACCTGATCAGTTGTTACGGCATCAAGACCACAACCAAAGGAGTTAAGCTGGATGAGATCTAAATCTTCTCTTGTTCTAACAAAGCTAGCAGCAGCATAGAGTCTTGAATGATACATCCACTGATCGGATACGATAAGTGGTCTCTCAGGATGTCCTAAATGAGAAACGCTGTCTTCGGTAAGAACTGCAACACCATAAGAACAGATCATATCAGGAATACCGTGATTGATCTCAGGATCGATATGGTAAGGTCTTCCTGCAAGGACAATACCGTGCTTGCCATTTTCTTCAATCCACTTAAGAGTCTCTTCACCCTTAACCTGGACATCTTTTCTGGCATTTGCCATTTCATCCCAGCCTTTTTTAGCTGCAGAAATAATTTCATCAGCAGGGATTTCTTTAAACTCTTTAACAAGAGCAGTTGTAGCAGTCTCTAATGAAGTGAAAGCCATGAATGGGTTACGAAGCTTAACACTTCCATTAGTAATTGCTTCAACATTATTCTTGATGTTCTCTGAATATGATGTAACAATAGGGCAATTATAATGGTTTGTTGCACCTTCAACCTCTTCTCGCTCGTAGAAAAGACCCGGATAGAAGATGAAGTCTACGTTCTGCTTGATCAGCCATTCAATATGACCGTGGCTGATCTTGGCCGGGTAACACTCAGATTCACTTGGAATTGATTCTATTCCCAGTTCGTAAATCTGATGTGTTGAACGGGGAGAGAGTATTACTCTGTAACCCAGTTCTGTAAAGAATGTAAACCAGAATGGATAATTCTCATAAAAATTAAGAACACGAGGAATTCCAACTGTTCCGCGTTTTGCCTTGTCAGCAGCAAGTGGCTCGTAGCCAAATAATCTCTTGTATTTATAATCGAAAAGATTAGGAACACCGGCTGAATTTTTAACCTTACCAATACCTCTTTCGCATCTGTTTCCGGAGATATGCTGACGACCGCCGGTGAATTTATTAACTGTGAGGCGGCAGTGGTTGGTACATCCCTGACAGATTGTCATACTTGTGGTATATTCAAGGTTATTTATCTGCTCGATTGAAAGCATTGTTGTCTTATAATCATCTGTTTCAGCAAAGCGGTCTCTTGCTATGAGAGCGGCTCCGAAAGCGCCCATGATTCCGGCAATGTCAGGCCTAATAGCTTCAGCACCTGAAATAATCTCAAATGCACGAAGTACAGCGTCGTTGTAGAAAGTACCCCCCTGAACAACTATATGGTTTCCGAGATCCTTGGCATCTGAAACCTTAATAACCTTAAACAGAGCATTTTTGATAACAGAATAAGCAAGTCCGGATGAAATATCAGCTACATCCGCACCTTCTTTTTGTGCCTGCTTAACTCTTGAATTCATAAATACTGTACATCTTGTTCCAAGATC
>NZ_CAMVPU010000092.1 GCF_947169445.1 uncultured Butyrivibrio sp. | reverse complement strand
AGATCATCATGAATATCAAGAATCTTTCAATTAAGAATTCTTCTGACACAAATGAGCCAAAGACTGCATACATTGAGTTCAACGGTGAAGGTGTTGTAAGAGCATCTGATATTCAGGTTGACCAGGATATTGAGATCATGAATCCAGATCAGGTTATCGCTACACTTTCCGGTAAGGATGCTAAGCTTTATATGGAGCTTACTATCACAAAGGGAAGAGGTTATGTAAGCTCTGATAAGAATAAGGGCGGTGATCTTCCAATTGGAGTTATCGCAATCGATTCTATCTACACTCCTGTAGAGAGAGTAAATGTAACTGTAGAGAATACTCGTGTAGGTCAGGTTACTGACTTTGATAAATTAACACTTGATGTTCACACAGATGGAACACTTGCTCCTGATGAGGCTGTAAGCCTTGCAGCAAAGGTTCTTAGTGAGCATTTGAGCCTCTTTATCGATCTTTCAGAAAATGCCAAGACTGCAGAAGTTATGGTTGAGAAGGAAGATGACGAGAAGGGCAAGGTTCTCGAGATGTCAATTGATGAACTTGAGCTTTCAGTTCGTTCATTCAACTGCCTTAAGAGAGCTGGTATCAATACCGTTCAGGAGCTTGCAAATAAGACTTCTGACGATATGATGAAGGTTCGTAATCTTGGACGTAAGTCACTTGAGGAGGTTCTTGCTAAGCTTGATGAGCTCGGACTCTCACTTAGACAGGACGGCGAGCAGTAAGACATACAATGAAATGATCCGCGGAGGGTAAAACCGATGTGTACCGATGTGGATTCTCATGGTAGATATTAACAAGTATCATGGAAGTAAGTCCAAAGCGCATTTCGTGATGCACCAAGGCAGGAGGAATCCTGCAGATGAGAAAGGAAATGAATTAAAATGGCAATGTACAGAAAGCTTGGAAAAGCAACAAAACCTAGAAGAGCACTTCTTCGTAACCAGGTAACAGCACTTCTTTACAATGGAAAGATCGTTACTACAGAGGCAAGAGCAAAGGAAATCAAGAAGATCGTAGAGCCTATGATCACTCTTGCAGCTAAGGAGAAGGACAACTTCGAGACACTTACAGTTGATTGCAAGGTTCCTGAGAAGGACAAAGACGGCAAGAGAGTAAAGGAAGTTGTTGACGGCAAGAAGGTTACAAAGTTCACAACTGTTAAGAAGGAAATCAAGAAAGATATGCCTTCAAGAATGCACGCTAGACGTCAGCTTCTTAAGACTCTTTATCCAGTAGTTGAAGTTCCTACTGAGAAGGCTGGAAGAAAGAAGAATACAAAGGAAGTTGACCTTGTAGCAAAGCTTTTCGATGAGTATGGTCCTAAGTATGCAGATCGTAAGGGTGGTTACACTCGTATGATCAAGATCGGCCAGAGAAAAGGCGATGCAGCTATGATGGTTGTACTTGAGCTCGTTTAATTATCGAGTTAAGCTTGTATAATAATGAAGACAGCATTTGGGATGTTTAATCCTGGATGCTGTCTTTTTTTGTCGCTATTGTATGAAATCAGGAACAAGAACAAATAAGTGATATGTTCCGGTTAGTTTGGCTTTTCAAAGTGCTGATAGTCTTTAACGGAATTCCAGTCGCCACCCCATTTAAAACCATGCTCTTTGAATAGTTTATAGGCGAGGTCATTTTCATCAATCTTATAAGGGAATGAAATTGTTCTGTCAGCGTAAACTTCGCTTCCTTCGGGAGAAATATTTGTTGAACCGTCTTTGTTATAAGTGATGTAAGGATTGTAAAGAGGGTTTAAATCTATGGCCAGGCCGTAGGCGTGATTTGATAGTCGCTTAGATCCCTCTACAACTCGATAGTTGAAACAGGAAGTGTTGTTTGCCAGCATTGAAGCTGTATCATCTCCATTGAAGTCATCTACAAGCCGTATGCTTTCTATCTGATATCCGCTTGTATATAATTCATAGAATATTTCCATTACATCCATTGCAATGGATGTGTTGCATATCATTTCTCCACTTTGAGTTTCTCCGTTAAAATCATTATATAGAAGGCTGCAATAGCTCAGATCTTCTAATCCAATATTCTCATTAGGAGTATATGAAACATTTGTTATTCTGGAAATGATATGAACCGGTAATGGTTCGAAATAAAAATCATCTGCATATTTTACGCGTAAAGAACTCTCTTTTTCTGATTCAACAGGATTTCCTTCATTTTGACTGGAAGAAGAATTGTCATAATCAGCTATGTCTTTTGCAGATCTATCTGATTCTGCAGATGAAGTTACAGCAACACCGCCTGTTGGGGAGTCTGAGATTGAATCTGAGGATGAAAAAGAAATGCTGACAGAATCTTCAAGTGCATCGTTAGCTATATTGTTTATAGTTGTATTCATGAATGTGGATTCCTCTTTTTCTTTTTTCTGCTCGTATTCGGCTAAGGTTTCACCCTTCGCAAAGTATCTTGCAAGGAAGGCACTTACAACAATGATGCCGAAAAGTAAAATGATATCTTTTGTGTACTTGTTCTTCACAATGATAGCCTCGAATAATCTTTCATATGTAACTTGAATTTTGCCTTTACTATTTAAGAAACTAAACAGTAACATTTTGCAATATATCTATATTAGCACGAATAACTTGTATTTGCCTGTAAACTCTAGTAAAATTATGCAGTATCGTAAGTAGAAGTTAATTGATATTATGCTTGATGATAGATTTAGATTGCATCGCCAAAAGGTGATGTGAAGATATATCAAACCATAAAAGGTCATAAAGATATGATTCGTACAGATAAGTTGGTATTTGAATATATACGACGCGATGAAGAAGGCAATGTCGAGGGAATAACCAGGGCCGTTGATAATGTCGATATGGACATAAAGGCCGGCCAGTTCATAGCTATATTGGGACATAATGGTTCGGGAAAATCGACACTGGCTAAACATTTTAATGCTCTTTTGTATCCGACTGAAGGCGAGGTTTTTGTTGATGGGATAAATACCGAGGATGAGCAGCATCTTTGGGATATCAGACAGAAGGCTGGAATGGTTTTTCAGAATCCCGATAATCAGATCATTGGGCAGGTTGTAGAAGAAGATGTAGGATTTGGACCTGAGAATATGGGGGTCCCAACTAATGAAATCTGGGAAAGAGTAGATGAGAGCCTGAAAGCAGTGGGGATGCTGCAATTTAGAAAATCATCACCTAATCATTTGTCCGGAGGTCAGAAACAGCGTGTTTCCATAGCTGGTGTTATTGCTATGCATCCTAAATGCATAATTTTTGATGAACCTACTGCTATGTTGGATCCCAATGGCAGAAAGGACGTAATAAGGGCGGCCAGAGCACTTAATCAGGTTGAAAATATTACGATAATTCTTATCACTCATTATATGGAAGAAGTTATTTATGCGGATAAGGTTTTTGTTATGGATAAGGGGCATGTGGAAATGTCCGGAACTCCGAGAGAGATCTTTTCCCAGGTTGATAAGCTCAAGGAGCTAAGACTCGGTGTTCCACAGGTTACTTTACTTGCACATGAGCTGAAAAAATCCGGATTGCCACTTCCTGATGGCGTCCTGACCAGAGAAGAGCTGGTTAAAGCTCTTAAAGAGATAAAGAATAATCGTTTGTCGTAAGCTCTTTTGACAGATTAGTATAGAATTGAAATGGAGAATGATCTATAAATGTCCATAATACTTGATCATGTTAATTACATATATGATGAAGATACGGCAATGGCGCATCCTGCGCTGATCGACGTTAATCTGAATATTCCTGATGGGCAGTTTGTTGGCCTTATCGGGCATACCGGTTCAGGAAAGTCGACGCTTATTCAGCATATGAATGGACTTGAGAAGCCAACCAGTGGTTGCGTCTTTTATGATGGGAAAGATATCAATGATCCCGATTATGATAAAAAAAGTCTTAGAGCCAAGGTGGGATTAGTATTCCAATACCCGGAACATCAGCTATTTGAGACTGATTGTTTCAAGGATGTATGTTTCGGCCCCAAGAATCTAGGGCTTCCGCAGAAAGAAGTTGAGCTTAGAGCGTATGAGGCTCTTAAGCAGGTTGGGTTTGATGATGAATATTTTTATCAGTCACCGTTTGATCTTTCAGGTGGTCAGAAAAGAAGAGTGGCAATAGCAGGCGTTCTTGCCATGAAGCCGGAAGTGCTTATTTTGGATGAGCCTACAGCAGGACTTGATCCGAAGGGACGAGAGGACATTCTTAATCTGATAGCGTCTCTTCATGATGAAATGGGAATTACTATAATTCTTGTAAGCCATAGTATGGACGATGTGGCTAATTATGTTCAGCGTATTATCGTTATGAACAAGGGAAGAGTTGCTTTTGACGATGAACCGGTAGAAGTGTTTAAGCACTACAAAGAACTTGAAGAGATTGGTCTTGCAGCTCCGGAAGTGACATATATCATGCAGGAGCTAAAAATGGAAGGCTTTAATGTGGATACAGATGTTACCACACTTGATAAAGCAAAAAATGAGATATTAAAGGCGCTTGGAAAATGCTAAGAGATATTACATTAGGGCAATATTATAGGACGGAATCAGTTATTCATGAACTTGATCCAAGGGTTAAGCTCGTTGCTACGCTGATGTTCATAATATCACTCTTTGTTTCAAATAATTTTATAGGATACGTGATAGCCGGACTTTTTTTGGCACTTTCTATATATCTTTCAAAGGTGCCTCCCAAATTTATATTCAGAGGAATGAAGACTATCTTTTTCCTTTTGATGCTCACTATGGTATTTAATTTGTTTCTTACTCCGGGTACTGCGTTAGTAAGCTTTTGGAAGTTTAATATTACGGTTGAAGGTCTGAAGATGGCTGCCATGATGGCGGTAAGACTGATTTTTCTTATTACAGGTTCTTCTCTTATGACGCTTACCACAACACCTAACAATCTTACCGACGGTCTCGAGAGACTGCTTAGACCTCTTAAAGTATTCAGAGTGCCGGTTCATGAGATATCAATGATGATGTCGATTGCACTCAGGTTTATTCCGATACTGATGGAAGAAACAGATAAGATAATGAAGGCACAGATGGCAAGAGGCGCTGATTTTGAAAGCGGATCCCTTATAAATAGGGCAAAGAGCCTTGTTCCTCTTTTGGTTCCTCTTTTTATATCAGCTTTCAGACGTGCAAATGACCTTGCTATGGCTATGGAAGCAAGATGCTATAAGGGTGGTGATGGCAGGACTAAAATGAAGCCGCTTATTTATCAGAATAGAGACAGGCTTGCTTATCTGATTATCTTTGCTTATCTTGCGCTTGTTATTGTCTTTGGTCGAATTCTTTTTTGAGAAAATTGGACGATGATAATTGTTTTAAGATAATATGACTAAGTAGTATTGCAAATCCATGATGCTGATAGTGTTATGGATTTGTACTGATTTTTAGAGAAAAAATGCAGGAAAAATATGGGCAATCTTCGCAGAATAATGCTTACAGTTTCATATGACGGAACAGCTTACAAGGGATGGGCGCTTCAGGCAAGTACGCCAAATACAATTGAAGGTGAGCTTAATCGTGCTATTGAAAGACTTACCAAAGAAACTGTACAGGTTATAGGGGCCAGCAGAACCGATGCAGGCGTACATGCATATGGCAATGTAGCTGTGTTCGATACTGCTTCAACTATTCCTGGAGACAGGTTTGTGTTTGCCTTAAATCATGAACTTCCGGAAGATATTCGGATTGTGGATTCCAGAGAGGTATCACTGGATTTTCATCCAAGGCACTGTAATACGGAAAAAACATACGAATATAGAATTGTGAATACTAATATAATACATCCTACCAAAAGATTGTATGCCTGCCATTTTGGAATGCCATTGGATGAGAAAGTAATGAATGAAGCCGGCAAATATCTTGTTGGAGAGCATGATTTTACAAGCTTTTGTAATGTTGAATCTCAGGCTATCAGCCACATTCGTACTATTAAGGATGTACATGTTACAAGACAGGGCGATGAAGTTATTATTTCGGTAACTGGCAATGGCTTCTTATATAATATGGTTCGTATAATTGCCGGAACTCTAATGCAGATTGGAAGAGGAAAAGGGAAGCCTTCTGATGTAGCTGACATGTTAGCTAAAAGAGACAGACAGGCAGCAGGTCCTACAGCTCCTGCAAATGGGCTCTTTCTTATGGAATATAGATTCCTTGACGGAATCAATTAAAAAAATCTAAAATTTTATGATAATAATGTGTTTTAATCTTGACAATTTAGAGTTTGGAGTCATATAATATCTTACTGTGTGACGGTATGTCCGTATGCACATTTGTCGATCTGGTGATCGATGATTCACGTTAATGTCATATTGTTGTCCCGGTAAGCCGCAATATGTACATCGTATATATGTAAAGATCAGGTGAAGGGTCTTTGCAGAGTAACAATTAAGCAATTATTTACTGGAGGAAACACAATGAAAACTTATATGCCTAGTGCAACTACAGTTGAGAAGAAGTGGTATGTAGTTGATGCTACAGATATGACACTTGGACGTCTTGCTTCTAACGTTGCAAACGTACTTAGAGGAAAGAACAAGCCAATCTACACACCTAACATCGATACAGGAGATTATGTAATCGTTATCAATGCAGAGAAGATTAAGGTTTCTGGTAAGAAGCTTGATCAGAAGATGTATTGGCACCACACAGATTATGTTGGACATCACAAGGAGTTCTCACTTCGTCAGATGCTCCAGGACAAGCCTGAGAGAGTTATCGAGCACGCCGTTAAGGGAATGCTTCCTAAGGGATCTCTTGGAAGAGAGATGTACACAAAACTCCATGTATACGCAGGAGCTGAGCACCCACATGCAGCTCAGAAGCCTGAAGTATTAACATTTTAATCGGGTAGTTGAAAGGAGATCATAAAATGGCAAAGTCAGCTAATTACTATGGAACAGGTAGAAGAAAGAAGTCAATCGCCAGAGTATACCTTGTATCCGGAAATGGAAATATAACAATCAACAAGAGACCTATCGATGAGTATTTCGGACTTGAGACACTCAAGGTTATCGTTAGACAGCCACTCGTTGCTACAGAGACATCAGATAAGTTTGATGTTGTAGTTACAGTAAGAGGCGGCGGCACAACAGGTCAGGCTGGTGCTATCAGACATGGTATTTCAAGAGCTCTTCTTCAGGCTGATTCAGATGAGTACAGACCTACACTTAAGAAGGCTGGATACCTTACAAGAGACCCTCGTATGAAGGAAAGAAAGAAGTACGGCTTAAAGAAAGCTCGTCGTGCTCCACAGTTCTCAAAGAGATGATCAGTCTGCTATTGCAGAATGTTGTTTCTTTGGAAATATTCAAAGATCTGTTACCGGAAGCCCAGGGGGGCTTCCGGTTTTCTATTTAAGTCAATCTTATTCAGAAATTAGTAATTTCATTTTTTTATTCAGGCTTATTCGCCAGGCACGTCTATTGGTTTGTGTTTCTGAGTATTCTTGACTACAAATCTTGTTTTATTCTGTTTGAGTCAATGATCGCAGTGTGTCTGATTGACTGCAATTCCAAGATTATTCTATATGAGTCAACCTGTGACGGTTCGTCTAGATAAAATCTGTTGACTGCAAATCTGATAGTTTCCAATATGAGTCAACTATCGAAAAGGGTTGCATTGACTTCAAATCATGTATTTTTCAAAGTGAGTCAATGGGCGTGGGAGATTTCCATGACTGCAAAATCCATAATCATGTATTTAAGTCAATAACCCAAGAAGATATCCATGACCGCAATTCCATAATCATTTAATAGAGTCAACTGCCTTGTTGGTATCTGTTGACTTCAAATCCAATATTATACATAATGAGTCAATTCCAGACTTGAATCTGGATGACTTCAATTCTATTAAGTTCTAATTGAGTCATACACAGCAGAAAAAAGAGATGACCTATTCTTGCTAAAGTCTAATTTGAATCAATTCAAGGTTTCCTAGATGAAATAATTTTAATAAAAAGAGACAAAACAACAATTAAAACCATTACTTACTGCCAGTCTATGGAGCTAGCTAGTAATAAAAAGGCATGATTTATTGCCAGTCAAAAGAAAATAATAAAGAAAAGAGGACAAATAATTGTATGGATTAAGAGAACTGCTATTGCAGGAGCAAAAGCGCCTGCAGAGCATAATAGCTAATGTAAGCGAAAGCAAAATTATTACACCCGAAGGACGACTTCGCATATCTGTAGATCATGGAGTTACCAGATATTATCAGTGCATAGATGACAGATATGGAGAGTATATCCCAAGATATAATGTACAGCTTCCTCGTCAACTGGCGCAGAAAGCATATAACGAGACTGTGCTCATGACTGCTGAGACAAGGGCCAAGCGTATTACCAGGTGCCTAAAGGACTACAGCGATGACGAGATTGAACAACTATTTACGTCGCTTCATCCTGAGAGACAGAAGTTGATTACTCCTGTTGAACCAACATTCAGACAATTACAAGAACAATGGTATTCAGAACCTTATGTCGGGAAAGCTTTCAAAGAAGGATTACCTGTAATCTATTCGGAAAAAGGAGAGCGCGTGCGATCTAAATCGGAGAAAATACTTGCAGATTTCTTTTACAGGAATAATATACTTTACAAGTATGAAAAGCCTCTGAAGCTTTCAGGCTATGGGATAGTCTATCCGGATTTCACTTTCCTATCAAGGAAACTGCGAAGAGAAATCTATTGGGAACATGAAGGAAGGATGGATAAGCCTGAATATGCTCAAAAAGCCGTAAAAAAGATTAACACTTATCAGATGAATAAGATATATCCGGGTGATCGTTTGATACTAACTTTTGAGACGGAACTGGATGTTTTGAATATGAAGATTGTTAATGAATTGGTGGATAAGTATCTCAGATAAATAGATATCTTAGATGAACTTGATAAATATGTTGATTTAGGATATTTTAAGCAATAGATGTATGCTCAGGAGAAAATATTCAGCCATTTGAGGCTGGATTATGAATAACTGATGTTTCAGACAAGAAAACGGAGAAGATGACATGAAAGAAGCAGCAAAACTTTTGTATCAGGGACATGCGAGCATGAGAATTACAACATCTGAGGGAAAGGTAATCTATGTGGACCCGTTTGCGGGAGAAGGTTATGATAAGCCTGCGGACCTGATACTCATGACACATGGACACTATGATCATACTCAGAAAGATATGATAACTACAAAGAATCCGGATTGTAGGACCATCACGTGGACAGAAGCATTAAAAGATGGACAATTACAGAGTTTTGACCAAAAGGTTGCAGAAAGTTTTGATGTCCCCGGAAGGTTGATTGTCCGACTTGGTGAAGAACTGGATCTTGAATGACATGAATCTTAGAGAAAGAACCGGGAATTCATCCTATGATAGATATCAGATTAAGATAATGGTGAATATGGCTCTGAACGATATCAGATTAAGATAATGGTGAATACGGCCCTCAACGATATGTTGAGGCTCATGTTTGGAATGATAGAGGAATAATTAAGAGCAGGTGAACTTTTCAAAGAGCATCAAAAGTGTTTTTACTCATTTTATCAAGAACTGTTTTCTATGCGTTTGTATAATAGAATTACGATATCGTATTAGAAAGGATCCAGAGCATGGAAAATATTCAGCTGCTTATAGAAGCATTGGAATATATCGAAGACAATCTCACTGAACCTATAAAAACAGAGAATATTGCAGATCAGTTGCATTGCTCTAAATCCACTATTGAAAAGCTTTTCAGGTACATTAACAATATCAGTATCAGGGATT
>NZ_CAMVPU010000091.1 GCF_947169445.1 uncultured Butyrivibrio sp. | reverse complement strand
TTTTGATTCAACAACTACATGATGTTTATTCTTCATATATAAAATACTTCCTAGTCATCAAACATATTTTAATGCTTCATGCATATAATCCTTGGCATTTGTTACTTTGATATTATCATTAATAATTTCAATCTCTATATCGTTGCAATCATCAAAGGGCATATAATACCTAAGATTAATGGTGATATCCTCTCTTCTGCCAATCTCTGCAAGCCATTTTGCACAGTTTTCGCCACAGCTTGTGGCATTAAAAACAAGATCAGGTCTTTTATAAATGCAAATCAGAGTTTGCAATCCACCGGATAGTTTCTCTGGTGGAATTGGTCCTAAAACATCACTTTCTATCAGCTGTCCTCCCTTATAATGTGACTTATCTATATCAGTCATCATCTCTTCCACAAAAGGATCTGCCAGCCATTCTTCATCATAATTGAATCTGAACCATGATGGTCCATGCATTACATCTTCTTTTTCACCAAAAAATATTCTTAGCATTTTTGTTCACCTAATAAATGAAGTCTCATTATTTCCGTATATCTTATGATATTATAGCATCATTTCGCCTATCATCGGAACTATATCATTTTTACAAATGTACAAAATGGTTGTTGCAAAAAATGCAACAACCACTAATCTCAGCATGCATATTTAATTTGTAAACCATTTTAGTTTACGATTCCAAAACAATATCCTTAATTCCTGCCCTGATCTTCGACTTGGGCACCACATGATTCAAATTGCCATTCTTCCAAAAACGGTCCATGACATAGCAATCATGACTGCAGTATTTCCTGAACTTATTCCCATACGCTGAAAAATATCTCTTGCAGTAGGCGCACTCAAAAGTGTACGTTGCCTCTTGGGAATGCTTACTTTTCTCCGGGTGTTGCTTCCACCATGCTCTTCTGCACTCATCCGAGCAAAAGAGCTTCTTCCCGGATTTAGGATTTCTCTCGATCCTTTTACTACAGAATTTGCATCTGCTAGGGACGTTCTCATCTTTGAAGGTTGCCTTTACTTGCTCAACATCTCCTGCAAGGCCATGTGTCTTACAATAGTACCTGACATTCTCACGAGAAGTTCATACTACAATACCTATTGATTTGTAGCCAAGACCTTTCATTCTTAGCTGCGTTATCTGGCGCGCCATTGCTTCTGTCATTGTGATCCCTCCTTATCTGAACATATAGTTTTTGTCCCACGTAGCGGGCATACTATACGTCACTCTTAAGGAGGTATTAGTCAACGGAATCCTCTTATATTATTTCTTCAATAGCATTGCAAAACTGATTTGTTGTCATCAATACTTTTCTTGGTTTTGTTCCTTCTTCATCACCAACCACCCCTAACTCACACAGTTGATCCATTATTCTTGCAGCCCTATAGAACCCTAATTTGAATTCTCTTTGGATCATCCCTAGTCAAAGCTCTGTTTTCTAGTAATGATCCATAATATCTATCAAGCGTTAAACAAAGATCACATAATTGTTTTCTTTTTATCTCATAGAATCTATAACTTGTAGCAAGGTCTGGACATCCTCATCCAAATTTAGTATATGCATTTTTCTATGACAATTAGGGCATAAAGCAACGGTATTATTTATAGAGTCTTCTCCTCCATCAGCAAGCCAAATAACATGATGTGTTTCAAGAAATGGTCTTCCATTATAATCAAAAAACGGAGCTGGCTCTCCACACAGCTGACAGTATCCCTTTGCTCTACGCTTTGCATATTCACTAACATATCTGTCTCTAATAAATGTATTTTTCGTCGTCTGCGTATGCCTTAAAGCTGAAGCAGAATGCTGCATTGCCTTTTTATAAATCTCAGCGTCCGAAATACTGGGATCAAAATCTTCCTGAGATACATCTGAATAAATCATAATCATGCAATCTCCATTAGGACGATAACGATATCGATCATCTAAAAATTGTAACTTGATCGTTTCTGGATAGTTAAATTTATTGATCATTCTATAGAAATTCTCTCTTATTCCGTCAGGCCTTCCATAAGGCATTGCAGTACAGATAACATTTCCATTTTTCAGCTTCCACATAGCGCCATGATCCAAAAGATGTGAATAAAACTCAGCCATGTCATTAGAATGTTCATCATCTCCATATACATTCATTCCATAACCACGAGCCTTTGATGAAGAGCCTTCTTCCAGGAGTCGTAATAGATAAGAAGAACTTATCATTCGTGGTTCAGACCAACGGACACCTACAATATTAAATTCTTCAACAAAACTGTAAAATTTATCTACTTCTTTGATGTATACAAATCTCTGATCTGCATGTGTTTTGGGTATATACTCAAATTCCATTTCTTTGCTCCATCAATCTTATTGCCTCTTGGATTTTTATTCCAGTAAACTTAGAGTATTGTTCGATATTAGTCATTATTGTCTCTACATTGGTATAATCTCCAACACCAACACCAACTCCCACAACCTTTTTGGCAATTATGGTTTTCTTATCCTTATTTCAAGCCTATCATTGGTTCCTACAATATTTCTTTCAACAATCTACCATCTTCTAATTTCCACAATATCTTGCCATTACAATTTGCATAGGAAACAAAAGCTGCCGCCCCGGATGGACTATTAAATATTATATCCTGCTTAAGTATTCCTTTTTTATCAACCAATCCGGCATTCTTAACTCTTTTATTTTTTATAGCATTAGAGCAACTACCCGAAGGTACTGTAGCAACTAAACTACCCTTAAGAACAATAAATTTTTCATCTCTGTACAAGCACCTAGCATTTGCCTTTCTTCCATCATCCCCATCAAGTGACAGCGATAACATAATTCCTCCTGCCTCGCTTTCAGAACTTTGACTGTCACCCTCAGCTATTTCCCTCTTTTCAAAAGGTCTATATCCCTGAAGCTTAAGCGCCAGCTTTGCATATTCGATAAAAGGTTCCATTGTTACTCTTGTTTCATCAGAAACCTTTCCTAATGAAGGATCCCAAGCGTTTACAACATAATATTCTCCGGCACTATTAGCCAAATAACAAAACTGATTTTCAAGATAGTTAAGCTCAGTTGCTGTAATCCAGTCTGAATTTGAAATCAGTATAAATGCGGTCTTCCAATACGCTTCCGTAGGCTTTTTATGTTCTAAAACCCTTCCAAGGACACCATTACCATTTTTTCTTGTATTTCCCTGACCTACATAAATAGCTTTTTTACCATCAATTTTACCGACAAGAAAATAAATGCCGGCTTTCTTAAGGTCTTCATTGCTCATATACTTATTCAAATCTTCTCTTGGTATACGATATACTATAGTATCTTGTCCTCTAGTCGAGCACTTAATTGCCCCTTCTGCAGTACCATCCAAAAGAAATAAGTTAAATGTTGCCGGCATTGTCAGCCTCCTTCTATGCTCATGCTACAGAGACTGAATCATGTAAAGTTGTGATTATCCTTACAACAATAGGCAGTTCAGCTCCAAAAATATCATTAAGATCATATCCATCAAACGGCTCGGAGTTTACCATATCTGCAACTTGAATATCACCATTCTCGCGCACATAATCTATTATCATCTTGATGAATTCCTGTTGCTGCAAATTAAAGGTATTTCCTGAAAGAAACTCACCAAATTTTTCATTAACCGCTTCCTGGCTCAATCCCACAAGACTTCTTACAAATACAGCCAAGTTTGTTATATCTGTTGTCTCTATATACTCTTCTTTTGTTCCCAGCTCATTCCACAGCAAATCCTCTAATTCCTTAAGGTCCTGAGAATTGATGCGTTCCAAGTTGTATATCTTTTTTACTACAGCACTGTCAGTGTGCTCAGCAAGGTAATCGATAACCTTTTCTCTATAAGTCCTAATATCTATCATAGTGCTGTCAGGGACAAAATCGGAATCAACAATCTCATCTTTAATGTCTACATTAAATGTCTGATCTTTTACCCCTTCCAGATACTTCATGAGATCACGTAATGACTCACGTTTTTGCTCAATATCAGTTACCGTTGGTGAAGCCCAGAAGCCGTCGCTAACTATCTCTTTCAATTCAGACGCACTATTTAACACCTCTGATATTGACGCTTTCTCTCTCATCAGATACTGAGCCATACGCTTAATTTCTTTTACTGGCCCCATTGCTTTAGCAATAGACCCCACTTCTAATACAGAACACTCTGCCTTAAGCATATGTAAGTCAAAAGATAGCATTTTACTGGTCCCTTGTAATCCACTATCAACCAGTGGAACCACATGTCTCTTCAGTTGCTGAACATCGACCTGTGATAGCGCATCCCATGCACTTATATCAAAGAAATAATCTACATACTGCATTTTTTCTCTGACTGCAATTCTGTTGTTATGGCTCCTTACCACTTTTACATCATCATTGAGAAGCTTCTTAAGACGAATATAGTATTCCCTGATGATCGGGTTTTCCTGATAATCTATTCTTTGTAATTCATGTAGTATGTCCACGCGCACTTCCATAATTCTTTGCGTAATTGGCACCGCTACGATATCGTCATGCTTACCTTCTGGATTTTGATCGAAGTATTCAAAATTGCCGCAATAATCAAATATCAAGAATCCTGACTTATTTCTGCCGGGTCCATATAAATTAGGGCACAACCTAGTTCCTCGACCTATCATCTGAATAAACTTTATCAGAGAGTATACTGGTTTAAAGAATACCAAATTCAAGCATGCCTCTATATCCACACCGGTATCAAGCATATCAACAGACACCGCTATTCTGAAATCATCATCCTCAGAAAATTTGTCCACGAGATCCAGTGCATAGTCAACAGAATAGTCAACAAGCTGTATCGTATTAGGGGCATACTCTGGGTATAGTTCTTTAAATGTATCAACAATCAATTGCGCATGTTTATGATTATAGGCAAAAATAATTGTCTTTCCCATAATCTCACTGTCGCTGACTTTAAGCCCTTTATTCATGAGCTCCTCAAGAACTTTAGCGCAAGTATCTTTATTGAAGAGTTTCTTGTTTATTTCAGAACTAGGAATGACATAATTATTGTCCGGAATCACACCACCAAAATAGTCATCCAACTGTTCTTTTTCTTCATATGAAAGATCTCCATATCTTATGCCACGACGAAGAAGCAAAGACTCTTTATTGATCACATTGTAGCCAACAAGATATTTATCTTTTATGGCTTCTTCCATAGAATAGCTGAAGCATGGCTCGTCCTGCTCGCATTGAAGCAAATCATAGGTACTATGGCCAACTTCGCTCTTTGGAGTAGCTGTAAGTCCTACCAAAAAGCTATCAAAGTACTTGAATATAGAGCCATACCTGTTAAAGACCGATCTATGTGCCTCATCAATAATTATAAGATCGAACCTGCCTGAGCTAAAATGCTTATCTTCCTCATCAATATAATTGATCATAGTCTGGTAGGTAGAAAACATTATTCTTGCATCAAAATCTTTATCACCTTCACCAGATAACACACAAATTGACTGATCAAGATACTTTGCAAAATTATTCTTTGCCTGCTTTATCAAGGTTCTTCTGTCGGCCAGGAATAACACGTTCTTGATCCAATGATTTCTTGATAAAATTTCTGTAAGTGATATTGCAACACGGGTCTTACCAGTTCCAGTTGCCATAACAAGTAAGCCCCTACGCCTATTTGCATTTAATCTTTCACAAATAGCCGTAACCGCCATCTTCTGATATGGTCTGTTAGTTATTTCCTCATTGACTTTAAAATCACTGATTGGAGCACGTTTACGTTTCTGAAGCATCAACTCCAGTTCATCAATAGTATGGAAAGCATAGACTGTCCTATCAGGATAAATGCCATCAATAATCTTGATCATATAGCCGTTTGTATAATAGAGAATCGGTTTATAACCGTATACTTTCTCCATACACTCAGCATACAAATCAACCTGATGACGTCCTTTTTCCACATTCACTGATGTCTTTTTAGCTTCTACTATCGCCAGTGGCTTGCCATCCCTGCCATAAAGGACATAGTCACAATAGCCCTCTTCCTTGTTATTGGGCATGCCTTCCACACGGATTTCAATACCAGCCATACCCGGTTGGGCTACGTCTTCTTTATCCAAAATATCCCAGCCAGCCTCACGTAGATACATATCAATGTATATCCTGCGAGTATCTGCCTCAGACATATAGGCAGGCTTTATAGTGTTATAGAAAATAGTGCTTCGATGAAGGTCAGGAGATTCCTTATCAACAAGAAATCCAATAAAGCTGGCCATTATCTGACCTGCTAGCTTAACATCCTTTTTTCTGATTTTCCTTCCATGCTCAGCATTCATTCCAAGCTTTCTGACAAAATGAAGGCTTTCTATGAACTCTGGATCACCAACATAGCTTGAAACTTGCTTACCATCTAACAGTTCAAGCATGGTGGCTTTAACAGGACGTTCTACCTTATCAGCCTCATAGATATAGGAAATGGATACATCCAGCATTTTCCTATAAGCTATAGCTTTGGAATCCAGCTCCTGTTCACTCTCAGCTATATTGAATTGTGATTTGAGCACATCCACATTCATAGGTAATTCTCCTATACTTATCCAAAGTACTCCTGCGTCAAAGAATTAAATAGCAACTGCATTTCATCTAACGATTTCTGCACCGCAACTTTTGATTTGTCGACTTGTTTTACAAATTCTGCAAATTCATCCTGAATCTGCATGTCTGGGAGCCGTAAATTGATAGTTTTAGCTGCTTTTATTGTAAAATGCGCTACCGTAGTCACTCCTAATGTTTTAGCGATCTGATCTTCTATATAATTTGTGCTCATTTGATTCACAAAAAATATTGGATTAATTTTCTTCTTGCTTCTAAAACGTAATACATCAGCATCTTTAAAGTAAAACCGTTCTCCCGGTTTAACGATATGGCATTTGCCTAAAGTACTGGTTGCTGACATCAAAATATCTCCAGCTTTAGGAATACCATCAGAATCACTAAGTGATGAATAGAACTCTTCCGAAACAAAAAACTCATTATCCATCACACCTGTTGTGGCAAGCTGCACCATATCACGAACCCTCAAGAAAGGAATACCATTATCCTTCCACTCAGATTTCAATATTCTCTTACTGGAGTCTATCTCAAAGCATCTCTCAAAACTATATGTATCCCAATTCTTATCATTTTCTTTGAGATTTCCAAAGAGCTCGACAAATCGGGCTTTGATGAGGTTGTCTAATTCCTCTAGTTCACTCTTCCGTAGCTTTATTATTTCACTAAGCTTTTCAAGGTTAACAACAGCCTTTTCCTGATCTGCTACATCAGGAACATTTATTTCAATATTGCCAACGATGCCTTTTGATATTTCCTTGAAAGTAGCGCCTCTTCCCAAAGAATTTAAAAATGCTGTATTCCCTTTCAAGAACCAGTAAAGATACTTATTATTTATCTTGTCGGAACAAATAAGGTTCTTAAATCCTTGATTGCAATACATTTCGCAACCAGCAATTGCTACTTTTCCTATAGGTGCTCTGGACGACAAAATTACTGTTCCCGCCGGAAAAGGAGTAAGGCCAGTTTTCTTTACGCCTAATTCAGTCAATTTTCTTGCAGTATCATCAATAATGTATGAATCATCTGTAAGCTCTGCTGGAGTAATCCATTTAATATCTCCATCCCAATACTCTTCAACGCTTGTTTTGGGCGTGCTTCCAGATACAATTTCACAAATATCTCCAAGTTTATATTTCATCTATCATCCCTACAAATCTCAATTTAAACCTATTTCTTAAGTATTATTCTCATTAACAATCCTTTCATTAGGAGATCCATCAATGAACACCCTATCAAGATGCTCCCCGCAATTTGGGCAATTAACATCTTCAAATTCACGGTTTCCCTCCCATACAGTTTTATCATTATATTCCACTAGACACCCGCACTTTGGGCACATAATTCTTTTCATAATGCTCCTTTCGTTTATACGATTCTATTGCAGCAAATTCTTTTTGATTATTTTGGCGCCTGTCCGAAATACTCCTGCATTAAACTATCAAATAATATCTGTGTCTCATCAAGTGACTTCTGCACTATAACTTTTGATTTGTCGACTTGTTCACAAAACTCAGCATATTCTCTTTGCCTATCTAATGTCGGTACATTTGTTGGCAACCCCCGTAGCTGCGTCATATTTATACTTGCTATTCCTGTTGTTTGTTTTGCTGCCTTCAAAAAATATTTCTTTGCTGTCGAACTTTGTAAATATGCTGAAAAATATCGTGGTAAAACTCTTTTTTTATCGAGCCTTACTCTGAATATATGATTCTGATGAATGCAGTCCTTGGGTGGTTCTGTAATAATAGCACCTCTTCCCAGTTTATCTGGGTCACCACCTTCTGTCATAAGAACATCATTTGGCAATAATTTATACAGGCTAATTTCATCTTCTGTAGCCAATATAGTTTTTACTGTCGTCCAATCAATATACCCATCCTTAACGTTAGAAACAGCCATGTACGGTACTTCCCGAAACTCAGTCTCTTTGGTTTTTCTGCCTTTTGTTATTCCAGAAACTATATCTGAAATATCTTCAAGTCTATAAACATTTTCATCACTTTCTTTTTCAAACATCTCGACAAATCGGGCTTTGATAAGTTCATCAAAAGACTCCAGTTCCTTTTTCCGAGAATCTATTATTCCTGTCAGCTTATCTAACACAGATATTATTTCAGCTTGTTTTGTTCTATCTTCTTCAATGTTTACAATGAACTCACCAAATTGTGTTTTATTTATTATTGGAACTACAGGTGCATTTGCAATGGCTACAAGCCTAGGCTTTGAATATAAAAGATTGTAGGCCAAGTATCGTGGTAGAACTTTTTCATTAGGCTCTATAACATTTATCTGTTGATTAAAAGCATAGTCACCATAATCTGCTATTCCTACTTTACCAATACTACCAATACATGTAACAAATACCGCATCTTTAGACACCACTCTGGCCTTGCCACGTGCATTCTCAGATATATATTCTGATGAATCACTGATTAGTGTAATTCCTTCATCTGCTATTCCATCTGGCTTTACAAAGCATATATCTGCAGAATCCCAATATTTTTCATCTTTCTTACTAGGCGTATTTCCGGTGGTTATTTCACCCAGTTTTTTTAATTCAATCTCCATCTATCATCCCTACAAATCTCAATTGTTCTTTAGCAATAAAGCTTCTAATTCTTCTGTTTCTTTTTCTATTTGCATATTCAACGCTTTAATGTTCGCTAAAATATCAGATGTCGGTGGATATTCAACCTTCTTATATTCAATTTCCTTGTACTTATTGATTGATAGATCATACCCATTATTCGCAATTTCATCCTTTGGCACGAGGAAACTCTGCTCTGTTCTTTCTCTTGATTCTTCACCGGAAGGATTATGATATCTGGCTATAATATCCGGAATATCTGAATTATCAAGTTTATTGCGCTTATCATCCAGACTGTATCCGTCAGATTTCATATCATAAAACCAAACTTTATCAGTCCCACCATTATTTGTTTTCTTAAAAATCAATACCGCTGTTGATACTCCAGCATAAGGTTTAAAGACACCGGATGGCATAGAAATAACAGCCAGCAACTGTTGATTTTCAACTAACTCTTTCCTAAGATCTTTATGTGCTTTACTACTTCCGAACAAAACACCGTCTGGAACAATAGACGCACATCTACCCCCAACTTTTAACATTTTGATAAACAGAGCCACAAATAAGAGTTCTGTCTTCTTAGTCTTGCAAAGAGACAAAAGGTCCTTGCTAATATCTTCCTGGAAAACATTCCCCGTAAA
>NZ_CAMVPU010000090.1 GCF_947169445.1 uncultured Butyrivibrio sp. | reverse complement strand
AGACAGGATCGCAACAGAAAGGTTATACATCGACGATGCGAAGATAAGACACGAATAGTAAGGCATGGAAGATGTAAAAACGGCAAGTCATTTAATGAGCTTTATGATGGTTTAAGGGGCATTGAATAAAGTGAATCGGTGCAGGACATGTACGAACATACTTGCTGAATTTGAATATAGAAAACTGTAGTCTAAAACACTAAAACCAAATACATCTATCCGCATAGACCAGTACTGACGCCAGTCTCCATTGGTCTATTATTATTCATGAAATATTTTGGGATATCCGCAAAAATTTCATGTAAACGATTGTAATAAAGGCAAGGCATGCTATAATGTATGCATGAAAAAAATGCGGATAACCGCAAAAAAATCGTGAGGATAAAATGCTTGCAAGAAAACAATACTTAGATCAGTTAATAAAAAAAAGAGATAATGGTCGCGTAAAAATCATTACAGGAATGAGACGATGCGGCAAGTCGGTATTATTATTTCAACTTTATAAAGAATATTTATTGTCTGAGGGTATAAACGAAAGCAATATTATCAAGCTTGCACTGGATACCTTGGAATATGCAAAATATCGCAATCCTATTGAACTAGATAAATACATTAGGGAGAAGATTGTTGATGCTAAATCAAGATACTACGTTTTTATCGATGAAATCCAGTTTGTTTCTGAAATCAGAAACCCATATGTAGATGATCCTGAGGCAAAAATTACATTTATAGATGTGATTATGGGACTTATGCAGATTGAAAATGTGGATGTTTATGTGACCGGAAGTAATTCAAAGATGCTTTCATCAGATGTCTTAACTCAATTTAGAGACAGAGGTGATGAAATAAGAGTCTATCCATTATCGTTTGCTGAATTCTATGAGGTTTATGAAGACGATAAAAGAGGTGCTTGGCAAGATTATTACACATATGGAGGCATGCCTTATTTAGTGAAATTAAGTACTCATGAAGAAAAAGCGAAGTATCTTAAGGATTTATTTGAAAGAACCTATATTAGAGATGTTATTGAACGACATAAAATAAAAAATGACTCTGAGGTTCTTGATGCTTTACTGAATGTATTAGCTTCATCGATAGGCTCACTGACTAATCCTAGCAAGCTGGCGAACACATTTAAAAGTGAAAGACAAATTTCAATTGGCTCAGAAACAATAGATAGATATATTGGATATTTTGAGGATGCGTTTCTAATAAAAAAAGCTGTTAGATATGATGTGAAGGGGCGAAAACATATAGGAACACCAGCAAAGTATTATTACAGCGATATGGGGCTTCGGAATGCCAGATTAGAATTTAGACAGCTAGAAGAAACTCATATCATGGAAAATATTATATATAATGATCTGATTCGAAGAGGCTTAAATGTGGATGTTGGTGTGGTTGAATATAATACAAAAGATTCAGATGGAAGGAAAATAAGAAAGCAGCTTGAAGTAGATTTTGTTGTTAATAGAGAAAGTAAAAGATTTTATATTCAATCTGCTCTGAGCATTGCTGATCCGGATAAAAAGGAACAGGAAATTGCATCACTTAAACGAATACCTGATTCATTTAGCAAGATTGTCGTTGTGAGAGATTATATGAAACCATGGCAAGATGATAACGGTATAACCTATATTGGAATTGAACAGTTCCTGTTAAATGAAGATATTTTGGCGTAAAAAAATAAATCCCGCTTTTAAGACCAACAAAACTTCCATAACTAAGATAAAAATATGAGTTGTGGAAGAAATACCCCCGTTATTCTCTTTACTACAGATATTGAAATAATAGTTCTGATATCTGAAAGAGCCACTTTAGTGAATGAAATCACAAGTCTATTTGGGATGCGTTGGGGGGCAATATTTGGTACAATAGCTATGCTTAGTATAGTAATGTTGGAGGAAAGCTGGCAATAATGAAGGGCTACCATTTGTTGATTGTTGAAGATGATATAAGTGTTGGAAATATGTTACAGGAGGCACTTGAAATTGAAGGATATGAGGTGGCGAGAGCCTATTCGGGAACAGAGACTCTTATGTTTCTGGAAAAGAAAAAGCCCGATCTTATCCTTCTTGACCTCATGCTTCCAGGACTTTCCGGAGATGAGCTAATAACGCACCTTGATGGAGTCCCAACGATAGTAACGAGTGCACGGTCTGACCTCGATAGCAAGATAGAGCTTCTAAAAAAAGGAGCCTGTGATTACGTTACCAAGCCCTTTGTGATTTCTGAGCTTCTGGCAAGGATAGAAGCACATCTTCGTCTTGTTTCAGACGGGAAAGGGACTACAATCTCTGTAGATGATGATGTAATAAGAGCAGGAAAAATTGCTCTTGATACGAGTCTTATGACAGTTATCATAGGAGATAAAGAAACGAACCTAACGAGAACTGAGGCTGCGATATTGAGTATTCTCATGCGTAATGCAGGAAGACCTCTTGGAAGGAATACAATCCTTGACAGGATAAGTGAGGAGACACCGGATTGCACTGAAAGGTCCCTAAAACAGCATGTCAGCAACATCCGGAAGAAATTACAGCAGCTTGATGACATCGATCATATTGAAGCAATTTACGGAATAGGTTTCCAGTTTAACGAATCTTGACCATATCTTGACGATTTCTATACCACTTTCTTGACGAGAAGGTGGTATTTTATTTTCAGCGATAAACATTGAAAGGGTGAAAAAAGAGATGGAATACGTTTTTAAATCTAATGAAATAAGCAAAAGTTACGGGAAGTTCACTGCGCTTTCCGATGTAAATATGGAAATACCCAAGGGTGCGATTTACGGATTTGTGGGAAAAAACGGTGCAGGTAAAACAACACTCATACGAGTAATGACAGGTCTTCAGTGTCCCAGCTCAGGAACCTATGAACTCATGGGCAAGTCATTTACAGATAAGGATATCTCAGAATCAAGACGCAGAATGGGAGCGGTTGTTGAGTCACCTGCAGTTTATCTGGATATGTCAGCAAGAGACAATCTTATACAGCAGTGTCTTATGCTTGGACTTCCTGATTATAATTGTGTCGACGAGATACTTGAAATGGTTGGACTTGCGGAGACAGGGAAAAAGAAGGCAAGGAACTTTTCGCTAGGTATGCGTCAGCGTCTTGGAATTGGGGTGGCACTTTGCGGAAGTCCGGACTTCATTGTTCTTGATGAGCCTATAAATGGTCTTGATCCTCAGGGAATTATTGAAGTGAGAGAACTGATATTAAAGCTCAACAGAGAAAGGGGAATCACATTTCTGATTTCAAGTCACATCCTGGATGAACTGGCTAAGGTTGCAACTCACTACGGTTTTATAGATAAGGGACATATTGTAAGACAGATGACCGCAGAGGAACTCACCGATGAATGCCGTAAATCCATCCGCATGAAAGTAAGTGATATAAAGCTTTTATCCAAGGTTATGGAGGAAAAGAAAATAGATTACAAGGTTGTTGATTCCAATACGGCAGATGTTTATGCAGATCTCACATTCTCAGAAGTTGCAAAAGATTTCGAGAAGGTTGGATGCACAATAATAAATATGCAGGAGCATGATGAGAGTCTTGAGGCCTTCTATTTATCACTTCTTGGAGGTAATGAGAATGTTCAGAAATCTGTATGCTGATATCAGGAGTATATTGCTTAGCCGCGCATTTCATTTGGCGCTTATAATTATTGCTGCTTATCAGGTGCTCTATTTTGCCTTTATAAAAGTTATTTACCTTTTCGTTGGTGTATCGGAAATTGATGCTGATGATATTGCTTTTGTATTTGTTTCAGTAGCAGCTTTTCTTGTGACAGCGGCAACACTGTTCATAACTGACAGAGAGTTTTCAAGCGGGTGCATCCGTAACAAACTCATATCCGGAGTCAAAAGAAGGGATGCGTTTTTGTCCGCAGTTTGTGGTGGAATGCTTCAGGGGGCTTTGTATACTGCTTTCGCATGTCTCATATCAATACCCTTTATCGGCTTATTTTCGGTAGGCTTTATAAACTTTTCAATTCAGGAAGTAGCTGACTACTGGCTTATCGTGGTAATGACCTGCATGGCTATTGGGGCTTTTTCAACAGCACTTGTCATGATTCTTGGAGGAAGTAAGCTTTCCTACGTGATTGGTCTTCTTATTGCATTTGTAATGAAGGTCTGGGATACAGTTATCCTTGATAAGCTATATCCTGAGAAGGGATTTTGCAAGCTCACAGGAGCAAAGCTTGCAGTATACAGCTTTGTGGACAAATATATTCCCTATTCATATCTGATGATAAGACCACATTACGAAATGCGCTTTTATGTTACGGGATGTGCTGCAATGATTGTCATCTCAGTAGTAATAGGCCTGATTGTGTTTAGTAAAAGGGAATTAAAATAAAGAATTCATACGTGGAGAAAACAAAAAATGATCAATTTATATAGAGCTAATATGAAAAGAATAACCGCAAACTTCTTTTTTTTAGGAGGTTGTATCATAGCATTTCTTGCTACCTATGTCTTTACTGCAAACGTGATGGGGATGACAGGACGTTTTGAAAATATGGGTCCGGACAGAAGAATGTTTTTTATAAGCATTGCAATGATGGGATTTTTTACAATATTTGTACCGCTTTATACGAACATGGAATATCGCTTTGGAGTCATCAGAAACAAGATAGTATCCGGCTATTCTCAGAAGCAGGTTTATTATAGCCTTCTTTTGGGACATCTTAGTGCATTGGCTATAATGATGATTTTTTACCTTTTGGGAGGAATTTTAGGTGGAGCTAGAGATTTTTGGGAAATAGCCCTGCTTAACATCGTTATGTTTTTTGCGCTTTGCGGTTATATTGCGACAATGATGCTCATCAGCTTCCGCATTCTTAAGATTGTTGCGCTTAGCATTTCTGCTTTCCTTATACTGAATGTCTATTACACAGGAACAATGATAGGTAATGCACTTTTGTCCTTTGTTTTGAAGGGAGCTGGAAAGCAGGTTGGCGTAATCATTTATAACATGACAGTGTTTGGACAGTGGTTTTCGGGAACAGGTCTTGCTGATGATTATATCAATCCGGGAAGATTTTTGCAGATGGTTATTTCTATAGTAGTTACGCTGGCGATGATGCTTATTGCAACAGCCGGACTTGATAAGAGAGACCTGAAATAAGACTAGGAGTTAGATAGAAAATGAGACGATATAAATATTTTTTTTGCACATGTATATTAGCCGTGGCTGTTTTTGTAAGCTTGTTGGTGGGGATAAGAACGACCAAAGCTTTTTCTACTGAAAGAAAAATGGATGGGATTGAAGAAATTGGACAGTGCTTTGCAGATTTCGGGATACCTGCAGATGCAAGGGCAGTTGGCATCGGAGAGGCAACTCATGGAAACCGCGAGTTTCAGACTGTGAAAAGAGATGTTCTTGAAAAGGTCGTAAAAGAGGGTGATGGACGCTGTATCTGTTTTGAAATGTCAGTCGGAGATGCCGCGATGCTTAATGATGCACTTCATGATGAGAATGCAGATCTAACGGAAGTAGTCGGAAAACAGAGCTATCCAATTTATGATACAGCTGAAATAGCAGACCTTCTGGAATGGATGAGAGCGTATAACAAAAATCTACCTTATGAAGAATCACTAATGTTTTACGGTGTGGATATTCAGGGTGGTGGCACTGCAATCAGATATTTGCAGGATATCATAAATGAAGAAAGCACCCTTATAACAGAGGAGGAAAAGAGCTTTATTCTTCCGCTTGATATATATGACAAAGAGCAGTACTCTTCGGAACGTGAGAAGTTCGCAGCCATGTATGAGAGACTATTTTCTATGGATGACCTTAAGTCTAAGCAGCTTGGCATGGTGGTAAAGAGCGTGGTTCTTAATATTGATGCACCGGACTATGAAATAAATGCCGAAGAAAATGATTATAACAGGGATCTTAAGATGGCAGAGAATCTCCTTGATTATTCGAAACTTGAAGAAGAAAGAGGCTACCGTCAGGTTGTAATTACAGCCCACAGCGGTCATTCAAGAAGGGGCGGAAAGAGTGTTTTAGCAAGCGATGATGATGAGACCATGGGAGATCATATAGACCGATTGTTTGAAGGTAGCTATTTTTGTATTGGCACCGATTTTTATGAGGGTTATGTAAATATTCATACCGCCGGTACCTTCGATGATGACTACGAAAGGGCGGATCATTTTTACTGCAGCGATGACCCTTTGGCCTATCAGGCGAAATACTTTGAAAATGGAACATATTGCCTTGATTTCTCAAGGGTGACGGATGAAAATAGTATTGTGTATAAAAATGTTCACAGCCTTATTTTCTGCGGTACTGCCGGTGAAGGATATGGCGCGATTCAGGATGTGTACAGACAGGAACGAAGTAAGTTTGTTCCTGCTGACAGGTTCGATGCGATGATTTTTTTCTATGAGGTAACACCTATCGATCCGATTCATGCATAAATTATTGATTTACTGGGAGTGCTTAATGAAATATTTATTGGTTGTCTGCTTGATAATAATACTATTTCTATCAATGAAGATTATTGCGATGAGGCTTTCTCTTAAGGAACTTAAAGAGGGTTATGAGGAGAGGGCGAGGATTCACACTAATACTCTTCTTACAGTATCAAGCCGGGACAGGAGAGTTAGGGAGCTTGCAGTTTCCATGAATAAGACTCTTGAGAAGCTTAGAGATTCTTACAACAGGTACGAGAACGGGGATCAGGAGATAAAAAAATCGATAACCAACATCTCCCATGATCTGCGAACACCTCTGACAGCCATAAGCGGGTATCTGGAGCTTGCTCAGCGTCAGGAAAAGAGTCCAGAGATGGAGAAGTACTTGTCAGTGATCAAGGGTAGAACCGAGCACATGAAGAAGCTAACAGAAGAGCTCTTTGAGTACTCGCTTATGTCTGGAGGAGAGATTACAGAGGACAAGCAGGAAGTAAATGTGAACAGAATGCTTGAAGACTGCATTATGAATTACTATCCGGTCCTCAAGGCGAGGGGCATTAATCCTGAGATATACATCACTGATGAAAAGATTGTGAGAAATCTCTATCCAACTTATGTGGAGAGAATACTGAACAATCTTGTGAGTAATGCCCTTAAATACAGTGATGGGGATTTGGAAATTAGGCTTTCTGATGAAGGAATCCTTAGGGTTACTAATTCCTCCGAAAAGCTTTCAAATGTCGATGTTAATAAGCTTTTTGACAGATTTTTTACAGTTGAAACAGGAAGCAGGAATTCAACCGGTCTTGGCTTATCAATAGTGAAGCTGTTTACGGAGCGCATGGATTTAAGTCTTCATGCGACTTATGAAAATGGAAAGATTTCGATTGAGGTAGGATTTTAGTATGGCATCAAGGAAGAAAGATAGGCGCAACCATTGTAAATAAGTTGGTTGAGCTAATCGAAAAGAATACTCCTGAAGGCGGCAGGATCAGTATACAGTTAATTGCTGCGCCTGGGAAAGAGGGATTTTACATAAAACAGGGATTTAAGATTCTTCCTAATGAAAATTCTGGAGCTGCTTTAATGAGCAAAACTTTCCTACCAGGAAAGTTTTGCTCTCCAAAATCCAACACTTAGTCTGTTATGTTTCGTTATCGTGCCATTTAGAATAAGGATAACGAAAACAAACGTAAGTGAGGATGAGGAAATGAAGAAAAGTACGGGTTACAAAGCAATACTCAGAAATTACCAGTATATGAAATTGCTGGTTGCAGGAATAATCAATAGATTTGGGGATTCTATTGATGCAATCGCATCAGCATGGCTGGTGTACGAGCTTACCAGCAATGCTATGTGGTCAGCGATAATTTATGGAGTAAATAAGATTCCGTCAGTGTTTATCCAGCCACTTGCAGGAGCCTGGGTTGAGGGAAAAAAGAAAAAGCCAATCATGGTTGTTACTGATCTTATCAGGGCTATCTGTGTGGCAGTAATTGCTACAGGATTCCTTTTTGGATTTCTTAATGCGTGGATACTTGTCATAACGACATTTGTCATCTCGACTGCAGAAGCATTCAGGCTTCCTGCCGGTTCTGCAATTATCCCCAAATTACTGAAAAAAGAAGATATAGCCTACGGAACATCTTTATCTACAGCGATTTCTACAGTTGTTGAACTTATCGGAATGGGTGCTGCAGCCGGAATAATTGCACTTATTGGCACTGCAGGTGCTATATACATTGATATGGCTACTTTTCTTTTGTCAGCACTTATCATCGCTACAATAAAGATTTCTTCAGATGAGGCAAAAGATATCAATGGAAACTTCAAAGCCTACCTTGATACATTAAAGCAGGGCTTTTCATACATAGCACATAGTAAGGTGGCAATGTTTTTGGTTCTGTTTGCTGCATTCTTAAACGGTATTCTTGTTCCACTCAACAGCTTAATGGCACCACTTGCCAATGAAGTTATTGGCACAGGAGCTGAGACTATTTCGGTGATCAGTATTGCGATTACAGTTGGAATGCTTTTGGGAACTATTATTTATCCGGTCCTGAGCAAGTTCATTGGAAAAGAAGTGTTCGTAATAAGCGGTGGTTTATGCATTGGTCTTTACTATCTGTCAGTGATTATTGGCAGACCGTTATACGATAACATAGTAATCACCTACGTATATGTGGCATTTATGAGCTTTACCATGGGAGTGTTTGTTTCACTTCTTTCAGCCTTCCTGCAGGTTGTATTCATCGAGCTTATCGATGAACAGTATTTTGCAAGGGCAGCATCAATAATGAACGCCCTGGGCAATGCCGCTATGCCTGTTATGTCTGTTATAGTAAGCCTTCTTGCCGCATGGCTTCCAACATCTGTCATATTTATGGTAGTTGGTGCGATTGATGTACTAGTATGCCTGTATTTAATACTTTCGCATACATTATCTGATATCCTTGGTGGAAAAAAAGAAGTTAGAAAAGAGGAATCCTCTTATGCAGCACAATTTGAATGAAAACATTAAGAAATACCGCAAAGAAATGAATCTCACCCAGGCAGACCTGGCGGAAGCCTTCGGTGTAACTGAAGGCGCAGTCAGTAAGTGGGAGAGTGGAAATACGGTCCCTGATATATCAATACTGATGGATCTCGCAGACTTTTTTGACATATCTGTAGATACACTTCTTGGATATAGCATTTCATCTAAGAGTATTGATGGCATCACGGATAGGATGAAAAAATTTCTTGATGAAGGCAAATATGATGAGGCTATTTCTGTAGCAGAGAAGGCCGTTGTCCGTTATCCGGGAAATTTCAAAATTCTCTATAAATGCGCGGGAACCTACGAGACAGTGCTTGCACGCAAAAATATAAAAGAGTACTGCCAAAAGTCTATTGAGCTTTATGAATCTTCTCTTCGTTATTTATCTCAAAATGACGATCCTGAAATAAGCGAGATATCCATAAAAATGCAAATGGCACATGTAAAACAATGGGACGACATGGATAAGGCACTTATGGATCTCGAAGCACTGAATTACATGGGGATATCAGACGTTCAGATAGCCAGGATCCTTATGAGAAAAGGAATGTCAGATGAAGCCCTTGATAAATACACCAAAACGATGGTGAGAACTCTTGTCCAGAATCTTGATCTAGCTACAGGTATGTATATCGCCCTTATCAGTACAGATAAAAACAAAGCATATACCGAGGCCTCTGAACTGATGGATTGGTACATGGCAATCATCAATGCTACCAGCAATGGAAAAATAAGCTATTTAACAAAGATCAAGACGGTAGTGCTGGTTTTTAAAGCTATGAGTTTATCTTGCATAAAAGAATATGATCTTATGAAAGAATGCATCGACCAAGCATATGAAATAGCCAAGGAATTTGACAAAAATCCATGCAATGACTTTAGTGGAAAGATTAAGTTTTGGCATACAGCCAAGGACCACAATACTTCAGTCTATGATGAGATTGGACATAGCGCAGTGGATGGCATAGGTAATCTTATAGCCGAGATGATGCATAAGCCTACTCCAGAAAAAGTGATAAAGAAGATGGAAGAAGCAAAGAAATACTGGGAGAGTATAAAAGAAAAATAATACAATTGGGAGAATGCAATGTATGAAGAAAAGTATTTATGGA
>NZ_CAMVPU010000089.1 GCF_947169445.1 uncultured Butyrivibrio sp. | reverse complement strand
GAAAAATCTTGCAAGACTGTCGATTAAACAATCCGCCCTTATTATGCTCTATATTATCAACAAGCCATGATGTAGCAGATCCACATACGATAAAAACAAGATTGTTTCTTGCACTTCCGAAATCATTCCAAAAAAATTCAAAAGCTTTTAAAAAACCTGATTTATGCGTATCAAGCCAGGGCATCTCATCAAAAAACACAACACATTTATCAGATAAAGAGGTTCCCTCAATATATTCTCTAAGTTCTCTAAAAGCCTGTCTCCAATCATTAGGTGTCTCCTTTTTTACACCTGTTCTTCGATAGAGTTCTTCTGAAAAAGCTTCCAACTGAACTTCTTTAGGTTCATTATATGCACCTGTAAGTTTAAAGGCATAAGTATCATTAAAGTATTGATTTATAAGAAATGTCTTTCCAACCCTTCTTCGACCATATACAATGACCAACTGAGAAGTAAGTTCTCTCATGCACTTATCAAGTCTTTTATATTCTTCTTTTCTACCAATTAAAATCTTATCCATGCTATTATTTTACCAATTCATAATCTCTCAGTCAATATTAGTTGTCTTTTTCTCAATTATAAACAGATATAAAGACAGTTATTTTCACAGCTGTACCACTTTTGTTATAATATAAAAGAGGCTGTGTAAGTGATGTATATTATTCACGCTCAACTCTGAAAAATACTTTAATTTGCATTTCTTAATCCTGAATTATTCATGACAACTTAAATCTCTAAAATCTGACACGTAATCTGTTTTTTTGAAGCAGATGCCTAGATTTAGCGGGTGTTAGTCCTAAAAAAGGGTAGACTATCCCTACATATCAGAAATGCAGACTTTTAAGTTATCAAGGTACATTGTTAGTTGCTATTCCAACTGTGGTTGCAAGCTGCTTATATTGGTGAGTGTTTCGCAAAACTCAGATATGTAAGGGCAGCTGCTACACAGTTTGAAATAAATATATCTACCTGATCTGACTACCTTAACGGCAATCTTGATCAGTTTCAAACGGATTGTATCTGCACACTGTTTCCTCATGGGAGCGCACAGAGCCAGCCGTTTAAACCAATTAAATATGTTATAAGCCAGTGCATAATCGAGGTAAAGCATCGATGCAACTGCATCAACCCGGAGTCCGTCAATGTGGAATTCTCTAATCCAGAAAAGTGCATTTGCAATCAGGAAATTCTTTACTTCATTTTTGCTGTAGTTAAAGATTTTTGTTCCCCAATCCGGATGCTCTCCAAGTCGTTTGTCCGGATGCTCATAGAGGCAGGTGCCGTCAAATTCGCAAAGGCCATACGCATCTCTCGGGAAATGTGCAGGAACCCAGTCAAGAATGACACCGATACAGTTTCTGTGCAATAAATCAATCATGTATCTGAAATCGTCCGGTGTACCATATCTTGATGTCGGTGCATAATATCCAGTTACCTGATATCCCCATGAACCATCAAACGGATACTCTGCTATACCCATAAGTTCAACATGTGTAAAAGGCATTTTCTTTAAATATGCTACAATTCTGTCAGCGAACTCACGATAATTATAGAAACCGTCCTCTGTACCGTCCAAATGCTTCATCCAGGAACCGATGTGACACTCATAAATTGCCATAGGCTGCTTGTTCATATCCTTCTGATCACGGCTGTTCAGCCACTTCTGGTCATCCCATTTGAAGTGGTTCAGATCGTATATCCTTGATGCTGTTCCCGGCCTCATCTCAGCATAGTTCGCATACGGATCCGCCTTATAAAGCTTTCTGCCATCAGGAAGTACGAACATATACTTGTACATCTGTCCTTCCTTTACATCCTCAATAAAAGTGACAAAAATTCCGCCTTGTCCAATACGCTTCATCGGTGCTGCACTTTCGCTCCAGTCATTGAACTCTCCCAATACATAGACTTCCTTTGCATTTGGTGCCCAGACTGCAAAGAAAACACCTTTTTTCTTTCCCTTATGACAAACATGTGCACCTAATTTTTTGTATATATCATAATGTGTACCTTGACCAAATAGATACTGGTCTACATCTGAAATAAATACAGTTGTTTGTTCTTCATTCATAAAAAATCCCCCGTTCATACCTTTCTTGATTAAATAAAGTCTCTTTCCCTGAGAACAATCATGTCCTCACTGTCATATCTTCGCGCATATATTTCTTCGATTTTGAAATTACCTCATCTTTTGTTACGACATGATTTCCACTTTGCATATTGGTAACTCTTGTGTAAAGTGCAAGGATACCCAGTTCATGAAGTTTCTCTTCACTCATACCATTGGCCTTTTCTATAGTAATACCACCAGTGTTCAACTTCTCAAAAATTTCTTTAATATTTCTTTAGTTATTCTTTCGCCGGTAATTTGAGTGAGCTTTCCTGACAAATTAGCAATAGCTGCCGCATCAACTTTAGGTGATACGGCAGCTTTGTATATTACTTGCTAATTATCTTACTTAATTAATCCACTTTCTCTAAGTAGAATTTCTACATCGGTTCCTTCTACAGCATCAAGTACTATCTTTAATAGAATCTTTTCTTTGAAAGTCATCGGAAGTTCATCAAGGGTTTTCTTATCAATTGCATAATATGCAGCACGAAGTAATTCTCTTACGTCATACTTGGAACCCCAAACCTCCGGAACACCTCTGTCAACGTTAAGAAGTGTATATACCGCTTCCATACCGGTTCTGATAGAGTACTCTGTTGTAAAAATGGTATCTCTTGGAGTTTCTGCGAACTGACCAACAAATGCAAAGTTTACAGCTCCCTTAGGAACTACCAGTGGTCTGTCCTCTTCCTTTCTAGGCTGGAAGAATGCGTTAATATATGGCATGAAACAGGTTGTTGCATTACAACGATTCTTTGCCCAGTCATCGATCTTATCTGTTGGAACTCCAATATGGTACAGCCACTCACGGCATACCTCTTCTCCGGTACAATCACGCATAGCCTTCTTTACATAATTACCTTCTTTGTTGGTAGAAAGTGAATATACCCAAATAAGAACCGTATTTTTATCCTGTGCCTTGAACTGTGGCTGACGATTAATTGTCCATGAAAGATACCAGTTATCTGTGCTGTCCTTTACTGTAACAATACCCCCGGTTGTAACTTTTCCTTCTCTTGGATCTCTCTTGCACACACCAATGATCTTCTGAATAATTTCTTCGTCTGAAGTTTCAACTGTTGCACTCATCCAGTTCGTCGCTTCAACGTCACTACAGAATTTCTCCGGATTACCATACTCACCGTTCTTAGCCTGTGCAGCTATGTTTTTCCACAAATCCCATGATTCACCTTCGCCGTTCTTGATATTGCTAAGATCCGGTGCAGTATTCTGATCACCATAGCAAGAGGTATCAGTACAGCAACCGTTTGTTATGAACACCAGATCATCCTCAACAAGATCGATAGTATCTGTCTTTCCATCCTTCTCATATACAATCTGAGTTGCAACCTTCTTTCCATTTTCGTCCTTAATGACAACATTTTTTACATCCATTCCAAACTCTACAGTTACGCCGTGACTTTCGAGATATTTTACAAGAGGTAAAATCATGCTCTCATACTGATTATATTTTGTGAATCGAAGAGCTGTAAAATCAGGTAATCCATCAATATGATGACAGTATCTGCACAAATATCTCTTCATCTCAAGAGCAGATGACCATCTCTGGAAAGCAAACATTGTCTGCCAGTAAAGCCAGAAATTTGTGTCCCAGAAGGAATCAGGAAGAACTTCGCTGATTTTCTTATCTTCAAGGTCCTTTTCCGGTGTCATGAATAACTTGGAAAGTGCCATTGCGGATTCCTTATCAAGAGCAAATTTCTTATCCGTATGTGCATCCTGTCCACACTTCTCTGATGCTCGACAGAGAGAGTAGTTTGGATCATGCTTGTTTAACCAGTAATACTCGTCAAGTACGGAAATACCAGGAGTCTCAATAGATGGAACATCACGGAACATATCCCACATACATTCGAAATGGTTATCCATCTCTCTACCACCTCTCATGTAAAAGCCCTTACTAACATCCTTTCTACCATCACAGCTACCGCCTGCAAGATCAAGCTTTTCAAGGAGATGAATCCTCTCTCCTTTTACATGTCCGTCTCTAACCAGATAAAATGCAGCGGAAAGTCCTGCAAGTCCTGTTCCGATAATATACGCCGATTTTCTGTCAGCTCCTTCTGGTTTCTCCGGTTTTGCAAATGCTTCATAAGTTCCTGCTGAATAATACATAAAAACACACTCCTTTTCTTTGTTTCTATAACCTAAACTCTTTATTTAGGTCGTTAGTAGTTTCTATGTGCTTAGTATATTGACAAAAAAGAAGAATAAAAATGAGCAAAAACAAAGGACTGTCATATTTCACGACAGTCTCTTTTCATTGATTTAAAATACGACAAAATGCATTGTTTGTCGTATTATGATTTATAATTTTAAAGCTCTTTTTTGTTTAACTTGGCATTATTCAGTGCATGGGAAAATGTACCCTGAATCAGGGAATTTAGTCTTTCTATAATCACTTTTGGGTCTTCCTTCATTCCACCTTCAATCCATTCCACTACAAGACCCACAAACCCATACTTGTAAAAATTTGCAATAAAGACCTTGTCCTCTTCTCTGACAATCATTCCTTCTTCTGTTTCTTCTATCACACCGTATAGAAGCTGATATGTAACTCTGTACAAATATCGGTATAGGTAGTCCTTAGGAACATTACGATAAATGTTTATAATGAAAGCTTTATCTTTCTTTATCATGTCAAAGATAGACAGAAATCCTTCCTGCCAGGTATCATAAGTTCTATTTTCCTTTAATGCCCGCTCTGCATCTTCCTCACAGATCCATTCAGTGAGTTCTAAAATATCATGAAAATGATAATAAAATGTCTGACGGTTCATCTCACACTTTTCGGTAATATCATTCACTGTTATTTTATCCAGCGGCTTCTCTAATAACAATTCCTTAAAAGCAAATGCGATAGCAAGCTTTGTAGTTGTTTTGCTCATACTCCTTTTCCCCTTTGCTTATTTTATACCATCATAACGCCAATCCACAAATTTCTCCAAATATCTAAGAAAAGATTCAACTGCAAATGAAAACATAACAAAAAAGAATACACTCTAATGACATTGCTACTAAAGCATATAATTGTATTCTCATTCATTTTTTCTTATACGTATCCTAATTATTATTGTCAGTGCTATTACAGCGCCTCTGATAACTACTACTGCCCATAACTGCCAACTCAATGGATTAAAAAGATATTCTCCAAACAGTCCATCTATGAAAATATTAAGAGAAGCCCCACACATACTTCCCAAAATGAAATCTCCAAATTTTATACCTGAAGCACCTAAATAAATGCTTGCAACATCATAAGACACAACCCCCATAATTCGAATAATAAAACTTATATAAAAACCATTATGACTTTGAAATGTATCTATTTTATTAATAATTGGATATTTTTGCTTTAGTCCTTCAACAATATCTATTCCAAGGAATCTACCAACTACATACATCATGACATATTCCACAAGTATGCCTAGTCCACTTATCAATGCAGAGAAAGGGAAATCAAAAACCATTCCCGTAGCAATGTTTAGTACGGCGGACGGAAACACCATGCTGATTCCCTTTAACATATACAACAGAACAAATTGAAGCACGGCAATAATAGGATTTGAAGAAACAAGCTTCACTATATTATCAGATGAGGACAATTCTGGATTAGTCTTCAGACTTACTGCCACATATATTATCACTCCAACCAATGCAGTCAAAGATACAATACGGACAAAGCTCATAATCCT
Organism: uncultured Butyrivibrio sp.; assembly: GCF_947169445.1. Taxonomy (GTDB): domain Bacteria; phylum Bacillota; class Clostridia; order Lachnospirales; family Lachnospiraceae; genus Butyrivibrio. The sequence continues at coordinate 4,286 of NZ_CAMVPU010000089.1, read as the reverse complement.
TTTATGTTTTCTGTTTATATTGCATCCCTCCCACAAAATATATCTAAATATACTAGTTATTTATCTCTCTCTCGTATCGTTCTGCTGTAAGAATAGTATCGCATTCTACATCACGATATCGAATCTTATAAAAACTCTTCCCCAAAAATTCAACGCATAATATTTCATTTCCTTTTGCATTCATGATTCCACCAATGAACGATGCATTGAAAAATGTAATCACCGGAAAATCATAACTTCTTTTTCCCTTTATCACTAAATCATTTCCCCACTCGAATTGTGTAATTTTGATTCCTAAAACGTCAAAATCCATTGTATCTATCCTATATTTTAATACGAATTTTAGAATCTAAAGGTTTTGGTATAAGGGGCAGATATCTGTAGTAATATCAGTTAACACTTGCTTGATTGGTTTGCTTGCATAATGTGAAAGATAATATGCCTGACCATAATGGTCTTTATTTTCCGCCTGAAACTTTTCCAAAGCAGCTCTGTCCTCGGGAAGATACTCTAAATTCTTTTCCTCTGACTCATTAAACCTTTCACCTATTCTTTTTGTTGCGGATTGCCTTCCTGCCAGCAGATATAAACACACTCCCAGAATTGGGAATGCGCTTATAAGAAGTATCCACATTATCCTGAACGAAGAATTTGATTGCCTGGAGTATATATATAAGGAGACTGCTACAGCAACATAGGGAGTTATTGTAAGAACCCAGGGAGATCTCGTTTGGAGTCTAAGCACAGTTAAGACTATGTACCAAACCTGTGCTATCAACAAAAGTGCGTATATGACACACTTTAATATTCCAAGTTTGGTATTGATGCGCTGCAGCAGTCCCTTATATTTCTCTTTCTTCATCCGCACACCGTTATCTCAAGCAGTCTTTTCACTACTCTTCCTTTTATTAGTTCCAGCAAGCTTCTCTGCAACAGGGGTCCAGTGTTCTGCATATCTGTCACATTTTGCGCATAGATGTTCACAGCTCTCAGGGCTGATCATATCAGTGCTCTTTGCTCCTGTTTCTTCTATGATTGCCCTTAATTTCTCAGGATTTTCCAGCATCGGACAAGGTCTTAGAGGATTGTCATTAAAAGGCTGTCCCTTTTGATATGCCCTGAAAAGTGGCTGCTTAAGACATTCTACTAAAGTCATGTCGTGTATATTCGCTCCGGAATAATGGATAAATACACAAGGTTCAACATCACCATTTGGATTAACATGGCAATAGTACTTACCTCCTGCGATGCATCCTCCAACAAACTCTCCATCATTTTGGAAATCCATGCAAAAAATTGGCTTGCCGCCTTTAAATGCCCTGATTTCCCGTATTCTGCGATACATATAAGCTCTCTGCTCGGGAGAAGGGATCAGTTCTTCTGAAGCATCCATTCCGACAGGCATGTAATGGAAATACCATGAGAAAGCCACCCCTTTATCAATCAGGAAGTCGTAGAACTGGTCTGAAGTAACTGCCATGCAATTGTATGCTGTATAGCAGATAGATGTTCCGTATACAAGTCCGTTGCTCCTCAGAAGATCCATAGCGTTCATTATCTTCCTGAATGTCCCCTCACCACGTCTGGAATCCGTTGCCTTCTCATCCCCCTCGATGCTGAGTGAAAGCACTATGTTCTTAACTCTCTTTATATCTTCACAGAACTTCTGATCAACCAGGGTTCCATTTGTAAAGATCATGAATCCACAATCATTGTGCTTTTCTGCAAGGCGTACAATATCATTTTTCCTCACAAGAGGCTCCCCACCGGTCATCACGTATGCATGAATCCCAAGCTCTTTGCCTTCGCTGACCAGTCTGTCCATATCCTCAAAGGACAGATTACACTGTTTTTCATATTCAGCCGCCCAACATCCGGTGCAGTGAAGATTGCAAGCACTGGTAGGATCAAAAAGGATTACCCATGGAACATGTACTCCAAGCTTTTTCCCCACTTCTTTGGTCCTGTGAAATCCGCAAAAAGCTCCTTCAAAACCAAATGCCATAAACAATCCTCTGAGATACTCCCTGTCAGCAGTTTGGAGTAGGTTGTCAAAAAACAGCTTCCATTTTCCATCCCCCGAGAATGCTTCTCTTAGATTGTCATATGCATAATCCGGCCATGCATCTCCAAGAACCCTTTGAATAAGGTCAATAATCTTCAGATATCCCTCATTGGGATCTCTGTCCAGCCTATGTACAGCTGCATCAAGTGCTCCTTCAAACGCAAGTCTCTCTGCAGAATGCTTTATAACGATACCCATTTTATTTTTTCCTTTCTATTAAAACTTTCAGTATTATCTACCCTTGATTCTTTTAATGATTTTCCCTGTAATCACAAGAGCTGCTGCCCCTCCTGCTATGGCTCCGACCTTTGACTTATTCTCTTTTGCTTTATCTATGCTCTTTATAACCGGATTTTGCTGCTTTGAAGGGTCTGTCACGCCATAGCGTCTTAGAAGTTTTTCAATTTCTGTCCCATGAATCTTTGACAACACTGCTGCTATTGCCACGTCAGCGACAGGTCCAAGACTGCCATCATTTATAGCTTTTCCGTCTCTTAGTGCTACGGTAGCCTTAAGCAGGTCTCTGATGTCATATGTGCTTCCCCATACTTCCGGAACAGCTCTTTCTATATCAAGAAGCGTATATACTGCCTCCATTCCTGTTCTTATGGAGTATTCCGTAGTAAATATCGTATCTCTCTTTGTCTCTGCAAACTGTCCCAGAAATGCGAAGTTGACAGCTCCCTTCGGAACGACATCAGGTCTGTCTCCAGCCTGTCTTGGCATAAAGAATGCCGTTACATAGGGCATCATTACAGGCACTGTATTACAGCTCTTCTCCGCAAGTTCCTTGATTTCGTTCTCAGGAACTCCAAGATGATACAACCACTCCATGCATATCTCTTTACCTGTGCAGCTTCTCATTGGCTTTTTCACATAATCACCAGGTCTGTCTGTAAACAGACTGTATACCCAGACAAGGCACTGATCCTTAGGCTGGTTTCTGAACTGTGGCTGCCTGTTGATAGTCCAGCTAAGAAGCCATGAAGAGTCTCTGCAGGTCACTATTCCGCCTGTTACAACTCCGCCTGAGAAAGGATCTCTTTTACATATTTTCTTTATGTAAGGAATAACCTTATCGTCCAGAGTTGTTACTGTTGCACTCATCCAGTTTGTCAGTTCAGGTTCGTGGCAGAATTTATCAGGTTTGCCAAATGAAGCATCCTGGGCCGCAATCTTTTTCCACATGTCCCAGCCACCACCAGGCTTTATTTCTTTGTTGAACTTTGCAGGCTCATCCTGACTTCCAATTGTTGAGTTCTCAACACACCCTCCATTTGTTATAAATACAAGGTCGTTTTCAGTCAGTCCTATCACATCGTTCTTACCATTCACAGTTATCTCTATCTGCGTGGCTGTTTTCTTCTCGCCGTTTTTCTCAAAGATTACATTGTTTACCTTTGTTCCAAAATGAAACTGTACATCAAAGCTTTCCAGATACCTTACCATGGGAAGGATCATTGATTCATATTGGTTGTATCTTGTAAAACGAAGTGCTGTGAAATCAGGAAGCCCTCCTATATGGTGAACAAATCTGTGCATATACAGCTTCATTTCCAATGCACTATGCCAGTTTTCAAAAGCAAACATGGTTCTCCAATACATCCAGAAATTTGAGTCAAGTACTTCGTCATCAAAAACATCCGTTATCTTCTTATTGTACAGATCCTCATCAGGAGTCAGATACAACTTCATGAGCTGTGAAGCTCCCTTGTCTGATAGTCCAAATTTCTTATCAGTATGAGCATCCTTTCCTCTGTTCTCCGTAGCTCTGCAAAGGGAATAGTTAGGATCATCTTTGTTTAGCCAGTAATATTCATCAAGTACACTGACTCCTTCTGTTTCTATCGAGGGAATTGATCTGAACAGATCCCACATGCACTCAAAGTGATTATCCATTTCCCTTCCACCACGCATCACATATCCAATATCATTGATATACATACCATCACATGCTCCGCCGGCAACAGGATCCTTTTCTAAAATATGGATATGTTTGCCATCCATCTGCCCATCCCTCACAAGAAAGCAAGCAGCAGATAGGGCAGCAAGTCCTGATCCGATAATGTACGCAGATTTTTCTTCAACATTTATTGGCTTTCTTGGTCTTGCAAAAGCCTCATAGTTACCACTTGAATAATACATTTGAGAACCTCTCTTTCCTGTTTGATATTTTTATTTACCTGCTTACGCAAATCTTAATCCGGAAAAAAAGGGTTAA
>NZ_CAMVPU010000088.1 GCF_947169445.1 uncultured Butyrivibrio sp. | reverse complement strand
CGCTACCAGAGCGGGATACAGGACTTTTTTCTTTAAAAAGCTGTCAAAGACAGGATATTTTCTACATCAGCAAGTTCGAGGGAAGTGAAAAGAATGAAAAAAAAGTAAAAAAAGTCACCACTGCAAATGAGCAATGGTGATACTTTGTTATTCCTATATTTTATAGATTTCAAATGAGAAATCTATTTTGCCGAGTACTGATTTAGTCTGCAAATAATGGTGTTGAAAGGTATCTGTCTCCGGAATCAGGTAAAAGAACCACAATATTCTTTCCTTTATTCTCTTCTCTTTCTGCAAGGATTGTAGCTGCCTTCAAAGCTGCACCTGATGAAATTCCAACAAGAATACCCTCTGAAACTGCAAATTTCTTGCCTTCTGCGAATGCGTCATCATTCTCAATTGCAATAACTTCATCATAGATTTTGGTGTTAAGAGTATCAGGTACAAAACCTGCACCGATTCCCTGAATCTTGTGTGCTCCTGCTGTTCCCTTTGAAAGAACAGGGCTGCTTGCCGGCTCAACTGCTACGATCTTAACATCAGGGTTTACTTCCTTAAGGAACTCACCAACACCTGTAACTGTTCCACCTGTACCAACACCTGCTACGAAGATATCTACCTGTCCGCCTGTCTGCTTCCAGATTTCAGGGCCTGTGGTCTTTCTGTGAATTTCAGGGTTTGCAGGATTTACAAACTGTCCAAGGATTATAGCTCCGTCAATTTCTTTTTCAAGTTCTTCTGCCTTGGCAATTGCGCCCTTCATACCCTTAGCGCCTTCTGTAAGTACGATCTCAGCACCGTAAGCCTTTAAAAGATTTCTTCTCTCTACGCTCATTGTATCTGGAAGAGTAAGGATTGCTCTGTATCCCTTAGCTGCTGCAACTGCTGCAAGACCAATTCCTGTATTTCCACTGGTAGGCTCAATGATTGTAGCTCCCGGCTTTAATTTACCGCTCTTCTCAGCATCCTCTATCATGCTAAGTGCTACTCTGTCCTTAACTGATCCAGCTGGATTAAGGTACTCAAGCTTGGCAAGAAGTGTAGCATTTGTAACTCCTGCTGCCTTGCTGTATCCATTAAGTTTAAGAATAGGTGTTCCCCCAATAAGCTCCAATGCGCTTTCTTTTATATCTGCCATGATTTTTTCCTCCATCAAGAATTGTTGTTTGTTTTGATGTTTATAATATAGCATAGCTTTTTCTATAGATAAATTAAGGAAACCTTATCGGCAGATATAAATATAGATAATACCTTCGATAAAACCTCAGCAAGTGCTCTACACACAAAAAGTCAGGGCACGCTTGAGACAAGCGTACCCCGGCAATTCAAAATATATTACTAAACAGTAACCATGGTTACTGAATTGTAAACCTCTCAAGGTTATCGTTGATGGTATCAACAGCATCCGATACGGAAGAAGCTGCACTTGCAACCATCTCTGAAGAAGATGCAACGTCCTTGGCTGCCTCTGTAACTCTGTCAACGTTGTCTGCAATCTCCTGAGTAGATGCTGACTGTTCCTCAGATACAGATGCCATATTTGTAGCAACGTCATTAACCTTCTCCATCTGCTCTGCCATGGTAGCAAGAGTAGTATTGGCATCAGACAGCTGCTGAGTAATTTCTCTGAAGGTAGTTGCTGCTGTATTTACAGATTCTGCACTGTCATTGATGAGCTGAGTATTGGACTCTGATTTCTGTGACAGCTGCTGAACTCTTGCAGACATTTCCTTAATGATATCACCGATCTGCTTAGTAGCATCAGCTGAATTCTGGGCAAGCTGTCCAATCTCCTGAGCAACAACTGCAAAGCCTTTTCCTGCTTCTCCTGCTCTTGCAGCCTCAATGCTGGCATTAAGTGAAAGCAGATTGGTCTGTGAAGAAATGGAATTGATAAGGTCAACGATCTGATTGATCTTATCTGCAGCTTCATCAACACTAGCTACCGCATCAGCCATATCCTTCATGGAATCAACGATATCGTTCATGCCATTAGCAACTGATTCCATATCCTGCTGTCCGCTGTCAGCCTTGGTAACCAGTTCTTTCATGGTCTCTTCTATCATCTCTTCCTGCTCAGTTACGCTGGAAACGGTCTGTGCAAGAACTGTAGCATTCTCAGCAACTTCATTGACAGCCTTGGCCATGTTTTCAATATTCTCTCGAATCTGAGTCATGCTGGCTGACTGATCATTAGCTGCTTCCTCAAGATTTTCAGCGGTGCTCTTGGAGGTCTGGGCATCTCCAAGAAGCCTTCCTGAAACATCCTTGATCTCACCAAGTGAGGATCTCATTCCATTTACAAACTCGCCCATTGCCTTATTCATATAGGCAATTTCATCATTACCATTGGATGCGATATTAACAGTAAAATCACCGTTAGAAATCTTACCAATGTTGTCTGTAAGGGATGTTACAGGCTTCTTGATCATTCCCTTAAGAGCAAAGTTCATTACGAATATTACGATCAGAACTGCGGCAAGTGTTACAAGTATAAGAACAATTACTATTTTCTGCATGGTTGCCATAACTTCTTTTTGCTTAGCGTATACAATAACGCTCCAGTCAGTTCCGCTTACCCCTGATGAAACGAAGAAATACTTTTCACCAGCAACCTTAAGTCCTGTAACTTCGTGAGTTTCGCTTACAGCTTCCTGCGCTGCAAAATTTCCGATTGCTGTAAGGAAAGCATTATCCGGAATATCTGCTACGTTTGTTCCACAAAGTGAAGGATCATCCTTATATGAAAGAATTAGTCCGGAACCGGTTACCATCATGGCACCGCCGGTCTGATACAGTTCAACAGAATTCAGCTGTTCCTGAGCCTTGGACAACATAAGGTCTGCAGCAAAGCATCCTTCTCTTCCATCCTTAAGATGAACGTGACGAAGAACAGATGAACAAAGCGCTCCGGTAACTGTATCAAAATATGGCTCGTCATAGAAATAGAACCATGAGTTTGTATACTGAATTGCCTGAACATACATGACATTTCCGGTTATATTATCCATCTTGAAATCAGGTTGACTTGGATAAATGAAAGTATCATCATTGAGCATCAGGTACGCACCAGTTGGGATCATTCCATATCTTCCTACTGTTCCCTTCAAATACTCCATTATATCGTCATTACTAGCATAATCAGTTTGTTCAATCGCATCAGCTACACCATTCAAATAGTAGAAGGTAGCTGTAAGCTCTTTATTAACCTGAGCTGCATCAGCCGAAACCTCATTCTTAAGTGAAGTGTAGATAAGATCCTTGATCATACCAAAGCCAAGAGCAAATGTAACTCCCTCTGCCACCAAAATACTTACCAGCAAAAGAGCTACAAACATCAGTGACAGTTTGGTACTGATAGCCTTAGGTGATCCGTTGTTAGTATTAGCGCCCATAACACCCTCCTGTTATACAAGAAATCGTTACTTTTTATGACACATAAAATTGATTACAAAAATGTTTGATAATACGATAAAATATCACGGATTTAGTATACAAAATAAAAATAAACATGTTGTAAATAAAATCTTTTAAATTAATAAAATTACATTAAATAATATATGTTTATTAAGTGGCAACGCAAAAAAACTGTCTTTGGTTCATGTAAAAAAACAAAGACAGTTTTCTTTAATCTATAAAATCAATTATTTATATGAACAGACATGCGTCTCCAAATGAGAAGAATCTGTATTTTTCTTTTATTGCCTCATCGTATGCACCAAGTACATGCTCTCTTCCGGCGAAGGCAGAAACCAGCATAACAAGTGTTGATTCCGGCAGATGGAAGTTCGTAATAAGACCATCCATCAATTTGAACTTATATCCCGGATAAATAAAGATCGATGTATCTCCGCTGCAGGCAGAAAGCTTACCATTTTCAGATGCTGCGCTCTCTATCGTTCTACAGCTGGTGGTTCCCACACAGATCACTCTATGTCCGGACTCCTTGGCCTTGTTGATCTTATCTGCTGCCTCCTGAGTAACCTGATACCACTCCGTATGCATGTGATGCTCTTTTACATTTGTCACCTTAACAGGTCTGAAGGTTCCAAGTCCAACATGAAGTGTTACAAATGCCATATCTATGCCTTTATCACGGATCTTCTCAAGAAGTTCATCTGTAAAATGAAGACCTGCAGTAGGCGCTGCAGCTGACCCCTCAAACTTGGCATATACTGTCTGGTACATATTCCTATCCTGAAGCTTATGGGTAATATATGGAGGAAGCGGCATCTCTCCGAGCTTATCTAAAACCTCTTCCCATATTCCATCGTAAAAGAATTTCACAAGACGATTTCCGTCCTCCAAAACATCTATGATCTCGGCCTTAAGTATTCCATCTCCAAAGGAAACCTTTGCTCCGATGCGAAGCTTCTTTCCAGGCTTAACCAGCGTTTCCCACACGTCTGCTTCTTTTCTCTTTAAAAGAAGGATTTCAACTGCTGCCCCGGTCTCTTCCTTAACTCCAAGAAGTCTTGCAGGAATAACCTTGGTATTATTCAGTACCAGGCAGTCCCCGGGCTCAAGGTAATTTATCACTTCATTAAATACGTGGTGCTCTACCTTACCGGTTTCCTTGTCCATAACAAGGAGCCTGCACTCATCCCTCTTCTCCATAGGGTCCTGAGCAATTAGCTCCTGTGGCAGATCAAAGAAATAATCTGCAGTTGAAAGTCCAATCTCTACGTTCTCGCTCATTTTGTATCTTCTTTCTTTAACACATAAAAAACTTCCGTGTGCTTAACATTTTTTTGATAAGAACACGGAAGTGGTTTTTCTGTTACACCGCTTTCGCGCTAAAGAAGTATAACAGTTTGTTTTATGTAAGGCAAGTTTTATATCATTTTTTATCTGCTATTATAGATAAATTTTAAATTAAATATCATTACCATTTATTCCGGAAGTGAAAGCTGCGTCACATCATTAACTTCGGAAAAATAAATCATAAATTCGGTCCAAGGTAACTAACCGGAAGCAGATAATCTTTTTTCTTAATAACTATCTTCTCTATAATGACGCCAGGTTCTCCAGCAAATACTTTGATAGAATTGATGCCGGCATTAAGAGTCACACCAGCACTAACCTGTCTTCCTGCAGTAAGAACTCCCTGTGCCCAGTCAGTATCCTGCCACTCTGTATAGTAATGGTCAGAAACGCTGTGAACCGTAACCGGCTCCTCCTCATTTACAGCCATGAAGAAGTTCATTCTCCCTCCCTTAACAGAAGGATTTCTTGTAAGCAGATAAAAGATGATATCGTACTCTCCTGCTTCATCAGCCCTGACATTATAGCTTACATATGGAGCATCCTGCGCTGATGCGTAGGTCCTCATTGGTGGAAGTGCCTTGATAGCATTTCCCTCTCTTCCGAGGAATTCGATCACTTCAAAGCCGTTATCATCTACCAGATGTCCAAAGTCAAACTCCGAAGCTCTAAAGCAGCAGTAAGTTCTATCCTTACCTACTACTCCTGCGCTTCCTTTTATGTAGGAATCAAGCACATTTTCATTATCACCCTTTGATTTACCAAATACTTTGAATAATAGATCAACATAAGTCTTCTGACCATTTTCAAAAGAGATATCTACCCGACCTTTAACTTCAACATCACCTCCAGCCTTAAGAGATGAGCTTCTTCTAAAGGTTATGGTTTCCCTGCCAGGGTCATTTTTCACTTTTCCTTCAAATAAATCACATTTAAGAGCATCTGATTCAAGAGTTATCTTATAATCGCAGGCCACATTTCCCTTAAGGTCAATATCAAGCAAAGCCTCATCATTTTGGTCATAGAGTAAATCTGTAGATACGATTGGCGCCATATCCTGCCAGTGTGCTCCAAGATGATATCTGTCCTGTCCTCTAAAGCTGACCATAGCCTTAGCAACGCTGATAGGGCTAACCTTACAGGTAACCGGATAAGCCCATTCTCTGTCATCCCAGGTTCTAAATCCGGTGTGAGCAGATGCAAGGCAGTGATTCCACTTACCATCTGCCATCTTATGGAATGAATCAACAAGTTCCTGATCACGCTTTATGCGTTCTTCAATTTCCGCAATAAAGCTGTTGGCATAGACACAACCTTTTTTAGCGTACTCATGGTTCATTCCTGTAAGAATCCAGGCAATCACCAGGTTAAGAGAAGCCGCTGCCGCATAATAGATCATGCTCTGATAGGTCAAAAGAGCTTCACCGTTAAGCTCCTGGTTAAGCTTCTCGGCAGTTTCTAATATACCGCGAGCCTCACCAAGCAAGCGCTCACCTTCCCTATAATGAACAGGATGATAGATCATGTCATTCATAGTCTCAGGAGTTCTCATGGCGTTAAATCTTGTGTAGCCCTCAAGAACCTTAAACATGTCATCTTTCTGAGATGAAGTCAGTCTTGCGCCAAACTGCTTATCTATCCACTTATATGCAAACTCTTTTGTCCTGTTAAGGCCATTTTGTCCCCAGGTCTCATAGTCGTAAGCAAGCTCCATGAAAAAGCTAAGGGGATACTCCATCTCTTTAAGATCACCCACATTAACTATCCACATTTTAGTCACACCGGCTTCATAGGCCTGAGTCATCTGCTCCCAGGTCTTGGTGAGACGATTGCAGTTGGTCCACTCATAGCTGATGGGCGCACCATGATAGTCAAAATGATAGTACATTCCGTATCCACCTGCATGGCTTCTCTCAGCTTCTGTAGGAAGATTACGAAGATTACCATGATTATCGTCACTAAGTAAAAAGATTGCGTCCTTTAATTCATCCCAGTCCTTAAGACCTTCACAGGTCTCATCACCATAGTAATAGTCCTCAACCTCTTTATAGATTGCAAGCATTCTCGGAACATCTGCAAGCTTATCAGATACCTTCTCCTTGAGAATATTATCCTGAGCCAGGATAGCTTTTTTTACAACCTCTATGTTATCCTTCATGGTAGCATCTTCAGGAAGGAGCTTAGAATCAGCTTCTCCACGCATACCAATAGTATAAACATTTTCAAATTCTCTATTTCTAAGAACTCCGTCAACCCAGAACTTAGTGATGGCTTCCTCATTGGAAATAAAACTCCAGGAATTATCATCACCGTACTTCTTGTACTGCTGCTGCCACTCGTTACCTGCTCTGCAAAGAGGTTCGTGATGTGAAGTTCCCATTACCACGCCATACATATCCGCAAGTAAAGCATTCTCTATTCCGGGGCCTTCCTCTGAAAAATTGGAATTCCACATGGCAGGCCACATATAATTGCCCTTAAGACGCAGCAACAGTTCAAAAATCTTCTTGTAACACTTGGCATTTACACCACCAAAGGTATCTGTAGCCCAGTTACCAAAAGCCGGCCACTCATCATTAATAAAGAATCCTCTGTAATAAACTGATGGCTCTTTGGAAATGAAGAGTTCATCTCCTGATCCATCTTTCTCTTCCTCATTAGTTACAATGTTTTCTGTTGTCTGCTTTTTTTCATTTAATCCGGCAATATCTATCTCAAGCACATCCTTCTTTTCCGGCATAGCGTCACCGAAGTATACCAAAGGTGATACACCGCACAGCTCTGATAAGCGGAAAATACCATAAATTGTGCCGCGCTTGTCACTACCTGCAATTACAAGGATTCTCTTTATATTACTTAGAGCATCACTCAGTTCAATTGTCTTCATCATGAAGACTTCTCTTTTACCATTTATCAAGCTTGTATCAACAATCCCCTGCTTTGAAAAAGCATCTAAAATACTACTCTTTCCGACAGTTGCTGCAATTACTGCCACTTCACTTTGCACCTTATCAAGGCATTCAACCTGCACAGGCTCTTTACCTGTAACAAGCCTTATGTCCTCAGCGACAGTCTTTCCAATTTCCTTAACACCCTCGAAAGCCTCACTCTCAATTACAAACTCAAAAGAGCTCTTCTCATCACACAATAAAAACTTACTCATACCCACCTCGTATTTTTTATGCCATAACATAGCATTTTTTCGTATATAATAGATGTTAATGGTACATAATCATGGCTAAACGCAGATAAATGCGCTGCCTACTATAGGATAGCTATATTTATAGAGACGTTCTACTCAATATGTGCCTTAAGTTTCTCAATATTATAAGTTACTGCTCACCTGCAGTTGAATCTTATCTAAACAGTAACTATTATCAAAGATTGTTGGGGAAAAATGAGGAGGAGAAAAAATGAATTACACAAACGAAATACTTAATGATGACGAACTCACACAGATAAACGCCGGAGTTTCCAAAAAGATAGTCCGCACCAAGGTATCCTGTATCCATTGCCACAAGGTTATAGAAGTCAACCTTGACTACAGCTCCGCTAAATGTCCATTCTGCAAAAAGATCAACACCTTCGCTGGCTAAAATATAATCGAAACAAAAAGTAAAGACCAATTCCTGTTTACGGTTTACCAAAATTATAAACCGTAGGAATTGGTCTTGTTCTTTTTATCCCATGAATTACGACGCGGAAACGCGAGCAAACCATGCATAATCAAAGCAACTTTTTATACAGCAAGCGTTCTGCAGTCTTACTCATTTCTAAAGTCGATGTTCTGAAGGAAGCATACATATCCTCTGTAGGCTTCGTAAAGGTCAGCCTTATCGATTGCTTCCCAAGGAGCATGCATGTTAAGAACTGATACTCCGGAGTCGATTACATTCATTCCGTAAAGTGCAAGAATGTAAGCGATTGTTCCGCCGCCACCAACATCTACCTTACCAAGCTCAGCTGTCTGGTATACGATTCCGTCCTTCTCGAATGCTTTTCTGATCTCTGCGATGTACTCAGCATTAGCATCATTAGATCCTGACTTACCTCTTGAACCAGTAAACTTGTTAAATACAAGTCCTTCACCAAGGAATGCTGCATTCTTCTTCTCGAAGCTTGAAGCATATGAAGGATCAAAGCCTGCGCTTACATCAGATGAAAGCATGCAGGAATTAGCGAGACATCTCTTAAGAGAAAGATCATTGTAGCCTTCCTTTGTAAGGTTCATAAGCTCTGCTACAGCCTTCTCAAAGAATCTGCTCTGCATACCGGTAGCACCTACGCTGCCGATTTCCTCTTTATCAACGAGAATACAGCAAGCTGTTCTCTTAAGATTCTTAGCTGCAAGAATAGCACGCATTGAAGGATAAGCACAAACTCTGTCATCATGGCCATAGCCAAGAATCATTGATCTGTCAAAGCCGGCATCTCTTGATTTTCCTGCAGGAACAATCTCAAGCTCTGCAGAAATGAAATCCTCTTCCTCTATTCCATAAAGATCATTAAGGATTGCAAGGATACCTCTTCTAACTGCTCCTGAAACCTTGCCGCTCTCTGCCTTTTCAGCCTTCTCAGCTGCAATTGCATATTTCTCACCGGCTGTAAGCTTAGAATCTGCTTTTTCAGCCTTCTCTTTTTCCTTGCTCTCTACAACAAATGGTCTGTGTCCAATAATAAGATCAAGAGCTTCACCCTCGATCACATTAGAAGCTTTCTTGCTAAGCTGATCAGCTGCAAGATGAATAAGAAGATCTGATACGAAGAATACCGGATCATCCTCATCCTCACCTACACTAAGCTGAACTGTTGTACCATCTTTTTTGCAAACAACACCGTGAATAGCAAGTGGGCATGCAACATACTGATATTTCTTGATACCGCCATAGTAATGTGTATCAAGGTAAGCAAAACCGCCATCCTCATAAAGTGGATTCTGCTTAACATCAAGTCTTGGAGAATCAATGTGAGCACCAAGAATATTAAGTCCTGCCTCCATTGGATCAGAACCAAGCTGGAACATAGCGATGGACTTGTTCATCCATACACTATAAACCTTGTCACCTTTCTTAAGCTTGGTCTTGCTGCCGATAAGAGTATTAAGTTCCTTATATCCTGCTGCCTCAATTTCATTAACAATAGTGTCAATAGCCTCACGCTCTGTCTTGGAATTATCCAGGAAATTCTTGTACTCATCAGCAAACTTATCAACAGCCTTAAGCTGTGTTGCATTATAAGTTGTCCAGACGTTCTTTCTGTTCATATTTATCACTCCTTTCGAGATCTATGTAATTCTAAGTATTATTATAGTTATTATAGTCCGAATTACATTGTATGCAATACATTTTTGATGAAATTTAATCTTTGCACACATTTAGTTTTAACATATTCACTCAAATAATGCTAGTTGCTTCCAATGGAAATCCCTTTTCGCATATTCTGTGTTCTTATCATTACTTGTTTGTTAGAAAAGCTGTTATTTCTTCTTGGGTTGGCA
>NZ_CAMVPU010000087.1 GCF_947169445.1 uncultured Butyrivibrio sp. | reverse complement strand
GGACTGAAAATCCTCGTGTCGTTGGTTCGATTCCGACTCTAGGCATCTTTTTTTGTCTAAAATTCTTTTTTTTCCTATATAAATAATTAATTCATTTAGATTTTTCATCTTTTTTATTTACTAATAGCTACTTTATGGTAATATAAAACAGTCAGAGAAGTGTATTATGAGGGTTTTTTATGCATAGATTGACTAATGAGGATAGGGCGGCTATTAAGAAGGTCCTAGATATAAATGGATATGATCCGGATACATTTGATCCGGAAGTCTTAAATGAACTTGAGAAAAATGAAGAGTATAAGGAATTAATTAGAATACATGCCAGTGACATTCTTGTATCTGAGCATTTTAATTCTCTTAAGAATTATATCCAGCATGGTAATGTGACTGTTTATGAGCATTGTTTGCACGTAGCTTTATGTGCGATTAAGTTAGGTAGAGGACTTGGAGTAAAATGTAAGGAAAGGGAGCTGGTCAGGGGAGCTCTTTTGCATGATTATTTCCTATATGATTGGCATAATGCTGATGCACCAGGGAATACACATCCTAAGCTCCATGGCTTTTATCATCCGGGCATAGCACTTAGAAATGCTACAAGAGATTTCACGCTCACAGAACGTGAGAAAGATATTATTCGCAAGCATATGTGGCCGCTAACTGTTAATCCTCCAAGATGTAGAGAAGCATGGGTAGTATGTCTTGCAGATAAATACTCATCAACATTGGAAACTTTGAAATTACGAAAAGGAAAGATTAGAGTTAATTATGCCTGATTTATACCAGGAGTTAAGTAAGTTGGCAGACTCGGATTATTATCCGTTTCACATGCCTGGACATAAGAGAAATGTAGAGAGCACCCCGATGAAGGGTGCTTTTCGTTGTGATATAACTGAAATAGATGACTTTGATAATTTACATGATGCCAGTGGAATTATACAGGAAGCTCAGAATCGGGCAGGCAAATTGTATGGTTGTAAGGAAACTTTCTTTCTGGTGAATGGAAGTACCTGCGGAATATTAACAGCGTTATCTGCTGCATTTAAAGAGGGAGATACTATACTTGCAGCAAGGGGATGTCATAAGGCCTTTTATCATGGGGCTTATTTGAGACATATAAATATAGAGTATTTACCATATAAGCTAAATGAGAGGTATGGTATTCCAGAGTCTTATACAGGAGAAGATATTGAAAAGGCTTTATCTGACGGGATTAAGGGCGTGTTCATAACATCCCCTACGTATGAAGGCCGTTGTTCGGATATTGGGAAGATAGCTCAAATATGTCATAGGAGAAACATTCCTCTGATAGTGGATGCGGCGCATGGTGCTCATTTTGGTTTTGGTAATAATGTAGATGGAAGTGGTAGTGATTGTGAATACGAAAAACTTCCTGAAAATGCGATCAAATTAGGTGCGGATGTAGTTATACATAGTGTCCACAAGACATTACCATCGATGACTCAGACAGCTCTTTTGCATTGTCAGGGGAATACAGTTGATGTGGACAGGATTAGACGGTATTTAAGGATATATCAGTCTAGTAGTCCTTCATATGTGCTTATGGCTTCAATTGATCTTTGCATTAAGGAGATGGAGCAAGAGGGAACTGAGTTTGTCAGAACGCTCTTGGAATATAGAAATCACATACAAAATGCTGTAAGGAATTGTAAAAACCTTGAAGTACTAGGGAAAAATGTGGTAGATGATGCGGCGAAAGTCTGTATTTATGTCAAAAATGGCACAATGACAGGACAGAAGTTATATGATATACTTCGTGAGGAATACCATCTGCAATTGGAGATGGCTGGTGATCGTCATGTTCTTGCTATTATTTCCGGATGGGATACCTTGGAAGGTATCGATAGATTAATAAATGCGATTATAGATATAGATAGCAAAATTGGCATTGAAGGTGATGCTAGTGAGTGTATATCTGATAATACGAAAGATGGCGTTATTGAGTATCAATTACCCAAAAGGGTTATTGGGCTTAATGAAGCTTGGGATTCTGATAGAGAAGTGATTTCTTTTGATGAGGCATTAGGACATGTTTCAGGAGAATTTGTTAATCTTTATCCACCGGGAATTCCGCTTGTGGTGCCTGGTGAGGAGATTAATTCTGATATTGTCAGGAGTGTTGCTAAATATCTGGATGAAAACATGAATGTTCAGGGAATTGTTAATGGAGATAGAAAGGGATTTATATGCGTAAAACAAAAATAATCTGTACTATAGGACCTGCAAGTGAGAGTGAGGAAAAACTGCGTGAGATCATGCTTGCAGGAATGAATGTAGCACGATTTAATTTCTCTCATGGTTCACATGAAGAGCATAAGAGAAAATATGACAGGATTAAAAAGCTGAGAGATGAGCTTGAGTTACCGGTGGCTGTAATGCTTGACACTAAGGGACCGGAGATTCGTCTCAAGGATTTTGAAAATGGCAAAGAGGAACTGGTAACAGGTCAGAGATTTACACTGACATCAAGGGATATTTTGGGTACCAGAGAAGAAGTAGCCATTACATATAAAGAGCTCACAAATGATTGTAAAGAGGGCATGACAATTCTTTTGGATGATGGCCTTATTGAGCTTAGAGTTGATGAAGTAAGCGCAACTGATATTGTTTGTACCGTAATTAATGGTGGCCCTATTTCTGATAAAAAGGGTGTGAATGTTCCAGGTGCTGAGCTTACAATGCCATATTTAAGTGAGCAGGATAGAAGCGATATCGAATTTGGTTGTGAGCAGGGCTTTGATTACGTTGCAGCTTCTTTTGTCAGAACAAAGGAAGATGTAATGGCAATAAGAGAAATCTTGAAGGCTAAGAACAGCCAGATGAAGATAATTGCTAAGATTGAGAGCACACAGGGTATCAATAATCTTAAGTCAATACTTCAGGAAGCAGATGGAATCATGGTTGCCAGAGGTGACATGGGTGTAGAGGTGCCTTTTGAAGAAGTTCCTGTAATACAGAAGGAGATGATCAAGCTTGCAGAGGCTGAGGGTAAGATTGTTATCACAGCGACTCAGATGCTTGATTCTATGATTCATCATCCGCGTCCAACACGTGCTGAGGTTACAGACGTTGCGAACGCTATCTATGACGGAACTACTGCAATCATGCTTTCCGGAGAGACTGCATCAGGTGATTATCCTGTTGAAGCTGTAAAGACAATGGCAAGAATTGCTGAAAGAACAGAGGCTGATATCGATTACGTTGGAAGACTTCGTAAGAGAGATTTTGCGCCAATGGATTCAACAACAGCTATTTCTCATGCTACTTGTAATATTGCTGCTGAGGTTAATGCGGATGCTATTTTAACAGTAACTATGTCCGGGTTTACAGCAAGAATGGTTTCAAAATATAAGCCAAACTGCCAGATAATAGCATGTACGATAAATCCTACAGTTTGCAGACAGGCAAACCTCATGTGGGGTGTAGCTCCTCTTCATATCAGACAGGAGGATACTGCTGATGAGCTGTTTAAAGAGGCTATAAATGCTGCTAAGAGTGCAGGATACCTTAAGGCAGGGGATAAAGTTGTTTTGACAGCAGGGGTACCTCTTGGAATTCCAGGTAGGACCAATATGATTCGTGTAGAGGAATTATAATATATTCTGGAATTATATTTTATCCAGCCTGAAGGAAATGTGTGTTTCTGCATTTTCATTCAAACATATATTATTATCTGACACGGGGAATTAGATGGGGATTTTTTATGGGGAAGATTTTTCTTTTGATGGGAAAGAGCACATCCGGTAAGGACACAATTTATAAGGTGCTTATTAAGGATGCAGCTTTGGGACTTAATAAGGTTGTGCCATACACAACCAGGCCGATGCGTGACGGAGAAACTGATGGAGTTCAGTATTTCTTTAAAAAAGAAGATGAATATCTGCAGCTGAAAGAGGCCAAAAAGATTATTGAAGAGAGAACGTATCACACTAAGTATGGGGAGTGGAGATATTTTACAGCGGACGATGGACAGATAGATCTTATAAAAGGAGATTATCTTGTAATTGGAACGCTGGAATCTTTCTGCTATTTCAGAGATTACTTTGGAGAAGATACGGTTTTACCTGTTCTAATAGATGTTGATACTAAGATAAGGCTTCACAGAGCTTTGGACAGAGAAGATAAGCAGGAACATCCAAAGTATGATGAAATGTGCCGCAGATTCCTTGCTGATGAAGAGGATTTTAGCGAGGAAAAGATAAGTGAAGCGGGTGTGAACAGACGATTTAACAACAACAACCAGATAGAAGAATGTATTGAAGAAATAAGATCTTTTATCGAGAAGAATAAAGAATAATAGTTACTGTTCAGACAGAAATGCGCACTGTGGCTGCGTGATTTAGGTGAATGTGATAAACTATTAATGCAGTGATAGCAGTAGTATAAACTGTGTTGAGATGAATAATCAGATAGACTGCCTTTAAAGGATTGTTCATTATCTGGGACTATAGAACGCGAGATTATTTCGGGAGGCCCTTGTATGGATATTAAGGTTTCTAATATCACACAACCGCAACAGGCTCCGTCACCAGAGCAGGTTCAGGAAGCTTCTGGTGATTTTAAGTTCGTGCTCACAAGTAAGCTGGAAGATACGGGACTTGCTGAACGTCTGAATCTGATGATGCAGGATATCATCCAGCAGGGGGAGCGTATTTCCAAGAAGAACGATATTAAAGATATGCAGCGCTATCGAATCCTGATTAAGGATTTTATGAACGAGGTAGTAAGCAGATCGCATGTTTTTTCCAGAGAGAACTTTCTTGATAGAAAGGGAAGACACCGGGTTTATGGTATTATCAGGCAGGTAGATGACGAGCTTGACGAACTTGCCAAGGAACTGGTAAAGGATGAGAAGGATAATATCGCGATCCTGGCTAAGATAGGGCAGATACAAGGATTATTATTGGATATCTTTACATAAACGAGGGGAACGCAATGGCAGATTTTGCCGACATCATAGATCAGAATCAGATGAAAGAGCATATGCAGAATGCTCTTAGAACTGGCAAGGTTTCCCATGCATATATTATTTCGGGGGAGAATGGTTCCGGAAAAGAGTATATTGCAAGGATTTTTGCCAAGGCACTTGAGTGTGATCACAAAGAGAATAGGGATGGATATGAAGAAGCCTGTAACGAATGTCATTCATGCGTACAGGCTTTAAGTGATAATCACCCTGATATAATTACGATTACTCATGAGAAACCAAACAGCATAGGCGTAGATGATATAAGAGAGAAGCTGCGTGATGATGTTGTAATAAGGCCTTATGAGAGTAATTATAAGATTTATATTATTCCGGACGGTGAGAAGATGACTCCGGCAGCGCAGAATGCTCTTCTTAAAACGCTGGAGGAACCGCCTGCGTATATTGTAATCATTATACTTACTAATAATCTAAATGCTTTTTTGCCTACTATTATAAGTAGGTGTATTGTCCTGCCCATGAAGCCGGTACAGGATGATTCTATTAGAAAGTTTCTGATGGAAGAGCGCCATGTGGTTGATTATAAAGCAGCATTGTGTGCATCTTTTGCCAGAGGAAATGTGGGAAAAGCACTGGAACTGGCTTCTAATGAGAAGTTTGAAGACCTTAAAAATGGAACTATTGATCTTGTTTCAAAGCTAAAGGGGCTGGAGATCCATGATATGATGGATCGTGTACATGATCTTCTTGCGCCAGCGGAGGATGATGATAAGAATAGCAAAAAAGGAATAGATGTTCATTCGCTTGAAGATTTCTTGGATATTTTGCTTTTTCTTTTCAGGGATATGTTGGTATATAAGGCAACGGATGAAGATAATCACTTGATTTTCACGGATAAATTATCGTATATTAGAAGTGTTACACAAAAGTGCACATATAAGGGAATTGACAAAGTTTTAAAAGACATGGATACAGCGAAAAATCGCATAAATTCCAATGTTAATATAGATTTGGCTTTGGAGCTGATGCTTCTTAGCATAAAGGAGAATATATGACAAAAGTTATCGGCGTAAGATTTAGATCAGCCGGAAAGATATATTATTTTTCACCGGGAAAGTACGAGGTAAAAAAGGGTGATCACGTTATCGTAGAGACTGCAAGAGGCGTGGAATATGGAACAGTGGTAGCTGCGCCAAGGGATATCGAAGACGAAGAGGTGATAAAGCCTTTAAAGACAGTTCTTAGAACCGCAAGCACCAAGGATGACGAGCAGGAAAAGGCGAATAGGGAAAAAGAGAAGGAAGCATTCAGAATCTGTCTTGAGAAGATCAGAAAACATGAATTGGACATGAAGCTTATCGACGCAGAGTATACTTTTGATAACAATAAGATTCTGTTCTATTTTACTGCTGATGGAAGAATAGATTTTAGAGAGCTCGTAAAGGATCTGGCGGCTGTTTTTAAGACAAGGATAGAGCTTAGGCAGATTGGTGTAAGGGACGAGACCAAGATAATTGGAGGATATGGCATCTGTGGAAGACCACTTTGCTGTCATTCCTATCTGTCAGATTTTGTTCCGGTATCGATCAAGATGGCCAAGGAGCAGAGTCTTTCACTGAATCCTACTAAGATTTCAGGAGTTTGCGGAAGACTTATGTGCTGTCTTAAAAATGAGGAAGATGTATACGAGGAACTTAACAGAAAGATGCCTGGAGTAGGTGATTTCTGCAAGGCTAAGGATGGTCTTGAGGGTGAAGTTTCAAGTGTCAATATTCTTAGACAGACAGTCAAGATTCTTGTGGATGTTGATGACGAAAAAGAGGTTCACGAGTATAAGCTTGAGGAACTTGAATTTATAAAGAAGAAGCAGAAGAAAAAGAATAATAATGGCAAAAAGAACAATCAAGAGGATGAAGAAATAAAAGAATTGGAAGCTCTTGAGAAGATTGAAAAACAGGAAGGAAAGTCAAAACTTGGAAACAATTGACCTAAAGCCTGGTGAGAGGCTGGATGATTTACAGAGGAACGGATTTAAAATCATTCAGGATCCTGAGAAGTTTTGTTTTGGAATGGATGCGGTTCTTTTGTCCGGATTTGCAAGTGCTCCGGAAGGAGGGAGAGTTCTTGACCTGGGAACAGGGACAGGTATTATTCCTATACTGATGGCAGCCAAGACAAGTGCCAAGGAATTAATTGGACTTGAGATTCAGGATGAAAGTGCTGAAATGGCGAATAGAAGCGTACTTCTTAATAATCTCCAGACCAGAGTGAAAATTGTAAGAGGTGATATTAAGGAGGCAGATCATTTATTTGAGGCTGCCTCTTTTGATGTTGTTACAAGTAATCCGCCGTACATGATAGGCGGCCATGGGCTTCAGAACCCGGATGCTCCTAAGGCGATTGCCAGACATGAGATAATGTGTGATCTTGAGGATGTAATCAGGGCAGCAGCCAGGTGCTTACGGCCGGGAGGGAAGTTTTACATGGTACACAGGCCCTTCAGGCTGACGGAGATTATGGTTCTGATGCATGAATATAAGGTAGAACCAAAGAGAATGAGGCTGGTATATCCGTTTGTGAATAAGGAACCCAGTATGGTGCTGATAGAAGGCGCCAGAGGAGGAAAGTCGAGGATAACTGTGGAGGAGCCTCTGATCATATATGTGGAGCAGGGGAAGTATACCAGCGAAATATATGATATTTATGGATACTAATTAGATGAGCTTACAGAAACACGCATTTATTGCGGGTTTCGTGAGGATATGTTTCAAGACAGATAGTGAGATAGAAGATGGCAGGAAAACTATATTTATGTGCGACGCCGATAGGTAATCTTGATGATATGACATTCAGAGTACTGGAGACTCTTAAGAGTGTCGATCTTATTGCGGCTGAAGATACGAGAAATAGCATAAAGCTTCTTAATCATTTTGATATACATACGGAGATGACGAGTTATCATGAGTATAACAAATATGATAAAGCAGCGTGGCTTATAGAGAAAATGCAGAGCGGAATAAACGTTGCGCTTATTACTGATGCAGGAACGCCGGCAATTTCTGATCCTGGTGAGGTTCTTGTGGCAGAGTGCCATAAGGCCGGAATTACCGTGACATCTTTACCTGGACCAGCGGCATGCATCACAGCGCTGACTTTGTCGGGATTATCAACCAGAAGATTTTGTTTTGAAGGTTTTTTGCCCTCACAGGATGATAAAAAAGCTCGGAAAAGAATACTGGATGATTTAAAGGATGAGAGTAGGACAATTATAGTATATGAGGCGCCTCATCACCTAAAGGCAGCGCTTGATGATTTATATGATGTACTCGGAGATAGAAGGATTTCCATCTGTAGGGAGCTTACCAAGAAATTTGAGGAGGTAAATCCTACTACAATAAAAGATGCTATTTCTTTTTATAAAGAAAATGAGCCTCGCGGTGAGTATGTGCTTGTAATCGAAGGAAAGAGCCTTGAAGAGCAGGAGGAAGAGAAGCGGCTCGCTTGGCAGGAAATGTCGATTGAAGAGCATATGAAGTTCTATGAAGATCAGGGGATTTCTCATAAGGATGCCATGAAGAAGGTGGCAGCTGACAGGGGTGTCGGAAAAAGAGAAATATATCAGGCTTTACTGGAAAAATCATAAGTGAAAATATTAGAATTTAAATTTTAATATATTTTTTATAGAAGGTATTGGAGGAGTTATGAGCGAAGAGAAGGTATACGTTGCTAAGAGACCACCAATGGGGTGGAACAGCTGGGACTGTTATGGAGCAGCAGTCAATGAGGAACAGCTGCTGGGAAATGCCAGATACATGGCTGAAAATCTTAAAGATTATGGCTGGGAATATGTTATTTGTGATATACAGTGGTATGAGCCGGTAGCAGATTCTCATGCTTATCATAAGTTCACGGATCTGGCTATGGATGAGTACTCAAGGCTTATCCCGGCAGTGGACAGATTTCCGTCTTCAGCGGAAGGAAAGGGATTTAAACCTATAGCAGATCAGATTCATGAGATGGGTCTGAAGTTTGGTATTCATATTATGAGGGGAATTCCAAGGCAGGCTGTTCATAGGAACACACCTATCCTCGGAACAATGGCAACGGCAAGAGATGTTGCTCATCCTGCTTCAATTTGTCTTTGGAACACGGATATGTATGGCGTGGATGCAAATTGTGATGGAGCACAGGAGTACTATGATTCTCTTTTCAAGATGTATGCAGAATGGGGAATTGATTATGTTAAGGTGGATGATCTGGCAAGGATAGATTGCGGACCAGAGGCTCCGGGGGCAGGCTTTTCCGAGATTGCTATGATTAAAAAGGCAATAGCAAATTGCGGAAGGAGCATCGTTCTTTCCTTATCACCCGGACCAGCAAGAGTAGAACAGAAGGATTTTCTTCTGGAAAATGCCAATATGTGGCGCATGACGGATGACTTCTGGGACAGGTGGGATCTTCTTTACGGCATGTTCGAAAGATGCAAGGCGTGGGAAGGCATTGGTTGCAAGGATCATTGGCCGGACTGCGATATGCTTCCAATTGGGCATTTGCGAGTATGTGATGATGATAAAGAGCAGTACACGAAATTTACTCAGGAAGAGCAGAAGGTGATGATGACTCTTTGGTGTATTTTCAGGTCTCCTTTAATGATTGGTGCGGAGATGAGAGATAACGACGAGTTCACGCTTTCTCTTTTGACAAACAAGAAGCTTCTTAATATGCATAAGCATGGCAGGAAGGCAAGAGAAGTTTCGAGAAAAGATGACATGGTTATCTGGAAGAGCCAGACCAAGGACGGAAAGGTGTATGTTGCAGTCTTTAACATAGGAGAAAAAGATGCTGCGACCAAGATAAAGTTTAAGTATATCGGGCTGGATACAGATAAAGAATACACGGCAGTAGATATTTGGGAAAATACCAGATACACTCTGAAGGACAAGAAAGAGGTTGAGTTAAAGCCACACAGTGTCAGATGCTTTGAAATTGAAGTTTAAAGAATTGACTGCAAATTTAGAGTAATTTAATAGAAAAATAGTTTAAAAAGATTGTTAAAAACTGGACTTTGTAGTATAAATGTAGTAGTGGGCGCAAGTTGCCCTCGAAATTTACATGTGTATCTGCGAATTATCTGTATATTATCGAGGATCATATCAATATTTCGAAAAGAATATGTGAGCATGATTGTAATACCAGATTTTTCGTAAAAAAAATATTAAAGAAGAGAGGTCACAAAATGGCAAACATCGATTTAACTCAGTATGGCATCACAGGTACTACCGAGATAGTTCATAACCCTTCATACGAGATGCTTTATGAAGAGGAAAAGAAGTCAGATCTTACAGGATACGAAGTAGGCGTTGATACAGAGCTTGGCGCTGTAAACGTTATGACAGGTATCTACACAGGACGTTCTCCTAAAGATAAGTATATCGTTATGGACGCTAACTCAAAGGACACTGTATGGTGGACATCTGATGAGTACAAGAACGATAACCACCCAATGAGCGAGGAAGTTTGGGCTAAGGTTAAAGAGCTTGCTAAGAATGAGCTTTGCAATAAGAGACTTTTCGTAGTTGATGCGTTCTGCGGAGCTAACAAAGATTCTCGTATGGCAGTTCGTTTCATCGTTGAGGTAGCTTGGCAGGCACACTTCATTAAGAACATGTTCATCGTTCCTACAGACGAAGAACTTGCAGATTTCAAGCCTGATTTCGTAGTATACAACGCTTCAAAGGCTAAGGTTGAGAACTATCAGGAGCTCGGTCTTAACTCTGAGACATGCGTAGCATTCAATATCACAAGCCGTGAGCAGGTTATCATCAACACATGGTACGGCGGAGAGATGAAGAAGGGTATGTTCTCAATGATGAACTATTACC
>NZ_CAMVPU010000086.1 GCF_947169445.1 uncultured Butyrivibrio sp. | reverse complement strand
CCGTTATTACTATTGGTTTGTTTATTCTGAATAAATTCTCTTGGAATTTTTCAGGATTGCATTACTGTTTATTTGTCAAGGTACAGGAGCTCTAAAACCCGCTCCAGTGCTGCATTTGCAGTGCTTTCGTTTGTTGTCTGCAGCAGCAACGAATATAAATATATCACTGCAAACAACATGCGTCAACAACTTTTTTAACGATTTTTTTTAATCGAAAAACGAATGCATTTTTTGTGTGATAAGCCATTTTACGCGGTTTTGCTTCTTCACAAAGCATATAATCAGCTTGCCAAATCTCTTTTTCCATAAAAAACAAATGCAAAAATTACAGAAAAAATTATAATGCAGATGGCAACAACAAGCGCTTCCGGCTCAGTTTCTACTCCTGAAAAGATTTCTGAAGCATTTGCATAAGAATATGGGCCGATGAATAGATAGCTCTTAATATCCGGAACAACACGTCCGATCAAGTCATAGACATAGCAGATAAGGGCTACTCCAAGCCCCGCTCCCATCCTGCTTTTCCCAGAAATTGATGACAAGCCAAAGCATATAGCAGCCATCTCAAGATTCATCAAAAATTGCCTTAGCATAAAACTGATGAATTCCTTAGTAGGAATTTCCTCTTTGAGATACAGAAAGCCTGAAATATAGAACAGGCCGCAAATCACTGTAAACAAAGCCAGCATTATAACAACACAGATTCCCTTTGCAGCAACAACCTTATATCTGGATATTGGCAGTGAAAAAAGGAATTCTCCGGTATGCTTATCCTCTTCCTTGGACAAAATGTCGATTGCGAGTATTGCCGCAAACATAGCGCCTCCAAGTCCATGAACTGTTCCAACTTCTGTAGCAAAGTAGCCCTTTAACGTTGCTATGCTAAGAGTGCTCATTCCGAATGCATCAGAAAATGCTCCCATATTTGAGAACATATCTGCCATATCCTTCATGTCGCCTTCCATACTCTGATATAAAAGGATACAGGATAGCCCCATTATTCCCACCGCTAACGACCATATCAAAAAGTTCTTCATATTCAGTTTTATTTCTCTAAACAGTACAGTTTTCATATGCCGCTCCTTGTCTTTGAACTATTCTCTCAATCCTCATAGAATTTCAGGAAAGTATCATCATCAATTAATACCGAATCCAACATTGTAAGTCTTCCTTCACGCATTATTGCTCCGTGTCTGCAATACTTATTTACTTCAGTAAGAACATGAGTAGATAAAAGACATGTAGCCCCTTCCTCTACATATTCATTTATCAGGTTAAAAAATGTTCGCTGCATCAAAGGATCAAGGCCACCGGTAGGTTCATCAAAGACAAACAGCTTTGGTCTATGCTGCATGGCACAGACGATACTAACTTTTTTCCTGTTTCCATAGGAAAGTTCTTTTATTCTTTTTTCAGTATCCACCTTTAATCTCTCACAGAGCTTACCTGCTTCGCTGCTACAATCCATTTTGCGCACGTCCGCGGCATATTTGATAACGTCTTTTACCTTCATTGAAGAATAGAACCAGCTCTCAGAAGGCATATATCCAACATTCTCAAGTATCTTCTCATGGTCTTTTACGCTATCCATCCCAAGGATCTTAATATTTCCGCTATCAATTTTCAGAAAACCAAGCATAGACCTTATGGTGGTGGATTTGCCGGCTCCATTTGGACCTATGAATCCAAAAATATCTCCCTCTTCTATACAAAGTGATACATCGCATACGCCTCTGTTCTTACCATAACTTTTGGTCAGATTTTGTATTTCAACCACATTTTTCATAGCTATGTTCTCCTTTTGCTTGATACATACCTAAAAACATTATTCTGATATCTTAACCATAGCAAATAAAAAAAGCGGGAACAATGGTCGTTCCCGCAAGATGCACTTATTATCCTCTATGATTCACTTTTCACTACCATGCTGCGATTGAAATAAACGAAGATCTTCGTTTAGTCTTTTATCATCAATTCTTCGTTTGGATTTATAGATAAAGAACACGCACACATATACAAGTATGATATACGCTGCAAATAAAGCTGTTGCCAAAAGATTTTTATTAAACCAGGAAAAGAGAAAAGAAACTATAATATACAACAGTGTACATATTAGCATCCCGACACACTCTTTTACCTTAAACTCATCAGCTTCATCAAAATCCCAGAAAACATATACCTGAAGATATCCTATC
The DNA here is from genome assembly GCF_947169445.1 of uncultured Butyrivibrio sp. Lineage (GTDB taxonomy): Bacteria > Bacillota > Clostridia > Lachnospirales > Lachnospiraceae > Butyrivibrio. Next base: position 9,073 of record NZ_CAMVPU010000086.1, on the reverse strand, counting down.
ACATAGCAGGTAAGGATCATCTCAGTCATATGGATTATATCTGCCACAAAGCTTCCACCTATAATGCGATATACGCAGTAAAAGAATAGTATGGCAAAAAAATACAGGCAGGATTTGAATTCGATACCAATTTCTTTAGTAAGATATAATTCCCAAATAGTTACTTTATTGTTATCTTTCATCTACCTATCCCCTTTCAAAAGTCTTCTGAAATCCACAGCATAGCGCCTGGATATTAAAATATGCTCACCATTTACCATTGTTGCATCTATACGGTTGGAAGACAGGCTCTTAAGAGCTTTGACCATAGCTATATTAATAACCGTAGATTTGCTGCATCTAAAAAAGTTGTCGTCTTCCAAACCACTCAAAAAAGAGTACAATGAGCCATCGATTTTCAGGACATTATCCCGGGTATATGCAAAGACCTTGTCATCTACGGATTCAAGATACAATATCTCCTTCAGATTTGTACACTGACGGCCAGCATCAGTTCTCCCCCACAGCTTATTGTCTGTCCCATCAAGGATTTCCAAAATCTTATCAACCGTGGAATTCGGCTCTTTGTAGCGTATAACAAGGCTTTCCTCGCCATTTGTTATTTTCTGAATGTCAATTTTCATACTCAAAATACTCTCCGCTGTAATACCTAACAATATTTTACACTAAGTATTCTGATTTTTCAGTCAATTATGGAGGGAATCAAAAAGATACTGACAAAAAATGAACATTAATGAAAAAAGGTGTTCCATGAATTAACATGAAACACCTTAAACTAAAGTGCGGATAACAGGACTTTATCCAACAAGCCGCATAAATACTATGTTCGTAAGCACTTGCCATCATTTCTGCCATCTTTTATAACATTTTAGCCAAAAAGAAAGAACAGTAACACCATGCTACTGTTCTTATCTCCATCTTATAACGCTATATCAATATCATTCATAGCCTGTTCTTTGCTATCATCAACTGCGTGTCCGTACAAATTCATAGTCATTCCATAATCAGCGTGTCCTAGCAACTCTTGAAGTGTTTTAACAGGAACTAACTGTTCTATACATCTTGTGGCAAAGGTAGCACGAAAAGCGTGGGCGGTAAAGTGCTCTAGTCCTGTTCTCTTGCATATCCGTTTTAAATCTCTGTCAACAGGTGTACTCATTAGTAAACCACGCTCAGGAGCTTTAAATATCAGATCATTTATATTACTAACATTTCCATCAAGCATAACGTTAATCTTGCGCTGACTTTCCAATATTTCTTTTATCGCATTATTCAACGGAATAACTCTTTTACCATGCCATGTTTTAGGATTATCGCCCAGAGTGTAACTTCCATCTTCAAGCCGTGTTATAGTCCGCTCCACATGAATCTTGCCATCATAAATATCGCTGTTCTTTAATCCGCCTATTTCTCCGATTCTCATTCCTGTGTTTATAGCAAAACGATATATGTTGTAGTAGTAGCTATTCTGTGCAGCTTCAAAGAATTTATGTGTTTCTTCAATCGTTAAAGCTCTATGGATAGTATCTCTAGCCTGTTCATCCGTTCTTTTCAATGTCCTAACAGGAGCACAGGGATTATATGTTATATACTGCTCCTTAACTGCATCAGCAAAAATATGTGATAGAAAATGCACTTTGTCATTCACTGTCTGAACACTGTTATTTTCTAAAAGTACTTTCTGAATAGTTCGGATATCATCAGCCTTAACCTCAGATAATTTGTAATCCTTAAACTCTTTACCATCAATAACAATCTTGCTCATAGTGTTATAGTGGCATTGCTGACTTCGTAGCGTAGCTGGTGTAACAATTCCCTGTCTAGCCTTAACCCATATCTCATTATAAAAATGTTCTATGGTGGGATTCTCTCTCTGTTCTTTTCCCTGCTCTACTTCCTGTCGTTTCTCATAAAGTTTTTTATCTAATTCTTCTTTAGTCCTGGCATTTACATAATATCTTTTGCCATTAAAGGTAAAGCTCTTTTGTAATCTACCATCTGAACGTTTTTTATTTCTTGCCATGCTAGATCACTTCCTTTCCCTTAACAGTTCCACTTCGGATATCATGTTAATTCCCTTTGATAATCCGTGTAGAAATCCTTGCTGTTCAAAGGTACTCCCAATATATAATGCTTGCTCATAAATCTTCTTTGCTTCATCAGCCTTAAGATTCTTAAAGGTAGCTAGAAAAGTTCCGAATTCATCTAACGCCTGTTCTGTATCTTCAAAACAATAATTTCTTTCCTGAGCTATAAAGCTGTCATATATTCCATTCAGATTAGATAGATTTTCAAACTTCATGCTCGCTCCTTTCCCTTGCCTGTACTCCGCAAGAAATAAGAATCTCGTCATACTTCTCCATCAATGTATCTAAGCTGTTCTTTATATGCACTCTGCAATTATCAACATCATCAGTTTCAACAACACTCATTTCGCTATAATCAGCTATACCCCTTAGAATCATTTCAATAGCTGAATAAGTAGCAATCATTTCCGCTCTCAGGTTCTCCAATCTCTCGTTAATATCCATCTGATTATTCCTTTCTTGAAAAATCAGCATGATAACCCTAGAATAGAGAAGTAGAGTTATCATGCTTTGCGTGTATGGTTACTTTGCTTGGGGCGTAAATGGTGCGAACATCTACGCCCTGTTCTTTAAACTAATAGAAATCTTCTGCTCTCAGTAACTTTCATGTACTGTTCAGCAATCTCAGGAAGTTCTTTCTTTAACTTGGTGCTGTCAAGTCTGCTACTCTGTACCATCTTCCAAGTAATCTTGTAATCAACTCCGCTGATCTCGTCTGTATCTGATTCTGTCATAACTGCCTTTAATCCATCCTGTAAAGAAGTTATCTCTGCTTCAAGTTCTTCTCTCATTCTTGTAAGTTCCCTAAGTTCCTTAACCATCTCATTAACATTAGCCATATCCTTAAGCTCCTTTCTTGAATTCAAACACGCCACTCTGTATGTAGTACGGCTTACTAAAATCTATAACCTGTAGCAAGCTATCAACCGGATGCCAGTTCTCTTGTTCTCTCCATGCCTGTTTAATAATGTTCAGTTCTTCAAAGGTAAAGAATCTAGCAATCTTTGCACCATCTACTCTGTCATAATCAAGATGTATAACTCCATCCTCTAGTTCGTGTTCTTCTCCGTCATGCTTTAAGAATTCCTGTTTTGTCATTCCTAAGAAGTATTCAATAGCTTCGTATCCCTTCATCCAGAATCTCCTTTTCTTTTGTAAGTACAGCCCCTAGCGGCTTTAAACCAATCTCGCTAACCTTTGGTCGCTTTGCTTATCCTTTCTAGGTGTTATGTGGTGTTCTTGGTGTTAGGCGTCCACCTTCGCTGAACTTGTTTTCTTGTTTCTTGTTAATATAAGTATAGTATATGTGCCCATATATCTCAATGTTCATTATTCACAAATATGTACCCATATATTTAGTATTTTTGTATATGTACCCATATCTTGAAATATACTATACTTTCTAATGTAAGGTGGGAAAGGTACTAACTTAACTTAGTACCATCAAAATATAAATATCAGGAGATCAGCCATGACTAATACTCAAGCAAGGCGAGAAGCTGCCAAAAAATATCTATCTGAAAAAGTAGAAGATATAAAAATACGAGTTCCTAAAGAAGATACTGCCAGCAATAAAGAACACTTTAAAAGCATAGCCGATAGTTACGGATTATCATTAAATCAATACGCCATAGAAGCTATGCAGTTCTGTTCTGACAACAAACAATTTGCGAAGCATATACAAAAAGGGAAAGAAGATCAGTAATAAGTTTTTCGTTTTCAAATCGCTAAACCTCAGCACTTTAGTATAATAAAGCATTCCGTCAGGAAAAAATTTCAGTTTTTACAAATCTTCTCAATAGTAATTCATATAAAAACATTTATATTGAGTTGATTCATTCCTGTGTTCTGCTGCCTCTGTAGGCTATCTAACAAGCCTAGCTTTATGGATAGCCTACAGGTTTATAGCAAATTTTCATCCGGCTACGTTGGGGGCGCAAATTTCTACCCCATCAATAAATCTTTTTTTCTGCGTTGATTGAGTTGAATTGACTTCGTAGCCATCCATTTACTGTATAGGCAAAAACAATCCTAAATTCGATTTTTATATGTCGGTTGATACAGAACACCACCCCATTATTAAAATCAAAAATTTGGGCGTTTCTTCCACACTACACATTGAACGAGAAGCATATATATTTTTACCTATACTTTTTATCAATCTAATCATTCTAAATTTAGATTTCTCTATCCCTTGCCTTGCTAGTCAGCATAATTTTGATTTTATTATCTCTATCACACGCCTGCTGCCTAACAAGCGTTCTCTAACCGCCACTATTATGGCAAGCGTTATGATTACACTTTCCGCAATCAATAGTTTCTTAAACCTTTCCGCACGCTTGTATTCTTCCTGTGTTTCCATCATAGCTTGAACAGCATGAACAACAGGAATTTCTTGACCATCACTATTACATGGCTTTATAACTTGCCCCTGTTCATTGAATATCTGCATTGTCTGCTCCTTCTGTCAGCCTATAACTTTTTATATTGTCATAGCTACGTTCCTTATTATCGTTGTTAGTCACATTTGCAGATAGCTTGAATTCGCCAGTATTCAAGTATTCATGATTGTTTGCAAGGTCGAAAACTGCTAAAACACTAGGGATTTTTCCTTTTAGCATAAGTTGTTTTTTTGCATATCCGATAGCATTTTTGAATAAATCAATTGTTTCTGCCCATTCCCCACCACGATTGTGATAGCGGTTAATTGTACTGCGGTCAACGCCTAGAAATAACGCATAGCCTTCAACATCAGGAATAATCCCTTGTTTTTCTTCCAGCTTGCTATTAACACTTTGCAAGTAAGCAAAATAGCCTTGTGAGTTTTCTATAAATGCTTTCAATCCTTCCTGGCTATCATCATACTTATAAGGGTGTCCGCCTAGATTTTTAAGGCACGCACAAGCCATATCTAAGGCGGCTGCATTTATTTCTGGATTCACTTCTTTTGATAACTCTTTGTATTTCCGTAGTTCCTTACTTGGCATTGTTTCCCCTTTCTTTTTGGGTGGTGCATATCTGCGTTGTACTTAGCTTTTTAATCCTCATCAGGTTGCTTACCTTTAACCAGTTTCAAAAATTCCTTTTCAATTCTCTTAGTGTATTTCTTATAACTAACATAATCCCTTGCCAAAAAATCCTGTAATACTTCTTGGTATTCCTTACTTTTGCCACCGCCATAGTATTGTCTTTGCTCATTCATACCCTGAATAACTTTTACAAAATCCTCATAACTTTCAATACTTTTAATCATATGTTTATGATCTCCTTTGAATTATTAGTAATATCCCTTTGCCTTTGCTTCTTCGTGCCTTTTCTGCTCATAATAAGCTTTCAAATTGTCACAAAACTCAAAATACAGGTGCAACTTATCATGACACGGCTCACACATCGCGCACAGGTCCTCAAGATGTGATGCTTCATTAAATCGGTGCTTGCCCCTAATATGATGCACATGTGTGGCTTTATCGCCACACACGCAACATCTATAGTTTTCACGTAACAAAACCCTGTTCCTAATTTCTTGCCATTTAGAAGATTCTAGATACGCCCTATATTCAGGCGAAACTTTACTGTCATTAACATGAATCATGTACTTTCCCCTTTCGCTTGTTTGACATTCCTAGTACCCATTCATGTTTTTAACCCTTATCTCTCCTACAAGCCCAATTCATATATTCTGTAAAGCCGTATGTTACCACTCATAAAATGATATATGGAATAATCACAATCAAAATACGTTCTAAAGTATTGCCGTATGATAGCCTCAGAATCCTCAGGATATACTTCAATGTAATTCCCATCATCATCCATAACGAAGCAAAGATTCTCCATTATGTCCTGTAATCGTTCAGTTGGAATATTATAGTGTTCATGTCCTGTTTTATACTTGTGCAACCTAAAGAAGATACAAAAGAAATCAAGATAGTCGCTCAGTTCCCAATTACAACAGCCCTCTATAGCTTTATAGGCTTTTCTTACTTGTGAACTAAAAATCTTCATATTCATTTTTTACACCTATTTAGTGCAGAAGTTCTGCACCCTATACATTTACCTAATACATTTACCTTTTAATAATCAAATACAGAATCAAACACAAATACAAAATCAAATACAAATACAGAATCAAATACAAATACAAAATCAAATACAAATACATGTTAACCTAAGTTCAACCCAAGCTAACTTAAGTTAATTATGAAAAAGGTAATTCTTCGTACTGTTCTTGTTGTCTTGGATTCTTTTTGAAAGTTTGTTCCTGTGTTTCGTCCTGATCATTATGAAAAAGAGATTTGATTATTTCATCCGGTACTTCTTTCTTTTTAAGGTATGCTCTTGTAAGATAGCCACCTTCTTCCATGAATTTTAGACTTTCAGAAGATAGTTTCTGTCCTGACTTTAAGGATGATAGAATACCGCCTAACTTTTCTTTCTTTGCCTTTAATTCAGCTTCTTCATAGTATTTCTTCCATGCACTACCTAACCAACTTCTTATCACTGAGAAAACAGCTTCTATAAGTGCATCCCCTGTATCTTCCTCAGTTTCATCTATGGCATACTGATATATCTTAGTAAGCAGTTTTCCTTTCTGCTCATCTGTCATATAATGAATTTGCTTATAGAATTCTGTCCTCAATAGGAATGTTTCATGCTTATATTCCCCTGAGGACTCTTTCTTTTTTCTAGCCATGATGAATCACTCCCCATATACTTTTTTCCTCAACACTTCCGCATGTGTCTGCATATCCTCTATGCCTTTGCAGTAACCGCCTCTTAGATATTTTTCACAAGTAGCGGTAATAGAATCTGTTATAAACTTCTCTGCATCTTGGCTCTTAATATCAAACATACCGATAAGTGTATTAGCAATCTCTGCAGAATCAAATCTGATAACTTCAGCAAATTGCTGTTCAATCATTTTCGCCAGCCTCCTGTCCATCCTCATAGCCAAGTGCATAGAAATAATCTAAATGTCTGAATACACAATCCTTGTATTCCTTTTCAAAACGTTCAAGGATTTCATTCAGATCACACTCAAGCTGCTCTAACATATCCTGTCCCTGTGTTGTTTCTCTCCAATCATTCATGTTGTAATTTCTCCTTTCCTAATTCCTTCAATAACTTCGTTCAGAATGTTCACATCATACAAGCAACGTCTGCCAATCCTAACCTCTGCATTATTACTCCTAGCAAACTGAATAGCTCTTGTCTTGCCAAGTGATGTGTATTCCATTAACCCTTTTGCATCAATCAGCTTTTTTTCCATTATTTGGTTCTCCTTTCAATAAAAGCTTGTTGTATTGCTTTATCTGACATTATTATTGCTTATTTAGAACTATTTGGATATAATTGTTTTAGAAAGATAGTAATTTCTATTTAAGAAATATTATCGAAAGGAATTTCTATATGGAGAAGAATAGTCAATTTAAACATATTTCAGAGTTTAATGTTGCTCTTTTTAAGAAACGTTTAAAAGAAATAACTCATGGTGAAAGCAACAAAAGTATTGCGGAAAAGATTGGTATAGGAGAATCCGAATTATCAAAACGATTCAATGGTTCTACAAATTGGAATGTCACTGACCTAATCCAATTATCAAAAGTATATGGGTGTAGTTTGGACTATTTATTTGGTATCACAGACACTGATAATAACCGTGTTTCCAATTCTGAAAATCTATCTGAATTTGAATCCAAATTATTCGAGATTTCTGAACAAGAAAACTTTTTTATCGACACCGGAAATTCTTTTGGAAACGACTATGTTATTCATTTTGGCAATCCCTGTATTCAGAAATTCTTGGCTGAATGGTCAAGCATTTTAAAAGCCATGGGCATGGTTACAGGTGGCTCATCAATATACGAAACATGGAAAAAAGGAATTTTAGAAAACAGCATACAAAGGAAAAAAGAATATGATTATCAAACAGCCAAAGAGATAGCAGATGAAGCAATTCTGAGATTATATGATGACTATAATACCGATAACGAAAAGAAAAGCTATACAGCCTCTTTCTTTTCTGATGCCGAAGTAAAAGCATTGGACGAGCTATTGTCTTTAGATACATCAACAAAAGATTCAATAGAAGATATTCTTGCATCTTTTAGCACAGATAAAAACTATGAATTATTCTTCTCTTTCCCACGTAACACAATAACCGCTAGAGAGTTTTTATTTACTTTTTCGTCTTTTTACATACCCTTCAATTAAAAATCTGCTGCCTCTGTAACTATTACTAGCTCCGCTGTAATAGTTACATTTTCTTTTTTCCCTGGTTCTTCTTCATATCTTTATCTTCCTTCTTGAATTGTTGCTTTCCCTATGTCGGTGAAATTCTTTTATATATAGCTTTTTCATTGTTTGTTCTTGGTGTTTACACCTTTTTATTTCCTTTGGGGAAAGAGCCATCTAAGAACGCCACCACCACCCATTAAAATATCAACCCCTAATCCGGTATGATGTGCATGGTTACTGCGTTTGATGCCATCAAATCTGCCATCATTTCTGCCATCATTTTGCTAAGAAAACAGGGATATTGTAAAGGATTAGATAACGCAAGATAAACAAAGTGATGGTTAATAAACCTAGATAAAATCTAAGAAAAAAGGTGTTCCATGAATTAACATGAAACACCTTAAGTCTAAGTGCGGATAACAGGACTTGAACCTGCACGGTCGCCCACTGGAACCTAAATCCAGCGCGTCTGCCAATTCCGCCATATCCGCATATCATAGCAGAAATGATGACTACATTTCTGACTACTTTCATATTAAACTGACTGAATAAAAAAACAATCCCTATAAGCTAATAGGGATTAAAATGAGACATGGGGGATTCGAACCCCCGACAACTTGATTAAAAGTCAAGTGCTCTACCACCTGAGCTAGTATCCCATATTATGTTGATTCCGTGCAGCTTACGCCGCATCTAGCTGGGCTAGCCGGATTCGAACCGTCGTATGCAGCAGTCAAAGTGCTGTGCCTTAC
>NZ_CAMVPU010000085.1 GCF_947169445.1 uncultured Butyrivibrio sp. | reverse complement strand
AGGATGTGACTGAAGAATCCGTTAATAAAGTTAAGGATGCATGGCAGAGATTATCTGAAATTGTCCCCCTTACAGACACTGAGTTCGCGATTGGTCCTGCTACAGAACATGTAAAAAAAGATGGTCGTGTCAACTTTACTGAGAAGGAGATCAGTGATGACAATTTTAATGAAATATTCACTGATAAGTGCACAGACTTACCATACTGGAAAACGGTGGGCCTGACAGAATATGCATTTGGCTATACACCTGTTAATACAGAGGATCAGGTAAAAGAATACCTTGATAAAAGAGAAGAGAAAACACTTCCTCTTTTCGCTTTATACTTTTTTGAGGAATTTTCAGAAGAAAGTGACCTGCAAATGTCCAGAGACTGCGCATATTACCTGACTAGATACGCTCTGGATAAATACTCATTTAACGACTTTTCCGTAAATGATCACAGAGGTGAATGGCTCGCAGATCTTGGATCCACAGGCAATTTCAGATTCGATGAGATAGATGAATTAGTAGAAGCTGCCACAGCCGTTAAAAGCCAAACAGGCGCCACTGTTAAGTGCGCCGGAAACATCTGGGATATAACAGAGGTTGAGTGGCTGAAAACTGTGGATGATGTTTACTGTCTTCTGTACGAGGCGGAGGAGGGAATCCAAAATCTGTGTAAAAGAATCGCAGCAGAATCAGACATTTATACTGAAGAAAGCTTTCGCAAAAGTGTCCAGATTACTCTGACAGACGAGGGCGAATTATCTACATATAGAGATGGAGTAATAAGACTACTTCAGCCAAGTGCTTTCGTTCATGAGTATATCCATCATACGTTAAACTATTCCTTTAAGGAAGGCTGGATTGCTGAAGGGCTGGCAGTATACTACAGCAGGGACTATGAGGAGGCCTATGTGAGTGGTCATAACATGTTTGGTGACTCCTTCCAGAAATGGTATGAAGAAGGCATTATAGATGATGAATCCATGGCAAAAATGGAACAGGATGGAGCCGTAGAATATGAATTGACAATAGTAGATTACTATCAGAAATTGAGAGAAAAAGATAAGGATCAGAATAATCAGTATACCTGCTATGAATATGCAAATGGTCTTACCGATCTGTCTTTCTTTGGAACGGAAACCCGTGAGAATCTGAAGTATATAAAAACAATAAGAGACGTATACGACATAGCCGGTAACATGGAAAAAATGGATGACCTTGGATTTGACCTTACCTACCAAGCAGCCATGGTTATCACAGAAGACCTTATCGCAAAGTATGGCCTTGATAGCCTTGTTGAATCCTCGGGTTCCTTTGAGGAAGATTTTGGAGTGACTTCAGACGAATACATCCGAAACTATATAGACAACAAAATGTATATGCACTTTTTAGAGGAGTAAAGTTTGAAGTATTCTATTTTTTCAGGGTCAGATAAAGGAGGATTACAAAATGGCCAGATATCGGGAGGTTCATACAGAAAAGGAAGCAAAGGACAATGAAAAGGCGGTTTGACTTTATTGAAAGAAGAGAGTTCTGAACTCTCTTTTTTCTGCATTTAGATATAGTATCATCAAGAGGATACAGTAAACATCAGCGTTTCTGGAGGGGGACGATAGTGGATAAAAAGAAACAATCAAACGAAGAGAGAGCAGAGGCTACAACAGGTTATGATCCGGAATTTGAAGGCTTGGATAATCCACTCAAGGAAGCGCTGTGGATGAGCCTTGATGAGATCAGTTATCCCGGAAACTAAAACAGAGAATAACCGATTAGGAGAAAAAATGGAATTCATAGATGCACTCAAGCAGGGTAGCCTTGCGGATATACGTAAATGTCCCAAGGCAGACCTGCACAATCATTTTGTGCTGGGCGGGAACAGAAGTTTTTTGAAAGAGCATACCGGAAGAGATATTCAGCCAATTACGCAGCCACTCCATTCCATGGATGAAATGCATGCCTGGAATGCTCAGAATATAGGAGATTATTTCAACTCGCCTGAAGGCCGTAGAATGCTTATTAAGGCAACCTTTGCTCAGGCAAAAGAGGATGGAGTTACTATTCTGGAAATTGGCGAAGATGTCTGGGGTCTTGGAGAGTTCTTCCATGGAAATATAGAAGAGCTCGTGGAGGCGTTTGAAACTGCACACAAGGAAATTGCTCCTGAGATTGAGCTGCGGCTCCAGATAGGAATGTCAAGGCATTGCGACATAGCATATCTTGAGGAATGTTTATCACATTTTTGGGGATGCAAAGCGTTTTACTCAATTGACCTTTATGGGGATGAGCTTGCTCAGCCAATAGAGAATTTCAAATCTATCTATCGACGCGCAAAAGCCGAAGGACTTAGGTTAAAGGCCCATGTAGGTGAGTGGGGAACTGCAGATGATGTAAGACGTGCAGTAGAATGTCTGGAATTGGATGAGGTTCAGCATGGCATTGCAGCTGTAGAGGATCCCTCTGTGATTCGCTTCCTCGCAGACAATCACATCAGACTGAACATTACTCCTTCCAGTAACTATCTCCTGGGAAGGGTAAAAGATCTGAAGTCACACCCTATTGCGGAACTTTATCGAAACGGTGTAGACGTAACTATTGGTTCTGATGATGTCTTGATTTTCGATTCGGATGTTTCCAAGGAATATCTTCGTTTATATCAGTCTGGCTGCCTGACGCCTGAGGAGTTGGACAATATACGTAAGAATGGACTTAAGATGAGGAATAAGCAATGGTCATATTGATAACAGGAGCATCTCACACCGGGAAAACGGCTCTTGCCCAGAAGATGCTTGAAAAATATAAATATCCATATGTGTCTATCGACCATATCAAAATGGGGCTGATCAGAAGTGGTAATACCAAGCTGACTGCTGAAGATTCAGACGCTGTTCTTACAGATTATCTGTGGCCCATAGTTCGGGAGATGGTCAAGACAGCAATAGAGAACAGGCAGAATCTTATTGTGGAAGGCTGCTACGTACCTTTTGGCTGGAGACAGGATTTTAGTAAGGAATACCTTGAAGATATCCGTTTTATTTGTCTTGCCTTGACAGATGATTACATAGACGCCCATTTTTCTGATATTAAGGCGCATGCCTCAGATATTGAATCAAGGATTGATGATTCGTACTGCACGGCTATAACTCTCAAGGCTGATAACAAGCAGGTTATCAATGGTTTTAAAGCCGCAGGAGAAGAAGTGATACTCATTGAGTCGGATTATGAGCAAGCTATAAATAACTTATTGACGCGAAGAACTTGAGGAGATGAAAGAAAAGCCTCTTTGCGAACTGGATAAGCTACTTAAAGATAAGGAATAATAAATGTCAAAAAATGTAGAATTCTACAGATTTATTGATTTAGAATCGGAGGTAATGATAAAATACTAATATAAAAAAATGTAGAATTCTACAATTTAGGAGATTACATGATAAAGAGAGATAAATACCTAAACCAACTTATAAATGCACAAAAAAATGGTTTCCCTAAGATTATTACCGGCATAAGGCGATGTGGGAAATCATTTTTGCTAAAAGAAATATATAGAGAATACCTGATAAATAATGGTGTTCAGGAAAAGAACATCCTTGTTATGGAGTTGGACGATGATAGGAATAGCAAATATCGTGATCCCATAGAACTTGGTGAATATGTTCGGAATTATTGTAAGGGTGATGGTGACTATTTTGTCTTTATTGATGAGATCCAAAAGGTATATAAGATAATGAATCCGGTGCTTACAGAAGGAAAGCATGTCCTGGCTGGTGAAGATACCGAAGAAACAATATCTTTTGTAGACGTTGTCTTGGGATTATCAAGGGAAAAGAACATAGATTTGTATGTTACAGGATCTAATTCAAAAATGCTATCTTCCGATATTGTTACGGAATTTAGAGACAAAGCAACTAATATTGCGTTGGCACCGTTATCCTTTGAAGAATACTTTGAGTATGTAGGAGGATCAGCAACAGATGCGATTTATTCATATATACAGTATGGAGGAATGCCTCTTGCTGTTTTAAAGAGCGATGAAGAAAGAAAAGAATATCTTAAGAACCTTTTTCAGACTACATATTTCAGTGATATTGTGGAGCGAAATCATCTAAAAAAGAGCGAAGCATTGGATGAACTATGCAACATAATCAGTTCATCAACGGGTTCATTGCTAAACGCTGATAAGATTGCAAATACATTCGTGAGCGTACGACATGAAAAAATAAACAGAACGACTGTGGAAAACTACATAGCATACTTTAAGGATGCCTTTTTGCTCCGAGAAGCGTCACGATATGATCTTAAGGGTAGGAAAGAGGTTGGAGCATTAAGAAAGTATTATTTTTGCGACACGGGACTTCGAAATGCCAGGCTTAATTTTGCTTTTCCTGATGAGGGACAGATGCTGGAAAACATCGTTTATAATGAGCTTTGTTATAATGGCTATACTGTAAACGTTGGAGCTTTTGATTCTGTTGAAAAAGATAAAAAGGGAAAGTCTGTTAGAAAAACTAATGAAGTAGATTTTTACGCCACAAAGGGAGTGAGATCATACTATATCCAAGTAACCGCGGACATATCAAATGCTGATACAAAGGCAAGAGAGTTAAGGCCATATATCATGCTGAATGATCAGGTTCAGAAGGTGTTGGTGATCAATAGGCCTGTTAACGAAACCAGAGATGAGCATGGATATACGGTTATAGGGATTGCAGACTTTTTGCTAAGATTTATAAAGTAATGTATATCCGGGGAGTATGATTACACCAAAATCAGAAAGGTGCTAAATGCGAACTGAAAAAGAAATAATAGATAATGTCATAGAGGTTGCTAAGACCGACGATTCTGTCAGAGCTGTCATCAGAACAGAGCTGTTCCTTGTTAAGGAGTATCTGCATTCATATCAGTTCTGCTTCATCGTGGATGACGTAGAAAAATACAGCGATGACGGTATTTTTGAGATCTGCTTTGGAAAAAGAGTACTGTTGTACAGAGGCGATAAGAACCATCCGGAGATGTTTCCAGGTACTAAGGCCCACCTCATGGTGCTTGAGGATGGGATCACGCTGGTGATAAATGTCATGGACAAAGACGCGTTCCTTAGCAAGTTCAATAGAGAAAATGTCCATGAAAACGTATGGGAAGGGGAAACCTATCAAAAGCTTCTGGATAAAGATGGTATCCTTCCGGATATAGAGCGTCTTGAGGAGACCCAGACTATATTTGAGGAAACACCCTCGGAAGAGGTATTTGTTAATATCTGCAACGAGTTCTGGTGGGTGATGAAAACCTTTGCTGAGTATACTCTGCGAAAAGAGCTTCCTGCTGCGATGTTTTATTTAAACGTAGCTGTCAGAGATCTTCTTAACAGGATGCTCCGCTGGCATATATATCTGCAGTCGGGAAAGGCAGTAGATATGGGCATTCTCGACTGCAACATGGAAAAACTATTAGATAAAGATCTTTTTGCACTATATAAGAAGACCTATCCAAACGCTGACTATGATCAGATCTGGGAAGCCTTTAATGCAGCACAGTTGCTGTGGCAAAAGTCTGGAAGCGCAGTAGCAGAGCGCTGCGGATACTCATATCCTGAAGAGACGGAAAAGAACATGTTAAGATTCATAGATAATCTCAGAGGGCAGCAGTATAGGTGATTTGGGAATGAAACATTTTAAAGAAAAAAAGCGAATTATTGAGCAAAACCCGGAACTTGAACTTTGTGATAACGGAGACTTCAGGATTAGGAGAGAACTTGTAGAAGGGTACGAGATTATAGATACCCACTGTCATCTGTACAGGAGTTTATCGCAGCTATTTCCGGCTTTTTTGCAAAAAGAAATACATGATCCTAATATTTCCCTGATGGATAAGAGCTGTTTTCCATTTGCCATGGATTTATTTGATCTGGACAAAGTGTATTTTACGTCCTGTCCAACTAGCCTTGGCAGTATAGATGGCATAAGGACCCGCATCAAATTGCTTTCCGGGGCATTTGTAATAAATTATGCCACAGAGGAAAGACTGCTTCGTGACATGGATGAGAATGGAATCCACAAAGCACTTGTTCTTCAAATAAATCCACCGGGTAAGTCCTGCAGAAATGATATGGAGGACATGGTTCAGCACAATAAGCGGCTGCTTACCTTCGGATCCATCCACCCAATGGATGAAAATATTCCGGAGCAGATTGATTCGTATATGAAGCTGGATATAAAGGGTTGGAAATTGAATCCTCATATTTGGGGCGTCCCCATAGACTGCAAGGAAACGGTGGCTTTGCTGAAGGAACTGGCCAAAACGGGACTTCCGATCATAAGCTGCAGCGGCATAGGCCTTCCGGAAGAAACATTAAGGTCGCATGTCCCATCAAAGCAAACCAAAAAAGAAGTCATGACCCAAAAGATAGACAGATTCAGAGCGGTCCTTGATCAGATCCCTGAAGCAAGATTTGTGATGGCTCACAGCGGATGTTTTGATTTTGAAGGCATTATACCGATCATGAAGGAATTCCCAAATACTTATACTGATATAAGCATTCAGCCCGCTGCAAATATAAGGCGCCTCATCGCAGAGATAGGCAGTGACAGGATCATGTTTGGGACGGATTATCCCTTTGTATCGCAGGCTTTTTCAATACTTTCGGTACTTAGGGCTACGTCAGATGAAGAACAGCGCAGGAAAATATTTAGTGGCAACGCTAAGACAATTTTGAGCATCTCATCCACGTAAATGTACCTGTTATTCGTAACCTGTTGATGGAGCAATGCTTGCATAGTATAAAGGACACATGGAGGCAGATAATTGAAGCTTTTTGTACGGGAAAATCAAAATCTGGCAGAGACGGAAGTGGAAATAAGGTGCAGGGAGAGGGACGGCGAAGTGGAGAACCTCATAAGTGCCATTAATTTATTCTGTGGATACGTTGTTTCTGCTCTGGCCGCAAGTCAGGTTGGCGCAGTGGCAATGGTACTTATTTTTCTGATGCTTCTTCCTGTGATGGCGGTATTCAATGTAAAAAAATTGAAAAAAACTGAAGACTTTTTCAAAGGTATTTCGTTTTAATAAATGAGAGGCGAGAAAAAGGAGGTGGGGAAAACGGATTCGCGAGATAAGCTTATACAACTTATGAATGAATATAAGAATCTGGTTTTCTCAGTCTGCCTTAAGATGACCGGTGACTATTTTACCGCGGAGGATATCACCCAGGACACATTTATTTCAGCCTACGAGCATCTGTCGGAATTTACAGGCGGCTCCGAGAAGGCCTGGCTCTGCAGGATAGCAAGCAACAAATGTATTGACTATCTGAAGGCCGCCGAGAGACGAACGCTCCCTGTAGCGGGGGATGAACTTCCCGAAGATGGTGATAACACAGAAGGGCCAATTGGTCTTTTTGCCACAAAAGATGTTCTCCGGCAGGTTGAGCATAAATGCAATGAGTTGCCCGAAGGCTACGGGGCCATTGCCGGAATGTATTTTCTTAAGGGCCTGACGGCAAAAGAGATAGCGGAAAAAGAAAAAATTCCACTAAAAACTGTTCAGACCAGAATATATAGGGCCCGGGAAATGCTCAGAAAAACTGTGAGAAAGGAGGATCTGCTGGCATGAGTAAGGACTATGAATATTTATCGGACGACGAACTTAATAAGCTGATGGAGCTAGCGGAGAGCGACATTTCGGTGTCTGCCCCGGAAAGTGTGGAAGCCGAAGTTCTTGATTACATCACGGAAAAAGAAAAACTCCTTCAAAAGAAATCCAATATCAGAGCGGTTCCTCCAAGAAAAGCAGTTTCGCGGAATACGGTTTCCTTCGCAGTGTATTGTTTAAAGGTGTTTGGATCCATAGCTGCAGCGATCATGATACTTGCGATAACACCATTTATCAGGCAAAACAACCTAGCCGGTGTACCAACAAGAGAGGACATAATCTCCGGAACGCAGGTTAAGAGCAGAGAAGAAGTGTTGTCGAGAATACCGGTAAAAACAAGAGAAGAAGTGATAAGCGATGAGAGTAACGGCGTTTTGCCAAGGCTCGAGTCCATTTTTGAAATGATAAGGGAGGCATATTATGAGACCAATTAAGAAAAGCAGATTCTTTACATTTATTTTTTCCTTCTGCCCCGGGGCAGCTGAGATGTACATGGGCTTTATGAAAAATGGAGTAACGCTTATGGCCACATTTTTCCTGTTGTGCGGATTTATGGCTGTAACAGGATTTGATTTCCTGATGGCGGTTATTGCTATTGTATGGTTTTACGCTTTTTTCCATGCCAGAAACATCGCAAAGATGGACGATATGACCTTTTCACAGTTCGAAGATGTGTACGTTTGGGAAGAGTTTGACAGGAAAGGTGCATTTAAGATCTCAAGCTCCAAGTTAAGGACGGTTGCCTCAATTACTCTGATACTGGTTGGCGGAGGAATTCTCTGGAATTATCTGTTGGACATTGTCGCCAGGTTCATTCCCGGTGACTATTGGGATTATATCTACCCCATCATCGATCGTCTGCCCAGCGCCATCATAGCTCTGGCACTTATAGTTGCCGGATTCGTTCTTATCCGCGGCAAAAAGAAAGAACTTACAGAGCAGCAGAATGCTGCTGATGTGGTGGCCAGTGCTGAGCTTTTTACACAGAAAGATAATACAAAGGAGGCCTGAGCCATGGAAAAATCTGAAAGAATCCACAGAGTTGGTTCCATAACCACAGGCCTTACCCTGATCGTGATGGGAGTGTGTTTTATTCTTCATTTGTTCCTTGGGCTCATCAGCTATGAAATGATCTTCAGATTTTGGCCTGTGATCATCATCGGCCTTGGAATAGAACTTCTTGTCTCCAATGTTATTACGGAAAAGCTTGTATACGATAAGGCAGCGATATTTCTGCTGATAGTTATGGTGTTCTTTTCAATGGGCATGGCAGTGGCGGACCTGGCCATGGTAAATATCAATGTGTGAAAATGGCAGAATGCGCATGAATAGTGAGTACAGCGTATCATGATGCGGCGAGATACTTGAAAATAGTGACATATTTGGCGGCGTATAATCGGAAATACTGATTGTACGCTGCTTTTTTAATAGGTATAATAAGGCGTAAAGCGTATGAAAATAGAATAATACCGGGAGGTGAAGGACATGGAAGACTACAGTTTGCAGCACAAGAAGGCCTGGGAGTTTGATGCATATGATTTCTGGGTAAGAACTGCGGGGACGCCCAAGGAGCGGGCAGCGAAGGACAAGGAAAATCCCAAGAAGATGCTCAAGCAGTATGCAGGCTACTTTGATTCTTTTGAAGGTATAAGGGTTGCCAATATATGCGGATCCTGCGGTAAAAAGGCAGTTCCGTTGGCGCTACTTGGAGCAGAGGTGACGGTCTTCGATATCTCCGAAGCCAATAAGAAATATGCAGTTGAAACCGCTGAGGCAGCAGGCACCAAGATAGCCTATGAAGTTTGCGACATCATGGAAATCGACATGGGCAGGTACGAAGGCTATTTTGACTTGGTATTCATGGAAGGCGGAATCCTTCACTATTTCCACGATATAGATGCGTTTATGAAGGTGATGAGGTCACTACTTAAGCCCGGAGGCAAGATGATCTGCAGCGACTTCCACCCTTTTACCAAGATATCGGATATTTTGGGACTGCAGCAGCCCACCATGAGCTATTTTTCCACAGACATATTTGAAGGTGAGATGGCCCACGCAAGATTCTACGACGAGGAGATCCGTAAGCAGATTCCCAAGTGCCACTACAGGAAGTACACCATTAGTGAAATCATCAATTCAATAATTGAAAATGGGTTTACGTTGGAGAGATTTGATGAGCATCCTTCCTGGGAAAATGAGAAGCTTCCGGGGGAATTCACAGCTATAGCAAAAAAGTAGAAATAAAGATGGAGGGGTGAACAGATGTTAAAAAGACTGACGGATCGAATCTGGTACTATCCCATGGAGGAAGAGCGGGACAGGCCTAATCTTGGATATATCCGGGGCGATAATTGGAGTCTTGCGGTGGACGCAGGGCACTCTGAAGCCCACACACGGGAGTTTTACAGAGCGCTGGAAGAGAACGGTCTTCCGCTTCCAAGGCTCACCGTGATAACTCACTGGCACTGGGACCATACCTTTGGAATGCATGCGGTGAACGGCCTTTGCCTTGCAAATGAACGCACTGATCAGTATTTGATTGATTTCAGGAACAGGCTGGCGGAGGAAGGAACGGAGTTCTTTTTGAACATGCATGAGAGTATACGCCGAGAATATGCTGATAACAGGCCAGTGATCGTAACACCGGCGGATATGGTATTTAAGGATAGCATGACGCTGGATGCAGGTAATTGCCAGGTTAAGGTCTTCTGTGCAGATGCGCCCCATACCGATGATTCCACATTTATTGAGGTGCCCGGAGAGGGCGTTTTGTTCGTTGGAGATGCTACCTGCGGTACGTTTCCGGAGTGGAAAAAGGATCCCGCTCTTAGCAGGAGCCTGGCTGAGATCATCAGGAAGTCTGAGGCTCCTACCTGCCTTGAAGGACACTGGGTTCCTGTTCCCAAGGAAGACACAATACGAGACTTGTTAGAGGAGACATAAGAATTACATGAATATTGTTGATTTACCAAAAGAGAAATGGAAAGGAGTAGCGATTCCCCTTGTTACAAGGAGCGACAGCTATTACGATTTTGATATTAAGCCACTTGATGGTGAGGGCTGCAAGATAGAACTTGTCAAAAAGAAGGCAGAGAAGGAGATACTTCATACACCTGAAGAGTATGATTTTCCGGATTCTTTGTACCAGGATCACTGGGAAAATGCAGAGGCCTTCGGAATTGTGGGGGATAACGATGAACTTCTTGCATGTATCGAGGTATGCCCCGAAGAATGGTCAAACAGACTTCTTGTCACAGAGCTGTGGGTGTCAGATGCCCTCAGGGGTAAGGGCTATGGCAAAAAGCTAATGGACAAGGCAAAAGAGGTGGCCAAGGCCCAGAACAGAAGAGCTATAATCCTTGAGACCCAGTCCTGCAACACCAATGCCATAGGCTTTTATCTTCATGAGGGATTTGAGCTTGTTGGTTTTGACACCTGCTGCTATACAAATGATGACATTGGCAGGCGCGAAGTCAGGATCAATCTGGGTTACTTTTTCAACAGAGATGGGAGAAGATGGCAGGAAGCAAAGTAAAGGAAGGGGGCATACAACCCTTTTAACAACCCTTTTAGAGTATATAATAATTCAATTACAGGCCGCAGGTTAAAGAATCTGCGGATTAGGGTAAATAAAGATTCGGAAATATAAAAAATAGAAAGCACCATCTTTCATG
>NZ_CAMVPU010000084.1 GCF_947169445.1 uncultured Butyrivibrio sp. | reverse complement strand
TGAATAAATTCTCTTGGAATTTTTCAGGGTTGCATTACTGTTTATTTGTCAAGGTACAGGAGCTCTGAAACCCGCTCCAGTGTTGCATTTGCAGTGCTTTGTTTTGTTGTCTGCAGCAGCAACGAATATAAATATATCACTGGCCCATATAAGTGTCAACAACTTTTTTTATTTTTTTCCTATTTTTTTATAGTTTCCCAAAAGTCCAGTATTTATGCGGTTTTTTTCATTATAAAAGCTGGAGTATTTTTTACTCCAGCTTTAAAAACATTTAATATATTCTTTATAAATCACTTTAATGATACAGTCTGTTTATTACCGGATATGCTGACTATCATTCCTAAATCCTTGATCTGTGTAGATATTTCAGAATCTATCTCCGTAAGAACCACAAGGCTTTCATGAGCCTTGGATTCTATAGTTCCTACATATGAAGAAAGGTCATTAGGAAGAACCGTTACTGCAGTATATCCCAGATTCTTGCCATTTAAGAGAATCTGGAAGGTAATATTTCTCTCCAAAAGATTTACTTTCTTATCAGATTCTGAAGCATTAAATAGATCAAAACGCAAAACAAGAAGCTTTTTTCCTTTCTCCGCATTGATCACATAACTCTTTGAACTTTCAGGAAAAGAGCTGGATACAGAATATCCCTCATAGGAAAGGAAAATATCATCAAGTATTTCCTGCTTTTCTTCGGATGAGAGTACAATTGCTCCGGGATCCTGTTGAGCACTACTTTCCGTATTATCATTCTGAGACTGATTTTCAGAAGCATCAGATTTATCTGTACTATTCTGACTTTCATCTACCGAAGTACTATCTAAAGTACTTTCGGAAGCAGAAGTATCTTTCGAAGCATCAGAAAATGCATCCGTATTATCAGCCACATCTTTTGTATTATCAGGATTTGGAGCAGGCAAAGTCTGCTGGCTACTTGTATCCTGAGTATTTGTCTGGCTGGTATTTTGATTCTGAGTATTATTATCGCTTTCCTGTGCCTTTTTAGCCTCTTTTTCGCGCTGCTTTTTTAACGTTTTTGCATCCACATAGGTAAGCTTAGCCTGACCGTTGTTAGAATACTTCATCAAAAGACCAACAGCAAACTCGACAGTCTGATTATATTCTTCTTCTGTCATCTCCGGAAAAGACTCTCCACACGCCGTAAGACATATGGTCAAAGCAGAAATTATTGCCAAACCCAAGTACTTTTTTACCCTCATAGATTATCCTCTCTAAGGTATTAAATAGTCTCTATTTCGTCTCAAGTTCAAAGTAAAATTCTACTCCGTTATCGTAATTAAGCACACCATAATCCTGATGCATTCCTTCCATAATTGCTTTGACAATTGACAGGCCTACTCCACTGCCACCATACTCTCTGGTGCGAGCTTTATCAACTTTATAAAACTTCTCCCAAATATGTCCTATACTGTCAGAAGGAATCGGATTACCGGTATTGAATACAGAAACCCTTACTTTATTGTTATTACGTACAAGTTTGATTTCTATTATCTTGTCGCCATCAATATGATTAAGGGCGTTACTGTAATAGTTTTGCAGAACCTCTTCAATTTTGAATTCATCGCCCCAAACAAATATCGGCTCGTAATGATCAAATTTTATAGTAACATCTTTTTGTTTTGCCAAAAGCTCGGCAGACTTAATATAGTTAGATATCAGTTCAACTATATCAAACCTTTCCATATTTGCATTATCATTGCCAAATTCCAACTGATTAAGTGTCAGCAGTTTTTTGACCATGATATTCATCTTGGAAGCCTCATCCATAATGACCTCACAGTAAAAATTTCTGCTTTCCTCGTCATCATTAATGCCTTCCTTGAGACCTTCAGCATATCCTTGTATTAATGCAATCGGAGTCTTTAGTTCATGAGATACATTAGACAAAAACTCTTTTCGCATCTCATCTATTTCTTCCTTGCGGGCAATATCACGTTTGAGTACAATATTGGCATTTTTTAACTCTTTAATAGTAGATTCAAGTGTCTTGGAAAGATCATTCATATTCTCTCCAAGAGCATCGATTTCGCTATGGTAATATCCATCAGACTCATACTTTGCTTCAAAATTTAGCATTTTCATATCATCAGAGATAAAGTAAAGTTTTTTGATAGGATCAGTTACTTTTTTGGAAATATATAAAATAACGATAGAACCCGCTACAATAGCAACAATTCCAACATATGCCATGAAAGTATTAGAAATTGCGACATTATCCTTAATACTCTCCATGGTCGATCTAACTAGTACCAGATTACCGTTTCCTACAATTCCCCACATTTCGAGATACTGCCGGCCAAGTTTGTCCGAATCTCTTTGCAATGTATAATTCTCACCGACATCAAGTATAGTTCTGTTTCTGATCTCGTAATCCCCATTAGAAGGATTGATCATATTCTCCCAAAGGATCTTGGCAAGAAGCTCTGCATCACTGGTGGAAGATTTGACGGTTTTGGAATCGCCGTCCAGTACTATCATTTCAATATCGTATCTCTCACAAATATGAAGTATTTCAGCATCGAACTCAGATGATGTAATATCTCCGGAGCTTATGGCACGGTCAATACTCTTATAAGCCTCAATGATGGCCTCTCTCTTATTCTGAACATAAAAGCTTTCCATGAATAAAAGATTAAGTATAAGGCACAGACCAAAGGTACCAATCATCGTCAACATAAAGGCCATGCTGATCTCAAACCTTATAGAATGGGTTTTATTATGTTTATTTTTATTGTTCATCGTAACTTTTTATCCCATTCCTATCACTCTGTATCAAATTTGTAGCCCATGCCCCAGATAGTCTTGATCATATCACCCTTATCGCCAAGCTTGCCACGAAGCTTTTTAACGTGGGTATCAATGGTTCTTGCATCGCCAAAATAATCATAATTCCATACATTATTAAGTATTTTTTCTCTGGAAAGAGCTACACCTTTATTCTCAAAGAAATAAGTAAGGAGTTCAAATTCCTTATAACTAAGATCAATTTCTTTTCCATCAACAATTACGCTATGCGCAATTTTATTAATCTTAATTCCGCCAAATTCAATAACCTGATTATTGGCAGACTGACTTGTTCTTCTCAAAATAGCAGAAACTCTGGCTGCAAGTATCTTGGGACTGAATGGCTTTGAAATATACTCATCAACTCCAAGTTCAAAGCCAAGAAGTTCATCTCTTTCTTCAGCTTTTGCAGTAAGCATAATAATAGGAACCTTGGAATTATTCCTTATTTCTCTGCACACTTCCCAACCATCTTTCTTGGGCATCATTACATCAAGAATTATCAGTGATATATCTTTATCTTTATAAAAAATATCCAAAGCCTGCTGGCCATCTTCTGCCTCAATTACTATGTAGCCATCCTTTACCAAAAAGTCTTTGACGAGTTTGCGCATTCTGCTCTCATCATCGACAACTAAGATTTTCAGATCATCCATTATGTCATTCCTCCTGCTTTGCATCAGTGTCTGTACCATCATAATAACTTGAAGTATCCTCGATGCCAAGCTTTTTTTCAGCTTCTCTGACCTTTTTCTCCCGTTCTTTAAGATCCTGCTCCCAAGAGGCGTATCTATTTGTAACATTATTTTTGTAATTAATTATATTATCGTTTTCACTTGTAAACGCGATTACGAACATGGCAATGACCACAATCACAAGCGCCACATTTAATACAATCGAAAAAATCCAGCCAAAATTCACCTTTTTGGAGCCCTCATCTGGTTTTATCCTCTGCTTTACGCGCAGGTTCTCTATGGCTGAATGTCTGGTAAGTGATATCTCTATTGGAATTGGTATAATACTCTCATCGTCCAATCCGGATTCTATAAGTCTTTTACGGATTCCGCTTAGATACCCCCAACCAATCGGAGTTTTAAAAATTTTGTTTTCAATTGATTTCTCGTAAACTGCCTTTAGATTTTCAGGCTTGCTGGCTTTAACCCGCGTTTCAAGAAGCTTTATTTTAGAAGAGTCCATGCTGGCTTTTTGGCAGTCCTCTTCCGAACTAAAGCGAAAGCCTTCGACTATGAAATTATTAGCATTCTTTTTTTCATCAGCCGCCATACTCTGCTCCATAAGATGCAATAAATATACTTACACTTCTGGATTTTAATGTTTTATTTCTCCAGGTAAGAGGCTTCGGTCTGTTAAAATAATACTTTTCCTCCTCATCACCTGTATCGACGCACAATGACCAATAAGCACCATCAGGAGGATTTGGAAGCGTAATCTGAATATCTTCCCAAAAAACATTAATGGCAACATAAACTATATCATCATGGCCCTTTTTATTGACAAAACCTGCATATCTGACACAGATAACCCTGGAATCATGAGTAATGTTACTATTATCAGGGTTTTCTGTGTGAACGGAAATGTTTGGGAGGCCACACTGAGCAGGCTGGATATCTTTTCTGATAGCCGGATGCTTTCTCCTGAACTGAATCATATGTCTGTAAAAATCAAAGTAGTCTTTATTTTTTTCTAAAAGATTCCAATTAAGCCAGGATATCTCATTATCCTGACAATAGGCATTATTATTGCCAAACTGGGTATTTCCAAACTCATCTCCAGAATAGATCATGGGAGTTCCTCTGGAGCACATAAGTACTGCGATCGCATTTCGCATCATTCTAAAGCGCAGTTTATTAATATCCGGATTATCAGTTTCTCCTTCTACTCCGCAGTTCCAGCTTCTATTATCATTGGCACCATCAGTATTATTCCAGCCATTATCCTCGTTATGCTTGCCGTTATATGAATAAAGATCATATAAGGTAAAGCCGTCATGACAGGTAATAAAATTTACTGAAGAATCATATCCAAGATATGCACCACCATACATATCCATAGATCCGGTAATTCTTTTCACTGCTTCAGGTGCAGCCCATATATCGCCCTTCAAAAAAGATCTGATATCGTCTCGATATTTACCATTCCATTCAGCCCATCTTTTCCAGGCAGGGAAATTACCAACCTGATACATTCCGCCTGCATCCCATGCCTCGGCAATGAGTTTGACATTACCAAGAATAGGGTCATAAGCAAGTCTTTGAATAAGTGGAGGATTATCCATCGGCGCGCCATCCTGATCACGTCCAAGAATGCTGGCAAGATCAAATCTAAAACCATCAACTCTGTATTCTTCCACCCAGTATCTTAGGCATTCCACAATAAATTCCTGTACCATAGGATGATTACAGTTCATTGTATTGCCGCAGCCACTAAAATTGTAGTACTGGCCATAAGGAGTCAGGAGATAATAAATATTATTATCAAATCCTTTAAAAGAGATAAAAGGACCATTTTCGTTACCCTCTGCAGTATGATTGAATACTACATCGAGAATTACTTCAATACCATTTTCCTTAAGCGTTTTTATCATGTTCTTAAGTTCTACGCCTTCTTTATTGTATTCACTATCGTAGGCGTAGCTGGTATTTGGAGCAAAAAAGCTGATGGTATTATAACCCCAGTAATCAAGGAGAACCTTTCCATTTACTTCTCTTTTATCTCTTGTTTCATCGAACTCAAATATGGGCATCAGCTCAACAGCAGTAACGCCCAGTTTTCTTAGATAATCAACTTTTTCCTTTATTCCTTCAAAGGTTCCTCTGCACCTTACCCCGGAAGAAGGGTCCATTGTAAAGCCTCTTACGTGCATCTCATAGATTACAGAATCGCACATTGGAGTGGATAAGCTTGTGGTATCGCTCCATTCAAAATTATTGCGAACGACTCTGGCTCTGTACTGGCCTTCTTTATTAAGACGCTGTCCCCAGATTCTCTGACCGGAAACAGCCTTTGCATAAGGATCAAGCAGAACATGATTTTTATTGAACAAAAGACCTTTATCCGGATCCCAGGGGCCGTCAACGATATAACAGTACTCAAGGTTTTCAATATCAAGTCCAAAAACTATCATTGAATAGACCTTACCGATTCTATAGCTTTCCGGAAATGGAATCTGAGTAAAAGGCTTATTTTCGCCTCTATGATATAGTAAAAGAGTAATTGATGTTGCACCGTTGGAGTAAACAGTAAAATTCACTCCATCAGTGAGCATAGTTGCACCATTAATCCCATATAATCCTGGTCTTACCCTGAATCCGGAAATCTCATGAAGTGCAAGAAGCTGCCTATTGAGATCACTCTTTCTAAGTTCTCGTACCTGGCGTTCCCCAATTTCTATTATTTTTCGATTTTGTCTGTGTCTTCTATATTCTCCCATATTAATATTTTAACACATTATTGATTAATTTTCTGTGAAAAAAGAGCAAGGCACAAGCACCTTGCTCTTTTATAACTAATTTTATAAATTGATAATCGAATAGTTGTGATGGATATACAGTTTGTGTACCTATATCACACAGGGTATGCACCATTCTTAGTATCAGCAGCTGCAACATCAACTGATGTCTGCTGAGCCATACGATACTTAAAGAAGTCTGTAGCAACCTGTGGGAACAATGCATATGAAAGCACGTCCTCGTCCTGCTGTTTCCACTGAGCAACTTCATTCTCAAACTTAGGAAGTCCTGGCTCAAGCTTATCTGCAGGTCTGCAAGTGATAACCTCTCTGTCTCCGATAATCTTCTTCTGAACTTCAGGATTGAAAGGCTTGATTGTCTTACCATATTCACCAGCAAGAAGGTCCTTAGTCTGGTCAGTAGCAACCTTATATCTCTCACCCATAAGTACGTTCATAACAGCCTGAGTACCAACGATCTGTGATGAAGGTGTAACAAGAGGTGGCTCACCAAAGTCTTTACGAACCTGTGGGATTTCCTCAAGCACTGTATCATACTTGTCGCTGGCATTCTGCTCTTTAAGCTGACTAACCATGTTAGAAAGCATTCCACCAGGAACCTGATACATAAGAGTCTTGATGTTAACACCAAGAACCTTAGGATCCATAAGTCCACTAGCAAGGCACTCTTCTCTGTATGGTCTGAAGTGATCAGCAATCTTAGCAAGAAGCTTCTGATCAAGTCCTGTTTCAAAAGGCTGACCCTTAAATGCTTCTACCATAACTTCTGTTGCGGGCTGTGATGTACCAAGTGCAAATGGAGAAATAGCACAGTCAATGATATCAACGCCTGCCTCAGCTGCCTTCATGTATGTCATGCTGGCAACACCTGATGTATAGTGAGTATGAAGGTCGATAGGAAGTGTTGTAGCACTCTTAAGAGCCTTAACAAGCTTCTCAGCCTCGTAAGGAAGGAGAAGTCCTGCCATATCCTTGATACAGATAGAATCTGCACCCATACTCTCAATATCCTTAGCAATGCTCATCCAGTATTCCTCTGTATAAGCATCTCCAAGAGTATATGCAAGGGCGATCTGAGCGTGTCCGCCCTCTTTCTTACATGCCTTAACAGAAGCCTCAAGGTTTCTAAGGTCGTTAAGACAGTCGAAAATTCTGATAATATCAATACCGTTAGCAATTGACTTCTGAACGAAGTATTCTACAACGTCATCTGGATAATGCTTGTATCCAAGAATATTCTGTCCACGAAGAAGCATCTGGAGCTTAGTATTCTTGAAACCATCACGGAGCTTACGAAGTCTCTCCCATGGATCTTCCTTAAGGAATCTCATGCAGGCATCGAAAGTAGCACCGCCCCAGCACTCAACTGCGTTATATCCAACTTTATCCATTGTATCAATGATTGGAAGCATAACTTCTGTGGGCATTCTGGTCGCAATAAGTGACTGGTGAGCATCACGAAGTACAGTTTCATTGATACGAACTGGTTTTTTCTGTAATTCTGCCATATCTATAATTCTCCCTTTCCGAATTAATTTAATAATATTCCAAAGTTTTTGTGTTAGCTCATTGAAAGAATCAATTACACATCCAAATATGTATTGATTCTTTCATCACTTTATACACCAAAAACTGCCATGAACGTACCAGCAACAACGGCTGTACCAATAACTCCGGCTACGTTAGGTCCCATAGCATGCATAAGAAGGAAGTTGGAAGGATCATATTCTGCTCCAACCTTCTGTGATACACGGGCAGCCATAGGTACGGCAGATACGCCAGCGGAACCGATAAGTGGATTGATCTTGCCTCCGGTAATAAAGCACAGAAGTTTTCCAAGAAGACATCCGGAAGCTGTACCAAATGCAAAAGCAATAAGTCCAAGAACAACGATGATAATTGTAGTTGTGTTAAGGAAAGCCTCAGCACTTGTAGTAGCACCTACAGATGTACCAAGAAGGATAACTACAATGTACATAAGCGCATTAGAAGCTGTTTCCTGAAGCTGTCTTACTACGCCTGATTCTCTAAAGAGGTTACCAAGCATAAGCATACCAATAAGTGGTGCAGTTGTAGGAAGAATCATACTTACTACAATTGTAACAATAACTGGGAAAAGGATCTTCTCAAGCTTGGAAACTTCACGAAGCTGAGACATTCTGATCTTTCTCTCCTTCTCGGTTGTAAGAAGCTTCATTATAGGTGGCTGGATCATAGGAACCAAAGCCATGTAAGAGTAAGCAGCTACAGCGATAGGTCCAAGGATTGATGTCTGATGCAGCTTGGATGCAAGGAAGATAGATGTAGGACCATCTGCTCCACCTATGATTGAAACTGCAGCAGCCTGCTGATCGTTGAATCCAAAAGCAATAGCCATAAAGTAAGCTGAGAAAATACCAAACTGTGCACCAGCTCCCATAAGGAAACTAATTGGGTTAGCGATAAGCGGACCAAAGTCTGTCATAGCGCCAACACCAAGGAAAATAAGTGATGGTAAAATTGCCCATTCATCCAGGATATAGAAATAATGGAGAAGTCCACCTGCTGCTCCAGATGTTGGTTCAGCCATAATATCAGGATAAATATTTACAAGAAGCATACCAAATGAAATTGGTACTAAAAGCAAAGGCTCAAATCCCTTAGCAATTGCAAGATACAAAAACACGAGTGCAACCACGATCATTACATAATTACCGGGTGTCATTGTAGTAAATGCAGTTTGATGCCAGAGATTAGATAATGTATTAACGATGTAATCCATTTTTTATCCTCATTTCTGTTTTAATGAAAACTAAGATTTCTCTGACGTATCAAATTAGTTAAGAGTTGCAAGGCATGTGCCTGCTTCTACAGAATCGCCAGCTGCAACATCAATGCTTGCTACTGTTCCATCCTGTGGTGCAACCATAGGAATTTCCATCTTCATGGACTCGATAGTAACAACTGTGTCACCCTTCTTAACTGCCTGACCAACATTTGCATTGATCTTAAGAACCTTACCTGCTGCACCAGCCTCAACCTTAATAGCACCAGCGCCAGCGCTTGCCTTCTTAGCAGGAGCTACAGGAGCCTTTACAACAGGTGCTGCAGCTGCAGGAGCTGCTCCTGAACCTGCGCCTTCTTCTACAGTTACATCATATACGTTTCCGTTAACGGTTATTGTATAGTTCTTCATTTAAATCTCCTTTCGATGAGCATGGTTAACTTCCGTGCTCTATCCCTTTACTTAATGTTTTTTCCAGTTATTATTTACTTTTCTAATTGATCTTACACGGAATCCGTCGGTACCACCGCTTCCCTCGTAAGCAGCAATAGCTGCTGCAATAACCGCAACAAGTTCAGTATCACCAACAAGTTCTTCCTGCTCTTCGATCTGGCTGATGGTATTATCCATAGCCTTCTGAGTAATCTCTTTATCTGACTCTTTCTTTTTCTTATTGCCACCAATAAGTATTGGGAAAAGAGAAATAATAAGAGAAATAAGTATCAGAATAGCGAATGCCATGCCCATGCCAAGAAGCGTATTAAGACCGGCATTTGAGAGTTTCTCTCCTGTTGTCTTTCTGACAGTTACACCAATATCAGTAGGCTCTCCTCTGTTAGTAAGGTAGATTTCCATATCTGCGCTATGCTTAGTTCCCTGAATAACAGCATCAGCAACAAGAACACCTTCCTTATTAACCTGATACGTAACCTCTTTGACATAAAGATCATTTGCCAAAGTTTCTTTTGAATTAAATCCAAGATCATCAACAGCCTTGTACCAACTGTTATAACCACTTGCAAGAACTTCATATCTCTCATCTGATGTGCTCAGCGCAATATCAAAATAAAGAGTCTCTTCGAAATTCTCTGGAGTAATTCCCTGGAGATACCAATTCTCAAAATTGTTGTCCTCGATAGCTTCAGCATAGCCTCTTATGCTATCAAGTGTAAAAATATCAGACGAATACCTGCTTCCTTCTACAGTATTAGTTGCATTTGTCTCACCGCAAGCTGTGAGTCCAAGAAGGCAGCTAAGCATAACGCCCAAAATTAACATTTTTCGTTTCATTTTGAGTGCTCCCTTCATTAAACTGTACCGTGTTTCTTAGCAGGACGCTCATCCCTTTTTGTAAAAAGCATTTCAAATGCTCCAATTACATACTTTCTAGTATCTGCAGGCTCGATGATCTCATCAACATAGCCTCTTGCAGCAGCACTCTTTACATTGTTCTGAAGTGCAGCATATTCAGAAGCTGCCTTGGATACTGTCTCAGCATCCTTGCCATCGCACATGATCTTAGCTGCAAGATTAGCTTCCATAGTTCCAATCTGAGCATCTGGCCAGCTAATAGTAACATCTGCTCCAATTGCCTTGGAGTTCATAACAACATAAGCACTTCCGAAAGCCTTGCCTGTAATAAGGTTAACCTTAGGAACTGTAGCATTAGCAAGAGCATATACAAGTCTGCCGGCAGCCTTAGCAACATGTCTCTCATCACACTTGGATGCTCCAAAACCTGTAGCGTTTGTAAGAGTAAGAACAGGAATATCAAAAGCATCACAGAATGTGATGAATTCTGCAGCCTTATCACATGCATGATGTGTAAGCTTGTCTGCAAACTTCTCAGCCTGTTTACCATTCTCATCAAAAATAGCTGTACGGTTTCCAACAAATCCAACTGTTGCGCCATTCAGTCTGATAAAGCCTGTAACCATATCCTTGGCAAAATCTCTCTTTGTCTCAAAGAATACGCCGTTATCAGAAATCTGTCTTGCAATAACTGAAGGATCAGCTGTAGCTCCGTCAAGATTCTCGCATGCTCTGTTAAGATCATCAGAGCACTCCTGATAAGAATCAGAATCTTCATTGTTAGAAGGAAGCATAGATACAAGTGCTCTCATCTCAGCAAAGAGAGTAGCCTCATCAGCAACAACATCAACATTTGATGTCTCGCTGCTCTGCCACTTAGCACATGAAGTATCACACTTCTCTTTATAATTGCCCTCAAGAGCGTTAGGTGAATTAACGAAAAGCTTAGCCTTCTCAGACTCCATGAAAGTAAAGTCTGTTATTGAAGGAATAAGAGCGAGTCCACCACCACAGGCACCAAAGATGGCTGTAATCTGAGGAACAACTCCTGAAGCCTCCACCTGTTTAAGATAGATTTCGCCAAATCCGTTAAGTGCGTCTGTTGCCTCCTGAAGACGAAGTCCTGTAGAATCGATCATCCCGATTACAGGAGATCCAGTCTTAATTGCCAGTTCATACAGGCGAACGATCTTCTTGGCATGCATCTCACCAATAGATCCGCCAAGTACTGACGCATCCTGGCTGTAAACGTATACAAGATTACCGTCGATAACACCATATCCGGTAACAACACCGTCAGATGGTGTTTCTTCCTGTTTCAGATTGAAATCTGTGTTTCTGGCTGTCACAAGAGCACCAATTTCAACGAAACTGTTTTCGTCGAGCAAAGCATTAATTCTTTGTCTCGCTTGTGAAGAACTACTCATTTGTTTACCTCCGAAAAAATTTAATTATGAAAAATATGATGTTCTCATGAAATCCGGCAAAATGCGAATTTCTGATTATGGATTTAAGAACATATTTACTTATGAATTGAAAAAAGTAGCAACAAGTTGCTATTTCCGCAACATAAGTCAGAATATATTGTATCATAAAAAATGGCAAAAAAAAGGAAAAATG
>NZ_CAMVPU010000083.1 GCF_947169445.1 uncultured Butyrivibrio sp. | reverse complement strand
TCCGCCCTTTCTCCTTACAGGAGCATCGGATCTATCAGACTTTGTGAAAGCCATTGTACATTACCTCCTTAATTAGTTAAAAGGAAGCTCCTCATCAATTCCATCAGGAATGTTCATGAAGCCATCCCCTGCTGCAGAAGGTGCCGGATCACTGCCATGCATATCAGGAACGAAGCTGCCACCGTTTCCGGCAGATGAGTTCTTAGACTCTGCGAATTCCTGGTCCTCTGCAACTACATCAGTTGTGTATACTTTAACGCCATCCTTGTTGGTATAGCTACCAGTCTGGATACGTCCCGTTACGATAACTTTGGTACCTTTTCTGAAATACTTTTCAGCAAACTCTCCAGCCTTACCAAATGCTACAATGCCGATGAAATCAGCTGACTGCTCATTTGGATCGTTGGATCTTGTTCTCCTACGGTCAACTGCAAGAGTATATCTTGCGATTGCCATAGCCTGCTCTCCCTGTGAATATCTAACGTCGGGGTCTCTTGTGAGACGTCCCATAAGTATAACTTTGTTCATATTTTCGTCCTCTTCTATTTAAGCCTCGTTCTTAACGCATAAATATCTGATGACGCCATCCATAATACGCATACGTGATTCGATCTCTGCTGGAGTTGTTGGCTCAGCGTCGAACTGGATGAAGTAATAGAAGCCTTCTGTCATTTTCTCGATCTCATAAGCGAGCTTCTTCTTACCCCAATCATCTACGTTAGTAATCTGACCACCATGCTTCTCGATAGTCTTCTTAACCTTCTCGATGACTGCTGTTCTTGCGTCGTCTTCGATCTTTGCACTAACAACAACGGCTAATTCGTATTTGTTCATGCTATTGTTACCTCCTTTTGGTCTCTGGCTACACTTTTCATTAGCGTAGCAAGGAATTTATCACAGTTTGATATGTTATCATATTGTTTCAAGTAACGCAAGCACTTTTTTTCATATTTAATAGCCGTGTATAAACGTTTTGTAAAACTTTTCCCTACCTGACTCCGCGTATGTTCTTCTCCACGGTTTTTCTGGGCACCATGATTTGATGCCCACACCCCATGCATTTGAGCCTGAAGTCTGCCCCTACTCTGAGGACCTCCCACTCATAGTTTCCGCATGGATGCTGCTTTTTTAATTTAATGATATTTCCAACCTGTATATCCATTTATAATTCAATTCCCTGTAAAGATGCCAGTTCCCTGAACACCTTACCAATCTTTTCTTTAATGATCAGCGTGTTCTCTGCTTCCCTGACTGCAATTTCGCTCTCATTAATAACTACCAGATATTTTCCTCTGAAATAGTTAATAAATGAAGCTGCAGGATAAACAGAAAGTGACGTTCCGCCTATTATCAGCATCTGAGCCTTGGAAATAGAAGTAATGGCACCATCCACCTGATCATCCGGAAGTCCTTCTTCATATAAAGTAATATCAGGACGGATTACGCCGCCGCAGCTGCACTTTGGAATAGGTTCCTCTGATTCAAAGATATAGTCAGACGGGTACTCTTTTCCGCAGCTCATACAGTAGTTCCTGAGGGCGCTTCCATGAATCTCGTACACAACCCTGCTGCCGGCCTTCTGATGAAGTCCGTCAATGTTCTGAGTAACTACAGCCTGGAGCTTACCCATTTTCTCAAGGGCTGCCAGATACTTATGTGCATCGTTAGGCTCTATGTTTCTCGTATCCATTTTCTGTCTGTGGAATTCATAATAAACCTTGGGTTCAAAGACAAGGCAGCTATGGCTCAAAAGATATTCCGGCTGATACTTGTCAAATCTGACATCGTGCTGATTGTAGAGTCCATCTTTACTTCTAAAGTCAGGGATACCACTTTCCGTAGATACTCCGGCGCCTCCGAAGAAAACGATATTGTCGCAGGCATCAATCATTTCTTTAAACTTCTGGATCTGTTCTCCCATGTTAGAACCCTCCTTACATATCAACCTAATATTTCCGCCAAGCAGCCTATAATAACGACATTTCTATTTTATCATATACAGAAAAAGAATGCAGAAAAAACCGAGCACTCTTTCGAGTGCCCGGTCACTATTTATAAATATTCAATTACTGAAGCTTTGTTGTCTTTCCATCATCGAACATAGCCTGTCTTTCGTCGATAACCTCCTGATATCCGGCATCGAGATACTTCTGTGAAAGTTCATCATAAAGAGCATCAAACTCATCAGGCTTGCACATTACAAGCTGATCACGATACTCAGGATATACTTCTTCCTTAAGAGCTGTACCATATTCTGTTACAGAATCAAGTGCTCCACCGAAGAGGCAGTCAACATTTGCATAACCTGACTCATAAAGAGCAAGCTGTCCCTTGTAGTTTGCAAGGAGATCTGCGCTGAAGTCCTGAGGAAGTCCCTGAGGATTGATAGCTGCGATATCTTTTTCGATATCACCAAATGTCTTAGAAGCTGTAACAACCATCCAGTAGTCAACGTTGTTGTTGTGACCCTGCTGCTCCGGAAGGCCTGTCTGATCACCAACTGCTACAGGGTTGCCATTTTCGTCGTAGTTGAAGTTAACGCCTTCAATACCCCACTGCA
This sequence comes from uncultured Butyrivibrio sp., assembly GCF_947169445.1. Lineage (GTDB taxonomy): Bacteria > Bacillota > Clostridia > Lachnospirales > Lachnospiraceae > Butyrivibrio. Next base: position 9,940 of record NZ_CAMVPU010000083.1, on the reverse strand, counting down.
TTGTGAAGAGGTTGTCAGCCTGAGCCATCCACTCAAGGTACATCTCACCAGCCTTAACTTCGTCTGCTGTAGCATTGTTTGCAAATGCAACCATTGCACCAAAGATGTTGTTAGGTCTGAATGCGTTGCTTGAACCCCATGTAGCATCCTGAGCGAACTTTCCGTCGCATACGCATACACCGAGTTCTGCATCCGGGTTAGCCTCATAGAATGACTGAAGAACCTGCATTGTTGATGAAACATATCCACTCCATGTGAATGCCTTGCCGTTAATGAAATCAGCTTCTACATCAGATGTGCTTCTGAGGTAGTACTCAGGGTTAAGATATCCATCATTGTAAAGCTGGTTGTTCCACTTAAGAAGTCTCTTCTGAGCCTCTGTTGAAAGAGCCGGAATCTGGTAGTCACCTGTTGTGCACCATGTCTTTTCATCCTGAGGATAATCTCTGAAGCCATAGTTCTGGTCAGCGCCTGCACCTGCAACCTTGGATCCGCTAAGGAGGTACTCGTGACCATTTTCTTTCATCTTGGCATATGCCTCAAGAAGCTCAGATGTGCTTGCAGGATATGATCCGTCAAGTCCTGCTTCCTTGAGCCAGTCCTTACGATACCATGTTACGAATGTATAGTTGGTGTTACCATAAGGTCTCATACCAAGAACCATGTAGTCTTCATCGCCGAACTTGGTGTAGCCTGTAAGGCCGTTAGCTTCCATATTTCCCCAATATGTAGGAGCGATTGTCTTGAACTGCTCGATATCGATAGGCTGAAGATATCCATCAGCTGCCCATGTAGCAAGCTTATCATAGTCGTACTCCATACAAAGAGTAGGAAGTGTATCTGTTGAAGCAAGCATAGCGTAGTCAGTCATAACGTCAGAACGTGTAATTCCAACATATTCAACCTTTACGTTGTACTTGTCACCAAAGTTCTCCTGAACCCAATTTGTCCAGTAGTTGTTCTCAACGTCTGAGCATCCGTTTCCGGCATCGCCTCTGTCATATACAGCTACGCGAAGTGTAACCTGGTTGTCAAATGGTGTCCATCCATCGATACCTGCCACAGCTGGAGCAGCCTCCTCTGTCTTTGTCTCAGTAGCTGTCTCAGTCTTTTCTGTAGACTGTGTGCTCTCTGTGCTCTCTGTCTTCTCTGTTGTCTGTGTGTCGGTTGTTGCTGTTGTGTCAGATGTGCTGCTGCCGCATCCTGCAACTGTTCCTGCGATCATAGCACCTGTAAGTGCTGTAGCAAGAACCTTCTGAAGAAAACTCTTCTTCATAATTCATACCCTCCTTTTGAATTATAAAACCTTTATATTTTATTCCCTCATAATGGGTAATAAAAGTCATCAGCCCTTTACCGCACCTATCATTGTTCCCTGAACGAAGTACTTCTGAAGGAACGGATAAATAATGATGATCGGCACTGTAACGAACATGATACATGCTGCCTGCAGAACTTCAGGTGTTGACTGCACTACACCACCGGTATCGGCAAGTGATGCATTCTGCGCCTCTGTCGCCGATGCAACCAACTGATATAGCTTATACTGGATCATCTTAAGATCAGAGGATCTTGTGAAGTACATGTTGTCTGCATATGCATTCCAACGACCAACCGCATAGAACAGTGACAGAGTTGCCAAAATAGGTTTTGAAAGCGGAAGTACTATTTTCCCTAAAATCTGAAAATTGGTGGCTCCGTCAAGGAACGCTGACTCTTCCAAACTATCAGGAATCGTACTGGTAAAATAGTTCTTCATGATCAGCATGTTATATGGTGAATAGATCAGTGGCAGGATCAAAACCCAGAACGTATCCAAAATATGAAGCTGATAATAAAGAATGTACTGTGGAATAATACCTGCTGAAAAATACATAGGAACCATAAGCAGGAATGTTATTACAGGACGCCCTTTTAATCTCTTTTTAGATAGAGGATAAGCTGCGCATGTACAAACGATCATTCCAAGTAATGTAAAAAGTAGTGTGATCCATACCGAGAAAATCATCGATTTTGTCATGGATTCATCTTTAAAAACTCTTGTAAAAGCATCAAACGTAATATCTTTTGGCCAGAAGTAAACTGACTGTGACATTACCGCTGTGTTTCCGGAAATTGATTTTGCTGCAACGTGCACAAATGGCAGTACGCATGTGGCGCACAACAACACGATTACCAGCATCATTATCGCATCGCTGAATTTAAAGCCTATAACGGCGTTGGCTCCTCCGGATGAAAAGCTCTCCTCGCCTGTGGCTGTATTACTCTTTCCCATCTTGGATCCCCCTCATCAAAGTAAACCGTCTTCGCCCAGTTTTTTGGCTATTCTGTCAGACATAAGCACCAGCACAACGCCTATTACTGATTGGAAAAGACCAACCGCAGTTGCCATACTGAACTTGTTGTTGCTGATACCCTTCTGATAGATGTAAACAGCAAGCTGATACTGGAACTCTTTGACCTGAGTATTTCCAAGAGCTGTAAGTCTCTCAAGGTTACTGCCCATAACACGTCCAAGGTTCATGATAAGAAGTGTTACGATTGTACTTCTGATTCCCGGCAGTGTGATATGAACCATTCTCTGCCAGCGGTTAGCGCCATCGATCATGGCTGCTTCATAAAGCTCGCCGCTGATTCCTGTGATAGCTGCAAGATACAGGATAGTGCCCCATCCCATTCCCTGCCAGACACCGATCAGCAAGTAGGTGATAGCCCAGTGCCATTTTTCATTCAGGAACGGAATACCCTGCTCAATAAGTCCCGTATTCATCATGGCCACATTTACAAGTCCGCTGGATGGCTTAAACATTGTAAGGGCAACACTACCGATGATAGCCCATGATAAAAAGTGTGGCAGATACAGGATTGTCTGTGATACCTTTTTAAATCTCTTGTATCTCAGCTCATTAAGAATAAGAGCCAGGATAATGGGCATTGGAAATCCAACCAAAAGATCTGCAATATTAAACACTATTGAATTTCTGAGTGCTCTGGAGAAATCAGCATCCCTGAACACCTTCTGGAATGTCTGCCAGCCAACCCACTTACTGCCTGCATAGCCTTTCGCCGGTTTGTAATCCATGAAAGCCATTCGCAGTCCCGGGTATGCGCCGTAACTAAATATAATAACTAAAACCAGTGGAATTAAGAGAAGAAGATAAAGCTGCCAATCTCGTTTTATGGCACTTTTCCAAGATGTGGTAACTACCGCTCCTCCATTTTTATTTTGTTTTTTCATACCTTTTTCACCCTTCCCCCGTGTATAAATAAATCCTAAAATAATTTAGTTTGTATATCTAGTCACTAAGTTGAAAAAGCTTTGCAATAATGACCATTTAAGCAAAAATTCTTAGTGCTATATGTCCCTTATCCCTAAAAGTTCGATTCATTTTTTGTGCATGTTTTATATTTTGCAATTTTCGTTTTACCGTGAAATACATAATATCGTTTGCGGCATCCTAATGAGTTGTAATATTACGCAAAAAGAGATCCAGATTTTCTGGACCTCTTTTACCACATTTTCTCTTATTATGTTGTTTTTCATTTCTTACGCGGTTTTTCTTTATTATACCGTTTCTTCATTTTTTCTCCGACAGGTTCTGTGCCTGTGTCCATCCGGTATATTCCAGTATCGACGCATTATCAACCCTCGCCATACTGTGTCTCCACTCACTGGGCTGCGTCCCCATTATTTCTGAAAAATGCCTGTTATAACTGGACACCGACCTGAATCCCACCTGCTCCGATATAGACAATATCGATTCCTCAGTAGTTCTAAGAAGTATACAGGACTGCAGTATTCTCGTGGTGTTCAGATAATTAAGCGGGCTTGTATTCATGATTTCATGGAACACTCTCCTGAAATGAGTCTGGCTCAAATGGCACAGATCTGCAAGATTCTCTATAGGAAAGTTCATCATGTAATTCGCCTTAATATAATCCAGCGCCGGCGAGATAACTATCGCATTGTCATGCACATCCTTGTTATCAAGAGTCCGCCCCTTTTCTGCAGAATAAATTCTCATCATCTTCATAAAAAGAGAAAGAACAAGCCCCTTTACAGAAAGCTGATAATTAATTCTCTTTTCTTTCAGTTCATCAATTATGGCCATTACAAGGTTGTAAACATCCGGATACTTATCTCTATTCAGGATCAGTTGGAAGTTCTGCATCATATCAATATACACTTCCGAATATGGCGAAGAATCAGAAAACATCCCCTTTAGCAGCTCATCCGGCTGTATAAAAATATAGGACCAAAGGCTGGCCTCTCCCTTAGAGCTGTATGTAGTATGAGGAACATTCCTGGAAACAAAAGTCACATCTCCAGCTCTGAAAGGAACAGGATCATTATTGAACTCAATAACCCCGCTATCAGTGTGACACACACCGATTTCCAGGCAGTTATGGAAATGAAGTTTCCCAGACTTAACATCCGAAATATGCCATCTGTCCCCCGTCAGAAGCAATACCGGAAAGTTAAGTGGAAGTTCGTAATTTCTATATTCTATGACTGTTTTCTTTGGTTTTGACATCTTTACTCTTCCTAATATATAAGACGTGAATGCGTTTATTGTACCCAATCATTTCATTTAAGTCAAATAGTTGAAATTGCACAGTTTTTTTACACAGTTGAATAGACTTTTCGACCATCCACTAATATAATTTTCCCAAAATGATTAACTAGATGCACTTTTTATGCCATTTAGAATATAAAAATAATTCATCTATAGAATAATTTATTAGAAGCAAGGAGGTATATTAAATGGCAAGCCTTATTTTTGATAAAAAAGAAATTGAAACAGCCATAGATAATATCGTAAAGCGCACCATGCGAATGGATCTGACCTGGGACTGGCCGGGAGGAGTTGCATATTATGGTGTTTGCGAAGCTTACAATGCAACAGGCAATAAGGAATATATAGAACTATTAAAAGAGAGAATTGATGAATATATCGAGCTTGGTCTTCCTTCATGGACAGTCAACACCTGTGCCATGGGACATGCCATGCTGACACTTTATGAGTATTCAGGTGATGAGAAGTATCTTGATATTGCCAAGAGCAAGATCGATTACCTTGAAAATAAAGCACTCCGTTTCGGAGATAATGTACTTCAGCACACAGTATCAGTGAATAATGACTTTCCTGAGCAGTGCTGGGCTGACACTCTTTTCATGGCTGCCTTTTTCTTATTACGGGCAGGAGTACTTCTCAAAGATGAAAAGCTTATTGATGATGCCTTAAATCAGTACTATTGGCACATTAAGTATCTTCAGGATCCTGCGACCGGCCTCTTTTACCATGGATATAACAACATTAGCGGCGATCACATGTCCGGTTTCTTTTGGGGGAGAGCAAATGCATGGGCCGCTTATACTATGTCCGAGGTTGGTCGCGTCCTTCCTGAATGCTATCTTTATCCTAAGTTTTTGGACGTTGTTGGTTCACTCAATGAACAGCTTGCTTCTATCAAGCTTCTCCAGACCGAGAATGGTCTTTTCAGGACCATCCTTGATGACGAGGAATCCTACGAAGAGATATCCGCATCCTGTGGAATTGCAGCTGCCATGATCAACAAGGGCAATCCTCTTCATATTAAGTACATCAATAAGGCTACAAAGGGCATTCTTGATAACGTTTCTCCTGACGGCCGCGTACTTAACGTTTCAGGCGGCACTGCTGTTATGAAAGACAGAGAAGGTTATCGCGGCATTTCCCGCGACTGGATTCAGGGATGGGGCCAGGGCCTTGCACTTGCTTATTTTGCAGGTCTTTTGAACTACGAAAATATCAGAAGCGACGGGGCACTCTGATTATTTAATGCGAGCTTAGACTTCATAAATATACAGGGAATTAAGCTTTATGAATATTTGGCCTAGATGCATTTATTTAGGCATTTATAGATAATTATTTCATTTTTATTTTCTTACATATTTGTCTTTGGGGGTTTTTATGGGTGATAAAAAAACAAAAGGTGGCTTTACCCTTCCTGGGGAATCCGGATACGAAAAGCTGACTCTTGATCTTGCAGAGCGTTGGGGGGCTGACGTGATCCGAGACAGCGACGGAACAGTTTTATCTGACGAAATACTCTCTTCCGGTTATGGGATTTATTCAACAATATGCATCATACGCGGTCATAACGAATGGGCCAAGGCTAATCCTGACAAGCTTCAGCAGACCTTTCTCATGACAGCACCCAAAACAGCTGAGGATGGTTATTTGACCTTTCATCTTCTTGATGATTTCTTTGATCAGCAATTCGTGGTCAACGATTCACCGGATTCTATGAAGTACTGGCAGGTATACGACCGTACTTTGGGAAAAGAACTCAGCAAGAGCTTTTGGACCTATGAAAAAGAAGCCGGTAACGTAACACTAACCAATGTCATCCCATGGCACAGATATACTGTCAGTTTTATGGCATATCGCATATGGGAAGAAATAAATATGTACAATCACACCACAAATAATTGGACCAGTGAACATCTGATGCCAATTGATCCAGTTCATCCTGCCACTCAGGAATACATGGTCAAGTGGCTCACTGACTGGTGTGAAACTCATCCTGCTACTACTGTTGTTAGATTCACTTCCATGTTCTACAACTTCGTATGGATATGGGGAAGCAACTCCAGAAACAAAAATCTTTTTACTGACTGGGCTTCTTACGATTTCACCGTTAGCCCTAAGATGCTTGATCTTTTTGCAGAAAAAAATGGCTACAAATTAACCGCTGAGGATTTTATCAATAAAGGTGCTTTGCATGTTACTCATATGCCTCCTACCAAAACTCAGCGTGATTATATGGATTTTGTTAATTCATTTGTTGTTGATTTTGGTAGAAAGCTCGTTGATATTGTTCATAGCTATGGCAAAAAGGCCTATGTATTTTATGACGATAGCTGGGTAGGTGTCGAGCCATATAGTCCACGTTTCAAAGACTTTAATTTCGACGGACTTATCAAATGCGTCTTTTCCGGTTATGAAGTCAGACTCTGCGGCGGAGCAGACATTGAGACTCATGAAATAAGGCTTCATCCGTATCTTTTCCCGGTTGGTCTCGGCGGACTTCCAACTTTTGCTCCCGGCGGAGATCCCACCAGAGATGCCAAGGAATACTGGAATAACACAAGACGTGCTCTTCTTCGTACCAAAATAGATAGGATTGGTCTTGGAGGCTACCTTCACCTTGTTGAAAAATATCCTGACTTTGTAGATTACATAGCTGAAATCTCAGATGAATTTAGAGAAATTAGAGATTTACATCAAGCAGGAGCGCCATTAACAATAGGTGGTAAAATTGCAGTTCTTCATTCCTGGGGCAAGCTTCGCAGCTGGACTTTAAGCGGACATTTCCACGAAACCTACATGAATGATCTCATCCATGTAAATGAAGCTCTGTCAGGTCTCCCATTTGATGTTGATTTTATCAGTTTTGATGATTTACATACCATTAATCTTGATGATTATAAGGTTATTATTAATGCCGGAGTTGAAGGCTCTGCCTGGAGCGGCGGTGACAATTGGCAAAATCCTATTATCGAAGAAGCACTTACAAAATGGGTATACAACGGCGGAATCTTCCTTGGAATAAATGAACCCTCTGCCATAAGCGGCTACGACACCGCATTTAGAATGGCTCATGTTCTGGGCGTTGATAAAAATATTCCTTCCAGAATATGTCACGGAAAGTGGTCCTATGAACTTACCAATGTTGATGGTTTGATTCCAGAAGGAGCCAATGTTCCACAAAAGTGTAAAGTTCATTTAACCGACGGAAAAGCCGAAGTATTACTTGAAAAAGACGGATCTCCTGTCTTTACAGTTAATCACTTCGGAAAGGGAAAAGGAATATATCTTTCTTCATTTGAAAAATCAACCGTAAATAATAGATTGCTAATGAATATACTTCTTTTCTCACAAAATATAGAACTAAACGCCGACTATATTACAGATAATACCTATACTGAATGTGCTTTCTATCCTGCATCTAAAAAGCTTGTTGTTATCAACAATACAGACCAGGCGCAGAGCACCACCATCAACACTGAATTTGGTCAGATAACCGTTGATGATATAGCTCCATTTGGTACTGTTATCAAACAGCTTTAAACTTCACTTTTCATAGAGCCGAAAAAGAGCGATGAATCCTCCCAAAGACTACTCATCGCTCTTTTTCTATTTCTACAATATTCTTACTACATTTCTAATCTAAAACCCAAAATACATATCTAAATGTATTTTGGGTCTACAAACTTAAGGCTCATTTCTAACAAATATTATCAAAATCCAGCTTTCTTCAGAAGATCAGCCATTGAAGTTGTAGCTTCTCCATCGCTTTCATACTGAATTTTCTCCTCAGTAATCTCTGTAGCTGCAATTTCTTCAAGTGCCTTCATGCTAAGACTAAGCTTTCCATCCTTTATTGCTGTAACTTTAACCTTAACCTTCTGGCCTACCTTAAGGACAGATGAAGGATGTGCAATTCTCTGATTGCAGATCTGAGAAATATGAACCAGTCCTGACAATCCATTTCCCAGATTGATGAATGCTCCATAATTCTGAAGACTTTCAACTACGCCTTCAGTAACAAGTCCAACCTCTACGTTAGATACCATCTCAGATCTTCTGGCATCTGCCTGCTCTTTAAGATATTCTCTTGCTGATAAAACAAGCTTTCCAGCTTCCTTATCTGCTGTAATAACCTTTACCTTTAATTTCTTTCCAACATATTCTGGAATGCTCTCTTCCTCTACAAACTGAAGATCAAGCTTGGAAGCAGGAATGAATCCACGGATACCTTCTACAAAAGCAACACATCCACTCTTTACTGCTTCCGAAACAGTAACATCAATATAGGTTCCCTCTTCCATTAAATTAGCAAGCTTATCCCATGACAAAACCTGATTGGCTTCCTTCTTGGAAAGAAGAATATTTCCATTTCCATCATCCGTACTTATGACAGTTGCAGATATCTCATCTCCAACATGAACATCTTTGCGTACAGAGAATTTAGGATCATCGCTCATATCAGCTACCTTAATAATTCCCTGTGTATAGTACTTGAGATCCAGAGTAATCTCAGTATCTGATATATCAATTACTGTGCCCTCGAGGATATCTCCTTCCTTTACTTTTCTAAAGGATCTATCGATTTCATCTTTGAAATCATTCATGGTCTGTTCTGGCATTGTTATCCCTCCATATTTCTTTTTTCATAATGATTATTATAGTTGAAATGTTCTTTTTTTGGCAAATGGAAATAAAGGAGTCAGCTTTAGGTACTCATACTTCTCGTCAAATATTCAAAAACAAAAAAGAAGCCTACGAACTTAATCATAGACTTCTTTAGAGGTGACAGGCGGATTTGAACCGTCGATCAGGGTGTTGCAGACCCACGCCTTACCACTTGGCTATGTCACCATATTATTTAATTGAGTGACTCCGACGAGAATCGAACTCGTGTTACCGCCGTGAAAGGGCGATGTCTTGACCGCTTGACCACGGAGCCTTGTAGACCGCAGCTTTGCTTTCCACGGTGTTTATTTCTTCTTAGCTCCCCAAGTAGGACTCGAACCTACGACACTTCGGTTAACAGCCGAATGCTCTACCGACTGAGCTATTGAGGAAAATTGAACCATGCGATTTATGGTTCAGATAGTTTCTGGAGCGCTTGCGGTCCAACAACTATCTGGAACATAAATCATACGGCGAAAGCCGTAGCTTGGGAAATGCGAAGCATTTCGCAAGAGAGGTTCAATGTATCTCTGCAATCGCAGGAGAGGCATTGTTCGATAAACAAGAGAGGTTCAATGTATCCCTGCAATCGCAGAAGAGGCATTGTTCTCATTGTACCTTCAAAACCGAACACTGAAATCTCAAATCCATTTTCCTATCACACACTTGGATAAGCCCTCGACCTATTAGTACACATC
>NZ_CAMVPU010000082.1 GCF_947169445.1 uncultured Butyrivibrio sp. | reverse complement strand
TAATTACAAGATAATGGTAAACGTTTTCTTAATAAAAAACAACCAAAAAATTGCTCACAATATTATTGAAAATTGCTATTTACATATATAATGCAACAATATAAAATCCAAATTAAGGTAAACGTTTACCTAAAATGAAAATGGGGGATGAGTTAAATGAGTATCATGAGTTGTAGCGAGGACTACAGCTTTAAATATGAAAAGGGAAAACGTTAACTTTGCACACAACTAGAAGGAGGAAAAAATGGGGGAAAAAGTTAGTGTGGGTAAAAAACGTGGCGCAAAATGCCTTGCAGCAATTCTTTCAGCTGGAATGCTTGTGTCACAGATGGCTATTGGGGTAATCGCTGCGGATCAGGGGAATCTGACCACGATTGCAAGCGCAGCTGATGAGGCATCTGAAGAATTATCTGTAGGATCGACAGACAGACAATCTGACGAATCATCAAAAGAATCATCACAAGAGACAACAGAAGAAAGAACAGAAGAACCTGGGGATGCATCAAATGAGGCAGCAGGTAACTCATCAACCGAGGAGGCTGAAGATAATGCGTCAAACAATGCGTCAGGCAATGCATCATCAGAGGCTTCATCAGAAGCATCATCCGACAGGGCATCAACTGAGAATTCTGCAGATCAGGAGGTGTTTGGAGCAAGGAAACTTGCCGAGAACTTTGATGGCGAACTATCAGAAAACGGTGGAACAATTTCTAATGAATACTTCCGGGTTTCAGTAGGTAGGTATGGCCAGATCACAACTCTTAAGCTGGTTGGAGATGAGTTTGATACAAACTATGTAATGAACGAGAGTAACACTCCTTCTCAGAATACATCAGGTCATGAATGGCTTGGAGAGCTGATGCTGGCAACAAAGAGTGGTGACGGCAGAAACTATAGGGATGAGAGAACAGCCAATTCTGGTGACATTCGTAAAATTTTTGTCGACAATGAGCAGAAAAAGATCACTGTAGTCTATGATCCTTCCCTTGATAGCAGCGCTTCCACAAAAGAGATCAATGACCTCCTTATTGTTGAAACCTATCAGCTGGTAGGAGAGAAACTAAAGTGGGACATCAGTTTAAAGAACATCACAGGCGATGATATTATCGTAGGCGATCTGGGACTTCCTCTTCCTTTCAATGAGTTCTGGACAAGAGGAGATCAGATTTATGAGACAAGATCCGTTGATCACAGCTTTGTGGGACAGAATGGTTCTTACATTTATGTAACAAGGCCAAGCGGACAGGGAAGATTTCTTCTGATGACACCAGATCAGAGTACTGATGCAGGATTTGAGTATCAGGATCACTGGCGCACTAATGAGCGTGAGAACTATGAAGCTGCATGGTGTCAGGATCAGTCAGGATGGCAGAACGGACTTAATGTCTTTTACATTCATTCTGATAACATCAAAAAGACTAACCGGGGATACCTGCCTAATACCAGTCTTACCCTTGGACAGGGAGAGGAAAAGAACTACACCTTTAACTTCAGTGCAGTTCCAAACCAGGAGTCCCTTGGATCAGCCCTTTACAACGAAGGGATTATTGATGCAGTAGCAGTTCCGGGCATGACTTTTGCAAGAAATATGCCGGCCAAAATGTACCTTCACACGACAATAGATCCAGAGGATATTTCTATAGATATCAAGTGCCCGGATCAGCTTGATCTTTTTGCAGGGCACGCTTCTACCGTAAGTTCAACCCTTCCTCATCAGGGCGATGCAACAATGACCTATGAAAGGACGGTTGAAAAAGACGGTGAGCAGTATCACGTATATGATCTTAAGTTTTACGATCTTGGCCACCATAACGTTACAGTAAGCTGGCAGGATAAAAAGACAACCTTCCAGTTCTACATCATGGATGACATAGACGGGGCGCTGGAAACTCATTCAACTTTCATGGTTGACAAGACACAGCTTGATCTTCCGGGGCAGACCGGAGATAAAGTCTTTGATGACTGGATGATGGATCAGAAGACTACCAGAAACAATGTAGAGCGTGACTACTTTAATATGAGCTATTGGGGCTGGGGAGATGACTGGGGATTAACCCATGGAACGTTCCTTGCTGAAAAGAATGTATATCAGCCCAAGGCATCTGAAGTAGAAGCACTTGATGAATATCTTGATAAAGCTATTTGGAATGGTCTCATGCAGGAACATCATAATGACTATCTGGTACATGACTTCCTAATGAATGAGCCAAACGCATCACCTACTTATAGAGGATATGCTTACCCTCATATTTATAACACCTATTTCATGATGTACAAGATAGCCAGCAAGTATCCGGATCTTGTGGACTATAAGGAAACACCTGATACATATCTTTTAAGGGCCTATAACATTCTGTACGCTCTGTATTACGGGAACGGTGTAGCCTATAACTGGAGCACTGGTGTTATGGGAGAGAGCACAACACCGGCAATCATAGATGCTCTCAGAGCAGAAGGCTTTGAAACTCAGGCACGTAATGTAGAAGCAATAATGAACGAAAAATATAACAGCTTCAAACGCCAGAGATATCCTTATGGTTCTGAGTACTCATACGACAATACAGGTGAAGAAGCCGTTTACGTTCTGGCCAAGATGCAGCTCGAGGCGGGAAAAGATACAACTAATGCAGAAAGAATGTTGTCAGCTATTGACCTTAAGACAAGAGCCTGCAGAGGAACTCAGCCTATATGGTACGAATATAGTGTTCCTGTAACTAACTGCGGTGAGAACTGGTGGCAGTTCCAATATTCTATGTCCCTGGTTGGCTTCTGTATGGATGACTATATCCGTTATCAGAACAGTGGCCTTTCTGATGAAGAAAGGGCAGAGGCTCAGAGACTTAGCTATGCAGCCAAGCTTGGAAATCTGACCTGTATCAATTCAGGACAGATAGATGCAGATTCTGAGAACATTGGTGCCGCAGCTTGGACCTATCAGGCTGAGATGGGTAATCTGGGCGGACAGGGAACTGGCGGTGGAAAACTCCATAATGGCTGGAGACAGATGACAGGAGAGGCTGACCTGGGATTATTTGGTGCTGTACAGATTCTTTCATCAGACGTTGCTGAGGATCCTATATTTGGACTCTTTGGATATGGCTGTGAAGTATCTGAGAATAACGGTCAGTATGTAGTAATACCACTCGATGGTCTTTATACAAAGCTTAATCTTATAAATGAAGAATTATATCTGGAACTTGAAAGAGATCAGTATACTACCGCAACCATAAGTGACAGCAAAGACGCTCTTTCTTTTACCATCAAAAACCTCGAGGAAACAGGTCACACTTCAGAAGTTACTCTATATGGTTTAAACGAAGGGGCCTACACACTTCTGGTTGATGGAGAAGCTCAGTGCGGATTTATAGTTAATTCTTCAAAGGAAGAAGTTACAGTGCCTGTAAGGCTATCGGGGGCACAGCTTCAGGAAGTACAGGTAGTAGCCGGAGCCTTTGAAGGCAGCGTGGTAGTAAATGCAGGTAAAGATTTCACAGCTGATATCTATGACGAAGTAAAGCTTGCAGGAACTATAACAGATAGCAGTAATGCAGCTAATAAGATTTCTGGAACATGGACTGTTACTGCATCTCCGGAGGATGGAAGTGCAATTCTTGCAACACCTGATAATCTCAGCACTTATGTAACCTTTAGTAAGGCTGGCGCTTATGAGTTTACACTTACCGCTTCTACAGGAGAGTCAGACAGCGTAGTGGTTACTGTAACAGATGATAATCAGCTTCCTGAGCTTATAGCAGAGTATACCTTTGACAATATAAGTGGCAAAAAGATATTAAACGAAGTTGAAGGAGGCAAGGCTGCCGAGGCAGTTGGAAACTTTGCTACAGGTAATGGAAAAGACGATACTAAGGGGCTTAGTGTAAACGGAAGCAATTCAAGCGGTTATGTAAGACTTGATGAGAGCCTTTTCAAGAGGCTTAATGAAAGCACCATAAGTGCTGATATTAAGCTCAACGCATCTCAAGGTAATGGGGCCAAGGTATTTAGCCTTGATGATAATGCAGGCAAAAAGATTGCTATTTCTTTTGAAAATGGAAATGAACTTGTTCTTTCAATAAATGGAACAGCCTACAAGACAGGAGTGGCTATATCCAAGGATTTCTGGAAGAATGTAGCACTTACACTTGATGGACAGACAGCAGTTGTTTACGTGGACGGCTATGAAAAGCTCAGTGAGCCTTGCACACTTACACTGGGACAGCTTTCCTCTAATCAGTCAGATTACATTGGAAGAGGAACAAATCAGACAGATCCATACTTTGATGGAATTATAGATAATTTCAGAATCTATTCTGTAGCACTGGATTCTCAGATAGCACTTGAAATTTTTGGAACCGGTGAAGAAGTTACTATAACTTCCGCAATAGCAGGAGATGTGGTCACACCAGTAGGAAAGGCGCCTAAGCTGCCTACACAGGTGCAGGTTCTTTATTCAAACGGCTTGTTTGAAAAAGCAGATGTTACATGGGCTGAAATTGATCCTGAGAAATATAGCAAGGCTGGAGTATTTACAGTAACCGGCCGGGTAGCAGGATATGATGTAACAGCCACATTAACAGTAATGGTTGTAAATGGAAGCCTTGTAAATCTGGCTGAAAATGCAGTGCCTTCTGCTATTTACGAGAATAGAAATGATCTTGGCGGATGTCCGACACTTAACGACGGCTACGAGCCAACCTCCAGTAGAGATACAAGCCATGGCGCTTGGCACAACTGGGGCGGCAATAATGGCGCACAGGCATGGGTACAGTACACTTGGGAAGAGGAACAGATACTTACAGGAACTGACGCTTATTATTTCAGAGATGGAAATGGAAACTTAAATCCTGCATCAGTTAATTACTATTATCTTGATGCTGATGGAGTAACATGGAAGAATTTCACAGGCGTTGAGGGGCTTGGAGTTGAGCTAAACAAGTATAACAGGACCACATTTGATCCTGTCAAGACTACAGCAATCAGGATGATCATGAATCCACAGAACCTTGGCAGTGGCGTTATCGAATGGAAGGTTTACGGATATGGAGATGCGCTTTCAGCGGCCAAGCAGGCACTGAAAGATGATATCAAGGCTTATAAGCTGGTAAAAAAGACACATGTAATAGAAGGCTTTGATGGTCTTACAGCTGCTATAGCTGCTGCAGAAGAACTCCTCAAGAAAGAAGATGTAAGTGATACAGAACTAAGAGCAGCTGATGAAGCTATGGCTTCTGCATTTGCAAATCTCAAGGTTGAGGGCGATAACCTTGCATTTATCGCACAGCTGTCAGCCTCACATACATCCGGTTGGGAATCACTTCCTGCAGTTAACGACGGTAATCTTCCAATAGATTCCTACAACAGCAGGTATGGTCACTGGGGAACCTGGGGAAATTCTTCTGCAAGAGAGTCTTTAACATATCTTTGGCCAACAGAAGTTACCTTTAATACCTCCAATATGTACCTGTGGTATGACGGATCTGAGATTGACAATGGTGGAATCAAATATCCTTCTCAGATCACCTACGAGATTATTGATGAAGATGGTAAATGGCAAAAGATTGCAACTGTATCTGCAGCAGAGCTGATTGTTGATGACTTTACAGTATCAGAATTTGAGAGCATCACTACAAAAGGCATCCGTGCTACATTTACAAAACTTGAAAATGACAACACAGGAGTAGGTGTTCATGAGTGGCAGATAGTAAATGTGGAAAAAGAGGAGCCTGTAAAGGCGACACTTATCAGAAAATATGGCTCATACTATCTGGTTACTGAGGATGGAACAAAACTCACAGGCCTTCAGATGGTAGAGGGTTCTTATCGCTACTTCAAGGAGCCAAAAGGAACAATGGCTATAAGCCAGTTCGTAACAATTGATGGAGAGACATACTATTTTGACTCAGAGGGACGAATGGTCACAGGATTTATGACCAAGTGGACATGCACCTATTATTTTGATGAAAAGGGCGTTCAGGTCTCTGGCAGAGTTTATGAAGTAGAAGGAGAGAAGTACTACTTTAATAAAAAGGGACACAAGGTAGTAAGTTCCTTTGTTGACCTTGAAGATGGAAGACATTATTTTGATTCAGAAGGTCATATGGTAATAGGCAGAACTATTACAAAATGGTTTAAGAAGTACACCTTTGATGAAAACGGAGTGCTTATTAACTAAAAAATATGAAGGGGCATTGGGCATGGAAAAAGAAATAAGGCCATTGAAACTTCAGCAGGTAAAAGTCACTGATCCTTTATTCGGGCATTATATCAATAAAGTAAGTGAAGTCATGCTGGTTCATCAGTGGAAAGCTCTAAATGATGAACTGGAAGGAACTGATCCTACGGGATGTATCAAAAACTTCCGTATAGCTGCCGGACTACAAGAGGGAGAACGGCAAGGAGTAGTTTTTCTTGATACTGATCTATATAAGTGGATTGAGTCAGCTGCCTATTGCATTGCAATAGGTAGCGGGACTCAGTTTGAAGGTAAAATTGATCAGGTGATCGATATTTTGGAAAAGGCTCAGGAAAAAGACGGATATTTAAATACTTACTTTCAGATAACAGCTCCGGAAAAGAAATGGACCAACCTGGTTGAGGGACACGAATTATATACCTCAGGACATATGATTGAGGCAGCGGTTGCTTATGCACTGGCCACCGGTAAGGAGAAATTTCTTCAAATTGCAATTAGGAATGCTGACCTTATTTGCAGGGTATTTGGAACAAAGAAAGGACAGATTCCCGGAGTTCCGGGGCATGAAGAAATTGAGTTGGCTTTGATCAAGCTTTATAGGTGGACCGGGGATGACAAGTACTTAAAGCAGGCTGATTATTTTGTCAGGCAGAGGGGAACTACACCCAATTATTTGCAGAATGAGATTGATGGCAGAAAAGGCCCGGAGTTCTTTCCTGAGTTCAGAAACTATTCCATGAAATATGCACAGGCAGAGAAACCTCCGGTAGAACAAACTGAAGCAGAAGGCCATGCCGTAAGGGCAATGTACCTGTACAGTGCTATGGCTGACCTGGCTGATTGGCAGCAGGATAAAGAAATGGAAAAAGCCTGTGACAGACTATGGGATAACATGGTAGGCAAGAGAATGTACATTACCGGAGGAATTGGTAGCAGCGGATTTTTAGAGTGCTTTACCACAGATTACGATCTGCCTAACAGTACAAATTATTGTGAGACCTGTGCTTCTGTTGGAATGATGATGTTCGGACAAAGGATGGCTGCATTAAAGAAAAATGCAAGCTATTATGATACTGTTGAAAGAGTATTGTACAACACTATTTTAGCAGCTATGAATCTTGAAGGGGACAGATACTTTTACGTAAATCCATTAGAGATGGTTCCGCAGTTTTGTACTGAGAACACCTATATGGATCATGTCAAATCTACCAGACAGAAATGGTTTAATGTAGCCTGTTGTCCACCCAATCTTGCAAGGACTTTTGCTTCTTTATCACAGTATTTATACTCCTGTGACGAAAAGGGCATTTTCATTAATCAGTTTGTATCATCTACAGTTTTAATAGATGATCCGGGGCAGGAAATATCTGTGGACCTTAAGTCATCTCTTTTGACAGATGGAACAGTAGATATCAGTATTTCAATTCTGCAAGCTGCAGATATCAGGATAAGAGTTCCTGCCTATGCCAAGGATATGACGATAGTCCTTGATGGTGAAAAGCTTTCCTATAAAGCTGAAAATAATTATGCCGTAATTTCTCTTGAGGGTGGCATACACACAATCGAGCTTAATATGGGAGTTCATCCAAGATTTGTGGCAGCAGACCACAATGTCAGGGCTGATGCAGGTAAGGTTGCTGTAATGCATGGACCTATGGTCTATTGCCTGGAGGAGGCGGACAATGGACAGAACTTATCTGACATTTACGTGGACACTGATGCTAATCTGCTAAAGGGCAAAGCTTATGAAGAATTCCCGGGAGAAGTACCGGCGATAGAGTATGAGGGCTACAGGGTTAAGAGTGTTGGTATTGAAGATGGCAGCCTTTATGGAGAGGCAAGATTTACTAAAAAGCCTGTGAAGATCAGAGCGGTTCCCTATGCTTTTTGGAACAACAGAGGTATTGGAGAGATGGAAGTCTGGCAGAATATTTCTATCTAAAGATAGAACATTACTGCTGAAAAATAATTTTCTAAAGGAGGATATTTCAAGTATGCAAAAGAAAAGATTGTTGAGCATGGCATTAACTGTTATTACTACTACGGCAATGTTGGTAACAGGTTGTGGTGCAAGTTCTCAAAGCGCACAGGGGGAAGCGCAGGACACAACGCAGAACGCAGTAGAGACACCTAAAACAGAGACAGAGACACCTGCTTCAACTAGTGAGAGCACTGGAGAAAAGGTACATATTACCTATGCTCAGTGGGGCAATGAGACAGAGACTGCTGCAACTCAGGCGGTGGCTGATAAGTTCAATCAGTCCCAGGATGAAATTGAAGTAGAAGTAATCAAGATTGACCATGATACCTATGTAACCAAGTTAAATGCAATGGCTACAGCAGGAGAACTTCCTGATACAGCCATCATGAGCGAAGCTGGCGTTTTGAAATTTGCAGAGAATGGCCTGCTTGCAGACATCAGCTCAATGTACGGTGAAGGCGATTCCAAGCCTCTTGATTCCATAACCTTTAAATATCAGGGAACACCTGTGGCATATTCAGCAGCTAATGAGGTACTTAACCTTTGGTACAACATAGATCTTTTGGAAGAAATATGTTCCAAGCAGGGATTAAATGTTGCTGATTTTACACCTCCAGCAAGTGCAGACAGTGCATGGGACTGGGATACATTTGTTAAGATAGCTCAGACTCTCACAGTTGATATCAACGGTAATAACGCATTAAGTCCAGATTTTGATCCGGCAAATGTTGATGTTTACGGCTGTACAGTTAACACTCTTCCATGGCAGCTTGAAGTATGGGCAAAGAGTAATGGTGGCGGATATTATAGTGCTGACGGCAAAGAATGTACTATTAACGATGATGCTACAGTAGAAGCACTGCAGAAAATTGCAGACCTTTCAGATGTTTATCACTGTGCACCTCCTGTAACAAGCGCAGCTAATGCACTTGAATCCTCACTTGGTTCCAAAAAGGTTGTTATGGCAACAGATGGAACCTGGAATGTAGGAACCTTCCTTGGACCATCTGCAGATTTTAAATATGGCGTAGGCGTTCTTCCTTACATGAAGGAGAAGGTTACAATTTGTACCGGCGGACCAAACGTGGTATTTGCTACAACCAAGCACCCTGAAGAAGCTATGACATGGCTCAAGTGGTACTACCAGGAAGAAAACAGCTGGTCACTTATTGAAGCAGGAACATGGATGCCTATTCTTGATAAGTGGTACACAGATGATGAATTTACAAATAAGTGGATTGATAACCCTAATTATCCTGACCATGATATGTACAAGAGTGCAGTAGTAGACTACGCAAGAGAAAATTCTCAGTCAACAGCATGGTATTATATCAACGCAACAGATGAGTTCAATGCAACACTGGATTCTGCATTCTCAGCTGTTTGGTCTGGTGATCAGACAATGAAAGAAGCAATTGATGAGTATTACGATGAGTTAAATGATATTTTCAGTACAAATAACTAATATTTGATATAGTGCCGTGCGAAGACAGTTCATGCAACTTTTGAAACATGGTCAAAAGTGCAGTGTAACTGTCTTCGCCGGCGTTGATATCAGGGGAGAGGGATTATACAATGGAAGTTGCGGGGATATATAGTACAAGCGAGGCGAAGAGTATGAAAAGAGCATCCGGCAAAAGAAAAATACGTACTTCTCAGTCCAAATATAATAGAAAAGAGGAAAGATGTGCCTATTTGTGCCTGATTCCGGCATTCCTTGGAATCACCTTTATAAGTTATCTTCCTACCATAGCAGTGTTTGTACTTAGTTTGTTTAGCTATAATGGTTTGTCCACCCCTGAATTTGTGGGTCTGGATAATTACATTAGGATATTTACAAAAGATGTGTATTTTGCAAGTGCTGTAAAGGCAACGCTTTTGTATGCATTTTTGGCAGTTATCGGCGCGGTTATCTATTCTCTGGTGATAGCACTTATTCTAAACATGGATATTTTTGGAAGAACTATCTTCAGATCTATTTTCTTTATACCCTATCTGCTACCGGCAATAGGTGTTTTCAAAGGCTGGCAATGGCTTTATGAGCAGAACTATGGACTCTTTAACTTCATCTTCAGAATGCTGGGGATTCCACCCCAGAGATTTTTGGACAGTCCAAGGCAGGTAATACCGACCCTTGTTCTCATCGCAGTATGGGCCAGCGGAAATCTCATAGTAATATTTCTTGCAGGACTTCAAAATGTACCTACAGTGTACAAGGAAGCTGCTCAGATAGATGGAGCCAACTCATGGCAGAGATTCTGGAACATAACTATTCCATGCATCAAGCCTATTATTTTTTATAATGTATTGACTGCTCTTATCACACATCTGCAGGTAGTTAATCCGGCTCTAGCCCTTACAAATGGCGGACCGGCCAAGAAGTCTATGTTTTTATCTTATGTTATCTACATGTATGGATTTGAAAAAAATAAGCTTGGATATGCAGCAGCTTTTTCAGTTATATTCTTTGTTCTGGTAGGCATTTTTACAATAGTATTATTTGTAACTCAAAAAGATAGCATCTTTAGCGATGAAGCATGAGAAAGGGGGAGCAGACATGACAGGAAAAGAAAAAAGGAAACTGGCAAACCGCTCAGTTGTAACATTGATTGCCTTATTTTTTGCATTTCTGACACTCCTTCCAATATGGTGGATATTCAGATCTTCACTTATGAGTGTTGCGCAGGTCAACGCTTATCCGCCATCCTTTATTCCAACAGAGTGGCTATGGTCCAACTACACCAAGACCCTTCAGACCTTCGAATACTGGACATATTTTAAAAACACCTTTTCAATTATCATTCCGGCTGTGACATTTGGTGTTATTACTGCCATCTTTTGTGGCTACGCCTTTGCCAGACTAAGGTTTAGAGGCAAAAATCTTATATTTAAGATATGTGTCAGCACAATTCTTCTTCCGGGCATGGTTACGCTGATTCCACTTTATATTGCGTGGACAAAATTCTTTGGACTTGGTGACACATATTGGCCTCTGATCCTGCCGTTTTTAACAGGTGGAGGATTCTTTAACATCTTCCTGATCAGGCAGTTCCTTATGACAATCCCCAGGGATCTTGATGAAGCTGCATCAATAGATGGGGCCGGCCGCATGAGGATATTGTGGACAATTCTTGTTCCTGCGATCAAGCCGGCAGTAGTTGTTGTTGGAATGATGTTATTTATACAGATTTGGAATGATATGCTCCAGCAGATAATCTACATTAACAGTATGAGCAAGTTTACTTTTGCCATTGCACTCACCAATTTCACAGGCTCTTTTGGAACAAACTGGCCCATGGCTATGGCAGCCACTTTTATGACTATTCTGCCTGGTATAGTAATCTATATATTTGGGCAAAAGAGCTTTGTAGAAGGTATAGTACTGACCGGTATGAAAAACTAATATATAGGGGAAAAAATGAAATACTTGAATCGTTTTATGAAATGGTATCTTGGAGAAAACGATGTGGAAAAAGAGCCGCCTAAGGACGGCTTTTTCCGCATCTTATATCTTGTTGTTAATTTTCCAGGAAAGCTGTTCATGATAAATATAGTATTTATCATAAGCTGCATTCCTCTAATCACAATACCGGCTGCATGGACAGCACTTTGCGCCTTTACCGGCAAAATGTTTCTGAAGGGTTATGACTTTACCCTGGAGGACTATCTGGCAGAATTTAAAGATGGCTTTATTAAAAAGCTTGTCTTGGGCATCATGGAGTCTGCAGTCATTTTCTATGGCTATTATCTCATGAGCCTTGCGGGAAACTTTAAAGCTGTCTCTGACAATACTTCATATGTGATCATCATGGGTGCCGGCTGCGCAATATTTGGCATAGGCATTCTTTTTGCATTATGGACTTTTGTATTGGCTGCTCATCTGCGTCTTGGATTGTCAGGAATAATTAGAAACGCAGCCATACTCCTTATTCTGGAGTGGAAGAGCGACCTGAAGCTTATTATATATACAGCAATTTATGTGTTCATAATACTTGCTCTTATGCCGTACTCAATTCTTGTGCCAATGATCATTGGTAATTCTTTTTATGGCTTGATCTCTTGCAGCATAATATGTCCAGTGATAAAGCGGAGAATTACTGATCCTTATGAAGAAGCTGGTAATTAGGTAAAAAGTTGTTGACAGCTAACAGAGCGATGTCTATACTAACAACTAATAATCTTGGAGGAATCGGAAGATAAAACGACAACGGATAGTAAAGTAAAATCTGATATTGGAGATGGAACCCCAAATACAGTGGTTATGAGAGAAATCTTGTAGCCGCTATTTTTTTACAAAACAATAACTTGACACCGTGTCAGAACGCTGATACAATTCATATTGACACGAAGTCAGAATAAAAATCAGGAGACAGATATATGCCAAAAGGATCACCGGAAAGAACCGCAGCAAG
>NZ_CAMVPU010000081.1 GCF_947169445.1 uncultured Butyrivibrio sp. | reverse complement strand
AAGAGTTAGACCCTATAAAGAATCTAACTCAAAACATCTTAACTTAATGACATTGCGAGTGAACAGTAACATTGTAACGTAAAATTTCAACACTAATATACTTATATCATCCAAAAGCTTTGCACATTTTTACTACTTACAAACACCTATTGTTATGATAAAATAATACCTTACGCAAAATTGAATTATAATTAATTCAAATAGATTTATCATAATAACTCAGTTCATAAATCAATCGCTCACTACTGAGTTTTATTTTTTAGCTTTGGTGATAAAGGAATGAAAAAGGGATTAAATAATACAACCAATAATCAGATAACAGAAGGCTCCATATGGAAGAATATGCTCAAATATTTCTGGGCACTTCTTTTGGGAGCTTTTTTCCAGCAGTTCTACAATACTGTAGATGCCATCATAGTCGGAAAGGCCGTCGGAAGTGACGCCCTTGCAGCCGTTGGCGGTTCTGCAGCCATGGTAGTAAATCTTTTTGTAGGCTTTTTCATGGGATTATCCTCCGGTGCCACAGTAGTTATCGCTCAATTCTATGGTGCAGGCAGAAAAGACGAAGTAAAAAAAGCTGTCCATACTGCAATAGCACTTGCCATCATTGGAGGCATCTTTATCACTATTGTCGGAATACTGACTTCCTCATGGATAATCGGTGCAATGAATACGCCTATAGAGGTAGTAGAAGCTTCTACTGTATACCTTAGAATCTTTTTCCTGGGAATGATAGCAAATCTGGTATACAACATGGGGGCCGGCATCCTACGTGCCATCGGTGATTCCAAAAGGCCACTGTATGTACTGATCATAAGCTGTTTCGTTAATATCCTTTTAGATATTCTCTTTGTAATAGTTCTCGGTCTTGGCAAAATGGGAATAACCCAGGGTGTTATCGGCGTTGCCGTTGCAACAATCCTATGCCAGATAATCAGCGCCGTTATAATCGTAGTGATGCTGATAAGAAGCGATGATTCCTATAAGCTATATCTGTCTCAGATACGAATCGATCATGAAATGCTCCTTAGAATAATCCGTATCGGCCTTCCTGCCGGAATTCAGAGCACAATGTACACTCTTTCCAACGTTCTCATTCAGGCTTCTATCAATGAGTTCGGAAAAGATGTAACTGCTGCCTGGGCCGCCTATGGCAAAATAGACGTTTTATTCTGGATGACTATCAGCTCCCTTGGAACTGCCGTTACCACCTTTGCCGGACAGAACTTCGGCGCAGGCAAATACGACAGAGTAAGAAAGAGCGCCCAGCAGGCCTTTATCATTGCTGCAGTGATCACAATTCCTTTAAGCACAATCCTCTACATATGGGGAAAAGGCTTCCTGTACATCTTTGTCGATGATATAAACGTAATTAATATTGGAATCCAGATGATCAAGTTCCTGGCGCCCTTCTACTGCCTATATATAGGTGTAGAGATTTTTTCCGGTGTTCTGCGCGGAATCGGCACAGCGCTTATGCCCATGCTCATAACCCTAAGCGGAATCTGTGTTCTGAGAGTAGCATGGATACTTATTGTATTTCCAATGAACAGGACCATTGAAACCGTTGAGACCAGCTATCCTATTACCTGGGGAACCACGTCACTGTTATTCCTGATTTACTACCTGTACTACATCAGAAAACATAATTTATCTAAAAACCCCCATAATAATATAGGTTAATTTGCATTGTATGAACGTATCTTTAGATAAAGAACTAATTGAATATAAGAGCTGTCACCTCTGCCCTAGAAACTGCGGTGTCAACAGATATGAAACCGTTGGTTTTTGTAAAGAAAAATCTGCCCTTCATGTAAGCCGCGCTGCCCTTCATATGTGGGAAGAGCCCTGTATTTCAGGTTCATCCGGCTCCGGCACTGTATTCTTTTCCGGCTGCAATATGGGCTGTGTTTTCTGCCAGAATAAAGCCATAAGCAGGGGTGAAGTAGGGAAAAAAATATCTATTGATAGACTGGTAGACATATTTTTTGAACTAGAGGACAAGGGTGCCAATAACATAAACCTGGTCACCGGCGACATGTTCATCCCCACCATCAGAACCGCCATAGAAATAGCCAAATCCAAAGGCCTTACACTGCCCTTTCTCTTCAACACCTCATCTTATTTGAACCTGGATGCAGTAAAGAGCCTTGACGGTCTTATAGACATTTATCTGCCTGACCTTAAATACATCAGGGAAAGAGATGCCATAAAATATAGTAACGCCCATGGATATGTTCAAGCAGCCAGGGCCGCAATAGACGAAATGGTTCGCCAGCAGCCCGCCTGCCTATTTATCGAAAAAGATTGTCCTGAGAAAGCCGCCATAGATAATAATACTGATAAACAAACCATCAGAGCACATACTGAAAAGATATTGCAAAAGGGCGTAGTCGTACGGCACCTCTTAATGCCCGGCATGCTGATCCAGGCCAAACTCATCGTCAAATACCTTTATGACAGATATGGCAACAATATCTTCATCAGTCTAATGAATCAGTACACTCCAAGCGGTAACCTTGAAGGCTTCGCCGAAATAGACCGCAAAGTCGCCCAAGCGGAATACGACAGCCTTATCGACTATGCAGCGCAAATCGGAGTTACAAACGGCTTCATGCAAATTGGTGAAACTGCCAAAGAAAGCTTTATTCCACAGTTTGATCTCACTGGTGTGTGAAGCGCAATTAAAAGAAAAAGACTAATTCCTGTTTACGGTTTACTCAACTTTTAAACCGTAGGAATTAGTCTTTTTATTTTTGTTATAATCAGTTTCCGGCTGAAACATCAGCAGGCACATCATTCACCACTGAATCAGTAGCCTGTTCCTGCGCGGCGCCCTCGCCTGCTGCAGCCTGCGCTGCCTGAGCAGCTGCGATCGCATTAGCCTGCTCCATCGCGATAATACCATCTATTCCTTCCTGAGTCATAAATTCCGCGGTATGATGACAGGTGTTAAGTATTCGTGTCTCATTTCCCTCTTCATCAACTACAGTAGTGTACGCTGAATTCGTAGGTGTATAATTTACAAATCCGGACTGAAGTGCTGCCGGAACCTCAGGTTCAAGCTCAAATACACCTGCTGTCTTAAATGGACAGAACTCAGTTGCTGGGCAACCATCAATTGCACACATCGTTCCAGCATAGTGAACATCACAGCTCTCAGTAGGAACTGTACCCTCTTCGAAATACTCACTGTGAAGCGTTCCGTTACAAAGACCTTCAATCGGTGCCTTACCGGATCTGGAACAAACAGTAGCAGTTACAATACCTGAAGGAACTCCAAAGGAAGAGTAAGGCAGATTCTCGTGGATCCTGGACATGACCTTTCTCCACATAGTCTTCGACAGATTCTTTTCTGCAGAATCCTTCATGCTCACATTGTTGTCATAACCTGTCCAGGTAGTAGCTGTATAGTAATTAGTATATCCGGCAAACCATACATCCTTATAATCTGACGTAGTACCAGTCTTACCGGCAATCTGAGTAGTTCCAAAATTAACTGAAGTAGCAGTACCTGCAGTAACAACATCCTCCATGGCACTAGTAAGTAGGAATGCGGTAGTCTCCTTGATAATTCTCTTGGCCTTAGCCTCAGTATTATCCAGGATAACATTTCCATCATGGTCAACAACCTTGGTATAAAGCTTGGGCTCTACATAAATACCACCATTAGCTATAGAAGCATAGGCAGCGTTAAGCTCAATATTCTTAACACCATAAGTCAGACCACCAAGTGCAGTAGACTGCTGAATATCTGAATACACCTTACCATTTATTGTTGTTCCATCGGTAAGTGTTGTAAATCCAAAGTTCTTAAGATAATCAAAACCAAGCTGAGGAGTAATGAGTGTAAATGCCTCTACTGCAATAACATTCATTGAATCCTTAATGGCAGTTCTGACTGTGTTAAGACCTCTATAAGAGGATCCCCACCAGTTCTTTACAAGCGTTCCATCATCATAAGCAAAAGGTGCATCATTAAATACCGTTGCAAGTGTAAGTCCCGCACTGTCAATTCCAGGGGCATAGGTAGAAAGAACCTTAAATGTTGAACCCGGCTGACGATAGGTATCTGTAGCCCTGTTAAGCGTTCTGCTGGCCGTCTTCTGTCCACGGCCACCTACCATAGCAACAACATATCCTGTGCTCTGCTCTTCTACTGTTATAGAAACCTGAGGCTGAGGTGTAAGCGTGTACTTCTCACCAAGAACAGTGTCTGTCTCGCTCATATTGGCAGCCTTATAATTCTCAATAGCCGACTCTGCATCCTCCTTAGAGGAAAAGAGCATATTAAAGCTCTTAGTCTGCTGTTTAAAGTAAGACTGGAACATCTCACTACTGTGGTTAGTCACAGTTCCATCAGCAGCCTGTACCGATAATTCATAGCTAAGAAGCCACTTGGTTCCTGCAGGATAATTCTCTTCATCCTGGAAAACATCATCACAGATTGCCTGAATTTCAGGATCCTGTGTTGAATAAATCTTAAGTCCACCACTATATAAAAGTGTATAAGCCTGAGTTTCATTATATCCGGCTGCAATAAGATCATCTAAAACATCATTGGTAAGCGCATCTACAAAGTATGAATTGATGGTAGTATCGCCACCTGTTTCCTGGTTGACATTCTGAATTCTCGAATAAACATCATCCGTCATGGCCTGATCATACTCGATCTGAGTTACATAGCCCTGTTCAAGCATGTTGCCAAGAACCTTTTTTCTTCTCTCAGCATTCTTCTCAGGATGAGTAATAGGATTAAATCTGCTGGGGTTCTGAGTTATAGCAGCAATTACAGCACATTCCGAAAGAGAAAGCTCACTGACTGATTTATTGAAATAACGAAGTGATGCCGCCTGAACACCCAAGGTATTAGAACCAAGGTTGATGGTGTTCATATAGTTAAGAAGAATATCTTCCTTGGACATTGTCTTCTCAAGCTGAACTGCCAGGTACTGCTCCTGAATCTTACGCTTAACACTCTGGAGCTTACTCTCATTGGTCCATCCGGAAAAGACATTATTCTTAAGAAGCTG
Source organism: uncultured Butyrivibrio sp. (assembly GCF_947169445.1). Classification (GTDB taxonomy): domain Bacteria; phylum Bacillota; class Clostridia; order Lachnospirales; family Lachnospiraceae; genus Butyrivibrio. The sequence continues at coordinate 7,561 of NZ_CAMVPU010000081.1, read as the reverse complement.
CTGGGTTATGGTACTGGCACCCTCTGAGAAATTACCTGAAGTAATACCTACAACACCCGCTCTTATAATACCCTGAATATCGATTCCGTTATGCTCATAAAATCTCGCATCCTCGATTGCCACAAAGGCATGGGCAAGATTCTCAGGTATCATATCCCATGTTACAGGAATACGGTTGGAATCCGTCGAAACCAGCTTGGCTATCTGATTGCCATCTGTATCATAAACAAATGTGGAAAAACCCTTAGGCGTTACATTGATATTGGTAATATCAGGAGCTGTATCCCTGATTCCGTTGAAGACGCCAAGTCCGGCACTGGCGCCTATTATAACAGTACCAATTATCGCCGCCAGCAAGATATACAGGCCAAACAGGCTTATCTTCTTGCCCCATTTATCGGTACCGGAATTAAGCGCTCTCGCCTGCTCCACGATACCTCTTTTACCATAGTTCATAAACTAAACCTCTCAAATTAAAAGCGCTACATAATAGCTCGCATAATACAACTCATTATTATAACACGCCAGGCCCATTTGGCAAAGAAAAAGGATGAGCACAATCTATTGTTATACTCATCCGCCTTTCCCTGACTTTACGCATCCATTATATGAAAGGATTTGTACTCATTGTTCTCTTATCCCTGGGCTGTTTATCCTTATCCGGGTCAAAATGATTATTTCCTGTTCCCCAAGGACGATCGTCCCCCCATCCCCCGTTGATCTGATCTAGCTCATCATCAGGAATACTATTCTTTTTCTTGATAAGTTCCTTATCCATCTTCTTTTTATTTGTTTCTTTTTCCATCGCCAGGGGCTCCTTTCTATTAATTCTCTACCACTTTATACGAAGAACTTTAAGATATGGCAATAATTTTTTAATTCTCTATCGTAAGGATTTTAAGAAATCCTGTCATCCTGAAAATATCCAAAATATCTTTCGACACATTCTTTAACGTCATTTTACCGTCTTTGTCATCCATCTCCTGCTGCCCAACCAAAATAGCGCGAAGCCCCGCGCTCGTCAGATATTCAAGTTCTGCCAGGTCCATGTTTATCTCAGAAACATCAGCCGCTGATTCAAGGATCATATCCCGAAGCTGCGGAGCAGATTTAGAATCCAGCATTCCACAAAGTGAAATATTCATTACAGTTCCATCAATTTCTTTTTTTATGTCAGCCATTGTTCTCTCCTTGCTCACAAATCAGCTCAAAGCAGCAACATCCGTCTTTTTATCCGGACCATTGTATCTTATTATCAGCATCGTAAGATCATCAAACTGCGGAGCTTCTTTTACAAAGGCATCTACCTCCTGCCTGATGCCCTTTAATTGTTCCGAAAGCTCTTCATCCTTGTGCTTGTTAATGGCATTCATCATTCTGTCATTTTCAAGTCGCTCATCCTGCGCATTTGTAGCTTCCGGAAGGCCATCGGTATACATAAAGAAGCAATCACCCTCTTTAAGATTAAAGGTCAGGTCCTCATATACCATGCCATCCATAGCTCCCATAACCATGCCATTTTCTGTTTCGATCAGTTCGTAGTCACCGCCTCTTTTCCTGATTACAGGATATTCGTGACCGGCGCTTGCCTGTATCAGTTCACCTGTAGAAATTGTCAGGATTCCAAGCCATACCGTAACAAACATCATCTCATCATTTCCTTCACAGAGACTATTGTTCACTTCAGCGAGAATCTCCGATGGTTTTCCGCCCATTTGCGCACGATTCTTTAACATAGTCTTTGAAATCACCATGAAAAGAGCTGCCGGAACCCCTTTACCTGACACATCTCCCACAACCAGGCACAGATGATCATCATCAATAAGGAACATATCGTAGAAGTCTCCACCCACCTCTTTTGCCGGGTCCATGGTTGCATAGAGATCAAACTCTTTTCTGTCTGGGAAAATAGGAAATATCTTTGGGAGCATATCTGCCTGAATCCTTTGAGCAACATTCAGCTCCGCTTCAATTCTTTCTTTTTCTGAAGTTATCTCAGTAATTTCTTTGATATAGTCTCTGGTCTTGTCGGAAAGCTCCTGGAAGGCTCCTGCCAGAACTTCAATTTCATCCTCAGTCCTGTACGCATTATCCATCTCAAAGTAAAAGTTATCCCCTGAAATACTTCCAACCTGTTTGGTTATCTTATTTATAGGAACAGTAAGCTTTTTGGAGAACATAAGTGCCGCCACAGTGGCTTGAATCATTAAAAGAGCTATAGCGATAATAACAACTACTGTGGATTTGCTAAAGAGCTTTCCATATTCCATAAGTGTACTGCGGTTGGTTTCAGCCATGGAATCAAGAAGCTGCTTGGTAGGTGCCTCCACCTCCTGCTTACTGACGAACATATAAAGTGTCCAGTCCGAAGTTATTCCAATGCCATAGACAACATAGTACTCTTCACCATCAATGATTATCTCTTCAAATCCCCCCTCATTAGCAAAGGTTCTTGTCACCAGATCCTTAAATTTCTCATTTGACCCTTCATATATATTTGTCTTATAAGTTTTGTCTCCCTTTAGTTCTCCGAAATCCCTTGGCGAATATATTAACGTACCTTCCTCATTTACTACAACAAAGAAACCTTGCTGACCATACTCAACATCAGAAAGAACCTGTTCTATATTCTCCATGTATAAAGAGCCTTCAACTACAGCAAGAAGCTCGTCACCGTCATAAATAGGTATTCCAAAAGCAATATCTGATTCATCCAAAAGATCACTGTAGCCAGGAGGCGTCAGATAATAATTTCTGGTCTCTACCGCTCCCTTCCACCAGGGACGTTGTCTTGAATCAAAAGCTAGAGGATCGCCATTTTCATCAACCTTAAGGCCTGAAAGAGTATCCACGCTTATAGTAATACCGTTTGGAAGTGCTATGAGAAGATCCAAAGTATAATAATCATTATCCCTTATCATCTGCTTCATAGCCGGCGCAATATTGGCCAGTTTTCTGGCAATGGCCATTTCTTCTTCTGTTGGAGTTACCCCCTCTGCCAGCAAGAGCTGCAGCGCAAGTTTCCCCTCGTTTTCTTTGCTGGGCGGAAGCAGTTCCCTTTCCTCATACTCATCAAGATTGTGAAGTATATCCCATACCTGACCTGCCACAGTAACGGCATCATGCTGCATTACCCAGATTTCCCAATAAACCTCGCTGGCAGTGGAAAGTGCCATTCTCTTCATGTTCTCATCGGTTATTTCCATCATTGAGCCCTGTGAAATCTCAGAAATAGTGGCAATCTGATTTTTACCCGACATCACAGCTCTTTTCTGCAGAAGAGCAAGTTCAATTATTCCCAGCACAGCAAAGCCTATACTTGCTGTAGCAACAAGCATAATGCATAACCTGAATATCTTTCCCTGAAGTCCTCCATGTTTGAACTTTTTCTTCTTATCTTCTTCCGGCATAGAAGTCTCCTGTTTCTTTGCCCGGTACTACTTATGCATCAACTAGGCTCTTTTTCCATAAACTCAAATTCATTCAGACGCCACTTCCATCATCTCCGGCATCAGTTCTTCGATGTTCTCAGTCACCTCATCCCATTCTTCGCTTGTTATATCTTCGCTTTCATCAGGCGCAAGGAGAGTAGATCTTATCAGCACGGTCGGTTTGGCATCCGGTAAATATTTTTCTGTAAACTCAACTGCGTATTCGCGTTTTACCGGAATAATAACCTGCTGGTCCTTTTTTACAATTCCCGATACCTCTTCAAGCGCTGTAAGGATAAGCTCCATAGTGATCTCATCACTATCTCCTCTGGCTATCTCAACATAAATCTCATCACGATAGTTCCTATATACCAGGAGAATACCTACGATAGCTCCCTTCTTTCTGGCAAAATAGGACATTTTTCTGTCATATCTCTTTTTATCCGCAAAAGGAATCCCGTTATCATAAACTCCCGGATCCTCTTTTATGTAGCGGGAAGTAACCTCTTTGAACTCATCATCTGACATTTTATCTATAGAACAGATCTCTGTATTTGGTGCGCCCTCCGGGTCAATATCCACAATCTTCATCAGGCTTCCTGCATCTGTAATAAGCTCCTCATCAGGAACCATAGAAGCCTCAAAATACCAGCGCTCCATAAGGCTGGCAAGGGGTGACATAATATCAATCTCATTGCCATCCTCATCAATATCCGTCGTAACTATCTCATCAAATCTCATGTCAAAAGTAATTCCGCTAACCGGAGTATCCTTGAGCATATAGAGCATCTCTGCCATAAGTGCATCCAGTGCATTCGCATCCTGATGCTCCTTATCACTTCGAAGCCAATCTATAACAACGATTGTCTCTCCATCCATATTCCTAAGGTTAAAAGACATTACACCTGCCACTTCAAGAGGATAATCTTCTACTCCTCCCTCTCCCTCAGGCAGCATAACCTGATATGCAGCGATTATATAACGTCCCGGGTTGCCCGCCAGGTCCAGAATATCAGTCGGGATCATATGCTGTATCTTAGAAAAATTCTTCTCCGTCACAAGAGATACATATGGAAAATAGCCATCAAAGAGCTTTTCGTATTCATCTACTGCTCTTCTCCACTGCGCTATCCTGTCCTTTCCAACTGAAAGCATAGGATGTACCATTCCTATATGAACATAGTGCATCCTGAAATACTCCATATATCTGCGGAACATAAGCCATGGAGATGCCTTCATAGCATCGTCCGGTGATTTAAGCGCCTCCTTCTTTTCCTCCATGACCTCCTCAAGGATATAGCTGTTCTTTATAGCCTCTGTAGGGTCTATGGCAACAGTTTCACTGATTGTATTTTTAACCGGCTCTGATTCCAAAAAAGTCTGGGTAAATGCATGTATATCCATAAACTATCCTCATTTCTGTATGAACAATAAACCTTCTCACAATAAAAAGTTACATTTGTATCAAGACATCAGATTTGCTGCATATTGTTATAATCAACTTGATCCCAATTTGCATTGAACGGTGAATATCCAAAATTATCAAAAATAGAGCTCCCTGAGAAGAAGCTATGCCATCTTGCATATCCTCTTGCATACAAAGTACTCTCCAGATACTGTATTTCCAGATCCAAATCTAAATATTTTTTTGACCCCGGAGCACATTTATCACGTTCTTTCTTCTTATTTCTGATTTCTTTTTCGCTGATATCATTTATGCTCTTGGTAGCATAATGATTATACCAGGTGGACGGAAGATGCGGATGAGGCAAGGTAAACGCACCCTTAAGCCCAAATTTTACACCGCTTGTAAAAAGAGATGCAGCCGTCTTCGCAATACTTCCCACTGCCCAAAACGGAAGTGCAACAGCCATTGCAGCAGTATTAACTGCATTTCTTACAGTCATTCCCCACAGGAAGGTCTTTGTATAATTTACTACCCGTCTAAAACCACCCGTTGCTTTTTCAACTACAGTTTTCTTTCCTCCACTAGCCACTTTTTTAGATTTATTAAGTTCCTTGATCCTTGTCTTTGCTGCCTGCCTTCTTGCTTCTGCTTCCCTCTGAGCCCTTACGACATCAGCTTTTCGTTCCTTACCCCTACGGGTCCAGGGCCACAGATGTGTCAGGCGATACTTGCGGCAGGTAGAGATAATCTCATCCATTTTACTTACCACTGCATTAAGCACACCCTCATTTGTCATTGCCCTGATACTTTCAGCATTATATTCAGTTTCATTATAGTACAACCTATAATCGCTTTCTTCCTCATCTCCTCCATCAATGCCATCTGCTCGAATATTCTCATTTCCATTGATAAGCCTCTTAAGCTGAGTCATATAATGGCCATCTTTTTTCTCTATAATCTGATAGCTATTGTCCAGAGCAACATGGAGCTCTCTTGGCTGAGCATGAATAGCAGAATGCGATTGTAAAAGATCTACTGCATCATGCTTATCACTGGGCAGATTTCCCTCCGGAATCAGGTTATTGTTAACAGAAACAATAGTCTTATTCAGATCATCATTAATTTCATTTAAATTTTTTTCCTTATTTGCTTCCGTTTGCTTTGTAGCAAAAAGATCCTTTTGCTCTGTTATTACCTTCGTCTTAAACTCCGGATTTTTTTCATCCATCGATTCCTTGAAAATTCCCATATAAACCTCCTACATAGTAATTTTAGTTACTCTTGTTCTTTACCTCAGTTTTTTCGTGGCTCAACTGACATCATCACTGAGTTCATGAATTTTTATTCTTGATCCTGTCCTATGTGCTTTATGATAGTCAGGATGTTACTACCATCCTTATATTCGTAGTGAATATCATCCGCGATATTAAGTACCATCAACACCCCAAGACCGCCTATTTTTCTTTTTCCTGCCGATAGTTCCATATCCGGTAGTTTCTCTTCCAAAGGGTTGTAAGGACGCCCCTGATCAGTGAAGGTCAGAGAAATATAATCATTTCCGGTTTTATAATCAAAAGAAATCGTTGTCGTTCCGTTATCATTGTCGTAAGCATAGCTTGATATATTAGTAAAAATCTCATCAACTATCATGTGTATCTTAAGTACATCCATCCGACACACACTTTCAATATCTGCCAGCTCCCCCTCGATAAAATCAAATACTTCATCTATATTCTGTGCATCTGCCTTAACACATATATTCTTCATCAACTTCTATATCACCTCACAATGCACAGAGCTACATTAGTATGGTATATTTATACATATAGAATTAACGTAATTTTATACATAAAAACACAGTTTTATTATAGGAAATAGTGAAGATGGATTATATAAGAGCGCACAGTTCGTGGGTACGCTCGGCCGTTATTTAACAAAGTAGTTAACGTTTTTTTATTCTATTTTTATAGTTATAATTGAATAACAAAAAGGAGTGTCTGCACTGATGAATAATGCTTCCATAGGCAAAAAAATTAAAAATCTTCGACTCAAAAAAGGCTATACTCAAAATGAACTTGCAAAGCTTTTGTTTGTTACCGCAAGATGTATAGGAAACTGGGAAGCAGAACGCAGAAAGCCTGACATATCCGCGCTTTCTCTTTTGTCGAAAATATTTAGCGTAGATGTAGACTATTTTATTAATCCAACAGTTCCTGTTCTTTCGGACATAGAAATAATCATAGTTGATGATGAAAAACATATACTAAATAACTGTGTACAGCTAGTTGCAGATGTCCTTACATCTACTCATGTCTCTGGTTTCGAAAACGGCGACTTAGCTTACACCTATGCCCAGAAAAATATTGTATCTGTTGCATTTATAGACATTGAATTATCGGGGGAAGAAGGTTTATCACTCGCCAGAAAGCTTATTTCTTTAAGTCCCAGGATAAATATTATTTTCCTGGCCAGCAGCGAAGAATATGCCGCCAAAGCGCTAGGCCTTTATTGCAGCGGATATGTAGTAAAACCTCTATCAAAGAAAAAGATCAAAGAACAAATAGAACACTTAAGATTCCCTGTGGCAAATATACTTTTACAGGGATAAATATTTAAGAAATTTTATATACAAAAAAAGATTGTACTCTCAAAACCGAACACTGAAATTCTAAATCCATTTTCCTATCACACACTTGGATAAGCCCTCGACCTATTAGTACAC
>NZ_CAMVPU010000080.1 GCF_947169445.1 uncultured Butyrivibrio sp. | reverse complement strand
CCTCTTGAAAAGGTCTTTATGCTTCCGTCAGGATATGCACCGTAAAATCCGGGAATAACAGCCTTGGGAGTCTTCTCGAGTTTCTTACCCATAAGCTTATTTGTCTTTTCACTGTCAAACTCACCGTTCTTGTCAAAAGCAACAACGGTAGCTGAATCAATGAATTCATAGCCAAGATAAGCAGCCATTATAATTCCGTTTAAATACTCGCCACGGCTTGCAGCATAATCATTACCTGCTTTATTTTTAAAGTTCTTTTCAATTGTCTTAAACTCATCAGCAAGACTCAGCTTTAAGTTAAGCCCCTTGATAATCTCATCGTAACGAGCTTTAATATCAGAAAGCTGCTTTCCAAAGTCCTTACCTGCTTCTGCAAGTGCATAGGTCTTGTAAAGCATGTCTGTAACCTTTGTGTCCTTGGAATTTCTTTTTCCGGGAGCTGAAGGCACAACGTAAACTCTGTCAGGATCTGCCTTAATGATATCGCCAACCTTTTTGAACTGCTCTGCACTGGCAAGTGAACTACCACCGAATTTGACTACTTTTTTCATAATAATACGCTAACTCCTGTTCTTTCTAATTTATTCATTCATGCTCAATAAAGCTATTCGCCTTAGTACAGTCTCAAATAACCCTTAACGCTGTCCATCTTCCAGAGTCTTTCCTCAAAATCTTTTTCTGAGATCAGATCTGTGATAAACGCAAACTCGCCTGGGATACTATTTCTCTTAACAACCTCGACATCATTTCCAAATACCTCTTTTGCCTGATCCGTAAGGCTTTCGGAAACACGTACAAAGAAACGTCTTACTGCATTATCCTTAGGAGAAAGCTGCGCTTTTTCAGCCTTCATATTAACTTCAATGTGCTTTCCTTTATGCTTGACGATGTCTATAACGTCGGCCACAACCGCACTGGCTGTTGCGTTTTTACCGGCGCCTTTGCCGTAAAACATTACGTCTCCAAGCATATTTCCATGTACATCAATGGCATTAAATACGCCATTTACGCTTGCAAGAGGATTCTCAGCAGGAACCAGGAAAGGAGCTACCAGGGTAAAAAATCCGTTCTCATTTCTTTTACACATTGCAAGAAGCTTGATAGACATATTCAAAGCCCTGGCGTACTCAAAATCCTGAATATTTATCTTGGAAATACCTTCTGTATATATATCCTCATAATGAACATGTTTACCACTCATAAGGCTTGCAAGAATTGCTATCTTACGGCAGGCATCGTAGCCTTCCACATCAGCCTCAGGATTTCTCTCGGCATATCCCTTTTCCTGTGCCTTTTTAAGGACAGTTTCAAAGCCCATGCCTTCCTTATCCATCTTGGTGAGGATATAGTTGGTAGTACCATTTAAAATACCTGTAATGGCATCAATCTTTTCATGCTTAAGTGAATCATTCAGAGCACGAAGAACCGGAATACCGCCTCCTACACTGGCCTCAAAAAGGTAGCTGACATTATTCTTTTTGGCAAGCTCTACAAGTTCAGGTCCGTGAGCTGCAACAAGCTCTTTATTGGATGTGCACACGCTTTTTCCGCATTCCAAAGCTCTTTTCTCAAAAGAAAATGCCGGCTCGATTCCGCCCATTGTCTCGCAGATAACATCAACCTCAGGATCATTAAGGATGATATCTATATCATGTACAACCTGTGATTCATGCTTATCTCCAGGAAAATCACGAAGATCCAGAATATATTTGAGCTCAAGCACTTCTCCTGCGCTCTTTGCAACTTCTGATGCGTTTGTGTCGAGCACTTCAACCACGCCGCTTCCAACTGTTCCATATCCCAAAACTGCTACCTTTGCCATGCTGTCCTCCATTATATCTATGGCTTTTGCCATTATTCACTGCTTCGTTTTCATTTATAGATGTATGTCCGGCAAAAACTTAAGCCGCAAACATAAATATATCTATCAAGTAAGTGATGCACTTCGTCCCGTAATATGAACCTTGTGTACACCTTCCACATTTTCCATTTTGGATATCATCTCCATGATATCTCTTGTTGTCGGCAAAACCTGAATTGTTATTGATAATGACGCCACCCCGTTAAGTGGAATGGACTGATGAATAGTAAGAATGTTTGCCCCAAACTCCGCTATAAGATTAAGGACATAAGATAAAAGTCCAACCTCGTCATTCATCTGAAAAGTAAGCGTCAGCGTCGTTCCCTGCAAACTATCATGAAATTCGTAAATATCTTCCTTATATTTATAAAAAGAACTGCGACTGATCCCAAGTGATGCCGCAGCCTCTGCAGCCGTCTTCACCTTGCCTGATTCCAACAGTTTCTTCGCCTCTACTACCTTAAGAAGCACCTCCGGCACGGCCTGCTTTTTAATTAAAAAATATCCTGTATCCTGCTGCATGAAAAAGTCTCCTTGGTGCACACAAATGTATGCTTTTCGCGGAATTTGTTTGTGTGTTGCGGACATGTGTCTGCACTAAAAGGATTTTAGCACATTAAAGTCATAGAGACAATCGTCAAATATGCATAAAAAAACACATTATACAAACTTATTATAGTCACTATCACCAAATACAGTCCCAGTGAAGCTTCGCTGACACCAGAATATGGTAGTGCAGGCATAAATGTGCAGTTCTCGGACTAGCAGGATGATTTTCAAAATGAAAAAGACAGAAATATTATTCCGCATTGAGGGCAACATGTTTGAGGTGCGTAGCGCCGAGTTTTGCCCTCAGGAATAATATTTCTATCTTTTGAATTTATGAAAATCACCGCGCAGACGAAAACAAACATTTATACCCGCACTACCTCCCCCGGCGTCCGCGAAGCCACCAACACCCCCGGAACGTGCGAAAGCCATGGCATCGGGGAACGCCATGGCTTTCAAACGCTTATAAAAGGAAAGAGTAAAAATATGAAGATAAACTTATATGGAGATAAGTTACCTCATCAAATTTAATCAGCGATAAGCTGTCAAAACTCATTATTAACCCTTTACTGCTCCGGAAGAAACTCCTCCTACAATGTACTTAGAAAGGAAGAGATAAACTACAATTACAGGGAAAATTGAAGCTGCAATCATAATGTAAATCTGTCCCATATCAAATCTAAGCCAGTCAGCACCACGAAGCTGAGCGATCATAACAGGCAGTGTCTTCTTAGAATCGGTATGAAGAATAAGTGCAGGAGTAAAGTAGTTATTCCAGCTTCCTACAAAGCTAAATATCATCTGAACACTGATAGCAGGCTTTATAAGAGGTAAGATAATTGTATTAAATGTACGGAATTCACCTGATCCATCAATTCTGGCAGCCTCAACAAGAGACATCGGAAGGTTACTCTCCATATACTGCTTCAAGTAGAAATATGTTACAGGTGAAGCAATTGCAGGGATAATAAGTGGAACGATTGAATCATCAAGTCCCATCTTATTGATGAGCTGTAAGAAACCAAGAGCAGTAACCTGTCCAGGAATCATCATTACTGCCAGGATAAATGCAGCAATAGCCTCTCTTCCCTTGAATCTGTATGTGTTGATTGCGTAAGCTGTCATAGCTGAGAAATATGAGCAAAGAACAGCTGTGCATACTGAAACAGTCAAACTGTTTGCAAAACCTTTTGCAATCGGAATAGTACCTGTTATAAGACTATTCCAGTTATCCAAAAGATGTGTGCTTGGAAGAAGTGTAAATCCAAGAGTCATCTCTGAATGTGATCTGGTTGAGTTAATAAGCAAAATATAAAACCAGATCAAGCAAAGGAACGTAAAAAATATAAGAACTATGTAAGCGATTAGTCTTCTGATCCCAATTGGAACACCATGGGATTTCATTTGTATATCGTTATTCATCCCTGTTTCTCCTCTCAATCTTTATCCTTGGTGCTGTTAATTCTGAATACAACCAAACTCAGAATACCAGTTACCACAAATAGGAATACTGACAGAGCACCGCCACGGCCTACATCCTTGCTGGTAAGATAACGGTTCAGCAACATGATAACTGTGGTTAAGGAATCCGTAGGATTGCCTCGTCCATTTGTCAGGATCTGAGGAACATCGAACATCTGCAGACCACCGATAAGTGATGTGATAAGCACATATACGAAAATAGGACGAAGAATAGGCATTGTAATCTTAAAGAATACCTGTGAAGCTGTCGCACCATCAACCTGGGCAGCCTCATAAAGTGATGAGTCAATACCAAGCATACCTGCCATAAGAAGTATTGTGGTATTACCAAACCACATAAGGAAGTTCATGAGCATAACAAGCATTCTTGATGCAGTCACATACTGGAAAAACTTAAATGGCTCATGAAGGATTCCAAGGCTTAAAAGAATCTGGTTTATAGGACCACTATCTGAGAAAAGAGCGAAGAACAGCATTGAGAAAGCTGATGCCATGATAAGGTTTGGCATGTAAATAACTGTCTTAAAAAATCTCTGTCCCTTAACTCTAAGACTTGGATCAGAAAACCAGTAAGCAAGCAAAAGAGCAATAACAATCTGTGGGATGAAACCGCCAACCCACATGATAAGTGTATTGATCAGATATTTCCAAATTTCCGGTGAGCTAAGCAGGTTAATATAGTTCTGGATACCCACAAAGTTTGGTCCTATCTGCTTAAGTCCGGAACGATAATTTTCGAAAAAGCTGTTGTAGATTGTTGTACAAAGCGGTACAAAACTAAAAATCAAATAAGTAATTATAAATGGTAAAAGAAAGATGTATCCCCATCTATTAAACTTTACCACGTTAGAATTGGACTTTTTCTTGTCCATACTCTCTACCTCCACATTACTAACTCGTTACTGCAACGCATTTCTGCCAAGGCAATAACCTCTACTCTTTACAAAATTAAAAGCGTTTTTTAAAGAATTGCCTGCCGGCCAAAGCCGACAGGCAAATTATTTAACTAACCAAGACAATAGTTCAAACGATGCTTCTTATCTTGTAAGCTCAGGATATCTCTGAAGTGCAAGTGTGTAGAACTGCTCAAGAGCCTCATCATATGTAGCATAGTTGCCATTGATGTAGTCGCCCATAGCTGTCTGGAAGTCACCAAGAAGACCCTGATCATAAGCTGTAAGGTTAGCCATATCGATGTTGTCAGCACCAGCGCAGAACATCTTAAGAGGGTTCTGTCCGCCAAGAACTGCATTTGAGTAGTTAGGATCGTTTGCAAGCTCTTCCATAACTGGCTTGTTGTTTACGAAGTCATTGTCCTTAAGAACGATATCCTTCATAACTTCAGGATCGCATGTCATCTTTCTCATGATATCTGCAACAAGGCTAGCATTGTCTGTTCCAGCTGCTGCGCAGATCCATGTACCGCCCCAATAGAAGCCCTGAGGTCCTTCTGTAGCAGCCCAGCCGCCATCGTGTCCAACAGAACCTTCTACATCAGCTGCCATACAGAAATCGATAAGCCAAGCTGGTCCAAAGTAAGCAAATACCTTTCCTTCTGGATAGAAGCCCTTGTTCCAGTCTTCACCCCACTGGCCCCATGTGTTGCAGTAGCCAGCATCTGCAAGCTTCTTAGAATCTTCAACCCACTTCTTAAGGTTGTCATCAACCTGAATCTGTGTTCCGTTTACCCAAGGAAGCTTAGCGTTGTTCTGATATACACGGAATGTATCAGCTGTTGAAGAAATTACATCGTAACCAGCCTTGTCAAGCTCACCGGCTGACGCGAAGAACTTATCCCAATCAGAGAACTTAGCCTGGATATCTGCAGGCTCGTCTGTTCCGAATACTTCCTTAGCAATTGCTCTGTTATAGATCATAACGCCAGGGCAGCCCTGCCATGATGTTCCCTTAAGAACTCCGTTAGAATCTGTAACAACAGCCTGTGTGTATGAATACTGATTCTTGAGATCATCATCTGTGATTCCAAGATCCTTAACAGGTACTGTGTAATCTGTGTCTGTGTACTTAACGGCATAGTCAGCCTCTACAAGGAAAAGATCAACCTTGTCATCTGCTGCTGCGCTGTCCTGTGCAAGAAGAAGCTCATCAAGTCTGTTCTGGTAAGCGTTCTCTTCGTTAGGAGTAATAAGCCACTTAACTGTTACATCACCAATCTTACCTGTTGTTCCATCAACTACCTCATATCCAGGATAGTGATCTGTAAGACGTGACTTGAACTCTTCATTCCATGCAGAAATGTTGAGAACCTTGCCCTCGTCAGCTGCAGGTGCAGCTGCTGTCTCAGCTGCTGTGTCAGATGCTGCAGTTTCTGTCTTTGTCTCTGCTGCTGTCTCTGTCTTTGTCTCAGCTGCAGGTGTCTCTGTTGTGGTTGCTGCTGTCTCGCCACAAGCTGTAAGCATACCAGCTACCATAGTTGCAGAAAGCATCATACCAAGTAACTTTCTTTTCATAACCAAAATACCTCCATCTCCCTTTTTTAATATAGTGTTTTTTAGTTATTTTATTTAAAACAGCTAAAGCCGTCCTAAACCGTAAGTTTTTTGACCGTCTCACCGGGTTCGAGTTTCCCTCCAACCACTACCTGTTCTATCAGTGTTCCCTTAGGATTATTGATAAGATCGATCAGCTTAGAAGCTGCAAGCCTTCCAATCTTCTCAGTGTTCTGAACTATAGTGGTAAGCATCGGGCTTATCCTGGACACAAGTTCAATTCCATCATATCCAACTACCGATATATCCTCAGGAATCCTCATTCCTCTTTGCCTTATGGCATTGCGTCCACCAAAACAAGATATATCATCAGGATAAAAAATAACTGTTGGCGGATCCGGAAGGTCCAGCAATTTGTTGGTGGCTTCAAAAGCAGCCTCTGTATCTCTGTAAGGAGCAGCCAGAACATATTCATCCGGAATATAAACATCCAAATCCTGCAACGTCTTGTAGAAGCTTGCCAATCTGCTCTGGGTTACGGAAGATTCCATACCATGTATATATGCTATCTTCCTGTGTCCCTGTTCATATACATAATTCACAAGATCTTTCATTCCCTTTACGTTATCAGAAAGAATTGCGATTCTGTTGTAAAAGAAATGGTCTATTGTCACAACTGGGATATTACTCTTAACCAGTTCATCAACTTCAGGATCCGAAAAATCTACACATGCTATTACAACGCCATCAAAGCCACGGTAAATTGCATGAGACAGATAAGACATATTGTTGATTCTGGCCTTACCTCCATTTATGAAGGTAATATCAAACCCGTTTTCTTCTGCTGTTTTCTTAAAACTATCCAAAACATGATTGAAGTAATCATGTGTAAGTCCTGTATTAGCTGCATCCACAAACAAAACTCCGATATTATTAGTTCTGTTTGTCTTAAGAGCCTGAGCCGCTGCATTCGGCCTGTACCCCAGTTCCTCAGCAACCTTTCGGATTCTCTCTTTAGTAGCTGCGCTTATATCACTATGATCATTAAGCGCCTTGGACACAGTAGCAACCGACACCCCACATGCCTTAGATATATCCTTAAGTGATACCATTCTATTTATCGTTTACCCCTGCTCAATTACTAAATCGTTTTCGTAATTCCAATGTACAACATTTTAACTTCTAAATCAATACTTTTTTTATTTTTTTTGTGCATGTTTTATACCAAGGTCTAAATTTGTTTATAAAGTTATCGCATTTTCGCACATTTAAGGATAATTTAATTTAGATATTATTATTTTTCATGAAACGTTTTCGATATTTTTTCGTAAGACTTTTATTATGTATATATGATACCGGTTTCACATTTATTACTTGATTGAATCCCAGTATTTATCTGCATTTTATCTTTTTATTTTTCTTGTTGCATTCTGAGTATATTCAATATATAATGTGACTAGAAATCACGAAAACGTTTAAGTTTATTTTTCATATTTAATGGAGGTTTTTAAGATGAAGTACGGTTTCTTTGATGATGCAGCTTGCGAATATGTCATCACCACACCTAAGACTCCTCTTCCATGGATCAACTATCTTGGCAATAAGGAGTTCTTTTCCCTCATTTCTAACACATGTGGCGGTTATACATTCTACAAGGATGCGAAACTGTTAAGGCTCACCAGATATCGTTACAATAATGTTCCATATGATAATAATGGTAAGTATTTCTATATTAAGGACACTACGGATTCAGCAAATGAGACAATCTGGAATCCTGGTTGGCAGCCTGTCAAGACAGCGCTTGACAAATATGAGTGCCGTCACGGTCTTGGTTACAGCACATTTACATCCAGCAAGAATGATGTAGAAGCCAAGGTTCTCACTTTCGTTCCTATGAATGACAACTGTGAGATTTCCAAGGTTACTATCACTAATAACAAGACTACAGCTGCTAAGCTTTCTCTTTTCTCATATGTAGAATGGTGTCTTTGGAATGCTGATGATGACATGAAGAACTTCCAGAGAAACTTAAGCACTGGTGAAGTAGAAGTTACAGATGGCGGCTCTACTATCTATCACAAGACAGAGTACAGAGAGAGACGTAATCACTACGCTATTTATAGCGTTAATTCCAAGGTTGATGGTTTTGACACAAGCCGTGATGCTTTCCTTGGAGCATATAACGGACCTGACAGTCCAGATGCAGTTGCTGCAGGAAAGTGCACCAATTCCGTTGCCAGCGGATGGTCACCAATCGCTTCTCAGCAGATCAATCTTGAGCTTGCTGCAGGCGAGTCCAAGACCTTCATCTTCATTCTCGGATACATTGAGAATCCTGAGGACGACAAGTGGGAAGCTCCTTCTGTAGTAAACAAGAAGCCGGCCCTTAAGATGATTTCATCTTATAATAATGAAGCTGCAGTTGATGCTGCCCTTGCAGAACTCAAGGCTTATTGGAAAGAGCTTCTTAGCAATTACCATATCTCCTCTTCCAATGAAAAGGTTGATCGTATGGTTAATATCTGGAATCAGTATCAGTGTATGGTTACATTCAACATGTCACGTTCTGCTTCCTACTATGAATCCGGAATTGGCCGTGGTATGGGCTTTAGAGATTCCTGTCAGGATCTTCTTGGATTTGTACATCTTATTCCGGACAGAGCAAGACAGCGTATTATTGATATTGCGTCAACTCAGTTCCAGGATGGTAGTGCCTATCACCAGTACCAGCCACTTACCAAGAAGGGCAATTCAGATATCGGCTCCGGCTTCAATGATGATCCACTTTGGCTCATTGCCGGCACAAGCGCATATGTAAGAGAGACAGGAGATCTTTCTATATTAAAAGAAATGGTTCCTTTCGATAACGATATGAGCGTTGCCAAGACACTTATGGGTCACCTCAAGTGCTCTTTTGACTTCACAGCCACACATAAAGGGCCTCACGGTCTTCCACTTATCGGACGTGCAGATTGGAATGACTGCCTGAACCTCAACTGCTTCTCAGAGCATCCGGGTGAATCCTTCCAGACATTCGGTCCATCAGAAGGCCCTGTTGCTGAATCAGTATTTATCGCAGGTATGTTTGTTAAGTACGGTGAAGAGTACGCTCAGCTTTGCGAACTTCTTGGTGATGACGCTGAGGCTGCAAGAGCTCGTGAAGAAATTGCCAAGGTTTATGAAGCTGCTATCACAGCTGGTTGGGATGGCGATTGGTTTGTACGTGCATACGATGCACACTCCAACAAAGTTGGTTCTAAGGAATGCGAAGAAGGTCAGATCTACATCGAGCCACAGGGCTTCTGTGTTCTTGCAGGAATCGGTGTTAAGGAAGGCCTTGCGGAAAAGGCTCTTAAGAGTGTTGAAGAAAGACTTGATACTAAGTATGGCGTAATGATTCTTCAGCCTGCTTATACCAAATATCACCTCGAACTTGGTGAAGTTTCTTCATATCCACCAGGATACAAAGAGAATGCAGGTATCTTCTGCCACAACAACCCTTGGGTTTCAATCGCTGAAACAGTTCTCGGTCACGGTGACAGAGCATTTGAAATTTACAAGAAGACCTGCCCTGCTTATATAGAAGAGATAAGTGAAGTTCACTGCACAGAGCCATATGTTTATTCACAGATGGTTGCCGGCAGAGACGCTAAGTTCTTTGGTCAGGGCAAGAACAGCTGGCTCACAGGAACAGCCGCCTGGACATTCGTTAATATCTCCCAGTACATTCTGGGTGTATATCCTACACACAATGGTCTTTCAATCAACCCTTGTGTACCTGCTGATTTCGGTGATTTCGAGATCACAAGAAAGTATCGTGATGCTGTATACAAGATCAGTGTTAAGCAGAACGGTGCTCAGAAGGGAATCAAGTCCCTTACCGTTAACGGCAAGGCTGTTTCCGGCAACATCATTCCTTATGAGGAAGGTGTTAAGGAATACACAGTAGTTGCTGAAATGGGTTAATTTGTAATTCAGTGAACTTTTAATAGAACATGTTACTGCATCAGGTCGCAAATAAGCATACAGTAACGAGAAAAGAGCTATGGACCCTCCTTCCATAGCTCTTTTTGTACATTTTGTATCAAAAAAGCTCTCAAAACATTCTTTTTTATTGCAAAAATGACGCTTGTTATGGTAAAATATCTTGGTTGAAGAGAACCTTGCTAAGGTTTCATCTGACATATCGATAAAAAACCTGACGGAGGTCTTATGAGCAAGGATACGAAGCCCAGAAAGCACCGGCATAAACGCCACTACACCTTCATGATCATCTCTGGCGATTCTGATGGTAGTACAAAGCGTCTTCACCTCAATCATTTTAAGACGCAGCTTTTGGCATATTTGATTTTTGCTATTGTTCTTGCAATTATCTGTTTCATTATTTATTCAGCCATGACGATAAACACTCTTCGTGGCATACAGGAACAGCAAAAGACTACAATAGACAATCTGACAACACAGAACAGTGAATTATCCACTGATAATGCCAAGCTAAAAACTGAGGTAGAACAGCTAAGCGCCGCTATTAATAAAAGGCTTGAAGATGAACAGATATCCGCAGAGGAGGCACAGGCTTTGGCCATCCCTTCAGGATTTCCTCTAACCGGAACAGCATCTATGACAAATGCTGTTGATGATACAAATTCCACTACCATCACAGAGCTCACCGATGAAAATAAGGACACTGCTACCGGCAATCCTATTGTAATCTTTACTGCTGCAGAAGGTAGTAACGTCATTGCCGCCGGATCCGGTACAATTCTGACCGTGACCACCGATGCCAAGCTTGGAAACAGCGTAACAATAGATCATGGAAATGGATATGTTTCTATTTACAGAAACGCCGGTGATCCACTTGTGACAGAAGGCAGTGAAATCGATAAAGGTGACATCATCTACGTAATTGGCGAGAAGAACACCTCTCTTGGTTATCAAATCCAACAGGATGAAAAATACATAGATCCAGAGGAATTAATAGAGATCAACGGATAAACGGAGGTTACAAAAATGTTTGGAAGCAAAAAAGAAGCTACTATAGATACGGCTCTTGAGCAGGTCGGAACTATTATCGGACCAGGCGCTGTAATCGAAGGTCCTCTTACTACCAAAGATTCAACCAGAATTGACGGAACAGTCAAGGGCAATGTAACAGTAAGCGGTGCACTTATCGTAGGTCAGGATGCCAAGATCGTAGGCACTGTAAGCGCGATGAATGCTTATATCGCAGGCGAGATCAATGGCGCTCTTTCAGTACCTCAGGGCAAGGTTGAGATCAGTGATACAGGTAAAGTTATCGGTGATATCTCCTGCAAAGGCATCATCATTGATGAAAACGCTGTATTCCACGGCAAATGCGAGATGACCAATCTGGATAAGAATTCTGCTGAAATTGCAAAAGAGCGTATGGTTGCAGATAAAGAAGCATCAGAAGCTGCCAAGCCTGAAGAGACAAAGGCTGAGGAAAAAAGTTCCGAAGAATCCAAAGCTGAAGCAGAAAAGCCAGTTGAAGAAAAGAAGGATAACTAAATCATCTTTTATAACTGAAATGTAAATGAATAATGACAAAATACGGGGACGTATAAATCACCTCAGCTTGCTGAAACGATTTATACGTCCCCGTTTTCACTGTTATTCATTGCCCTATTTCAGGCTCCAAACTTTAGTCCTGCATTCTCTCGAATACAAGCTCATAGCCATCATCACCATAATTAAGTGAGCGGTTAACTCTACTGATAGTAGCTGTTGATGCGCCTGTCTTCTCTGCTATCTCAAGATATGTCTTATGATCTCTTAACATAGAAGCCACTTCGAACCTCTGAGAAAGAGACAAAAGTTCATTGACAGTACACAGATCTTCAAAAAAGCTATAGCACTCTTCTTTGTTCTGAAGGCAAAGTATTGCATTAAACAGGTGATCAACCGCATCTGTTCTAATTTTCTTGTTCATTCTAAAAAAATCTCCTTTTATATTTTTTTCGCCATAAACAATCTATATTTCGTTAAAAACACTTTCGCGCTTAAACATTTTACCACTCTGAACTAGTAAAGTAAAGTACTGAATTACGTAAATCGATATAATACTGAAATATATTATATTTTTACGTAAAACTTATTGTTAATATGTGTAAATTACCTTTACTTTTGGTTTTATACATGATAAACTAAATATGTTGTCGTGGACAACAGAACGATTATTTTTTTTATTTTTAGTGGAGGTATTACAATGAACAAAGGTACTGTTAAGTGGTTC
>NZ_CAMVPU010000079.1 GCF_947169445.1 uncultured Butyrivibrio sp. | reverse complement strand
TAAAGAAAAATATAAACCTTACTAGCATGAAATATTTGACAAAAACAAACACATACCCCAGGTAATGAGGATTTTGATCTTCTATCGAATATAACAGTGCATTATCTGTCAGTGGCTGGAAAAGAATATATTAACGATGGTTATTGCGACGAATTTTTGAGTACACTTTCACAGGCTGGAGAATAATGACTGGATGAACTGACGGCATTTTGGAATGACGGTGATTATATTTCATCCCCGTCATTAAAATGTACTACCTTAAGCAGTAGATCTCTGATTCCAGTAAAAGCATTTATAAAAAACATGATATAAAAGAAGATTATTGCAAAGCATAGGAGCACATTATGTTTTGTGGAGATTCCAATAACAATCAGAACCATTGCTAAAAAAAGTACAGATAGGTATATGGTATACGGATTAAGCTTGCCATTATAATATTTCTCCTATAATATTTGATTGGGGGAAATGATAATGGGGAAAATTAAAATAAAAATATCAGTTTTTTTGACCATAATATTGGTGGTCTGCGCTTTATGTAGCTGCAGGCTGCCTTTTTTTGAGGATGATCGCACTCAGGGAGAAAAAAAGTATCCTGAGTTTATTACAATAGATGTTTTTGATGTACAGTCCAACACCAGAGGAATTCAGCGGGGGTGGTTTGCCAAGCTTGTCCGTGACAAGTTCAATATGCAGCTGAATATCATAGCGCCCAACCAGGAAGGCCATGGAGATGCCATATTTGAGAGTATGAGAGCTTCCGGAAATATCGGAGATATCATATTTATCGGGGCGGAAGACGGGAGTCTTCGCGACCTGGTAAGGGAGGGCCTGATCCTTGATATGACGGATTATATTGGGAACTGTGAAAATCTTCTTAAATATGAGAACCAGATAAGGCTTACATCAGCCAGCGCAGATGCCCCGGGATTGTTTGCAATACCAAGTGAGATTTCTTCCAATACAGAGGTGGGAGAAGCGGATTTCAGCGAGCCTACAAATGCGCCCTCCATCAGATGGGATCTGTACAGAGGCCTGGGATATCCGGAAGTTAAGACTCTCGAGGATCTTTTGCCGGTGCTTTCTAAGATGCAGGAAAACGCAGGAAAAAGTGATAGTGGAAAAGATGTTTATGCCTTTAGCCTATTTTCAGACTGGGACGGCGGCATCATGCAAAATGCCGGAGCAATTGCTTCACTTTATGGATATGATATTCTGGGATTTGTTCTGATGAATCCGCAAACCGGTGAAATGGAGAGTATAGCAGATGAAAACTCTGCATACTTCAGAGCACTGAATTTCTTCTTTGAGGCCAATTCCATGGGGCTGGTGGATCCTGAATCTCCTTATCAAAACTATGACACTGTTGCCTCCAAATACAGGGACGGAGCGGTTCTTTATTCTTTTTGGCCCTGGATGGGACAGTCTTTATATAATTCAGAAACCAGACTTCGTGATGGGAAAGGCTTTGCATCACTCAAAATAGATGATGCCAGCTATGTGACCTGGGGAAATGATCCCGGGGGAAAACAGAGCTTTTCCATGATGATAGGCAAAAACACCAAGGATCCGCAGAGAATGGTGGATTTTGCCAACTGGCTCTTTTCCAGGGAGGGCATAGAGTGCAGCGGCTCACCAACCGGCGATTTCAGGGGCCCTGAGGGACTTACCTGGGAAATGACGGAGGATGGTCCCAAGTTTACCGAATTTGGAATAAAAGCTTTTATTAATATGGAAGAGGGGCTTGAAGTGCCTGAAGAATACGGTGGAGGGCTATGGAGCCAGGGCGTATCTGCGCTTAATTTCAAGCCTGTTGATGTACAGGACAGCGATGACAATGGAGTTCCTTACAGATATCAGTTGTGGGACGACTATACCAGTCGCAGTAAGACAGTTGTTTACAGTGATTGGAGCAAACTATACGGCACGGAAAAAGAGCCTATAGCTTATTTCAAAGAGCAGAACATGCTTACAATAATCCCCGGTGTCGAGTGGGGAGGCTTTTCGTACCCTGAGTATCTTCAGACCATAGAAGACCAGTGCCGCCAGACTATAGTTGACCATTCCTGGAAAATGGTCTTTGCATCTTCCAGGGCAGAATATGATCTATTAAAAAAGGAACTGATCAATACTTTGGATAAGCTGGGATATGATCAGGTGCTGGAATATAATATGAATGCGGCTAAGGATAAGCAGCTATTGTTTGATGCTGCCTTTAAGGGGGATACATAATGCACAGGGGACGAATTGGCAGACAGATGTACCGCGTTTTGATCCTTACCCTGTTGATCCCAATGGTCATTATAGGTGTTGTGTCCATTTCTATTCTTATGAGACAGATGAAGGACAGATATGAGGATCAGTCAAGGGCTGAAAATACCAGGATCAAATCAATAGTATTTGATATTACTTCGATTGTTTACACCAGTTTGGAACCTATTATTTCCTCACAGGAGTACAGGGATCTTTTTGCTTCAGACAGCTATGCAGTTGTCACCAAGGGTAAATACGATGCCCTGGATGCGGCGGTTTCTTCAATCATCAGGACAACAGCGGCTATTTCCTCCATTAATATTTATACCAATAATCCCAAGGTACCTACGGGAAGCCATGTAGTAAATGTAGGTATCAGCGGCGTTGAAAGGTTTGGAGAAAATGCGGACAAAGCTGCCGGAAGCGGAGTCACTGATGATCCTTTTAGCAGATTTGAATGGTACAACGATATTGATCACTCTGCATGGGACTCCTATACCTGCATCCATGTGCCCTTAAATGAGTATGAGAACGACTATGAGCTTGCTCTTGTACGGCGCTTCAATACAGGCTTTTCAGATAACAGGGCCTATATTGTGGTGACGGTAAGTACCAACTATTTAAGGAACAGACTGCTTACAACAGATAATTATATGCTTATAAGTCTGGACAGACATCCGGTATTTTTTTCCTCTAATTACAATGAGCGTGAAATTGAAATGCCGGAGTTTGAGGGAAACGGTGTAGATGAGTACAACTACATGGGAGATATGATGCTGGATGGAAAGCTGGCACTGACTTGTATTTCCAGTTTTGTTCCATATAAGATCACATCCAGATTTTTTGTCCTGACCGGAGATTACATGGCTCATGAAGCTATAAAAGATATCATGAGGGGATTTATTCTGGTGCTGCTGTTGGCACTTATTGTTCCTTTAGTCATTGTCATTCTCTATTCGAGGTACTTCACCACCAGGGTAAATACGCTTAGAGAAGCCATGCACAGAGCCAGCACAGGTAACTACGATATAATTGAGAATATTAGCGGAGATGATGAACTGTCTGATACCTTTAAGGACCTAAAGGCTACAACCCAGCAGATAAGGGAACAGGAAGCAAGATTTTACGAAACTCAGATCCATGAGCAGCAACTTATTAATATGCAGCAGAACATGGAATTTAAGATCCTTTCGGGACAGATAAATCCGCATTTTTTATACAATACTCTTGAAGCTATCAGGATGCAGGCTATAAGAGGCGGGGACAGAGGTGTTGCCACCAGTGTCAAGTACCTTGCCAAAATAATGCATTATGTTCTGGAAAGCACCGGAAAATCTACTGCGACCCTTGCGGAGGAACTTACACATGTGGAGAGCTACCTTCAGATACAGAGGCTCAGGTTTGGGGAGCGCATCAACTGGAATTTCTATATAGCTGATGACTTTGATACTTCCGCTTATCACATGCTGCCGCTTCTATTGCAGCCTATAGTGGAAAATTCAGTGAGCCATGGCCTTAAGGAGATGGACCAGAACGGACACATCATTATCATTGTTGAAACCCGGGAAGAAAAGCTACTGATAACGGTAAATGATGATGGCAAGGGTATGAGTCCAAAGCAGGTTGAAGAACTGAATTTGTCCATAAATGAGAAGAGGCAGGAAGACGATGAAAAAGGCGTTGCAAGCATCGGACTTTATAATATTAACCAGAGGATCAGGTTTTTTTACGGAAGTGATTATGGACTTACCATCAGGTCAAATCAGGGGAAAGGTACCAGTGTTGAGCTTAGGCTTCCAATAAATGTACAAAATGTACAGTAAATCA
Source organism: uncultured Butyrivibrio sp. (assembly GCF_947169445.1). Lineage (GTDB taxonomy): Bacteria > Bacillota > Clostridia > Lachnospirales > Lachnospiraceae > Butyrivibrio. The sequence goes on along the minus strand of NZ_CAMVPU010000079.1, from coordinate 8,518 downwards.
TGTAGGATTAACAGGGTAAAAAATTAACAGATTATTATATAAAATTGCACTTGTAAGCGATATTTAATTCGTTTGCAAGTGCAATTTTTTGCGATATTCTTTCGGGTTGTGCATGCTCTGATCGTGGGGGAGGGGAACGTGTCTAAAGAAAAATTGGCTAAATTTGTCTATTACCCGTTTCGGGCAATCTCCGTACTGCTTTTGGTGGTACTGTTTTTTCCGGCGCTTAATGTTGCCAGGATAAGCGGGCTTATCAACAGGAGTATTTCTCTTCTTACAACAGGATTTTCTTATGGCAATTTGATCTCCAATTTCGGCAGGGCTTTTAAAAAGGGATGGGTCATGGAATCGACTCTAAAACTCCTTAATGTATCAAGTATGATAATCTGCCTTGGGATCATAGCCTGTGCAGTAGGTGCATGTCTATCCCTTGGAAACAGAAAATGTAAGGTGCTGGGAAATCTTATAAATACAGTCGGGGCGCTTGTTGCAGCAATTTCCATGGGAGGAATCCGGAGTGCTTATCTGCAGATAGCAGCAACTACCAAGCCGTCCAAGATTGAGCCCATGTTTCCGGGATTTTTCTTTATCCTTATGGGAATGCTTGTACTGATGGTGCTGATCAGTGTTTTTGAAATGTATCTGGTGGGGAAACCGGCCCAAAATGAGAAGTTTGAGATGGAAACAAGGTTCAGACTTTTTCTGATGTTTCTTCCGTTTATCCTTCTGACCTTTGTTTTCAGCTATCTGCCTCTGTGGGGCTGGAGATATGCGTTTTTTGACTACAAAGCCGGAGATACCCTGTCAATGGCTAATTTCGTGGGCTTTAAGTGGTTTCAGCAGCTGATACGAAACAGATCCACCACCAGAGATATTCTGAATGTTATGAAAAATACCCTGGCTATGAGCGGACTTGGAATTGCCACCAGCTGGGTTCCCATGGCTTTTGCAATCTTTCTTTCAGAGATTAGAAACGACAAATTCAGAAGAGTGGTACAGACTTTTACCACAATTCCGAATTTTATCAGCTGGGTACTGGTATTTGCCATTGCATTCTGTATTTTTTCAACTGATGGTTTTATCAGTTCTCTTATGATGAACCTGGGAATCTGGACTGAGGGAAAGAACTTTCTGATGGATGGATCCCACACCTGGTTAAAAATGCTGCTATGGGGACTGTGGAAGGGACTTGGCTGGAGCGCCATCATCTACATTGCGGGAATAGCGGGGATAGACCAGCAGTTATATGAAGCGGCGATCGTAGATGGTGCGGGACGATTCCAGAAAATGTGGCATGTAACAGTGCCGGGACTTATGCCTACTTTTTACGTGCTTCTGCTCATGGCGGTAGCGGGAATTCTTTCCAACGGAATGGATCAGTATCTTGTTTTTGAAAATTCCTCCAACACAGTCAAAATCATGGTCCTGGACCTGTATGTTTACAAGATGGGTATCGTTAAAGGTGCCATTCCGCTATCTACCGTTGTTGGAATGCTTAAATCAGTCATAAGCGTAACACTTTTGTATGGAGCAAACACCATATCCAAAGTGATCAGAGGCGAGACCATAGTTTGATGGGGGAATGATATGAGTACGAACAGGCATAAGAAAAAAATGAAACTTAAATTCGGAGATGTTGTTTTTAATATCATAAACTACTCTGTATTCGCTGCTTTTACCCTTATTTGTATTTTTCCGTTTTATTATCTGTTCATCAATACCATCAGTGACAATGAACTGGTAAGAAAAGGCCTTATTAATTTTATTCCGGTGGGAGTTCACTTTGAAAATTATATCCGTCTTTTACAGGTGAATGACCTATTCGGCTCCTTTGCGGTAACCCTTGCAAGAACCATACTGGGAACTTTTGTTATGGTTCTTGCTTCAGCCTTTGTGGGATACCTGGTAACACAAAAGGAGATGTGGGGGAGAAGCTTCTGGTACAGGTTTTTGGTAGTTACCATGTACTTCAATGCAGGCATCATTCCCTGGTACCTGAACATGGCTATGCTGGGACTTACCAATACTTTCTGGGCATATATAATCCCCGGAATTGTTGCACCCTACAATATCATTCTGGTAAAGACCTACATAGAATCGGCAATACCATCTGAACTTGAGGAAAGTGCAGCCTTGGACGGTGCTTCCCATATGAAGATATTCATCAGCATCATACTTCCTTTGGCTAAGCCGATTTTGGCGACCATTACCATATTTGGCGCGGTGGGACACTGGAACTCTTTCCAGGATTCACTGATTCTCATGCAATCAGCTCCAAAGCTGTATACCTTACAGCACAGACTTTATATATACCTTAATACCACCAGCAATCTTGCGGCACTTATGAGTGCCGGAAGTACTTCCGGGATAAGTAAGAGTGTTATGGACTCTGCATTAAATGGAAAAGTGATCAAGTACACCATAGCTATGGTAACTATAATTCCTATTCTTTTAGTCTATCCCTTTATGCAGCGATATTTTGAAAAGGGAATCATGATTGGGGCAGTTAAAGGGTAAAAGACCCTTAGTGATTTTATGCAATCAAAAAGGAGGAAAACTATGAAAATGAAAAAGTTGCTTGCTCTTTTTATGACGGGAGCAATGGCCCTGTCTGTGGCAGCCTGCGGATCTTCACCGGCTCCCACAGATGCAGTGGAAGAAAATGCTGCGTCAGAAGATAAGGCTGAGGAAAAAGAATCCTCGCAGACTACAGATACAGCTGGATCAGCGGCTGCAGATGCAGGAGAAACTTCTGAAAGCAGCGGACTTGAGGGGGATTTGTCCGATATTATCCCGGAGCAGACCGTTACACTTGATGTTTATGATCAGCTTGCAAACTATTCAGGCGAGCAGACCGGCTGGTTTGGAAAAATAATGCTTGATAAGTTCAATGTAAAGCTCAATATAATTCCTGAAAATGACGGAGTTTATGATACCCGTATGGAGTCCGGAAATCTCGGAGATCTGGTAATCTGGGGAAATGACGGTGATGATTATCAGCATGCAATTGACAAGGGAATGCTATTTGACTGGGAAGAGGATGATCTTCTTAATGAGTATGGCCCATATATTGCAGCTAATATGAAGGCTGCCCTTGAAAAGAACAGAGGTATTTCTTCAGATGGAAAGCTTTATGGCTACGGCTTTGATGTAACACGTTCTGCTGAAGACCCGGGTTCATTTATGTATACTTGGGATCTGAGATATGATCTTTATGAGCAGATCGGATCTCCGGAAATCAAAGATTTTGACGGAGTTGTTGCTGCTCTGGAGAAGATGAAGGAAATCTGTCCTACAGATGATAACGGAAATCCTACCTATGGTGTTTCTCTTTTCAATGACTGGGACGGAGACATGGTAATGTATGTCAAGTCAACGGCCACAGCTTATTACGGTTTTGATGAATTTGGCCTTGGATTATATGATCCTGATACTCAGACCTTCCATCCTGTTCTTGAGGAGAATGGCCCATACCTTACAGCCCTTAAGTTCTACAATACACTTTATCAGAAAGGTCTTCTTGATCCCGATTCTCAGACTCAGGGATTCAACGGAATGCAGGAGGATTATCAGAACGGTACAGCATTCCTTAATGTATTCAATTTCATGGGATCTGCTCTTTACAATTCTCCTGACCATCTGGCTGCAGGAAAGGGAATGTTCCCTGTTAAGCCCACCGATGCTACTCCTATCAGATATGGTCTTAATGTTTATGGCGGAAACAGAATCTGGTCTATAGGCGCTAATACAGAATATCCGGAACTTTGCATGGCCATCATCAACTGGCTCACAACTCCAGAAGGAAGAATGACCTCAGAGTATGGTCCAAAGGACGTATGCTGGTATTATGATGAAAATGGCAAGACCTGTTTTACAGATATCGGTCGTGCCTGCAAGACAGATATTTCAACAGAAATAGGCAATGGCTATGAGGGAACCTATGATGACGGTTCTTTCAAGATGAACAATTCAACCTGGGCGCTGGATGCACCTAACCCTGACAGTAACGGAGAGACCTTCAACTATCGTAACTGGGCAAGTTACTCTACAGAAGCCGGCTCTGACATTGAGAAGAAGTGGAGAGAATGGACAGGAGCCGATACACCTGATGAGTACCTTGATAAGTTTAAATATGTTCTTTCACCCGGAACTATGTACACCGGTGGTGTTCGCTCAGATGAGCTTCAGGTCGTATGGGATCAGGTTTCAACCTGCGTAAAGGATAATTCCTGGAAAGCTATCTATGCAGGAAGCGACGAGGAATTTGATTCTATAGTAGCTGAAATGAAACAGCAGGCAGAAGAGTATGGCTATGCGGAATGTATCGCATTCCAGGAAAATGAGGCCAAGCTCAGAGCAGCTGCTGAAGACGATGCCAAATCCAAATAACACATTCCTCATATAGAAAGGGCTGCGGCACATTGTTGCCGTGGCTTTTTCATTTGGGCTTTTATTTTTTTATTCTTTTGCTCTGAAGTGCAGACATGCTAAAATGAAATAAGTTTCTTAGACTTGGGAGTGATGCAGAATATGGAAACGGTGATTATTGTTGATGACGAAGAAAATATAAGAGAAGGTATAAAACTCATCATAGATTGGGCAGAACTAGGCTTTGAAATAGTTGGGGATGCTTCTAACGGTGAGGAGGCTCTTTCTGCTGCTGAAAAACTGAATCCTTCCTTAATGATCATTGATATGCAGATGCCCAAGGTCCATGGTATCGATGTTATAAAACAGCTACGTAGCAGGGGATACCAGGGCTATTTTATTATCCTTTCAGGCTATTCAGACTTTGAATACGCCAGGGAAGCGATCATCAATCGTGTCACGAATTATATCACCAAACCGGTTGATGAGGATGAACTCTTAGAAACTGTCAAAAAGATCAAAGCCGACATTGAAAAAAACAGAAATGAAGGAACAAGGCTGGTAGAAATTAAGGATAAAGCCAGGAGCGTGATCGTAAGTGACTTGTTGTCGGGAATACCTGTGATGGAAGAAAACCTGGCGGCTATGGATCTTCTTTATCCAAGATATCAGGTCATTATCCATGAAACCTACAATGCAGGTAAAGAGGACGTCAGATATAGATTGTCAGACCTGATACCGGCTTTTTTGGACGAAAGATGCTATGAACTTACTACGGTAGAGCGAAATGAATGTATTCTGCTCAAAGGAAGGACTGCCATATCTAAATTCGAGGATTTTATAATGCATTATAAAAAATCTCCCATCGAATCCGACAGCCCTTTGGACAATATATTCATTGCCATTGGAAATGAATGTGAGCTGCCTTCAGAAATCTCCGCTTCATATGAACGGGCAAAATGCCTGGCAAAAAGAAGATTTTTTTGCGATGAAGGGGAGCACTTTATCAGAGAAGATAAAAAAGACCATCAGAGCATATCTGATAAAAATGATCAGGTCCAAAAAGGCTTGTTTGAGAAGGTCATGAATGCTGTCGCCTCCGGAAACAGAAATATGATGGTAAATGCGCTGGATGAGATCTACGAATATGTCAAAGAGCATGTGAAAGAAAGTACAGATGCCAGCCTCTTTATGACTGAGATCATGCTTTCCATAAAAGAAAAAATGACAAGGCAGTATCCGGTCCTGTCCCAGGTCTTTGACAGCAATGCGGGCATTATTGAATTTTTTGAGAGCAGGTTCTACCTGTATGAGATCATTCAGTACATCTCCGATTCTTTGGATACTGCAATGAATATGATATATTGCTGGCAGGATGGAGAGTGTGTCATAGATGATATTATTTCTTATATCGACAGGTTTTATGCGCAGCCACTTACTCTTGAAGAGCTGGCAGTACAGTTTGGCTACAATTCAGGGTATTTGGGACGGCTTTTTGCCAAGACTATGGGCTGCGGTTTTACCTTTTACCTGAATGAGTGCAGAATCCAAAAAGCCAAGGAGCTGCTCTCAGAAGGCAAATACAAGGTATATGAGGTGTCCCAGCTGGTTGGCTACAGCGACGTGGATTATTTTGGACGGAAATTCAGGAAACATGCAGGCCTTACTCCTGCGGAATTTAAGAAAAATGAGTGCTGTTACGGACGATGACGGAGTGGCCTTGATGATGAGCTCATGAAGGGGCAGAGCCAAAAGTAGAGGCTGTAAAGCTGTGAAAATGAGGAAGATGTGAGGATGCTTGTATTATGATGGATGTTGTTGCGGGTAAAGATAAACGCATTACCGATGTATATGAAAAAGACGGTGCGGTCTTCTTTAAATCAGAAGAAGGACTTCTTAGGATTATTCCAATGTTCGGAGGTATAGTCAGAGTTTCTTTTTCTGCAGAAGGAGAATTTGACATACGGCAGGGAGAAGACTACGCCGATCATTCCGGAACGATCGAGTACAGTATCTGCGAAGAAACGGATACTTTTGTGGTTTCTACCGGCGAAGGAGAGATACGGATCAACAGGCAATCCGGCAGCGTTTCATTTCATGATCCGGACGGGCAGACTATTTTGGCAGAAAGGCAGGACCGGCCAAGAGAGCTTGAAAAAGTGACACTGTACAGGACAATTAACTTCGAAAATGCGCAGGTAGAAGAGATTGCTACCGCCGATGGGGTCAAAAAGCGCATTAAAGCTGCAGATAAAGAAGAATATGGCTATGGCTTTAAGACAAGAACTTATTTTTCTTTTGGTGATGAGGCATTAATAGGCTTCGGACAGGGAGAACACGGAGAATGGAACCTAAGGCACACTACCTATTATGTTCATCAGGCAAATAGAAAAATAGCTATGCCGCTTCTGGTTTCAGACAGGAAATATGGTATTTTGTTTAGCACAAATTCTCTTTTGATGTTCTCGGAAGACCGGGATAAAGCCTACGTTCAGACTGAAGCAGACTATTTCCTCGACTATTATTTTTTGTTTGGCAAAGACCTTTTTGATGTTGTGAAAAATTACAGGCGTCTTACCGGAAAAGCTGCAATGCTCCCCATGTGGGCGTTTGGATATATCCAATCCAAGGAAAGGTATGAGAGTCAGGAAGATATTCTCAGAACAGCCGGCGAATTCATAGAAAGAGACATCCCGGTAGACTGCCTGGTTCTGGACTGGATGAGCTGGGAAGAGAACAAGTGGGGACAAAAGAGTTTTGATGCGTCAAGATTTCCGGACCCAAAGAAAATGACGGAAACTCTGCGGGAAAAGGGCATTCATTTCATGATGTCGATTTGGCCCAACATGAGCAGTAACTGCGAAGACAACAGGGAATTTAAGGAAAATGGACTTCTTCTTCCGGGAATGAGCCTGTACAATGCTTTTTCCCCGGAGGGCAGACAACTTTACTGGTCTCAGGTTGAAAGAAGCCTTTATTCTGCTGGCGTAGATGCCTGGTGGTGCGATTCCAGCGAAGCAATAACCCCTGAATGGGAGCATTTAATAGAACCGGCAGATTCCGAGAAATATTATGAATTTAAAAATGCTGCGGCAAGCATAATGCCCTTGGAACTAGCCAACGCCTATAGCAAATATCATGCAAGAACCATCTGGGATGGACAGCGAAACTGTACCGGGGACAGGAGGGTTGTCAATCTTACAAGAAGTGGATGGGCCGGAAGCCAGAAATACGGAACTATACTATGGTCAGGGGACATTTCCGCAAGTTGGAAGACCTTGGAAAAGCAGGTCAGATCCGCTCTTCAGATGGCAGCAAGCGCGGTGCCGTACTGGACACTGGACGCAGGAGCCTTTTTTGTAAAGCACGGAATACAGTGGTTCTGGGATGGTGAATATAAAGATGGAATAGATGATGCCTACAGGAAGCTGTATGTAAGGTGGTTTGAATATGCTGCATATCTGCCGGTTTTCAGGGCACATGGCACTGATGTTGAAAGAGAACCCTGGGCTTTTGGCGATAAAGGGGACATTTATTATGAGGCTCTGTGCAAAACCATCAGGAACAGATACAGACTGATGCCATATATTTATTCTACGGCAGCCGGGGTTTATTTGAAGGATTCAGTTATCATAAGGCCGCTGATGTTCGATTATCCTGAAGATAATGTGGCGGTGCAGATCTCCGATCAGTATATGTTTGGAGATAATCTCATGATATGTCCTGTGGTGAATGAAAAAGACACAAGGAGAGTATATCTTCCAGAGGGCAAGGGATGGTTTGATTACTATAACGGCTGTTATTATAAAGGCGGACAGACCATTGAATGTACATGCCCTGTGGAAAACATCCCTGTATTTGTAAAAGAAGGGTCCATGATCCCAACAGCGGTGTCTGCCGGAAACATAAAATCTATAAAGGATAGCGATATTGAAGTCCTGATATATCCAGGAAACGATGCAAGCTTTAGCTTATACGAAGATGCCGGCGATGGATATGGATATGAAAATGGAGAATACTGTATCACTGAGATGAAATGGGATGATTCTCAGCAGAAATTTTCTTATTCTTCAAAGAAAGATGAGCGCTTTAGACAGGGTAAAATAACCTATAGATTAATTTTGCATTGATAGAGGCAATACTTTTTTAT
>NZ_CAMVPU010000078.1 GCF_947169445.1 uncultured Butyrivibrio sp. | reverse complement strand
GTATAAAGAGTATGATGCATTGCTTCTCTTGCGTAATAATATGTTGCAGGATCATTTTTATCAAAGTTATATCTGGCTGCAGAAGGAAGCGATGTAAGTTTCACATCTCCGCCCGCTTCAGTCATCTGATAGCCGTCCATGAAGACACCTGTATTAGCATTATCTGTCATAACAAGGCCATCAAAATCCCATTCATTTCGCAGAATTCCGGTAAGCAGACCATAATCTCCTCCGGCCCATGTAGCACCAACTCTGTTAAAAGAGGTCATGACTGCCTGCGAAGCTCTTATCTCTTTAGAAGCATTCTTATAACTTCCATCTTTCTGCTTCTCAGCGTAATTAAGAGTCACGTTTCCGGCTTTCATTGTCATTTCAAAAGGAACAAGGTAAATCTCTCTGGCAGCCTGCTCATTTAACCACGTTGCAATACTGTACTGGCCATCCCTGTCTCCACGGTGATTTTCCTGATCATTGAATGCAAAATGTTTAATGTAAGTATACATACCCTTGGAAGCAGCTCCGTATGCTGCATTTGAGCCAACTACGCCTGAAAGGAAGGCGTCTTCTGAATAATACTCACCATTTCTTCCAGAGAAAGGCGTTCTGTGTATATTCATTGAAGGAGCATACCATCCGTCTGCGCCGCCAAGAAGTCCCTCATTACCTATCATCGTTCCAAACTCAAGAGCCAAGGCAGGGTTCCAACATTGTGCCAGTGTCATTGCATTCGGGAACATAGCCCCGGTTCCGCCATAGATAAGACCTGCCGCTGTATCCGCATCTATGTTAAATGGCTTCTCTATAGATTTAATATATTCGATTCCATATCCACTTACACCGATGGCATTATAAATTTCCTCAGCTGTAAGTTCATCCAAAAGATCATCCCATAATGGATCATCATAATCGAGGCCTCTGAAGTCGATGAGCTTAAGTCCATTATCAGCACCGTATACAATCTTAGTCTCTGAAAGTGATGCCTTATCTACCGTCGTTCCCGAATCAAAACTGTCAAGCTGTGCTATAAGTTCGTCTGAAGCAGTCTTTGTATACGTATAAGATACTCCGTCACTTCCATTTATCTCATTTCCCCATGTGCTTATCTGAGCACTTGGTACTCCATCATGTGTTGGGAAAGTACCTGTCCAGTCACTTCTTGTAAGATAGGTATTCTCACCTCTTGCATCATCAAGTCTGTTAGTAATATCTACACCTGAGTAGCTGTCTTTTGCATAAGTAACTGTATCTACATCTGCATTATCAGGAGTATACAGACTTACAAAAGAAATATCTCCGCCCTTAGTCACATTCTCTGAAGACAAGCCTGATGTGCTGACAAGAGCTGATGATACATCTTTTGCCGCAAGAATATTGTTTATAGCTGCGTGAGCGTTCTTTGCAGCTGTGATGTAATAAACGCCTGCGTCAAAAATATATGTCTTTGCATTGCTTGAATCATAGGCTTTAAGCTGTGCCTTATCAAACGAAAGCTTTACTGTCTCGCTTTCCCCCGGAGCAAGTTCCCCAGTCTTTTCATAAGCCACGAGCTGAACAGATGATTTTTCCACACCATTATCAATGTCATACTGAGTATATGGACTTTGAGCGTAGATCTCTACAACATCCTTACCGGATACAGATCCTGTATTCTTAACGTTTACTGTGATATTACATGTATCATCACTCCAGGAAACATCCATGTCTGACCACTCAAATGTTGTATATGAAAGTCCATATCCAAAAGGATAAACAACCTCAGATGTGTAATCATAATCACTGGCATTTCCCTGTTTTAAAACAACATCCTCATATCTGGTTTCGTAATACTTGTAACCTACGTAGATACCTTCTTCATATGTAACATAATTGTACTTGGTCAGATTCCCGTTTGAGTCTGAATACTGATAGTCACCAAAGTTCATAGCAGAAGGTGAAGAAAGAGGATCTGAAGCAAATGTATCAACAGTCCTTCCTGATGGGTTCACCTGTCCTGTCAAAATGTATGGCAGTGACTCTATTGCTGTAGCTGAGATAACTGCTTTTATGTTAGGAAAATCCTTAATGAAATCAAAATCAAGCGCTGCATTTGAATTGCTGACAAGAATAATCTCATCAAAATTCTCATTCAGATATGACAGAATCTCAAGTTCAGTGCTGTCGGGCTCAAGATATGTCCTTGCCTTATCCTCTTCAGAAGATGCATGGCTGTACATGGATCTTGGCATGTCTCTTCCTTCGCCTGCTACTCTCTTAAGAAAATATACTGGCACAGTTCCTTTTACCGAATCCATTACTGATCCATTTTCAAGAAGTACTGAAAGCGGCACCTCGTTGATACTGAAATCCTCTGCATCACCAAATGATATTGAGCCGCTGCCAAGTCCATAGTTCTTGGACTGTTCCTTATAAAATTCAAATAATTCTGTATTTAACGCCACTCCTGCATTACTGAAAATGTCTTTAAGACTTCTTCCGCCAGTCATTGAATCATTAGCAGTAACAGTCGCTGAATTAACACTAAAAAAGCTAAAGACTGAATCTGCTGCTTTAGGAAGTGCACTTTCTTCATTACTCAAAAGAATCGTGCCCTCATCAGCAATCCTCTGATGAAGCTCTGCTTCTGCCTCCTTGATTGAATCTTTTGTATAATCCGCTTTGTTATACTCAAGATCAAGTCCCTTAGTATCGACCTTGGAATTGTCCTTCTTCGTATTAATACCACCTATCATACTGTCAGCCATTCTCGCATAGTTTGGTAAAATGCTATTTAACGCAACTATGATCATGGCCAAAAATACTATCAGAATGCTGCGTATGATTGTTCCGACTATTTTTCTTCCTTTACTCATAACCCTCTCCTTTAAAAAATGCGCGTTTTCTGTGCTATGAGATTATCATTTTGCAAATAAAAAAAGCAGGTTTTGTCATATCCTGCTTTTTCTTTGTCAAATCCGGTAATTCAGTTGCCATTTTCTGTAAAAATCAGCCTGAGAAGATATTTGTTATTATCGGTCTTTATTATCATCTGGCCTTTGTATTTTTCAGTGATTGTCTTAATGCTGCCGCTTCCAAAGCCGTGACTTATTTTATCCTCTTTTGATGTCTCCGGAACATCCCCATTCATCTTTATATCCCCTTCATATGGGTTAATAATCTCAACAAGAACAATTCCTTTTTTGTCCTGTATCTGAACAGAAATCCAGCGCCTAGCTGTATCCGCTATCTTCTCGTTTGCTTCAATCGCGTTATCAAGGGCATTCCCCATCAGCGTATAAAGATCTATCTCATCCATAAAAGAAAGCTGTGAACCATCTGCGATACAACTCATCTGAATATGCTTACTATGGCAGATCAGTTTTTTCTCTGTAAGAACTGTATCCAGATACTCATTTCCTGTTCTGACAACTGCATCATACACCGCTATATCATTTTCCATCTCAGATAGAATCCCACGCCGCTTCTCATCATCTTCCATACTAGCCAGCGCACTTATCTGATGTTTCATATCATGATAATGCTGGTTTACGATAGCCATGGCATCTTTTGAAATCTCATATCTTGCCTGAGTATCCTTCCAAATCTGCTCCTTGACCTTAAACTCCGCCCTTTCATTCTCCCTGATAAGCTGCGCACGCTGGTTAGAAAGTATAAAAATGCAGCTCAAGATCGCATAAATGCAATGAAGATAAGTAAATCCAAAAATCCCCGATACCAGACTAAGAAGCCATACAATAAGCAGAATTCCGATAGTTGCCGAAGTAGCAGTAACCGTCTCAACATAAAATCTGCCATTTTTCACCGTTCCCTTGGCAAACCAATAGTAAGCCAAAAGAAATGAACCAATGAGACACGCCATGTATATAACAGGCTGATCTGCCAGGATTTTACCATTTGAAACATACTCAACTAACGTCCTTATGCAATAAAAGATATGTTCTATGGAATAACCAACTGCAAAAATGTATACAGCCTCATATAACGTTACCTCGGTCCACAAATATATTGAGGCCACAACAAAAAACCACGAAACTATGAACCATCCGACAGTAAAAGCATATCCTGCCATCCCGGTTATGATCTCTGTTCCGGCATAGCCAACATTTTTTGCCGCCAAAATCATAGCATAGCTAAAAATCTGACTTACAGCAATGCAACATATTGCCTTTATAAGTCCATTTTTTCTTTTTCCAATTACTATGCAGAGCCCAATAGTTGGCATCAGCATCTCCAGCAGATATCTGAAATTGAATCCGTCCATCTATATTTCCGCTCCTACATACTGCGCAAATGCAGCCAAAAAATTCTTTTTCTGACTCCTGCTTAAGTAAATATCCTCACCATGAACCCGTACTATGTCTCCATTTATCTGATCAACATATTTAAGATTAACCAGCTGAGACTGGCCCGCTTTTACAAAATTATAGTCCGATAATTCTTCTGCCATTGCGGTAAGAGTGCTTCGCTTGTGCTCCAAAGTACCAAGACTGCAATGAACAAATACATCATGCGCCACTACCTCGATGTAATAAATATCACTGACAGACACTTTCCGCTTCGCACCATCATCAAGAACAATAAGTGTCTTATCTTTTTCGCTGTTGTCATACCATCCTGATGTTTCATATGTATATCAAGAAAGATAAGATCATAATCCGATGTATAGTCATCCAGTATATCTATACCATCATAAAAGGTTCTTACAATAAAACTATCGTTATGGTCTTTTTCATATCTGCTAAGGTACTCAACAAGACTTGCCTGGTATTCTTTTTCATCCTCTACGATTGCAATCCTAAGCATATTTCTTCCTCGATTCGTAATCGAATCTCACATCATCACTTCTTGTTCAGCCTGTACCCCACAATAGCGCCAGTAATACCGCCTAAAACATGCGACAGATTGGAAATGTTATCCTGCAGGAACAGCCCTTCATATACCTGCTGCCCCAAGAAAACTATAGTCACCAGAATAAATGTCAGCGGAATCTCCCCATTCTTAAAGCTTGTAAACGATGTCAAAAGAATAAACGACTGGGGAATTAAAGGTGATTTTAAGTTTTTTCATGTTCTGTTTATCATCCTTATTTTTACATTATTATGATGATATTATCCCAAATCGGAAGAATATTCAATTTTCAATCGGAGAAAAAATAAGTTTTGTTGGCTATAGCAACTGCCTTCATGCTCTTAGTCGCATTCGAATACTGTCTTGGCCTCAAGAAACTCACTCTGCCCAAAACTTGAAAAGCTGTAGGCTTGACTGTAAAGTTTGGCCCCACACCGGAGGATCCTCCCTAACATAATGCCGCAGCATTTTTTCATAAATAAAATCCTTTCGCTTGTCGTAGGCGGAAACCCACTGCCCTTGGGCGGTGGGAGGAGCCTACGACAAGCGAAAGGATTTTATTTATGAACGCCTTGATTACCGGAAGTTGCGGATTCTCTTCCTTCTCTGTTGTCCTCTTCTTGATATCAAGCAGCTCATCAATCGCAGTACAACTTCGGACCCGGGAGTAAACCATCTGAGATGATACCCCTGTTCCTCCTTGACAATAAACGCTGTCTCGCTCAGATTATTCTCCATAGCCAACTTCATCATGAAGTCTTCTTTCGGCCATTTATCCATTACACAAACCGCCGCCGGATTTCCGGAAAACGGCTTATCTGTAAAAGCATCAACAATATATTGCTTCATTACTTGCCTCCTTGATCGATAATGCCTGAATATTATATTACCATCAGCAGCGTCCCCGCTCCGATCAGGATGCATCCCATAATTGACTTTGCAGTAAACTGCTCATGCAGGAACACAAATGCCAGAACCAGAGTGATCACCACGCTGAGTTTGTCTATAGGTACTACTTTAGAAGCTTCTCCCAACTGTAATGCTTTGTAATAACATAACCACGAAGCACCCGTAGCCAGACCTGAGAGAATAAGAAATATCCAGCTTCTTTTGCCGATCGTCGATAACCCGCTCTGTGCATGAGTTATGAATACCATAATCCAGGCCATTCCAACCACTACCACGGTTCGGATGGCCGTAGCCAGATTAGAATCCACTCCTTCGATTCCTATCTTAGCCAATATTGAGGTTAATGCGGCAAATACTGCAGATAACAGTGCAAATATGATCCACATATATCTAAAACCTCCCCATCTATATTTCCCTTATCCGACCACCCGGTACCGGATCTCTCCAACCCGGAAGCGCTCATCTCCGGTGGTTTCGGTAGTGAATTCTTTTTTCCGATCATCCCATTTTAATTGGGTAATGCAGTACTGTCCCTGTTTATAGCCGTATCCGTCTCCGGCATCTTCATACAGGCGGAAGGTGGCATCTCTTCCGGGATAAACGATCACCTCCGTTACCGTATTCTTCTGGGCGTTTGTGCAGACGGCAGCCTCTTTTGCAGGGATCAGCGATCCCTCTTTTACAAACACCGGAATGCGCGCCAGCTCGCAGGAAAGCTCAATCCTTTGGCCTCCGTTGTAATACTGTTCCGTTTGCATCTCATACCAGCCGCAGCCCTTCGGCAGATAGATGCTCCGCTGGTCGTCTTCTCCTGTAACAGGGCAGATCATAAGGCTATCTCCCAGCATATACTGATCCCAGATTTCGGACACCCGTTCATCCTCCGGAAAGTCGAAGAACAGTGGCCGTATGATCATACCATCCTCCATGGAGGTGGCAGCGCCGACGGAATACAGATAGGGGATCAGGCGATAGCGACCGCGAATGGTCTCGCAGATCGCTTCGTACACCGGATCTCCTTTATCTCCAAAGGCCCAGGGTTCCCGTTCCACATCGGTGCCATGGGCACGAAAGATCGGCAGATACGCCGCCCATTCCAGCCAGCGCACATACAGTTTTTTGTATGCATCATCGATCCCTTGCGGATACTTCCCCTTCCAGTACCAGAAGGGTCCTTCTTTGACAAAAAAAGCTCCGGTATCCATGGTCCAGTAGGGCATGCCGCTTGCTGCCATCTGCAGACCGCACCGGATCTGCTGCCTCAGGCACTCCCAGGAAGCCGCTGTGTCACCGGACCACAGGATGATACCGTATTTCTGGCTTCCTGCCCAGCCGCTTCGGGTCAGGTTTACCACTCGTTTGTCCGGATAGGTGCTGCGCATCCCTTCCCACATGGTCATAGCATGGTATCTTCCATAGGCATTGGCTTTTTCCAGTGGCATGATCGCCGCAGCATCCTCTTTGAAGGCTACGTATTTTTCTCCGTCGGAGGGTTCCATGATGTGTTCCCATTCCGGAGAGATCGGCTCGCTGGAATCGCACCACCAGGCATCCACGCCTGCAGGTGCCAGCCCTCTTACTACCTGCTCCCAGTACAGCTTTCTGGCTTCTTCGGAAAACGCATTGTAAATATCGGTTCCGTGCAGAAGCATTCCCCGCTCCCGAAACTCCCGGTTATTCTCTGTATTAGGGCTCATATTGGGCCAAATGGACATCATAAAGTGTATGCCCTGCTCATGAAGACGCTCCACCATGCCGGCAGGATCCGGGAATCGCACGGGGTCAAAGCTTTTTTGTCCCCACTGTCCATCCTCCCAGCTAAGCCAGTCCAGGATCAAAGTGTCCACTCCGATTTTCCGGTTCCGGAATTCTCCCGCCGTATCCAGGATCTGTTCCTGGCTTTCGTACCTCTCCTTGGACTGCATATATCCATAGGCCCACAGTGGCAGCATAGATGCCTTTCCCGTAAGCCTCCTATAGTTTTTTACCACCTGAAACAGATCCTCTCCAAAGAGGAAATAATAATCCAGATAGGCGTCTGCCTCCGTCTGCAGAAAGGCTTTTCCATGGTTCTCCGAAAACAGTGCCGGCGATTCCGTGCTCAGCAGGATACCGTATCCGCCTGTGGATACCAAAAGAGGCATACCGATCTTCCGGTTCCCCTGATGGACATAATAGGATACATGCCTGAGATTCCATTCTCCGTGTTCGCCCTGTCCGAGACCAAATAGCCTTTCAGACTCTGCAAAGGAGAAATACGTCCGGGTGCGGTAAGCCTCCCCATAGGCTTCCTTTTCCACCGCCTTCACCTTCTTTTTAACCCCATCGGCGGTCTGGATCTCTTCTACCTGCAGGTCCTTCGTGGGGATCGTGCGATACAGCGTGATCTTTTCCAGTTCTCTGGGCAAATCCTGCGCTTCCCGAAGAAGGCTCCGTCCCATGGAATCCAGAAAGGTTACTGCTCCGCCGGCTCTGCTTACTGTGACAGTGCCTTCCGCCGTACAGATTTCGATCTCATCCCCGCTCTCTGTAACGGTAAAAGGGAGGCTACCTGCAAAATCCTGAAAAAAACTACCCTGCTCTCCTGCAAAGGTATCGTCCTCCGAAAAAGAAATCCGGACGATACCGCCCACCTGAGGCATTACCCGCAGCATGCCATATTCCGAATGCAGAAATACAGCGTTTTCTGTTTTTCTTACTTCTGTAATGTTCCTCCTTTTCGGAGGGATCACGTTCATCATAGGCTTATTTCCTTCTCTTCATAAAATAATATCCTCCATGATTATAGTTTTTTAACTTGATTTTGAGAAGAAAAAGTATCATACTCATTTCCTAGCATCAATAAGATGGAGGTATAAGTATGGATACAATTCAAATACTCAGAGATCTTTTTATCATAATCGTCATGGCAAAGTTATTCGGACTGATAGCCAGAAGACTTCATGCGCCACAGGTTGCCGGTGAGATCATCGCAGGTCTTCTCATAGGTCCAACACTGCTTAATCTTGTTAATCCCAGTGATTTCCTGTCGGGCATGGCTGAAATCGGTGTGATTCTTCTGATGTTCAGCGCCGGACTGGAAACAGATATCGACAAACTCAAAAAATCCGGCCTGAAGGCAACAATCCTTGCATGCACAGGTGTTGGAGTTCCGCTTGTTCTTGGAACGCTCCTGTACATGGCCTTCTATGGCTTTGCAACTCCCGGATCAACCGAGTTCATAAAAGCACTCTTTATAGGAACTATTCTTACAGCCACTTCCGTTAGCATAACAGTCCAGGTTCTTAAAGAACTTGGGAAGATTTCCACAGAAGTGGGAACAACGATCATGAGCGCCGCAATCATCGATGATGTAATAGGAATCGTGGTTCTTACAGCTGTTCTTGGTCTGAAAGATCCAAATGCCAATCTTGCAGCTGTTTGCTTAAAGACCGTAGCCTTCTTTGCCCTTTCGGTTGTTGTGGGAATGATCATATTTAAGATAATGTCAAAAGCAGAAGCAAAATGGCCTCATACCAGAAGAATCCCGATCATGGGACTGGCACTTGCTTTTGCGATGTCTTATGTTGCAGATAAGTACTTTGGAGTAGCTGATATCACCGGAGCCTATGTCGCAGGTATTATTCTCAGCTCCCTGGACAACTCCGAGTATATAGACAGAAAGATGGACATAAATTCATATATGTTATTCGGCCCCGTATTCTTTGCAAGTGTAGGGCTTCAGACAAACCTAAGATCTGTTGACATGACAATCCTTGCATTCTCGGCAGCATTTGTTGTCGTTGGACTCCTCGGAAAGGTTGTAGGCTGTGGCATCGTAGCAAAGCTCCTTAAGTACAACACTTCTGACTCGTTAAAGATTGGTGTCGGTATGATGACCAGAGGCGAAGTTGCACTTATCGTGGCTCAAAGAGGTTTAAAAGCTGATATCGTTGACAGCAGATACTTTACCGCAGTAATCCTGTTGATAATATTGAGCTCAATTCTGACACCTATAATATTGAAGGCTATATATGCCTCAGATGAAAAAGCTAATTCTCCTGCTTGAGTTAATCGCCTGTAGAACTGGGATTATACAGAAATAAAAAGGTCCGCTTTCTATTAAGAAAACGGGCCTTTTTATTACTTAGCAGGCTCTTCTTTTATATTTTCTCAAATTCTTCAACAGGAAGCGCTTTATAGAAGTAGTATCCCTGCATCTCCGTGCATCCAAGCTCTTTTAGCATTTGAGCCTGCTCTATAGTTTCAACTCCTTCTGCAATCAGTTTTATGCCAAGTCGATTAGCCATATAGATCATGCATTCAATTATGATACGGCCCTTTTCTCCACATCCATCACCAGTGAGGAATCGAAGATCCATCTTGATACGATCCACAGGAACCTCTTTCAGCATGTTCAGCGAAGAGTATCCGCTTCCAAAGTCATCCATTTCAACCTGGAAGCCAAACTTTCTGAGTCCCTTGGTAAGGTTTATCAATATTTCCGAATCCTGTACATATGCTGTCTCAGTAATCTCAATCTTCAGCTGATCTGCTGTAAGTTCATATTTTCTCAGAAGGTCACAGAAATACGCTACAATGTCCTTGTTGTCATGTATGTCACACCGGGACACATTTACAGATACAGATCTGTGTATTCCCTGCTCATTCCATCGGTGCAGATCCTGGCAGACTCTTTCCCAAACATAGCAGTCAAGCTCATATATCGAACCGGCATCCTCCAATGCAGGGATAAACTCTGAAGGAGGAATCCAGCCAAGCTTAGTGTGATTCCATCGACAGAGCGCTTCTGTTCCGGTAACTTCTCCGGTTTCAAAATCCACCTGAGGCTGATACCACACCTGAAGTTCACTTTCCCTTATGGCAACCCTCAAATGTCCAACAACGTCAGATATCCATTTTCCTCTTTCCCATTGACTGGGATTATAGAACTGATATCCATCCTTGACCGTGTCACGAACCTTTCTCTCTGCTACACGGGCAAAATCAAGCAAGTGATCCACATCAGGATTCTTGTAATCTTCCGGCATTAAAACATAAACACCGCTACTCATCTGTACCCTGACTTCTTTCCCTCTATCGATGAAGTAATTACGCACCAGATCAAAAACCTGTGCCTCATCAGCTTTCATTTTTTCGTTGCCACCTATACTACGGAGCACAACAAAATGATCGCCTTCTATTCGGCCTATTGCCTCCTCATCGCTCATTACTTCCAAAGACTTTGATGCCCAGAACTTCAAAAGCTCATCTCCAGCTTCTTTTCCCAGGTTATCATTTATATATTTGAAGTCCCTGATGTTGTTGTACGAGATCATATATGGAATATCCGGATGCAGCGTCAACAATTCCACTACACGTTTCCTGAATCCATTCATACTGAGCACACCGGTCAAAGGATCTCTATCAACAAGTTGCTTGACCGTTTCTTCATGCTTGGCATGCAGGGCTTTCTGTTTCATTATGACAATTATATTAAAAATAGCTAATATAAGAATTCCTACGAGAATAATCAGACCATACTCATGAATATAGTCTTCTAAATCATATTTGTATAACTTACGTGAAGTATGATCCAGAACAACAGCCTGTTTCTGTGTGTCTGAAAGTGTATCTATGCCTGTATTAAGACGTTCTATTATCTCCCGTCCCTTATCTGTATCCAGCGCGCCAGCTCGAAAATCCATGGAAAACATTGCTGCAGGCTGAACCTTAAGATCATCATAAGTAGGTTTCTGCAGAACATAGCTCCACACATATGAATTATGCAAAAGTGCATCCACCTTACCGGCACGAAGAGCCTCTACACATTCAGGCATTGAGTCATATAAGGTGATTTCTATTCCTGGATATAGCTGACGAACTGTTTCGGCAGCACCGCTCAATGAACTAAGCATTCCAACACGTAGTTCATGCATATCAGGAAGATTACTCTGATTAACCGTAACAAGTGTAAATGGTGTTTGGATAAGATTATCAGAAACAACAGATGGATTTACTGATGAGCTTGTTATGGCACTTCCGAATGGCATAATCACATCATATCCCGGGTTATCAAGGGCATCCTTAAGATTTTTCTCTTCCAGGACTCTGAAAACAGCTATATATCCAGCCTCTTTTGCTGCCACCGTCATAAGATCTGCACCTATTCCGGTAATTATCCCTGCGTCCTCGTCAAAGTAAAACATAGGGCAACGATCTGTAGGTACTCCAACAATGAGATATTCATCTGATTCTGCATTAGAAACAATGCTGCTTATGACCACGCAGCACAGAATAGCCAGCATACATAATGAAGTTATTATTCTTTCACGGAGAGCGCCTTTCCCTATCAAAGCAGCACCTTTCTATTGGTTCTGAGTAGACTGATTTTTATTTCAATTGGATATAGAACCGCACTATAATAATATTAAAAAACTTGTAAAATACCGATAAATATATGATTATATAAAGATAAAGTTTACAGCATTTATCCAAACAAAGCCTCCGGTTGTCATACCGAAGGCTTTTAAATCTCTTTATCATCTATCTGTTTTAAAACCTCGTTCCGCACTTAGGACAAAAGTCAAAGTCCTCTGTTGTCTCATATCCACACTGTCTGCATCTCTTATAACCGGTCGTGAATCCTCTTCCGCCGCTTACCTGAGTCAGATGACTTGGCAGAATCTCCACTTCTTCGCCTCTTGCGATCATCTTACCAACCTCCGGATCAAGCTCATAAACAGTTCCGCAGCAGCTGGTCTGCACGTAGTAATGCCTGTTCCACTTGAAAGTCGGTATAAAGAAAAGAGACAGCACCGTATATGTCATGAACACGTTGAAGCGCCCATATTTCCCACAGATTGCGCAGGTAATCAGCTGATTGAAATCAAAATCCTTCCTGCCATCTGTAATTCCCATGATAAAAAACATCTACTTCCTCGCTCCGTTCTTAGTAATGTACTCTCACAACTCTTGCCCCAAATGGGAAAAGAGCTACTCTAGCAAACACAAATGCAAACATTAGCATCGCTACGATAACAATCTCTTTTCGCCTCATTGTCTCTTTTTCTCAGCCATTCTCTCTTTTATTACCACCACAACAGTTCCAACTGCGGCAACTGCAAATGCGATAAAGCCATAAACCATCATGAGTGCCGCACCAAAAATTGGAGCCTCAGAAT
>NZ_CAMVPU010000077.1 GCF_947169445.1 uncultured Butyrivibrio sp. | reverse complement strand
AAATGTGTAGCTATGCGACAGCAATGGAAACCAAAGGGATAGAGAAAGGTATAGAACAAGGCATAGAAAAGGGAATAGAACAAGGTATAGAAAAAGGTATAGAGCAGGGGAAAATAACTGCACGTTATGAAGACGGGATGTCTATAGAGATAATTGCTGAAAAATCAAAAGTATCTGTAGAATATGTTAAAGAAGTTCTTATTCAGAATGGTATGTTGAAATAATGACAATTAGAGACAAGATTTTTGACAAACTTGAAGAATTGAATATGACACAGAAAATGTTTTCTGAAAAGACTGGGATAGCTGAGAGTACGATAAGTGATTGGCGGAAAAAGAAAACAAATCCAACTGCGGATAAGATAATGGTAATCTGTAAAGTGCTCGACGTGGATCCTGAGTGGTTACTATCTGATATAGAACCCCAGGGAAATCGTGGCAATCCCAAGGAATGGTATGCTATTAAGGCAGAGACAGACAGTGGTAAGCTGATAACGGCATTTAATTCCATGGATAAGGCTCGGCAGGCAAGGCTTATGGGATATGCCGAGGCTTTATTGAATCTTGAGCGATGAAAAATAAAGCATAAAGAAAGAGTGAAATATGTGACTATATAAATTAGCCGACTTGTTCACTCCTTTTTTTATGTATATCATATTATTTCAAAAATGAATCATCATTAAGTGCTTCGGCTCTTATGACAGCCTTAACCTTGGGATTCTGCATCATTTTTATTGATTCTATTGCACATTGATAAATTTTGATCATCTGCTGGGCTTCAGGTGAATCATTTTCACACTTGTTTTTAAGAAGTGTGAAGTGCTTGATTGCCTGTTCTGCGACGCTTTGTGAAATGCGAACGCCATTACAGTAGAGGGTGCCGGTATCAGCATCAAAACGAGAATCTTGATATTTTGTACTAGCATACGCTCCTGCGCCCATGGAGGCTGCCAATTGATTGATAAGGTCTGCGCGATTAGTTGCCATTAGTCATTTCCTCCTTGATTTTATTGTTCTTTTCTTCTTCCATTTTAGCGATGAGCTTGTCTATAAGCTCTTGTGATAGCATTACGTTGTCGCCACTAATATCTGCCATTTTTTTATTCTCCCATATTTTTTGCAGAGAGTACTATATCACAAGTCTTAAAGGAAAAAAATAAAAGACACAAAATCAAAATAATTATCTCCATCACGCACAAAAAACGCATAAAAAAGCAGCTGTTATTTGTGTGAAATTGACGCAATTGCGTGAAATAAATATGCAATTGACGCATAATCATATGAAATATAAATTCAGAAAATGCTCTTTTGACATCGCTACATTTAGCAATATGCTGATAGAATCTGACAAAAACTGATTAGATAAGGCTTTGGCCCGCATATATACTGATGGTATGATTTTTTAATGTATTGGAGGACGAAATGAAAAAAAGTAAATTATTGGCAGGTATTTTGGCCATATCTCTTCTGTGCGGGTGCGGAAGCACTGCTGTGGGAACAGCAAGTACAGAAGAAAATGAATCAAGCGAAGCTGTTTCAGCTGCAAGTGAACTCGAAAGCGTTGATGAGAAAGGTAATGCAGATAATGCGAGCGCAGACAATTCTGTCGCCGAAGCTAGTGCTGCGGAAGAAAGCGTTTCAGCAGATGAAGGTTATGTAGATGACGGCGTTGCCCTCAAGGACCTTTGTGCGGATTACTTCACACTGGGTGTTGGTATAAATGGCAGCACCTTGGAGAATCAGACGCTGAATATCCCGGAATATATGGAACTGAGCAAGAAGCATTTCAATAGCTGCACCATGACAAACCTTATGAAAAGCGGATATATCCTTGATCAGATGGGGTCTCAGAAGAATTTAGAAAACGGTGATGGCAGTCCTGCTCTCAATTTCTTTTCAATTGATCCAACGCTTGAATGGTGCAAAGAAAATGGCATGAAAATGCGTGGTCATACTCTTGTGTGGCACACACAGGCTCCGGACTGGTTCTTTAAAGAGGGTTATACAAGTGAAGGTGCATATGTAGATAAAGACACAATGCTGATGCGCATGGAGAGTTATATTAAGCAGCTCCTCGCACACGTTCAGGAAGAATATCCGGGTGTCATTTATTGCTGGGATGTAGTCAATGAAGCGGTAGATCCTGAAAGTGCCGATCCTGACAGCTTCTTCATGTGTCGCACTAAATGCGGAAATGATCCTAACCCATGGTATGAGACAATCGGACCTGATTATGTAGAAATGGCATTTACTTATGCTAGAAAATACGCTGACAGCGATGTTAAGCTCTTTTACAATGATTACAACACTTATCAGGAACCAAAGACAGATGGCATATATAAGCTCTGTGAAAGCCTCAAGGAGAAAGGTCTTATTGATGGTATTGGAATGCAAGGCTATTGGGGAATCAGCTATCCTTCCATTCAGATGATCGAGACTGCTATACAGAAGTTTGCTGAGCTGGGCCTTGAACTTCAGGTAACAGAGCTTTCAATCGGTGTGGATTCTGAAACAGATGTACAGTTCAACAAGCAGGCTGTCAAGTATGCCCAGGTATTTAAGATGCTCCATGACATGGATCAGGATGCAGGTGGCCCGGCTAATATCACCAATGTAACGGTGTTTGGTCTGGTAGATCACTACAGAGAGGGTGACACCACTAATACAAGGCTTTTCGACAAGGATTATCAGCCAAAACCTGCATATATCAAAGTCAAAGAAACAATGGAAAATTATTAATATGAAAATTCAAAGAGCCGGCACAGAGGGTTGTGTCGGCTCTTATCTTATGAAATGTAAGGTTATAAGCCTTACATGCTGTTGCATTAATGGTAACATTATTACAGTGAAAAAGATATTAAAAACTGATTAAAAATCATCAAAAAATCAGCCGGCATTTTTTAATTCTTTTTTTCCGGAAAAGGGCAAAATATCTGCCTTTGCAAGTGCGGGACGAAGTGCATTATAAAGCACAACAGCAATTACTGAATTGATAACTGCATTGATAATGGTTGCATAGGTTGTAATCGCAAGAAGTGCGCTTATGGCTGATGCAGCCTTTTCTGCATTAGGAGTAAGGATTGTGAACCATACATACTTAAGAGCAGGTTCAAATACGCAGTTAAATGCAAGTCCGGCTACTGCAGCTATTGCAGACCACTTAGCAATATAGCCTTTATTGTGGTTATCTGATATATGAGCAACTCTGTGAGCTACAAGCCCAACTACAAGTCCTATTACAAGTTTGCAGATGAATGTACGTGGAGCAGAAGCAGCATATCCTCCGAGAATATCAGCAAGTGAAAGGCCAATTGCTCCTGCCAGTCCACCATATGGACCACCGAGAAGAAGCGCACCTAATACCACGAATGCATTTCCAATATGAACCTTGGTTCCTGAAGCACTGATAGCAGGGAAGATGGCATATCCAACATAGCAAAGAGCAGCCATAAGTCCTGCATAGGTAATTTTTACAATCTGATTTTTCTTCATAAGAATCTCCTCCAGTTTAAGTCTATTTCGTCAGGTAGTAATATTTGTTACCGCCTGGACGTATGTACTAACAAGTTGAACATACTATACGCCCAAACTGGTAGTATTAAAAATATCAGTTTGCAAATTATTTATATGACCAGATATGAAAAGACTTATTTTGACTAAAGAATCTAATCTTTGCTAATCAATAATGGCTATATTTATGCATCTTTTAACCCACATTCGGGATTCCGAAAAAAACAATATGGTGATACAATGAATTTTGTGAAGCACTTTAATTCGCTAAACAATGCGGTATAACAGCAGCAATAGCTGCTAAATCCAGTTTGATACTGGGGAGGAGGATGCAAATGGCTAGAAAAAGTAGTGTTGAACGAGCAATTGAAGCTACAGGCGGTTTTAAGACTGCTCAGAAGAACATAGTTGTTCAGTATGACAACAGAGACAGAAAGACAGAGGATATTTTGCAGGAGATCAGACAGGATGTTCTATCTAAGGGCTTTAAAGAGGCTGATTTTTCCAAAATCGATGTCTATATCAAGCCGCAGGAGAATAAGGTTTTTTACGTAGTTAATGGTGAGCTTAGCGGTAGCATTAACTTTTAAGGGGAGGCGTAAATGGCTAAAATATATGTAGTAGCGAATCAAAAAGGCGGTATTGGAAAAAGTACCACGGCAACGAATCTTGCGGGCATTCTTGGCAGAAAAGCGAAGACTCTTTTGATAGATGCTGATCCTCAGGGGAACAGTACCAGCACCTATGAGGCCAAGATTGAAGATGTGGCCACTCTTTACGACGTAATTATTGACTCGGACAAGCTTCCGATTTCTGAGGCAATTCAGCATACGCCCAACGGCGATATTGTAGCATCTGACCCACTTTTGGTTAAAGCTGAGAAGATGCTTGATGGAGATCTGGAAGGCTTTTATCGGTTAAAAGACTCTCTTGATAATCTGGAAGGCTATGAATATGTAGTTATTGATACTGCGCCTTCACTTAATATAATCCTGTATAACTGCCTTATTGCAGCTGACAAGGTTATCATTCCTGTGACTGCGGACTCCTATGCAATGCAGGGAATTCAGCAGCTGTATGATACCATCATGTCCGTAAAGCGCAGACAGAACAGGAATCTTTCGATAGCAGGCCTTCTTCTCGTAAGATATTCAGGACGTTCTAATCTGGAACGCGAGATCAGAGAAAATATTGAGCAGATTGCCAAGCAGATGGATACAAGACTTTTCAAGACTGTTATCCGCGAGTGTGTTAAGACCAAGGAAGCTCAGGATGCCAAAAAGCTCCTTATCGACTATGCTCCAAAGTGTAACACTTGCCTTGATTACCTTGATTTTGCAAAAGAACTGCTGAGAATCAAATAAAAAAGGAACGACTATGGATACGTGTCAGGACAATAAAGATGATTGAGAGGTAAGATGATTAAGAGGTGGAGTTATGTTGGGAGAAGGTATTAAAAAGAGCTTGAAAAGGAGTGTTATCTGCGGAATAGCTACAAGCGCTGTATGCATATCTATGTTATCTACAACCGCTTATGCTGCAACATCTGAGCTTACAGGACTTGAGATCAGTGATGAACTGGCTGCTCAGAGGCCGGTTGCAATTATGGTAGATAATGAAAAGAAAGCGCTAAGCCACTACGGAACAGGGGAAGCGGACATCGTTTACGAGATGATGAATAGCACAGCCAACGGACGAGTTACAAGACTTATGTGTCTGTACAAGGACTGGGCTAATCTTAAGCAGACAGGCAGCATCCGCAGCACAAGAACTACAAACGTTGTTTTATCGGGGGAATACAACGCTGTACTCATTCATGATGGCGGTCCATTTTATATTGATTCATATCTGGCACAGCCATATGCAGCCCATATCAGTGGGGGATTCACAAGAGTAAAGAATGGAAAGCCTACAGAATTTACAGAATATGTTTTTGGAAAAGAGCTCCAGAGCAGATTTACTAAGAGTAAGCTGTCAACAACTTACACAATGGCACCTGAGAGGGCTACTCACTTCCTGTTTACAGCAGCGGATACAGATTTAATAACGGATGTTATTGCAAATAATATCAACATGGAGAATGTTTTTACACATAACAAGAGTAAGCTTGCATTTAATGCTGCTACCAGAACCTACGATTATTATGAGTATGGTTCCATTCACAAGGATGCAGAGGATGGAGAGGTTCTGACATTCAAGAACATTATTTTGCAGAACGTACCGTTCACACAGCTTGATAAGAATGGATATCTGACCTACAATGTGGTAGGAAGTGGCAGTGGCTACTATATCACAAATGGCAAGGCTATTCCTATCACATGGTCCAAGGCTAGTGATACAGGAATAACTCACTATTATAATGCTGAGGGACAGGAGATTTCTGTTAATAAGGGAAAAACTTATGTTGGTATTCTTCCGTCCGATACATGGGATAAGCTCAGCATTTCCTAAAGTATTTGATGAAACCGAGGATTTCTGAATGAAGAAAAAAATCCTGAAGATGATGCTACTCATTGCATCGGTGCTTTTGGTATTGTTTGGTATCATTACACTTCAGATGCTTGGCAGAATCAGGGACATTCTTACTGAAAATTCAAAAAAGACCGGTGAAAAAGTGGAGGAATATTCTGATCAGGCAATGGGTGATCAGATCACCGAGAGACTGAGAGATACGACGCTTGGTTGTGCATATGTCCTCAACAATACCTTTGAAGATTTTTCCGGAACAGTTGTTATGATTGCAGATTCGGCAACGGATATCTACAGTAATCCTGACAGATATGGGAGAGCTATTGTAGATATTCCTCAAAAATCTGATATTGGTAAGAGCATGGGGCAGTTTCTCTATGCTCCTGATGTTGATATCCAGTCTGAGGATATTCGAGAAGAATTATCCATGCTTGGCAATCTTCAGGGTAGTATGCTTGCGATGTATTCGCATTATCCTAATCTCGGGGCTGTATCCATCGGCACCGAGACAGGTATAATGCTTCTGGCAGGGCCTGTTCTCTCTGAGAGATGGGATTCAAGTGGTAATTATGGTTTTCTTGATGCCAGAACTCGTCCTTGGTATGCTGATGCGAAAGCGGCCGGAAGAGCTGTTTTTTCTGATATTACAGCAGATTATGACACAGGAATGCTGGCTATTATGTGCGGTGCGCCTATATACAGGGATAAAGAGTTTGTAGGCGTGGCCGGTGCAGGCATGTATCTTGAGGGAATCGAGTCTCTCATGATGAATGCCAGACTTAGTGATGCCGGTAATTCCTGCATAATTGATGGAAACGGTAAGATTATTTTTTCTTCAAGAGATCAGGGCGAACTCAAAATCCAGAACATTCTTGGAGGAGAAGACAGCAGCAATAGCCGGCTTAAGACCCTTGCTGAGAATGCAGTTAAGGGTAAAAATGGGCTTGAGCTACTGGAGGTTGATGGAGAGAACTGCTATGTGGCTTATTATCCGATTGAAACTGTTGGGTGGTCACTGATATCCATAATTCCGGAAAAAACTGTTCTTGTTCCTAAAGAAAAACTTATAGAATCACTTTCTGAAAGTCGTAGTAGAGAATTGGTTGAGGTTCAGAGAGTTACGAGAAAGGCTCTTTTTGTTATTCTGGCGTTGATTGTGGCCATGGGTATCCTTGTCTTCTTCGTAGCCAATATGGTTAGCAGCAGTCTAGTTAAGCCTGTAGAGCTTCTGACGGACAAAGTTCAAAAGCTTGAAGGTGATCAGCTTGATTTTGAATGGGAAATTGACACAAAAGATGAGGTTCAAAAGCTTGCTACTTCCTTTGGACTGATGACTGAGAGGATGCAGAAGTACATTTCAGATATTCAGAGTGTTACTGCTGAAAAAGAGAGGATTGGCACTGAGCTTGATCTTGCCGTTAAGATTCAGACCAGTATGCTTCCACATGAGTTTCCGCCATTTCCTACAAGAAAAGAATTTGAAATATTCGCAAAAATGGAGCCGGCCAGGGAAGTCGGAGGCGATTTTTATGACTATTTCTTTATAGATGATGACCATTTGTGTCTTGTGGTGGCGGATGTCTCTGGTAAGGGGATTCCGGCAGCTCTTTTCATGATGATTTCTCAGACAATAGTGAAGAGCTGTGCTATGCTGGGTAAATCAGCAGCGGAGATAATCACTAAGACTAATGAGGCCTTGACGACCAATAATCAGACAGGCATGTTTGTGACGGTGTGGCTGGGGATTTTGGAGATTTCTACAGGAAATATGTCCTGCGTCAATGCAGGACACGAGTATCCCGCTATAAAGCGCGCGGATGGAGTATTTGAACTTTTTAAGGACAAACATGGCTTCGTTATAGGTGGAATGGAGGGAATCAAGTACAAGGAGTATAGTTTGCAGCTAAGTCATGGTGACAAGCTCTTTTTGTACACAGATGGAGTTCCCGAAGCCACTAATAGCAAGAATAAGATGTTTGGTACAGACCGCATGATAAATTCTCTTAACAGGGATCCGGATGCTTCCCCTGAGGACATCCTTAAAAACGTGCGGGACGATATCAGTGATTTTGTAAAAGATGGAGTGCAGTTCGATGATATGACAATGCTGTGCTTTGTTTACAGGTGAAAAAATGCTTGAATTAAATGTCAGAAAACTGGATGGTGACTATTATACAATTACGGAGGCGATTCAGGCGGTTCCCTATGAGGAAGAGGCTGTAATCCGTATTGGAGAGGGTACTTTCAGAGAAAAGCTCTTTTCCGATAAGAAAAACATAACTTTTATCGGTGAAGGCATAGATAAAACTATTATTGAATATGGAGACGGGGCATTCGATGAGATGGAGGATGGCTCTAAAAGGGGAACTTTTAGGTCATATACTGCATTTTTCGGAGGCGAAAGGTGCAGCGTCAGAAATATGACAATAGCCAATACGGCCGGTGATGGTACGACAGCCGGGCAGGCTCTGGCTGTATATGCTGATGCAAAATGTGTTTTCTTTGAAAATGTTAAGCTTGTTGCCCATCAGGATACGCTTTTTTGCGCGCCACTACCTCTTAAGGAAAGGCAAAGAAAAGGCTTTTTTGGCCCGCGCGTATATAATCCCAAGACTTTGACCAGACAGTACTATAAGGACTGTGAGATATTTGGTGATGTGGACTTTATTTTTGGAGGCGCTGATGCAGTTTTCGAGGGCTGCCTGATCCAGTGTAACAACAGAGCAAAATTTGTTGGAAATACTGGGAATGAGAAGAGTGAGCGCTTTATAAACGGCTATATTACCGCTGCTTCCGGAGAAAAAGAAAATCTGGGCTTTGTTTTCAGAAACTGCGTGATAAGAGGTGAAGAAGGCTGCGATGAGGCTTCGGTATTCTTAGGGCGCCCCTGGAGAGAAAATGCCAAAACGGTATTTCTTGATTGTAAAATGGACAAATCTATAGCTCCTGAGCGCTTTTCCGGATGGGGAAGCATCTCCAAAGACGAGCCGGAGACCTTTTATGGGGAGTATGGAAGCAAGGATTTACATGATGGCAAGGAGATATCTCTTTCTCAGAAGAATCCCTGGGTAAAAGAGATAGATGCCGAAACCTACAAGGATCTGAAGGATAAGGCGGATAAGCTGGTAAAAGAGATAGTTTGAGCCGCTCTTATTCGTTGATCAGGTCACTGAGATGCTTGCTGTAAAAGAAATCATGTTCCAATTTCTGAAATTCCTCCCACATGGACAGAGTTTTGCATTTGTCCTTGCGGGGGCATTCTTCAGAATTAGGTGCCAGGCATGCTACGGGCGCAATCGGACCTTCCATAAGTTCAATAATTTCGCCCACGGTATAATCCTGTGGCGCTCTTGTGAGTTTGTAACCGCCATGTTTGCCGCTGGCGCCTTCTAATATTTTATTCTTAACCAGTTCTTTTGCTATTATCTCCAGATATTTCTTGGATATTCCCTGCCTTTCTGCAATATCTTTAAGCGGAATATGTTCAGTACTATTCTGCTGTGCAAGATCTATCATTATTCTAAGTGCATATCTTCCCTTTGTTGAAAACATGGTCTGTATCCTCTCATAAGCTTTAAATATAGGTATATTGTATCACTGATATGGCGATAAGCCGAATTTATCGATAGCCATAAGCCTTCTCTATTATAAAACCTATTGACATAGTATGTAAATACATGTAGCATAAATTCAACAAGTAACAATTACAAGTTACGAAAACATCACAGATGAGAGATTTGTGAAAAAATATAATAGCACGTAGGAGGAGAATGAAATGAGTAATTACAGATTTGAAACATTACAGTTACATGTAGGTCAGGAACAGCCGGATCCGGCAACAGATGCAAGAGCAGTTCCAATTTACCAGACAACATCATATGTTTTCAGAAACAGCCAGCACGCAGCAGACAGATTTGGTCTTGCAGATGCAGGTAACATCTATGGAAGACTTACCAATTCAACTCAGGACGTGCTTGAGAAGAGAATAGCTGCTCTTGAGGGTGGAAGTGCAGCACTTGCAGTTGCATCAGGCGCAGCAGCAATTACATATACTATTCAGGCACTTGCAGCAAGTGGTGGTCATATCGTAGCTCAGAAGACTATTTATGGTGGAAGCTACAACCTTTTGGCACATACACTTCCTCAGTATGGAGTTACAACTACTTTTGTAAATGCTCATGATCTTAGCGAGGTTGAGGGAGCTATTAAGGACAATACAAGAGCTATCTACCTTGAGACTCTTGGCAATCCTAACAGTGATATTCCGGATATCGATGCAATTGCTGAAATTGCTCATAAGCATGGACTTCCACTTGTTATCGATAATACATTCGGAACACCATACCTTATCAGACCAATTGAGCATGGTGCTGACATTGTAGTTCATTCTGCGACAAAGTTCATTGGCGGTCACGGAACAACACTTGGCGGAATTATTGTTGAGGCCGGCAAGTTCAACTGGAAAGAGAGTGGCAAGTATCCTAACATTGCTGATCCTAACCCAAGCTACCATGGAGTATCTTTTGCAGATGCAGTAGGACCTGCAGCATTCGTTACATACATCAGAGCTATCCTGCTTAGAGATACAGGAGCAACTATATCTCCATTCAATGCTTTCCTTCTGCTTCAGGGTGTTGAGACATTGTCACTTCGTCTCGACAGACATGCGGAGAACACTAAGAAGGTAGTAGAATTCCTTAAGAACCATCCTAAGGTTGAGAAGGTTAATCATCCATCACTTCCTGATCATCCTGATCATGCTCTTTATGAGAAGTACTTCCCTAATGGTGGAGCATCTATCTTTACTTTTGAGATCAAGGGTGGCAAGGACGCAGCCTGGAAGTTTATTGATAATCTGGAGATCTTTTCACTTCTTGCTAATGTAGCTGATGTAAAGAGCCTTGTTATTCACCCTGCAACAACAACTCATTCACAGCTTTCCGATGAGGAACTTAAGGATCAGGGAATTAGCCAGAGCACTATCAGACTTTCAATTGGTACAGAGCATATCGATGATATCATTGCTGATCTTGAGAAAGGCTTTGCAGCAATAGGCTGAAGATAAAGAACATAAGAATAGCGGAATAAAAAGAGACGCGAAAAGTAGGAACGATTGCACATACCTGCGTTTTAGCGTCTCTTTATTTAGCTTCTCAGTGTTTTACATTCACAGACATATCACCTTTGGATAGAATCACCAGATGCCTTGTGGCACGTGATATAGCTGTGTAAAGACAGTGCTTGCCTAGATCGTCGTCAGGATAGGACTCTGTATCTGCGTCAGCCAGGATAACATTGTCGAATTCAAGTCCCTTAGCCAGGGCGAGTTCTATCATGAATGGTCCGTTTTTTGGAAGAGCATCATGCTCTGTTATGGTCTGCGGTGCATTTTTGCCAAGAGCAGCACTTATCCTTTCGAGATTGAACTGGTTTCTGCAGATTATGGCAGTTAAACCATCCTGTCCTTCCAGCTCTTTGATATAGTGTTGCAGTTCTGAGATATACTCAGAGTCAGAGTTTATATTTCTTACAGTAATTGATTCCCCGGGGCGTTTAACAGAGGAGACAAGCATCTTTTTCTCATCGGGAAGGATTGAAGCAAACATGTCAGTGATTTCCGGTGAGCTTCTATAGCTTGTCATAAGAGGCAGCGAAGCGAATTCTTTTTCGTCATCTTTAGCCATTTCTTCTATTTCTTTGAATGAAATGGTGCCTTCGCGAATAGCCTGATATTCATCTCCGAGCAGCATAAATTTGGCATTCGGGTAGTATTTTCTAAATACCATTAGCTGAGCTTTGGTGTAGTCCTGAACTTCATCAATCATGACATAACGCATGTTTCTGTCACATTCGCCGGTAAGTTCCATTTTGGTGTAAAGCCACTCGGTGGCTGTTATATGTGAATGACCAAGAATTCGCTGAGCGATGCGCGTTACATTTATCCAGCCAAAGCTTCGGATCTGACTTAAGGCTCCTCCAAAGTCGTTTTCAATTCGATTGTCCTCGGCGGAATCAGATTTGGCAACGCTGTCAGAGCTGTTATCAGTGTCGGTATCCAGATTGTGGAGGGCGTTCTTGGCGCGTTGTTCCAGTTCATCTGAGGATGTATGTGTCAGACGAACGCCATAAGGAAACTGGCTGAATTTCCTTACAACATTCAGCACTTCGTTTGAAGACATGATAACGGTGCCTTTTTGAGCTATATCAAAAAAGTCGGCCGCTTCAGGCGTGAGCGTTGGCAGCACTTCATGAATCTTCTTAAGGCTTTCGGCATCTGTGTAGTCATATTGGTCATCTGCAAATGGCATATTCACCATTTCCAGGAATTCTGTCCAGGTGATGGTCAGAGGATTGCTCTCTCCAAGGTCCGGAAGAACGTTATCGATATAGTCACGAAATACCGGGTTCAGCGTCATCAGGCACACCTGGTCCGGGCGAAGCGTTTTTCTCTTTTGATAAAAAAGATATGCAATACGCTGTAAAAGTACAGAAGTCTTGCCACTTCCTGCGATTCCGTCAACAAGGAGAACAGGAACATCCGGGTAGCGGATAACAGTATTCTGCTCTTTCTGAATAGTTGCGGTAATCGCCTGCATTTTGTCGGAATGCGCCTGCGACAGGGATTTGATGAGCATAGGATCTTCGATGGCAATCTGTGTATCAAAATAAGATATCAGCTCGTTTTTCTGAAGATCAAACTGACGTCGAAGCTGCAGGTCAACAGGGATTTCTCTGTCATCTACAGTGTAATGTGTGTGACCGGTTTCCTGATTGTAGTAAACCTCGGCTATAGGAGATCGCCAGTCCACAATCAGCTGGTCGTAGCCGTTTTCGGATATGGCAGCCCGGCCAATATAGTAACTTTCTGGCTCTTCACTGGGATCAAACTGAAGCTGGATTTTGGCAAAATAAGGAGATTCAAGCAATTTGTTTACGGTATTTAATCTTTTGCTAAGTGAACTGCTCTCAACGTTATATGTGTCGATGTAGCGGTTCCAGACTTCAATCTCAGTAAGAGTTTCCATCGTGGT
This sequence comes from uncultured Butyrivibrio sp., assembly GCF_947169445.1. Lineage (GTDB taxonomy): Bacteria > Bacillota > Clostridia > Lachnospirales > Lachnospiraceae > Butyrivibrio. Next base: position 264 of record NZ_CAMVPU010000077.1, on the reverse strand, counting down.
TTCTATATCGGCGTAATCGAATCGTATGTTGTCACGAATATCATTTTTGTCTTCAACGGCCTTGGTGTTGAGCTCTGATATCTGCGATTCAAGTTTATCCTTCATTTCAAGGAGCTTGTCGTAGGTTTTCGTTAAATGATTCTGTTCCTGTTTAAAGATGTTTTCTTCCATATGTGGCACCTTTTACCCTTCTGTGTCTTACTAGTATAAGGTCAATTGTAAAAGTTAATTCCACTTTGTAAGACTAACTTCCACCTTGTAGAA